>NZ_AZEZ01000007.1 GCF_001434275.1 Companilactobacillus mindensis DSM 14500 | reverse complement strand
CCGGTATGGGTTTATTTTTTTACTTTGTGTTGCATTTCAATTGTAAATTCGCCCCATACAAAAAAGGCTCCATAACTGTTAGATTTCTTGTCTAACAATTATGAAGCACTTTAATTTTTGGATGGCCTATTAGTATATCTAAATAATTGTATGTAACCAAGGTTGAAAAAGAACCGCTGTTAAGCTACTGGATAATGCCTTTTTGTTGCAGAAAAATTAGATTATTATTGGTTGATCAAAATAAATTCATTGGTTGCAATCCGGTAATATTTGACGCCATTAATAGTGACGATTCTGTCGACGTGCCATTCGGTATTTGCGGGTAAGACTGAAACTTGTTGGCCAGCGCCATTATAAACAGGGGTTGGCGCCTTAGTAGTATAAACCGCGACATAAGATTCGTAGGTAGTTGATGAATCACCGCTGACCCATTCGTCAGTGCCAACACGATACATTTTGACATCATTGATAATAGCATAACCGTCAGTCTTCAAAACTGTACCAGCTGGGAAGGTTACATCCAGAGCATTGCCTTCAGAATTGTAAACGACGCTGTTAGAACTCAAAACAATGTTTGTTGGCGTAGTCAATGGAATAAACTTTACTGAACTGTCAGTTGGTAAATATTCGTTTGGAGCAACTTGATAATAATCGGCGCCATTGATTGAAACAATCCGACTATAATCCCAAGCGGTACTTGGTGAGGCAGTTTTACCAATTGGATCACCAGAAGCGTCGACTAATTGGACGTCTCTATTAAAGGTTCTTAAAACGCCGGAAACATCAGTAACAGTCGTTGCTTCCGATGGATTTGAATTGGATGATGTCTCGGTTGGATTTAATTTATAAGTCAAAGTTAATGTTTGTGGATCTTGAGTGTAAGTTCCCTTTAGCAAAGTTGAAGGACTCGTCAAAGTGTAGCCATTGATTTTACTTTCGGCCGTTAAATCGAAAGCATCACCGATCTTATTACCATTGACCATCAATGAAGATGCACTGTTGACCATAATTGGTTTACCGTTGGCATCGACAAAATCAATCGTAACATTTGGATGATCTTGCCAAATAATTGGTTGAGCAATCTTCAAATTTTGTAAGTCTTGAACGCCAGGATATTGTGGGAAGGTAATATTTGATATAACCGCACCATAAGCAAAGCCAGGATCGCCATAAATCAACAATGGGGCAGAAGTATCAGCATTATCTAGCTCATATTCATCGTTACCTAAATTCTTCAAGTTATTAGCAGTTAAGTAATCTGGAAGTGCTGAAGCTGAAAAGTGATAATTGCTGGCCAGATCATCACCGTTAATACCAGTGACTGGAGTAGATTTGAACACAATTGGTTGATGCTTCACAGCGTATATTGGTGTTGGATCATAGTAGCCGTTGGTAATATTGAGTGAAAAACCAGTGTTACGATTAATGCCTTTGAGTGGAGACAAATCAGTTACGGTACCGTTGTTCTCAATGAGTCCACCACCAGGCGTATTAATATTTGATGAAGCAATGATCCAAGGAGCAATAACTTTCAATTGAGCGTTAGTCAAACCATCGTACTCTTTATCGCCAGACAAAAACATCCCGTAACTAACTGGTGGTAATTTAGCTATTTGATTGACGTCGATTTCTTTAGCACTAGGATCACTAAAATCGCCAGTTAAATTCAAAGTTCTGAGTTTTAATCCATCTAGTGGCGTTAAGTCAGGATTAGCCGTTGGATCTGATGCTAAAGTTGCGGACAAGCCAAATGTCAAATTATTTGGCAATAATTGCATATATTGCAATCCATCCAAATTTTCGACCTTTCCGTTGTTAACTTGAACCATAACCGAATTGATCCGATTTTGAATGTCGCCAACTGTAATAGGCGAGGTTGCTGGAATATCCATCGATGTTTTGATTGCAGAAGCCAAATTCGCATCACTTACCGGTACAGGCGTGGATGCAGTCAAATTGGTTGGCAAACTGTAATCAATTTTTGGAAATACTTGTGGTGTTGTCGTTGAGACAGCTGGATTTGGCGTGTTGTCCTTAGTTGGCGTATCAGTTGGAATTGTGTATCCGCCAATTGTAACTCCAGTAGTATTGGTGCTACCGCTTGGGGATGCCACAGCACTTCTAGTTAAGGTTGAGGTACTCGAAATTGGTTGAACGCTTTTAACAGCTGATGAAGTTGCGGTTGGATCGGTAGCTACGCTTGTAGGTTCGACAGGTGTAGCGGTTTTAACAGTCGATGAAGTTGTGGTTGAACTCGTTGGTCCGACTGGAGCAACGGTCGTAACTGTTTTAACTGTAGGCATTGGTTGTGTAACCGTCGTCGTAGGGGCAACGCTTTTAGCAACTGTTGTTTGTGCGGGTGCAGCGCTTGTAGTTAGACTTGCAGCTGTTGATGTGCTGGTTGCGGTAGTTTTAGCGGTTGTACTCGTATCCGTCGTTGTGGGACTGCTTTTAACGGTCGTCGTCGCATCTGTTGTAGTGTCGGCTTTAGCAGATTGAGTTGTCATAGATCCTAAAATAAGTGCTGAAAATAATGAAACGCCTAAATAGATACATTTTTTATTTAATAACATAGTATTCATCCCTTCATACATATTCAACACTAATGGTAGTCACTCATTATATATATACCAATAATATCGTGTGACGACGATCACGCGATGAAGCCTGTATTAGTATTGATATCAACAAAATATACCAATTACCGAACTTATAGACGTTTTGACTTGGGTAAAATAAAAAAATCGTAATTCTAATTTATTAAAGAATTACGATTTTTTATTGGTTTATTAATATACATCACATTGTATTCAAAATTTCATGGAAAACGACAGTGAATCAAACAAATAAATAATATTTGAAATATTGCTTGACTTAAAGTTGACTTTAAGTTGTTTAATGTATTTATCGAATCGAGGAGGAATGAATTATGGCAAAACAAACAGCAGGACACGATATGCTAGGAGACTTTGCACCACAATTTGCAGAACTAAATGATGATGTTTTATTTGGAGAAGTTTGGAGCAAAGAATCTGAATTATCTGCTCATAATCGTTCTTTGATCACGATTGCAAGTATTATTTCAGCAGGAAATCTTGAACAATTAGATGCACATTTAAAAATCGGTAAAAAGAACGGTATTACGAAAGAAGAAATTGTTGCGGAAATCACTCACTTATCATTCTACGCAGGTTGGCCTAAGGCTTGGAGTGCTTTTAACCGTGCAAAAGAAATTTGGAAAGAAGATTAATCATAATGGCAAAAAATGAAGAATTAAAAACTAATGGCGTTTTCCCAGTTGGCGATAAGAATGATGCTTATGCAAAATATTTTATCGGTCAAAGTTATTTAAATAGTTTGGTTTCACCAGAAGATAACATCGATTTCGGTGTGGGCAATGTTACTTTTGAACCCGGTTGTCGTAACGATTGGCACATTCACCACGATGGTTTCCAAATCCTATTGGTTACTGGTGGCGAAGGCTGGTATCAAGAGTGGGGCAAACCTGCACAATTATTGAAACAAGGTGACGTAGTCGTTATTAAAGAAGGCGTAAAACACTGGCATGGAGCAACTAAAGACAGTTGGTTCAGTCACGTCGCTATTACTAAAGGAACTTCCGAATGGCTTGAAAAGGTCACTGACGAAGAATATAACAAGCTTTAATTAAAGGAGAATTTTATGATCAAAGATAAAGTCGTTGTAATTACAGGTGCTTCAAGTGGCATTGGAGAGGCAACTGCCAAGTTGTTAGCAAAAAATGGTGCCAAAGTCGTTCTTGGTGCTCGTCGTGAAAGTCGTTTGCAAGAAATCGTCAACGATATCAAAAAAGCTGGCGGTCAAGCAGCCTACAAGACAGTCGATGTCAGAGATGCAGAAGAAGTCGCTGCCCTGGTTCAATTGGCCAAAGATGAATTCGGTGGACTAGATGTTATTTTCAATAATGCTGGGATTATGCCAAGTTCACCAATCAGTGCTTTACACACTAAAGAATGGAACGACATGATCGATATCAATATCAAAGGTGTCTTGAATGGCGTCGCAGCTGTAATGCCTGACTTTGTAAAGAACAAGGCCGGCCATATCATTACTACTTCATCAGTTGCTGGAATTAAGAGTTTTACAGGCTCTGGTGTTTACGGTGCTACTAAGTTTGCCGTTAGAAACTTGATGGAAGTTATTCGGATGGAAAGTGCTCAAGAGGGTACTAATATTCGAACGACAACTCTCTATCCTGCCGCAATCAATACGGAACTTTTACATACGATCACTGATTCAGATACGAAGAAAAACATGGATGCATTCTACAAACAAGTTGGTATTTCACCGGACGCAATTGCCCGTGTAGTCAACTTTGCAATCGATCAACCAGAAGACGTCAATGTTAATGAATTTACAATTTACCCAACTAAACAAATGTAAAGATAATGAAAAGAGACTGTGAAAACAGTCTCTTTTTTTACGAAAATTTTACATTAAATATATTTTATATATACAAAGATTCCCCATACTGTAACCATCGACATATCTGGAGGGATTAGATAATGTCTACTGTTTTTTTAACTAATGTTTGTAAGCAATATGATTCAGAGAAGAACGTTTTGAACAACGTGACTGCTGAGATTCAATCGGGGGAATTCTTCGTCATTGTTGGATCATCAGGTTGTGGTAAGAGTACCTTGCTACGAATGATTGCTGGTCTGATTTCAATAACTGACGGTGAAATCAAAATTGACGACAAGGTTGTAAATGATCTTCAACCTAAGGACCGCAATTTAACAATGGTTTTCCAAAGTTACGCTTTGTTCCCATTCTTGAGCGTTTGGGACAACGTGGCCTTCGGTTTGAAAGCTCGTAAGAACCTTTCACAATCAGAAATCGCTTCACGAGTTGATAATGCTTTGAAGATGGTTGATTTGGAAGGACTAAAGGATCGCAAGCCACGTGAATTATCTGGTGGTCAAAGACAACGTGTTGCTTTAGCTCGTGCGGTTGCTAGTGACGCCAAGATTTGTTTGATGGATGAACCACTTTCTAACTTGGATGCTCAGTTGAGAATCAAGATGCGCCAAGAGATCTATGCTCTGCAAAGAAAATTAGGTCTCACTTTGATCTACGTTACCCACGATCAAGTTGAGGCGATGACAATGGCTGATCACATCATGGTTCTCCACGATTCACACGTTCAACAAATTGGAACGCCAGCTGAGATCTACAAGAAACCAGCTAACGAATTCGTTGCCAGTTTCTTCGGAGTTCCACCAATCAATATTTTGCCAGCCGTTAAAATTTCAGGTAAGAAGATCAATGTTAATAATGATTTCCAAATGCAAATTAAACAACAAGTTCCTGTAGACAACTTTAAAGTGGGTATCCGTCCTAACGAAGTTATGATCGAAGCTGCCGATGAACTTGAAGCTAACGCCTCGATCAGAACGATTGAATTCTTGGGTGACGAAAAGATCGTTTACGCTCAGATGAACAATAACAATATTGAAGTTGCAGCAATCGTACCAAGTGATTCACAATTTAAGGCTTTCGACACGATCAAAGTTTCTGCCGGGGATAACGTCTTATTATTCGATAATGATGGTATCAACATTACTAAGAATGCGGAGGAATTGGTCAATGCTTAAAACTTCGACAACTAACGTTGTTCCTGAAAAGAAGGTTGAAGCAAAGCAACGCCAAGGATTCAGATTGAATGCCAATGACAAATATTACGCTTCGATCTTTTTAGGACCATCGCTATTAGTATTAACATTATTTGTTTTTTATCCAATGCTCAAAACCCTTTATATCAGTCTATTTTTAACTAATACCTTGGGAAATACGACCGTTTTTACCGGTTTAGATAACTATGTAAAATTGATTTCTTCACCAGACTTTTTATCCAGTATGTCAGTAACCTTGCTTTACGTTGTAGCAGTAACTGTTTTGACCGTTTCCGTGGGACTTTTGTTAGCTAACTTAGCTAGTCAAAAATTACCTGGTATCGGAATTTTCAGAACGCTTTACTCAGTAACAATGGGTGTTTCAGTTGCCGTAGCCGCTATTTTCTGGCTATTTATCTTTAATCCTTCAACTGGATTCTTCGCTTTAATGAGTGGCTGGTTGAATCTACCAGTAGTTAATTGGCTAACAAGTCCTACTAATGCGATGTGGGCTGTTATCATCACTACTGTTTGGATGAATTTAGGCTTTACATTCTTGATCTTATTGGGTGCCATTCAATCAGTTCCTAGTACACTTTACGAAGCAGCTGATGTTGAAGGTGCCTCATCAAGATACCAATTCTTCAAGATCACGATTCCGATGATCTCACCAACTTTATTCTTCGTTTCAACAATTACTATTATTGGTGCTTTCAAGAGTTTTGGTTTGATCGACCTTATTACTAAGGGTGGTCCTACTAATGCAACCAACATGCTAGTTTACCGAATTTACAAGGATGCCTTTTACAGTGGTAACTATGCTAAATCAAGTACAGAAGCCATTATCTTAACCGTTATTATTGCTTTCTTTACTTTGATTCAATTTAAGTTCCTAGAAAAGAAGGTAAATTACTAATGGCTAATTTTGACGAGAGAGCAATACTTAAAAGAGTTTTCAGTTATATTTTATTGATTGCCTTAGCCTTGATTATTTTGGCTCCATTCTTTATCGGTATTTGGACGAGTTTCTTGCCAACTATGGATATTGCCAAAGGTAATTTATTCAGTACTAACTTATCATTAGACAATTACGTCTCAGCTTTCACTAAAACGCCGATCCTGCGTTATTTATTGAATACCGTAGTTATCGCAACGTTAACGATGGTGGCACAACTGATTTTCTGTTCAATGAGTGCCTACGCTTTTGTTTTCTTGAAGTTCCGTTTCCGTAAAACTATCTTTGCTTTATTCTTAGTTACGATGATGTTGCCATTTGAAGCTGAAATCATCCCTAACTTCGCTACTATTAAGCACATGGGACTTTTGGACAATTATGCAGCTTTGATCATTCCATTTTTAACGTCAGCTTTCGGTACATTCATGTTGCGTCAGTCATTCATGCAAACGCCAGCTGAACTAAAAGAAGCTGCCGATATTGAAGGTTTGAACCACTTCCAATTCTACTGGAATATTGTTTTACCATATAACAAGATCAGCATGATCACGTTGGGTGCTTACAGTTTCTTAGGAGCCTGGAATCAATACCTCTGGCCAATGTTGACAACATTCAGTAACAATTCTCGTGTTATCCAAAATGGTTTGAAGCAACTTCAATCCGAAGAAACTTTTAACGACTGGGGTATGATCCAAGCCAGTGCAGCAATCATTGTTATCCCAACAATTATTGTGCTCTTTATCGGCCAACACTACTTCAAGTCAGGTATGAATGAGGGGGCTGTTAAGTAATATCGAAATATAAAAAATTAACTTTACCTTTAATAGCGATTTTGGCAATACTATTAGTTACGGTATTTGGAAAATCGTTATCTGCTAAATCAGCAGCAAATGACAACCGGATTCCTATCGTCTTCTGGCATGAAATGGGTGGACCTTCTGAAGATGCATTGGAACAAGTTGTTGACGGATTCAACAAGTCACAGACTAAATACAAGGTGATTCCTAAGTATCAAGGAACATACGACGAAGCAATCCAAAAAATCTTACAAACCCACGGTACAAGTACATCGCCAGCGGTATTCCAAGCTTTTGATATTTCAACTGCTCAAATGATTCACAGTGGCTATACAACGCCGGTTCAAAACTTTATCGATCAAGATAATTATGATGTTTCTAAGATCTCATCAGTTGCGCGTGCGTTCTACTCTAATGGTGGCAAGCAACAAGCCATGCCATTCAATACTTCACAACCAGTTTTGTATTACAATGCTAGTTTATTGAAGAAGTACGGCATCACACCACCACCAGTTTCACCTTCATACAGCGACATCACACGTGTGGCTAAACAACTTTATGAAAAGTCAGATCACAAAGTTAAGGGGATGACGGTTCAAGTGTACGGCTGGTTCTTAGAACAAGCTCTAGCTAATGCTGGTGCTCAACTTGCCAACAACAATGATGGTCACACTGGAAATCCTACAGAAGTTAAAATCAACAATCCTGATACGGTTGAATTCCTAAACTGGATCAAAGAAAATATCAAGTCTGATGACTTTATCGACTATGGTTCAGGTGCCAGTGCTGGTGCTAACCAAACAGCCGGATTCTTATCTGACAAAGTTGGTATCTTCATCCAATCTTCAGCAAGTATCGGTCAGTTGACAAAGAACAATACTAACAAATTAGGTATTACATATTTCCCACATCCAGATAACAAGAAAGCTAATGGGGTTGCTATTGGTGGGGCCGCACTTTGGATCTCCAACGATAAACCCAAAGACGTTCAACGTGGTGCGTTTGAATTCATCAAGTACTCACTAAAACCTGAAGTTCAAGCACAATGGCAAAAGTCCACAGGATACTTAGCTTTAAACAAGGATTCTCAAAAGACAAAGATCTTGAAAGATCTTTACGCTAAAAATCCTGAGTCAAAGGTTCCTGGCGAACAATTGGCTAAGGCTAAACCAAATTATTCTAACTCTGGTATTTTGATGGAAGGAATGCAGCTTACTCGTCAACTCGAAGAAGTAGCGATGGAAACTGTCTACAATGGCGGCGATATCAATCATGCTTTGGATACAGCTGACAAAGCTATCAATGATAACCTTCATCAGTCAAATCGTGCCAATGGATACAAATAAAAGCGAGCCGAATATAATTAACTTAATCTAAAAAGCCTCTGATTCTTAATTTAGAATCAGAGGTTTTTGAGTGTGTTGAATCTTTGCTATCTTTTTAGATTGAACAAATTAGGCGGCAGAGCCTGTAAGAAGGTTATTCCTAAAATCAAAACCGCACCAGCTAATTCAGCCGGGCTGACTTTGGTTTGTAGGACAGTCACTGCCAAAACAGTAGCCGTCAGTGGTTCAAAAGCGCTCAGCATTCCGGTAGTTGCTGGCGTTAAGTAGTTGAGACTTTGTAGGTAGAATAAGTAAGAAAACATTGTTCCACCAGTAACGATGAAGATGATGCAGATCCAAGCGATACCAGTTAAGTGTGGCATGTGTCCTAAGTCCGCAAAAGGAGCGAAGACGATACCACCAAGTAACATTGACCAACCAGTCACGATCCTAGCATCAAAACGGCGTAAGAGTTCCCGAGGCAACAGAGTATAAGAAGCCTGACTAATACCGGCGCCTACACCCCAAAGAATGGCCGCTGGCGACAGCATTAACTGATTGAGGTGTCCGTGAGTTACTAAGAGAAAAGTTCCTAATAAGGCTAATATAATGGAAATTACGTCGATTCTCCTAGGTAGCTGTAACTTTCGCAAAGAAAGATAAAGAATAATGAATAATGGCCCTAAGAATTGTAAAACCGTGGCCGTCGGTGCATTGCCATATTTAATAGCCATAAAATAAGTATATTGTGCTGGCAACATCCCCAAGAGACCGAAAGCCAATAATTGAAAGACATAACGTGGTTTTTTTAAAATTGCAAATAGTTCCTTAGAATCGATAAAGTAGCACCATATGACCAACATCAATCCTGCAAAGATCAACCGTATCCCAACGATCCATTGAGTGGGAATGCTTTCTTGCGTGAATAAATACTGGGCGATACTGCCGGAGAATCCCCAAAGTACTGGTCCAGCAATGGCGTAAAAGAAACCTTTTTGTTTATCAGTCATTAAAATTTCCCCCTAGACTGTATTAACAATAATGCTAACACAGATTTTTTAAGTGCAGTGAAGAACCAACATAAAATTAGGCTCTCCTGTATAATTTAGGATAAATATGATAGGGGAGGATCTTAATGCTCAAAATACAGCATATTCAAAAGAACTTTGGCGATTTAAAAGCTTTAAAGGATGTATCTTTTGATGTAGCCGACGGTCAGATCTTAGGTTTGATCGGTCAAAATGGGGCCGGTAAATCAACGACTTTTCACAGTATTCTAAATTTTCTCAATTATGAGGGAACAATAACTTGGAACGACCAGCCAATTACAGAGAGCGTGTTTGATGAAATTGGTTATTTACCTGAAGAACGCAGCTTGATGCCTAAGTTGACGATCGAGCAATAAATAATCTATCTGGCACGTTTAAAGAACAAGACGGCCAAAGAAATTCGACCACAGATCAATCAGTGGTTGCAGAAGTTTGCCGTTAAAGGAATGAAAAAAGATAAAATCAAAGACCTATCCAAAGGTAATCAGCAGAAGGTACAGTTGATCTGTACTTTGATCCACAATCCCAAATTGATCATCTTAGACGAACCATTCAGTGGTTTGGATCCGGTCAATGCTGACCTTTTGAAACAAGCCATTTTAGCGGCTAAAGAACGAGGGGCTGCCATTATATTTTCCAGTCATGATATGGAAAATGTTGAAGAAATTTGTGATCGCTTGGTCATGCTACGGAATGGTGAAGTGGTCTTGAAAGGGACCGTTCGCGAAGTTCGTCAGTCATTTGGCAAAACTAGAATCTTTGTGACAACGAATTGGACAAAAGAGCAATTACATGAATTACCACACGTGATCAAAGTAGAACAACATGAAGAGAAGCGTTTCAGTTTAGACTTAGATGATGAGACTGCAGGTCCAGAGATCTTTGAAGAACTGACTAAAGGAAAATATATTGAAGAATTTAGCCAACAGCCACCAACGCTAAACGAGATTTTCCGCTTGAAAGCAGGTGAAAAGCATGAATAAATTATGGATCGTAACCTTCGAAACGTTCCTTCGCCAAGTTAAATCGTGGAGTTTTGTCATGTTGATCATCGGGCCATTCTTGATGTTTGGTATCTCGATGGGAGCCGGTTATTTAGGGGCCAGCTCTAGCCAAAATACTGACAAGATTGCTGTCATCAGTGATCAGTCACAGCTACGAAACAGTTTTATCAAAGCTAATAAAGAAGATGTCGATAAAAAAGTTACCGATAAAGACAAGGCTGCAAAAATGATGCAGAAAAATGATTTAGCTGGTTATTTAGTTTTGAAACTCGACAATCAAAAAATCAGGGCTAAATATTTTGGAACTGATTCACTAAGCTCGGGTCAAAAAGCTCGTATCAACAGTTACTTGATGCGGACGCAACAACAGTTAAATGTTGCCAAAGCTCAACTGACGCCAACTCAAGTGAATGATTTGCAACAACAACCCGAACTAAAGGAAAATATTCAAAAGAAAACTGGTACGGCCAATTTGGCAAAGACGATTTCTTATTGGATAACTGTAATCATGGTTTATATAATTTTGATCACCTACACGACCATCACTGCCCAAGAGATTGCTTCCGAAAAAGGGACCAAGATCATGGAGATCATCTTCTCTAGTACAACGGCAGTGAAGTATTTCTTAGGTAAAATCCTTGGGGTGTTATTAGTTATCATGGCTCAAATTTTGATTTATTTAGTCGGCGGTTGGGGCGGTTATCTCGTTGCTCAAAATTCATCCTTGACTAAAGGGTTCATCAGTCAATATCAGAGCTTGATCGATTCAGTTTTGAAAAATATCCTCAGTCTCAATTTAGTTTATTTATTCTTAGGAGTGGTTATTTACACGATTCTAGCAGCCTTTTCCGGTGCCTTAGTAGCCAAAGCAGAGGATGCTTCCAAAGCTGCTCAACCAGTTATCATGCTCAATTTAGTAGCCTTCTTTGTAACTTTCCCATTCCAAAACAATCTTGATTCGATCATTGTTAAAGTATTCTCATATGTTCCATTCTTCTCCTCATATTTCATGCCATTAAGAATCATCAACAACAACGCAAGTCCATTAGAAATAACTTTGTCATTAGCCGTTTTAGTGCTCAGTATCGTTCTGTTGGCCAGATATATCGGAAGTATCTACCAAGGATTAATGCTACAAACTGATGATTCAAGTTTCTGGAAGAGATTCAAACGCGGATTGTCATACAACAAGTGATTTCTTCTTTATTTTACATTGGTAAGATTGATGTTTTTGGTTCTAATAATTAGATACTTTTTAAAGATAAAAAAGGCAAGCTACTTGATTAAAAGTAGTTTGCCTTTTTGCTTGTTATTTAAAAGAATACTCCGTAAAGTTTCACAGCACAGATAGCACCAAGGATCGGAGCTAATACCGGAACCCAACTGTATTTCCATTGGGAAGAACCTTTAGGATTTAAAGGTAATAATGCATGTAATAGACGAGGACCAAGATCACGAGCAGGGTTCAAAGCTGGACCAGTAGGACCACCAAAGGAAACAACCAAACACATAACTAAGAATCCTAAACCGATAAAGTCGGCACGTGAATCGATATGATCTGAAGTAAGAGCAACGGCACCGAATACTAAGATGAAAGTACCGATAAATTCGTTGATGAAACCATTGAGACGACTGTTTTCAGCATCGATGGTTGAGAAAGTACCAAGGATACTTTCAACGTTTTCAGTCTTGTTATAGTAAGGCTTGTAGGCTGCTACGATCATCAATTGACCAAAGATAGCACCTAAGAATTGAGCAATAATATATGGACCAACTTCAGCCCATGGAAATTCTCCATTGAAAGCTAGAGCCAATGTCATAGCTGGGTTGATTTGACCCCCTGAGATGGGACCGAACATCATGGCTGGTACCATAACACCGATACCATAACCAAATCCAATCAGAATCCACCCACCGTGAAAACCTTTTGTTCCTTTTAATTCAACGTTGGCCACTGAACCATTACCGAGGGCAACCATAATAGCTGTTCCGATAAATTCAGCGATACAACGTACTAACAGCGAATAATGCATAATTAATACTACCCCTAAATTTAATTGTATTTGTCTCATCATGATGTATACCGTAAGCAAAACACGAATATTATCATTCACTCAGAAATGGGTTAAATCGTATAAATTCGTAATAATTTGTCTTTTATGAGTGAATATTTTGAAAATATCCCATAAAAAAATTGCTCCAGCAATAAGGAACAATTCTTCCTAACATAAACGGTAAAATAAATCAAATATGAGCAACGATTTATATTGTATCATACATTCCGAATATTTTTAGACATTTACAGAAAAACTGGATAGTTTTTGCTATATAGTTATAATATGTAATTAACATAAAGTAATTCTAAAGATGAGGTAGAAGAAAGATGAAAGTTCTTAGTTTAGTTAATTTAACAAAGAAACAAACAGAAAAGATTCAATCAATCTCTGGGGTCGATTTGAAAGTGGTATCGCCTAAAAAAGTTACCGCTGAAGATCTCGATGGTGTAGAAGTACTTTATGATTGGTCTAATGCATTAAAGGATGCAGTTTTGAAGAGCAATACGTTAAATTGGATCCAAGTTGTCCGTGCTGGAGTTGACGCTTTACCATTGAAGGAATTGGATGATAAAGGTGTTATTTTAACTAACGGTGCCGGTGCTAATGCCATCAACATTGCTGAACAAACTTTGGCTTACATGTTGATGTTCGAACGTCGTATGAATTTAACTGCTAGACACCAAGATGCTAGAGAGTGGAAACACGACGAAGGCTACGATGAAGTTTACAACAAGACTGTTATGATCGTTGGCGTGGGCCACATTGGGACCTTGATTGCCAAATATGCCAAGGCTTTGGGGATGAAGACGATTGGCGTTAGAAGAAGCGACAAGCCGGCTGAGTATATCGACGAAATGATTCCTATGTCAGAAATGGAATCACGTATCAACGAAGTTCACTTTGTGATCAATGCTTTGCCAGATACTGAGGAAACAATCGGTATGTTCAATAAAGATATTTTCGAAAAAATGTCTAAGAAAGCTTACTACATCAATATTGGCCGTGGAAAAACTACTAATATGAGCGATTTAGTCGATGCTTTGAACGATGGTAAAATCGCTGGAGCTGGCTTGGATGTTACTACTCCTGAACCACTTCCAAGCGACAGCCCACTTTGGGATATGAAGAACGTTATCATCACGCCACACGATGCTGGGGCAAGTGTTCACTATGAAGAACGTGCTTTTGCCATTTTCAAAGAAAACTTGAAAGCTTATGTTGAAAACGGCGATGTCGTTGTTAACCGAGTTAATTATTCTACTGGATATTAAAATAATCATTTGATTTTATAGCTAGCTATCATTGAAGAAGAATTCAGTGATGGCTATTTTTTGTGTACGTTTTCAAATTAGAATTGTATTGAGATTTTTTTAGGATGTATTAAAATTAGTGTTAGATACATGAAAGGAAAAATAATGTCATCCGGTGATTATTTTATAGGCTTTATGCTCGTTTTCTTATTTTGGTTATTATTATTACTTCTAGAAATAATTTTGAACATGAGAAATACGATTATAGAATTATCTTTCTTTTCTGATGAAAAACCTTTTGCAATGGACAAATTAGATAACGATCTCAACAAGAAGTTTGGTGTAAAATTCCAAACACCTTTCGAAATGTTGGAGTTCTTGCTGATCGGTTACATTGCCTACGAATTTATCATGGATTTAAGGTACCAAGGATTACAGATCGACGCAGCTTCATTGAATCAGATCATCATCTTCTTTGTCGTCATCATGTCAGTTATGGTCGGCGATATGATCTTGATTATGAAGGACTTGCATATTTATAAGTTCATTAAGAACTATTCAACGTTAAATGGGAAAAAGACTAACAACTAAAAACACGTCAGTATTACTAGATAATTCTAGTAATACTGGCGTATTTGTTTAATTCAAATTTAGCCTCAATCGCACCATATCCTTCAAAACCAATTTATTCTCAATAATTGGTTCATCATAGTTTCTAACAAAAAAATCAGTATCGACACCAACAATGCGAAAGCCACATTTCTGATACAAATATAACTGGCCAAAACTAGTACTGCCGGTACCAATTTCAATTGTTTGATAGTGGCGTTCTTTAGCCCAACTGATGCCAAAACGGACTAATTTTTCACCAAAGCCGTGGTTCCAATATTTTTCGATTACAGCTACATTGACGATTTCAATCGTTTCCGGGCGAGTATCGATCAACAAAATGACGCCGACTAATTGATTATCACTGAGTAATTCAAATTTGTGGGCGCAGGCTAAATAACTGTCGACAACTTTTCGTGAAGGGTCAGCGCTCAATAAGAGCTTATAGTGGCGAGCGGTCGCTTGTTGAAAGGGTTGAATGAGCAAATTATTTTCTAACTTGGCCATCGCCTTGAACCAAATACTTCGTTGTAGTTAATTCGTTAGCGCCCATGGGACCGCGTGCGTGGAGCTTTTGCGTACTGATACCGATCTCAGCACCGAAACCAAATTGTTGGCCGTCAGTGAAGCGAGTTGAAGCGTTCGTATAAACGACGGCGGCGTCAATTTGTTTCATGAATTTGCGACTGGCCGTGTAATTTTCGGTGATGATCGATTCACTGTGTTTAGTGTTGTATTTGTTGATGTGCTTGATGGCATCATCGATGTTGTCTACGACTTTGATAGCGATGATATAGTCGTCGTATTCAGTACTCCAATCTTCTTGCGTTGCGGGTACGATTTCGGGCACGATGGCTTTGGCCAAAACATCCCCACGGACTTCAACGTTATTAGCTGATAGAGCGTCGTATAAGCGTGGCAAAAATTCATTGGCGATGTCTTTGTGCAAGACGACTTTTTCAGCGGCATTGCAGACGGAAGGGCGTTGAACTTTGGCATTGATGATGATCTTCAAAGCTTTGTCGAGATCGGCGTCTTTGTCGACGTAAATGTGACAGTTGCCGGCACCAGTTTCAATAATAGGAACTTTGGCTTTATCGACCACCATTTTGATAAATTTACCACTGCCACGAGGAATCAAAACGTCGATGTAATCTTTTAATTCCATCATTTTTTGAGCAGTTTCGTGGCTGACGTCGTCGATCAATTGAACGGCATCAGGATTGATACCAGAATCTTTCAAAGCAGTGCGCAAAGTTTCCGCCAAAACAATATTGGAATTGATAGCTTCTTTGCCACCACGCAAGATGACCACATTACCAGCTTTAAAACATAGACCGGCGGCATCTACGGTAACGTTGGGACGTGCTTCATAGATCATGCCGATAACGCCTAAAGGCACACGTTCTTGAGTGATATCTAAACCACTCATTGTTTCCCAGCCACGGGTAATTTTACCGATGGGGTCGGGAAGGTCCATTACTTGGCGCAACCCGTCAGACATTTTGTTGATGCGATCGGGTGTTAGTAACAAGCGGTCGAGCATCGCTTCCTTAAAATAGTGGATGGCTGTATCCACTATTAACGTCTAAGTAATTTTAATTTTTTATTCAGTGTTGATAAATGCGTTGCCGTCAACATATTGCTAATTTACCATGAATTTATGTTGCCGTCAACATAAATCACTGATTATTCAAATTATGAGTGATGTGTTCCAGCATTTCAACAAACAGTTGTTGTTCCTCAGCACTAAAGCCTAAAGTGGCGTTGCGTTCGGACTCTAACCAAACGTCTTCGACTTGAGTAGCTAGATCTCTTCCGTGTTCGGTGAGACTGACTAGAGTGACGCGTTTGTCCTTAGTTGATTTCTTTGTCTGAACGAGGCCGCTTTTGATCATGCGACTGACTGATTTGGCAATCGTTGAGTGATCGACGCATAAAGAGACGACCAACTTATTTTGGGAAATACCGTCGTTTTTTAACAATTCTAACAAGATCATATCTTGCCCAGGATGAAGTCCTAGTGGGCGCATCTTCGTTGCAATAAGATTTTTGTAACTTGTTATAAGGTTAATAATGGCTACTTCGATAGGAAATTTAGAATTCATTATTACCTCCTATGGTTATTATTCTGGGATTTTGGTGAACAAAGTTCCAACAGGCTCGCCCGCTAGAATGTTATTGATGATCTCAGGGTCTTTACCGTTAGTTAAAACCATCTGTTGGTTGTGTTTCAAAATTAATTCAGCAGCTTTTAACTTAGTTGTCATGCCACCGGTACCGTATTTTGTTCCGTGACCACCAGCGGCAGCGATGATTTCAGGATTGATCTTTTCGATGCGCTGGATCAACTCGGCATCAGGAACTTTGAGCGGATTGGCGGAATAGAAACCGTCGATATCGGACAACATGATCAAAAGATCGGCGTCAACTAGATTAGCTACGATGGCTGAGAGTTGATCGTTGTCACCAAACTTAGTGTGATGATCCAATTCGGAAACAGTTACTGTATCGTTTTCGTTGACGATAGGGATGGTATTATCCATGGAAAGCAATTCTTGGAAACTGTTCATCACATTAGTGTGACTTTCCGGATAATCGATTATATCACGAGTAATCAACATTTGGGCGACTGACATCCCATACTCGTGGAAAGCTTCGTTATAAATCTGCATCAATTCGGCTTGACCAACAGCAGCGACGGCTTGTTGACGAGAGATTTTGACCGGACGTGTTTCTAAACCTAAAACACCCATGCCGACACCGATAGCACTGGATGAGACTAAGACGACGTCTTTGCCAGATTTTTTCAAATTGCTTAACACGTGGGCTAAATCCTTAATAACGGTCAAGTTGATCTTACTATTTTGGCGGATTAGAGTACTGGTACCGACTTTGACGACGATACGGTTGGCAACAATGGAACGCTTATTTTGCATAATTTCTTCCTCATCGAAATATTCATTTGCTTTAATGCTAGTAATTAATTCTCAATACTATTACGATAGAACAATAGGTAGAATAAGAAAAGGGTGTATTTCATGTATAAAATATTAATTGTACTTCATGACGGTGATGATTATATCCGAATGAACAAAGTTTACATCGAAAGTATGCCAGTCGCTGGACAATACTTGGTTCATTCCGACGGATTGCCTTATTACGTTGAAGAGGTAACGACGTTTGTCGGCTATGTCAGCAGCAAAGGCGCCATTGCCATCGTAGTCGTTCATCCAGCCGATAAAGATGCCGAAGTCAATAATTTATATGGCGTTGATATTGAAGAAGATCTGGATGATCCAGAATATAATAAAAAAGAAAAATAGAGAACGGAATAAGCTGGTCAGCTTTCGAGTATTTGCCTAATCACCCGAATTGCTTGCCGAGTTTATGAGTTAAAAAAGGGACTAATTCAAATTGTGAATTAGTCCCTTTTTCATATTCATTAATTATTTTTCAATCAAATTATGTTTGATCAAATATAAGTACCAATAAGGCGAACTCTGTTGGTTCGTTAAATCGTTAGCCCAAACAAAGGTTGGATAGGGAACGTGTTTCTTGATCTCAAGTCCTTTTTTATAAAAACTTGGTTGACTGACACGTTCGATGTTAACGACGTAATTGGCGTGGATCTTAGTCAAGAAGCTATTGCCCATGAAGATTAAGGTCAGCAATAAAACAATGTTGACAACTGAATTTTTGAAACTGAAGTTGAATTGATCCAAAGCGTCGACAGTGAAACGAATACCGATCAGATACATGAAAATGTAGGCCAAAAAATAGCCTCTGACATTGATCGGTGAATTGACGAAGAGCAGTTGGCCCTCGATCACGCCGGTCATCAGATAAAATAGCCACATCTTAGGGTCATTTTTGTAAAAAGTAAAGATTGCATAACCCATGAAGATAATCAATAAAATACTGACGATACCTTCCATGTTGTAAAGCTTGTCGCCAAGGGATCCGTATTGATAACTGTAATTGTAGTCCATCGTAAATTTAGTTAGATGGTCGTTGATAGCGTAATAATAAACTAAGAAGATCAGTGAAAGTGAAGCAGTGATAATTTTTTGTAACATCGGTAAACTCGATCTCATAGTCAAAATCAAGATTGAAAGCAAAATGGCGGTCAATAAAACGATGTTAAAAGTAATTAACCAGAAATGCGTAATATTAGAATAGTTCCGCCAAATTTCATCTAATTTGAAAGTCGTACCACGATAAGCACTGTGCACGCGATAGCCAGGATTGCTGAACATGATAGCAGAAGAAATAATCGTCCCCACTAAATAGATCACGTGATAGAGCTGGGCTTTTTTATTGAAATAAAGTAGTACCAAAACGGCCATAATAATTGAACCGATAGCCATGTTTTCGTTGAATAGTCCGACGGTCACGCCTAAAAGTAACGTCCATATTGAGGCTAGAAAGACATTGATTTTTTTGTCCCGATATTTTTCAACAAAAATAATATAGAACAATGCCAAAACCATTGGTGGAACATAGTTGACAAAGCCGGCGTTCCAAGCAAGCACATTGTTGATAAAACCAGCTTGAAGCGTGAAGACGAATAAGAACGACAGGAATAGGGCAGTGAGCGATTTGTTAGTCAGTCGCCAGATACACCACATCAACAAAGTCCAACCTAACGCATAGGCAATCACGGCCAAAGTCATGCGATGCATCGTAATGATCTCCAAAAGATTCCCCAAGTAACGTCCATTGTTGCTACCACCAAAAATAGTCATCCCCCGATGGTATCATCCAGAATCTAAAGAATCCAAAGTAGATCAAAGAGACGATAAAAACCAGTGCCGGCACGGCTTTGCCTGCATACTTATTAAGCTGCTTCGTCATAATTCCCCCCAAAACATATTTGATATAACCTAATTTTGTAGTTTATCATAATGAACCCTATTTAGCCATAACTCCTGAATAACGGAAACACGGCTAAAATAAGTCAAAAAAAAATAAAGACCTACCACAAGTCTTTATTTTACGGGAGATTAATCAGAGCCTACCACTAACCCTGATTCCTAAGCAGTTGAGAAGGAGTACTACTTTAAAAAGGATAACAATGAAAATATTGTTAGGTTAATATATCCCGCTTATATAACCAATTTAATTATAAAGTGTATATAAAACAATTTCTACAATTAAGGAAAAATATTTTGATTAAAATAGCAAAATATTAGAAATATTTAATTTATTTAATCATTATATTGCTCAATTCGGTGAGAAAGCTGACATACGCTTTCATAGATGACATAATTTAGTTACATCAATGCAAATAATATATAGGATTGTTCAGATTAGTATAAGTATTTTATATAAAGTTGAAAGCATTCTGTCCATTAGATGAGGCATAATGTTGATGGTGAAGAGAATAATTGCATAGGGTTTTGTCAAATATATTTACTAGAAGGGTGGTCTCATATTGAAACAAGTACGCATTTCTAACGTTGAGCGGGACAATTTCATACGCTCCGTTGAAGAGTCAGTCGGATCTTTCAATTTGGGCTCAGAACGTTCGTTAATTAACTTAGTATTTAAGCATTTGAAGCTACTAGAGTGTAACGAAAATTTGGAGTCTGAATTAATTGATTTCCGACGTGATTTAATTGAATATGACATGAATACAGGGCACAGTCACAATCGTGACGTAGAAGAATTACTATTCAAAATCAAAAATCGTAACTTACCATATATCTAATATAATGTAGGAATATTTTTTATTCCTGCATTTTTTTTACCCTAAAATGATACCATTACCATGAGGTACAAATATGACGAAAATAAATCAATTTATGATTCAAGATATTCCCGTTTTGGAAGTCGTCAATGAGGAATTGAATGATCAAAAAGCACCATTAATAATTTTTTATCATGGTTGGCGCTCTAGTAAGGAACTCGTTTTGACCCAGGCGAGAAAATTAGCTCAAAAAAATATCCGTGTGATCTTACCCGATGCGATAAATCATGGGCAAAGACACATGGATATTTCGTCGATTCCTTCATTAACTTTTTGGAATAGTATCCAGGGGAATATAGCGGAATTTTCTTTGATCCGTAATTACTACGAAGATAGAGATTTGATCAAAGATAAGAAAATCGGCGTTGGTGGCTACTCGATGGGCGGCATGACTACGGGCGCATTGCTGACCAACCATCCCGAGATCACTGCGGCCGCTATTATCATGGGTACGCCCAATTTGTCAGCGTACGCCAAGCGAGTTCGTGATTACGCTAATCAGCGACAAATTTATGTTCCTGAAGATATGGAATATATTACCAGTTGGATCAACAAATATGATCTCAGTCAACATCCCGAATCCATAAATCATCGACCACTATTGTTTTGGCATGGAACAGATGACCAAAGAATTCCTTATAGCCAGTCGAAAGACTTCTTTGATCTAGTTCATCAAAAAGATTACGGTGACCAGGTTTCCTTTATTACTGGCTATAAAGCTGGCCATTTAGTTGAAACGAGACTGATGGATAAAATAGCTAATTTCTTTGAGTATTACTTGGAATAGCTTTCCAGAGAATTAGAAGATTGATCAAACCTAAGATCGTCATCAAAATGAACGCATGTTGTGAACCGATAGCGGTCGAAACTTTAGTACTCAAATTAGGATTGTTTTGACTGTTAGCGATGATGGCGGAAATGATTGACGTACCAGTCGCTCCGGCAAATTGTTGTAGCGTATTGAAGACCGCATTACCGTCAGTTTGATTTTGGCTCGACAAATATTTCAAACCGTTAGTCATGATATTCCCAATAGCCATGCCCATTCCGAGCATATAAGGAATATACATGAAAGTGATTGCGGTATTGTTAATATTTAGGCTCAAACAAGTGAACAGGATAATTGAAATGTCCGCTAAGATGACGCCACAAATAATAGGTAAGCGTGCGCCTAATTCGTCGTAAATTTTACCACTCAAAGGAGCAAAAATTGCACCGATGATACCAGCAGGAAAGACTGCTAAACCAGCAATCGTAACTGAACTATCGTTGACGAGTTGGATGTAGTTGGGCAAAATGAATGCAAAACCTAGCGATAATACTTGGAAGATGAAGAAACTTATCACGTGGCTTGTGAACGTGTGATTTTTGAAGACGCGCAGATTGATGATCGGTTCATCTAATTTCAGTGAGCGCATGACAAAACCAAGCAAGCCAATGATACCGACCACGAAGGCTACGATAACTAAAGGACTTAATTGACTCATGTTGCTGAATCCAAATATCAAACCACTGAACGTAAAAATCAAAGCAAGTAAACTGGCCCAATCAAATTTCGACTTTTGAATAGGGCTTTTTTGTTGGATATTTTTAATACCGAGTAAGAAGGAAATTATTAAAATTGGTAATAGGATGATAAAAATATAGCGCCAACCCCACGCACTGATGACTAAACCACCAAATGTAGGACCAATAGCGGGCGCAACGGCTGTGATCAAAGTTCCGATACCCATCATCAAGCCGATCTTACTCTGAGGGACGTTCTCCAAAATGATGTTGAACATCAGTGGCAAAGCAATCCCAGTTCCTAATCCTTGAATGACTCGACCAAGTAATAGGATTGGAAAAGCGGGCGCTATGGTATCGGTCAAAACACCTAAAATAAACAGTAAGTTGGCCGTAATAAAGAGCGATTTAGTAGGGAAATTTTTCTTAAAAAATGAAGACAGTGGCACTACGATGGCAACGGCTAATAGATAAATGGTTGTCATCCATTGAACCGTGGCGGTCGTGATATTGAATTCCTTCATTAAGGTTGGGAAGGCAATATTCATTGACGTTTCAACGATCACGCCACAAAAGGACATGATGCCGGTTGCTATGACGGCTAGCAGAACTTTTAGAGGGACCTTTTCGTTATTTTCCATTAATCTTCGCCTCCGTTGATATAAAAATTGAGTATTTTTTCAAACGTAGCGATCTCAGCGGCTGAAAAATTATTTTCAAGAATATCTTGGCGGTCGTGCATGAAACCGTCGATCTGTTGTTCCAGAGCGTGAGATTTGGCGGTTAAGTAGACTGACTTTTGACGAGCGTCCGTTGGGGATGATTTGCGATAGATCAAGTCGCGCTTTTCCATGCGCTGCAACAAGACGGTAGTCGTTGAACGTTGAATGAAAAATTCATGCTCAATATCACGTTGGAAAGTCTCTCGGTCAGCTCGATGACTCAAAAAGTCAATGATCGACATGTGCATCCAAGTCAGATCGTATTGTTTAGCAAAATTGTCAAATTCACGAGTGATTTGGTTGGCAGCAATTTTTAAGCGACTGTTCGTGTATTTTTTGTTCATGATGTACTCCTTTAACAATTGTTAGCTAACTAACGATTAATTATATTACACCGAAAATTTTGCCAGTGCAATGCTGCGTACAAAAAAATAGACCATCCATTTTTGAGAGGATGATCTATTAGCGTAGTGCGCCCGGCATGGGCGCTAACTTGGTGGCGAAAGTCCACTGTGAGCCGTAG
>NZ_AZEZ01000041.1 GCF_001434275.1 Companilactobacillus mindensis DSM 14500 | reverse complement strand
CCGTACGTACGGTGGTGTGAGAGGTCGGTAATTAAAAGTTACCTCCTACTCGATTTTAAAAATTATGTATAACCAAAGTTAAGAAAAAACCAAAAGTTTACAAATCCGTTTTTTGCTTGGTTAAGTAACGATAACTGACTATTATAATGGCCCCCAACAAAACACCAGTCGTATTGGCTAAAACGTCATTGATATCACTCGTACGGTCGATCAACAGCCAATGGGATAGGAAATATTGTATCGTCTCGATTCCCACACTGACTAACATCCCTAAAAAAGTAACCAGTATTACCGATAATTTAGACCAATGAAATTTTAATAACATTCCCAATGGAATCGTCAAGATGATATTCTCATAATAGCCAACCTCATTGATTGATAACTGAGTCAAATTGACTCGACCGATTCCCTTAGGTGTGATCAACACAGTCAAACCATTGATCGACACGGGCGTAAATACGATAGTTCCTAAAATCATTAAATAAATTAGGCTAATTGCTGCAAAGTAAAATTGCTTTTTATCGAAATCGTTGTGAAGAATAACCAATCCGGCTATAACACCTAAGATCAATATTACTAATAGTGATACCCAACGCATGATTGGCTTCCTTTCAAATTCTTAACTAAGCTTGGGCTTGATACTTGCCGTGGATAACGACTTTCATATTTTCTGGAACATTGTCATAGATCCACTTACAGTCTGGAGTCGACAAATGAATACAACCGTGAGACGATGGCTCATGACCCAAAGTCTTAGCTATCTGTTCATCATATTTACCGGTTACATCTGTCGGTGTAGTGTGGAACAAATATTCACCGTGGTTTAAAAATGAAACCCAGTAATAAGCTCCCATTTTTAAAGGTTCCGTATAGAAAAAGTCGCCACGTTCATGTTGAACATAATACGTTCCTCGTGGAGTTGTATCATCTTTTCCAGTTGACGAATACATTGTGTAAAGATTGGTCTTGTCATCTTTGATATAAACTCGTTGGCTAGCAATATCGACATCGATCCATGCCTTAGGATGTTGCAAAAGATCCGGATAAGCTTTCTTCTCGGAAGCATCAGTATATTTGAAATGCTTCAAGTCGTTCATATCCTTGTCTTCTTTAGAAACCTTTTCAACGGCCTTTTTCTTAACTACCACTTTAGTGGCTTTATTAGCACTGTCAGCTTTAACTTGTTTTTGGTCATCATGTCCCAAAAAATTAACGGCTATAAATCCCAATAGAACCACTGTGATCAGTGCTAGTACAGACGTATAAAGCTTTTTATGATTAATAAATATATCCCCCAATTACATATAGACGTATCTTTAATTATACGCAATCGGAAGAATTCAGCAACACCACAAAAAATATTATATTCGGGATTTGAATTTTAATTTTTCTTCGCGAATCCAATCAAATAATCGTAAGCTTCTTCTAAAGTTGCAAAATGCTGTTGCTGTCTGATCTCTTCTAGTTTTGCCTGTGATTTGGAACTCAATAAAGCAATTTTTTCTTGCTTAGATAATTCTTTTTTGTTTTTCATATTTTTCTCCATTAAATTTTCTACTCGGTTATATACCTTTTTAGAAATTTTGTCTCTCAGATTGTTTCTAATAAGCCGATTATTTGTACCAAATTATTTGGACGACTATAGTTGACATGTAATCAAGTTTAACACAAATTAATTTTTCACAACTTAAATAAGAAGAAGGTACCCCATTATGGAAATAACTTTCAAATCTGCCGCTCAAAATTACTTAGCTGCTAAGATTCCTGAAAACGCCCAAGTTATTTTAACAACTGACGATGGATCTAACAACTATTCTAGTATCGGTGCAACTTGTGAATTAGCCGACAAATTCCAATTGATCATTCTTAACCAAGCTGATCCTGATTTTTCAATTAAATTGGAAAATAATGACAATTTGCACATGCACATTTTACCAGCAGAACAATATTTGTTTGGTGACGATCTCAATATCGATTTTGTTCACGGACGTCTCGCTTTAAACGACAAGAGTGGCATTCTTGACAGTGCCCTTTCTGTTGTCGACTGGCGTAATGTCAGTCCTGAGACGGAAGAACAGCTGCGTGAAAAAATGAAAAAGATTGGCGATCAAATTTGTTGATCTATCATTAAAAATAACTGCCTAACAAAAAGTAACCTCTGATTCGAAATGCTGAATCAGAGGTTACTTTACGTTAATACCCAACTTGTTCTTAGTGAACTAAAGCCGGTTTTCCGTAGAAATATCCTTGTAAGAGATCAATACCAAATTGTTCAGCAAGTTTCAAATCAGTATTATCCTCAATTCCTTCTAATATCATACCTAAATGATAATTTTGAGCTATGTCAGACCAGAATTTCAAATACTCTGGAATCAATTTGGCTTGTCCAGACATACGGAGGTTTTGCATGGCACATTTTATTTTATCAACGTATGGTAAAGCCAAATGAATATTTTCAAAAACATTCGAGCCCGTACCGACATCATCGATAGCCAATTCTACATTATATTGATGCAAAATCTCACTAAAAGTTTTGATTTTGGCTAAGGGAATAGCTTCAGTCAATTCGACCGTCAATGAAAATGGTTGAATATCCTTTTTAAGCATAATTATTTTATCCAAAACACTCGGATCATTTGCCTGTTCTCGATTCAGATTAAATGACAGCATTAAATTATCAAGTGATTTTTCTCGAAACAAATCTGCTATCTTTTGTAAAATGTTTATTTGATCATTAATCGAAATTTCGGTAAAACTCTGTGGCAATTGCCAAATGCCATTATTATTTTTCCGTAATAAGCACTCATAACCAAATAAAGTATCGTCGCGCTTATTTACTTGTGGTTGAACAAAAAATGTATACCTCACGTTCTTCCCTCCTACAACAAGTACACTAATCGAGTTTATACTATGATAAATCAACTGATTTTTCAACAAATTTACTTTTTGTTACCGATATTTTTGAACGAAAGAATTTAAAATTGACTATTAAATATCACAATTGAATGTCTGTTTGAAATAAATTTGAATCTTTGAGCATAATATTTGCAGCTTTCAGTGAAATGAATTATATTAGTAATTGTAATAAATGATTGTACACAAGTAAATTTTGTACAAATGATTTTTAATTCAGAAAGGGTGTTTAACAATGAAATTAAATATTAAAGAAGAAGCTCAAACATATTTGGCAGGCAAGATTCCTGCTGGCAGCAGAATGATCCTTACAACTGACGACGGTTCTAACAAGTATTCTAGCCTAGGTGGCAGCTGTGCTATCGGTGACAAGTTCCAATTAGTCGTTCTCAAAGATGCTGATCCTAACTATACTGTTCCGCTAGAAAACAACGCCGGCTACGATATGAGTACTTCACCTAATGATGCTGATCTTCTCAGCGCTGGACTTAATATTTCACTTTGGCACAACGCCCTAGCTCTAAAAGACAACAGTGGTATTCTTGATGGTGCTTTGTCAGTTGTCGACTGGAGAAACGTCAAACCAGAAACTGCCGAAGAACGTCGTCGTAAGATGGAAACTTTAGGCGACCAAATCTGTTAATTACTTGTAAAATTTATAATAAAAGACCGCTAATTCAAACTTAGAATTGGCGGTCTTTTTCAGTATTTCAAAAATAATAATTACTGCATGCCTTTTTAGCTAATAACATAAGTCTGTGCTACCCATTCATTAGTTGCGACACGATAGTATGTTACTCCATCAACGACTTTTGATTGATCAGTCAACCAAGAAGTATCGTTTCCTAAAGCCCGATTGTCAACTGGTTGCATGCTGCCATCTGTTTGCAAAGCCATCAATCTGACATATGAACCATCAGAATTTCTAACTTTAACAACACTGTTAGATGTTGAACCAGTGGAATCAGAAGCACTCGAAGTTGTGGCATTGTTTCCTTTAATGTACTCGGCGTTGACCCACTCATTCGTAGCAACACGATAATAAGTTACATTGCCGATTACTTGAGTCTTATCGGTCTTCCAGGCACTGCCATTACTCAAAGCTCGATTAGAGACAGTTGAAACACTATCATTATTAATAGCTACCAGTGGAACATAATTGCTATTAGTATTGTTGACCGTGATCACTGAATCATTGCTGGTCGAAGTACTTGTATCTGTCGTCGTACTTGAAGTAGAACCAGCATTAGTTGTTGTCGAACTGTCAGTATAACCAGCTGGTGTTTGGTAAGTTGTAAAGAAATCATCATAAAGTTGCGATACATCAAAATTACCATAACTACCATCAAACTGATAAGTACTTGACCATTGCCAACCATGATCTGCTGAATACCACTGTAAATCAGTCGCATTGCTTGGATATGAGGCGATCCAATTTGATCCAATCGACATCTTCCTCGCGCATCCCGGTAATAATATAGCCATCACAATTACCGATGTCAAAATTACGCTGCGTTACTAATTGCAATGAATATTGATGTAGATCCAAAGTCTTGGCAATACCGATCATCAAATTCATATAGTATGGTTCCGTCGTATCGATATCTTCCAAAATACAAAGTTTGATGATCCGCGTACTTTTATTAACTAACGCCTTAGCAATCATATTCGGATGATAATCTAATTCTCGCATAGCATCATAGACTAGTTGTTTCAACTCGTCCGTAACCTTCTCAGGATGGTTGATCACCCGTGAAACGGTCATTTTGGACACATTGGCTTTCTTCGCTACATCAACTAAAGTCGTCATGCTCTTCCCCCTCTATATACCACCTCTTTATTATACCAATATAAAATTAATTTTGACTACCCACTTTTATATCAATATGGCATAAAAATATTATCTTTCTATGCACTGAACTATTGCTTTTTTCGACAAAATGTATCCCCTTACCTGGTGTTGAGGTCGGGATTGAATGTTTTTTCATAATTAAAAAAATGATTTATTATTTTCTTTTCAAAAACAGCTTATATTCACATGTGACCTCAAAAAGACAAATAAGAAGCCTCTGTACAAAATGACTATACCAATTTTTTGCGCTAGTGTCAGTTTCGATTCAGTATGAATATGGAACAAGTAAAGAGGTGTTCTATATGATTGTTTATCTAACAGCTTTAGTAACTTTCATTCTTCAATGCTCTATCATGTTTTATTTTTACTTCAGAAAACAGAAACAATCGATGAGACAATTGATCAACGCCTATACAATTAATGGATCACTCAATGAATACTTGTATTTTATTTTGATACCCTGCCTCAATGAAGGTAAAGTCATCAAAAGAACTTTACAAAAATTACTGAAATTATCTGGTCGTAAAGAAATCATTGTGATCGACGATGACTCTGATGATGACACTTTGGCACAAATCAGAAGCGTCTCTGGTCCGATCAGTATAATAGAAAGAAAACTTCCCAACGCACGGACGGGCAAAGGCGATTCATTAAATTCAGCCATGCCCACGATCACTAAAATGATCCATGAACAAAAACTCGACCCCGCTCGCTGTATCGTTGGTGTCGTCGATGCTGACGGTGCTCTCAGTGCCAACAGCTTTTATAAATTGACTAATGCCTTTGAAAATAACCAGGTAGACTCTGTTCAACTTAGAGTCAAAATGAGAAATCCACACACGATTTTGCAGACCTTTCAAGATATTGAATTTTTCGTCGTTAATCATTTGATCCAAACGATCAGAGCCAAATTAAACGCCGTAGCTTTATGCGGCAATGGTCAATTCTTCAGATATTCAACGATCGTAAAACGGCTCGGTGAAAAGCCTTGGGGCAATGCCTTACTAGAAGATTATGAATTGACTTTACGGATGGAATTCAAGGACATCAAAACCCAGTATATTTCCGATGCTTACGTTGATCAGGAAGCTTTGACGAGTGTTAAAAGACTGATCAAACAGCGGGCTCGCTGGGCTCAAGGTGGATTCAACTGTCTAAAATATCTCGGACATATAATCCACTCTAAAGATATGCCTGAATCACAAAAACTCGATGCTTACTTTTTCTTCTTTCAACCAATCATCAATGTATTAGCTGATTTCAGCATCATGTTTTTGACGATTGCCTTCATTCGTAGAAATCTTTACAAACCTATTCACTTGTTGACTTTACTTGTCATCATGGTTTTCTTCGGCTTGTTCTTTGGCTTGGCTTTTACAATGATCTATTTACGGGAGATTCGCTTGACCGAAGCCTTCGATCTTCTGCCAAAATTAACTAAAGCCTTTGCTAGTCGGCGCTTGACTCCACTCAAAGTCATTTTGGCCATTTTCTTGGTTTCTTATATTTACGCTGTCTTGTTTCTCAGTATGATGACTGCAATTTATCATTTGATAATCGGTCAACATACTTGGGATAAGACAAAACGGCTATAACAAAAAAGCCGTCCATATGATATGGACGACGTTTCGAGTTACGGAGTTTGCATGTGTATGTACTTTTCAGTATTTTGATAAATATCTTTGATATCTATCTGATATCATTATCACTGCTACAATAAAAAAAGTAAATCATTATTGAGCCTTATAACTGAACCGTTAGTTTCATGTGACAGAATTGTAAGATTGACACTTTTATGAAATACTAAAGGTATTAAAAAATGGAAGTGACATGATGAATTCTGCAAGCCAAATGATCTTCGATATTACTAGCATCGCTTTAACTGTTGCCATAATCGTCGGCGTCGTGCTTATTTCAATCGCTTTGTTTCGCATAATCGCTGCCTTGAAATATCGCAACCAAATGCTCTTTTATGCAACGAGACCGTATATCTTTTGTCAAAAACATCCTCAACAATTGGAAATACGAAATAATGGTGCGGTCCCCATCGTATTGGACAAACTCGAATCTAACTTGGATCTATCTAAATTGAGTGGCCAAACGATCCCTTCTGGACAATCTTTCTTCTATAATGTAGCAACTGATCAATTATTGACGCTCAAAGTTGACTACCACGACAAGTTGAATCACTATCAGGATAATTTCAACTTATAAAAATATCATTTTCCTCCGACCTTACAAAACCGTTAGGACAAAAGCTTTGTAGACTATGCTATCATTCCTATTGAGCACGGAGGTAGAGATATATGGGTAAAAGAATTTGGGCAGGAATTATAGTTGTTATTATTTTATTAATACCATTAATTGGCTATGAATTTTGGTATGTTCCTAATTATACTGGCGATGACTACTACACTTATGTGGGCGATTCCTACAAAGAGATCATCGAAAAAGATGATTCTGGCAATGATTACCGGGAATATTACTACAATCAGCCGTCATATGACAAGAATGGCAATGAAAAATTGCTCAAATTTGACAGCGCCCTCGGACGTCCTATCAAACCTAATAATTATTTAAAAATCACGTACAACACCAGGCGTCAACGCGTGATGTCCTGGGAAAAAGTCCCAAAGGATCAAGTCCCACGTAAATCTTTGGAACAAATTTTAAAATAAATTCATTTTAATAGAAAACAAACACCCCCTGATTCGTATTGGAATCAGAGGGTATTTGTTTGTTTTGAACTGAACTTTAATCAGTTTACTACTTAAAGTATTCTTTCGCATAGTTCGTTACATTATCAATATACTTCTGCTTTGCCACACTGTATGACTGAGCATGACCAGCACCTTTAACTATCCATAACTTCTTGGGACCCTGGGCATAATCATAGTTTTGATAGGCATTCTTCGTTGGTACGAAGTCATCCTTAGAACCATGAATTATGTATATCGGCACCTTACTTCTCTTTAAGGTGTCTTTAGTACTCGCTTGATAGAAGTTATATCCAGCTAAGACATCGGCGTAAAGACTGGCCGTAGGCACGATAGGAAAACTAGGCAAATGGAACATTTCTTTTAGTTGATAGTCCAATTCCCCAGAGATCGTCGAATATCCACAATCGGCAACAGCAAATTTGACGTTTTGAAGTTTTTCACCAAGGGTATACATTACTGTGGCAGCACCCATGCTGACTCCAAACAATCCAATTTGCGAATCTTTGCCATTTCGACGATTGATCATATTGATCCAATTTTTCATATCGGTTCGATCTTTCCAACCGTAACCTGCATAATTGCCTTGGCTTCTCCCAAATGAGCGGTTATCTGGTGCTAGAACGTTATATCCGGCATCATGAAACATCCTGATGTACGACCCCATGTATTTACTAGCACTACCATATCCATGCACGACAACGACTGTTTTAGCCGTTTTATGCGTAGCGGCAATATAACGCGCTTTTAATTTGAGATGATCCTTTGTTGTTTGTTCCCAAGTCGCTTGCTTTTGATTGAGCAACCATTGCCCGTTCTTGCCAAGTTTGCCTTGGGACTTACTGGCATAGCCATTTTTAATGAAAGCATAATTGAACATGTACCCTCCGGCAGCAACGTCTGCTACTAAAACGACCCCAACTGCCACCGAGAGAATAACTTTAACACATTTTTTTAATCGCATAATCTACCCTACTTTGAATTACTATTGCTAAATAATAATAATCTAAGCGGCAAATCAATTGCAAATATTAAATCTAAGCTTGTTCGTTAGAAAGCTTTTCGTCACGTGCACGGTTGGCTAAAGCATCCTTGTGGAACCAGTGGATATGTGAATCGAAGAAAGCAATCATATCGTTCATGAAGTACATAATGTAAGTCAAGAATAGAACTGGACTAGCATCGCCTTGGGTAGCTGTAACGCCCCAAAGAATGATCGACATAACACCTTGAACAGTCCAGAAATAATACTGTTCACGGAAACGCAATGTACATAGAAGTGCACCTGTGAAACCAATAGCAGCTGAAACTGAATCAATAATTGGACGAGGACTGATAAATAGATGCGTATCCATCAAGTACAAAAGTCCCCAAGCAACAAAGAAGAAGACAGCTGTCAAAAGCCACTTCATTCCAGTTAAACCGTGAATATGCTTTTCAGCATCTTTAGCCCATTGTGGACTGACCAAAACAGGAATATCCAATAACACGATGTAACTCAATTGAAGCACAACGTCAGAAAAGTTCTTGGCATTAATGGCAACATAAATATAAATAAGAGCTGAAACTAATCCTAAAACACCATTCAATGGTTTGGCATTAGTAATAGCAACGGTACATGTGAAACCTAAAGTTCCGGCTAGCCATGTCCAAATAGCGATGGCATTGATTGGGTGTGAAAGTGTTGAAGCAGTGATGGCCCCTAGACCAAACATTAATAGCATGTAACTTCTGAAACTCCAGTGTTTCATTTGTTCAACATACCATTTTGGGTTGAAAATACTCATTTGTTTCTTCTCCTCTAGAACGATCCAGCAATATATGATTGTGGTATTTATATTCTGAAACATTCAATAATTATTTATCCCTCAAATTGAAATTTATAAAAAATATCAATTTAACCGACAGCTAAAATCATACCACCATTTCAACTAAAAATGGAATCGATTATCTTGAGCATACTGGCAGCATATCGGTGTAAAACGTTTACGTCTCTTGATAAATGGGTAATTTATCAGCCGATGCAAGATGTTGACTTTTTTAATTTTGAATCACTATATATTGTTATAACGATTAGAAATGAATTTGCCGATATCGTCATATCATAGAATATCTAGACCAAAAAGTTATAATTCATTTAAAATATAAAACACGGCAATAAAATTTATGTCACAATGGACTTATTAATTCAAAAAAGGATTGAGTTTATGACATACGAACAACAACTTGAGGCAATCAAACAATATTCATACAGCAAAATGCACCAAGACTCCACCGGACATAACTTTGACCACATCCAACGCGTCATCAACATGGTCCAAAAGATCTTAAAGACTGAAGATGCCGATCCTTCCATCACGTTGGCTGCAGCCTACTTACACGATGTAGCCGACGACAAACTAGTCGCCGATCCTGCTAAGTTAGAAGCAGATATGAAGGAATTCTTGCACGGAATCGACTTTACCGATGAACAAGTCGCTGAAGTTCTTTTTATCACCCACAATATTTCCTTCAGTAAATCTTTATCTAAGAATCCGCCTAAGTTATCGTTGGCCGGTCAAATCGTTCAGGATGCTGATCGTTTGGACGCTATCGGAGCAATTGGAATCACTCGGGCCATTTATTATGGTGGCGCTAATTCAGAGACTATCTATGACCCAAGGATCGCACCGCGTCAGACAATGAACAAGTCCGAATACCGAAACCTTGCCAATGAAACGATCATCAATCACTTTTACGAGAAATTATTGAAACTAACTGATATGATGAATACCCCCACTGCCAAATTGATTGCCCAAAAACGCCATCAATACATGCTCGATTTCTTGGACGAATTCAAAGCGGAATGGAATACAGAAAAATAATAATCAAAGGAGCAACTTATTTTGGTATCATACGAAGAATTAGACAAACAATATTATGAACACATCATCAGAAATTTGAAGGATCGTGGCGTTGAACTGGAAGATATCGCTGAAATCGTCATTTTCCTTGAAAAAGATTATGTCAAAGGACTCAACAACGACGTAGCTATCCACGCAATCAAAAAAGTTCTCCACAAACGTGAAGCTCAAAATGCCATCATGACTGGAATCGAATTGGATGTCCTCGCTGAAAAGGGCTTGTTGTCCGCTCCTATGCAACGGATCATGGAAACTGATGAATCCACTTATGGAATCGATGAAAATATGGCGATCACTTTAGCTAGTTTGTACGGATCTGTTTCCGTTACTAATTATGGCTACGTCGACAAATTAAAACATGGCGTTTTAGGCAAGCTGAACGACAAGTCGACTGGCAAGATCAATGTCTTCTTGGATGATCTAGTTGGTGCGATTGCTGCCGGTGCTTGTGGTTGGTTAGCTCACAACGAAGTTGTTGTTCAAGAATTATTGAAAATGGATAATTAGATAGGTCATCGGTTCCTTTTCAAATTTGGTTGTTCACTGCCCTCTTCCATGAAACCTCGGCGGATTGCTGGAACGCTGTGAGGGCAATCCGCCGAGGCTTCATTCCAGACTAAACAAATCGAGTAGGAGGTAACTTTTAATTACCGACCTCTCACACCACCGTACGT
>NZ_AZEZ01000040.1 GCF_001434275.1 Companilactobacillus mindensis DSM 14500 | reverse complement strand
TAGCCAAAGCTAACGCAAAGATGAGTTACCTGAGGGCTTGGAAGATGTTTCGGGAAATTCATAAGTCTGGTACTCCTAAATTTCATAAAAAGAATTATTCTGAGAAGTATCAGACCAATTGTCAGTATACAAAGAAAGCTAAAATGAATGCTTATTCCGGATCAGTCAAACTCCTAGATAATAAGCATATCAAGATTCCAAAATTGGGGACGTTGCGGATCAAAGGTTATAACAAAGAAATCTTTCGAGATAAAAAGGATATAAGAATTGGAACTGTGACTATTAGTAAAGACCCCTGTAACCGATATTTTATTTCACTTCAACTTGGCTCTGATACTCCCTTTGTGAATAAAAAGATAAAAACTGAAAGTAGCATCGGCATCGACTTGAATACCGATAACTTTCTTACAACAAGTAATAATATCGTGGTTGATAATCCTAGATTTTATCGAAAAATGAAAAAGAGATTATCTAAAGAACAGCGAACTTTATCACGTCGCATGAATCGAGCCAAAAAAGAACATCGGAAATTAAGAGAATCAAAAAATTACCAGAAACAGCGGCTTTTAGTATCGAAACTAAATACAAAAATACGAAATCAACGTAATGAATTCTTGAATGTTTTATCTACTAAACTTATCAATAGTCACGATTTGATAGTAGCTGAAGAATTGAGAAGTTCAAATATGTTGAAAAATCATGCTCTGGCAATGTCAATCTCCGACGTTGGGTGGAGAACATTTCTAAACATGTTAGCTTATAAAGCTGATTTATATGGTAGAAAATTTTTGACTATAGATCCAAAAAACACCACCCAAACATGTTCCAATTGCGGACATATCTTGAGCGGTGCTGACAAATTGACTCTAGCCGACAGACAATGGACTTGTCCAATTTGTCATAAATATCATCTTAGAGATCATAACACAGCTATCAATATCCTAAATAAAGGATTAGCACATCAGTAGAAGAACAAAGTCCGTTTGGCAACTTGCGGACTAAAAAGGCATCGGTAATTAGCGTGTAAGACATATCATCTTCGGATGACACGCAGTGCTGTATCTATGCAAATTGTAGCTAATAAACAGTTAGTGTGTTTATTACTTACAAGTCATGGACTTTAGTCCATGGTAGTTGACAATAGGAATAGAACATTAGATGTAACTTCTTTCATTAGTTGATAGACATTGAATGAGCTTAACCAGAATTTTAATGTTCAGGCTAAACACCCTCTTCTTTTTACACGTCCATTTTATATTTCTTTAGAAAACGTTTGCAACAATTTTTGATATTGTTTTATAATTATTTCTATTTTGAAATCAGTTAAATATGCTAAATCCTATTAAATACAATATAATTTTTAGTTATTTTCATCTAAAGCTGCACCATTAGTTTCAATAACATGTTTCATCCAGTTATATGACTTCTTAGGGGTTCGTTTCAAGGTTCCATTGCCTTTGTCATCCATATCAACATAAACGAAACCATGACGTTTCTTCATTTCACCAGTTGAAAGGGAAACAAGGTCGATTGGAGCCCACATTGTATAACCTAAACAAGGGATCTTATCTATGTTGATAGCGTCAGCCATAGCAGATAGGTGATCTTGAAGGTAATCGATTCGGTAGTCATCTTCAACGTAATCATTTTCGTCAGCTTTATCGATTGCACCCATATCGTTTTCAACGATGAAGAGTGGTTTTTGGATTCGATCGTAGATTTTGTTCAAACAATAACGCAAGCCTAAAGGATCAACAGGCCAACCCCAAGGAGTTTCCTTCAAGTAAGGGTTCTTATTGCAACCGACATTGAACCAATCGTCTTACCGGGACGAGTATTTTCTAGTAAATCAGTTATTGATACGCAATCATTGCCAATGATCTTTGTTGAGATACTTTTAAATCTAATTCAAAATAAATTGTAATTGGACCGTTAGAATTGATAGCAAAAACCACCTTGATTTATGAAATTAAGATGACTTTTTTTGAGACAATGCAAAATATAGATTTGGTGTCAATCCAAAACGGCAAAGTTAATTATAAATATTTCCATAATGTCGCCGTTTAAGATTGGACTAGTTGCTATAATTATTGATATCAAGTTAAGTGAATCAGTAAGGGGAAGCTATGATTTCAATTGAGGATCTATCTAAAAACTATGGTGGCAAAAAGGCTTTACAACAATTAACTTTGAATATTAAATCTGGGGAGATTTTTGGCTTTTTGGGCCACAACGGAGCTGGTAAATCAACGACCTTAAAATCTTTAGTAAGTATCATTGAGCCGACGAGTGGCACTATTACGGTTGATGATTTAGATCTAAAAGAACATCGTCAAACAATCAAAGAAAAAATTGCCTATGTTCCAGATACACCCGATATTTTCTTACAATTAACGGCTATGGAATACTGGGATTTATTGGCAGCAGCTTATGACCTATCTGAGAATGAGGTGAAACAACGACGTCAGAAATTAGTTGATTTGTTCAATATGGGAGAACACGTTGATGAAACCTTAGCTAGTTTTTCACACGGAATGCGTCAAAAGTCAGTTTTAATTGGGGCTTTGTTGTCTGATCCCGATATTTGGATATTGGATGAACCGATGCAAGGCCTTGATCCACAAGCGACCTATGATTTGAAACAACTGATGAAAGCACATGCAGCCAAGGGTAAAACAGTTATTTTTTCAACTCACAATTTGGATACAGCCCAACAATTGTGTGATGAATTGGCTATTTTGAAACAAGGCAAATTGATCTATAACGGTTCGGTTAATGATTTATTGGCTCAACATGATAATGAATCGCTTGAAAGTATTTATCTGAAGATGGCTGGACGTCAAGGTGATGGCCATTTGGTAGATGATATCGAGGGCGAAACTCATGAATAAACGACAATTGAAGGCTTTGTTTGCGGTAGATTTACGCTTGTTAAATCCACAGGTAACTGATCGCTATCGAAAAAAAGGGAAAACTGGGACCGTCTTAACTAAAAAATTACAGCAGCAATTTTTGATAAACACTTTAGTCTTTATGATGATCTATGGTTTTATGATGTTGTCGATGGACTTTAGTAAGTTACCAGGTATGTTTACTTTTTACACTCTGTTATTTATTCTTTTAGGATTTTCACAAAGTATCTCGGGAATTTATAATATTTTCTTTGCCGGTAAGGATCTAAATAGTTATTTACCGTTACCATTTCGTCAAAAAGAAATCTTTTTTAGTAAGATGTTGATCGTCTGCCTTAATATTATTCCCTTTACTTTGCCGATGTTTATTGTGTTTTTCATGACCAGTTTTCGGGCAGGAGTATTTGTACTGATAGCATTTTTGGTCTCAATCGTGGCGTATTTAGTTATTTTAGGAATTGTCTTGTTCTTCTGTTCACTGATTGTCTTTGCTTTGACCAAGACTAAAGTCTTTCAAAAGCATCAAAATATCGTCATGAATGCCTTTATCGCAATATCAACCATTATTGCAGTCGGAGGTATTCTGCTGACAAACAATAGTGGTACTAAGGCTAATTTTGATCGGCCAGCAATCAGTTTCCTTTTACCATTGTTTCACTTGATTAAAGAACCTTTTGCAATTAAGAGTCTGTTAGTGTGGTTAGTGTTGATTGTTTTACTGGTAGCCTTTGGTATTCCAGTTAAGTATGTATTATTGCCACATCTAAGTGAGCAGTTGACCCAAGTTAATACGGCAGCCTTGTCGCAAGCTAATAAACACAAGCGAGTCAGAAAATCAGGACTCAAACAGAATTTGGATTCATACAATCTACGTTTACTTCAAGAACCCAATTTGTTGTTACAAGTAGTAATGAATTCAGTTATGATTCCGTTGATCTTTATCTTTTCGTTTGCTTTTGCTAAAGTCCCCAGCAATTTATCGTTAAAATGGTTGGGCGTGTTTTTTGTAGCAGGAATATTTTATAGTACGTTTACGACTAATCAGGCAGCTTTAATCAGTAATTTGATCTCGTTGGATCGAATGAATTTGGAATTCGTCCGAACCTTACCAATTTCAATGTCTCAATATTTGAAACGCAAATTTGTGTTAGGATATCGAAGCCAGTTGCTAATAAATGTCGTCTTGATTTTAATCATGGCTTTGGTATTAAAATTGAACCTTTTGATGTTATTAGCAGTTTTACTAGGTAATATTTTAGGAACATATTTAGTTTGTCTGTATTATTTTAGTCGGGATTATCGTTTGCGTTTGACCAATTGGACTAATATCACCGAACTGTTCAATCGTGGCGGTGGCAATCTGGGGATGGTAACTTCCATGTTTGTCAGCATCATAATTGGTACGGCAGTAATTGTAGCCTATGCCGTGGCAATTTATTTCGTACCGCAAACTTGGTTAGTCAATGGAATCGTCTTTATCTTGCTAATTATTGGTTCGTGGTTGATCTATCGGCATTATCAACAAAAATTTTGGCGTCAATTTGAATGAAGAATTATTATACACTCATACAAAAAGACACAAATTCATTTTTGGATTTGTGTCTTTTATTTAGCTTCGAGCTCTTCTTTAGCGCTGCGTAACCAAGGATGAATTATCTTAATACCGTTGTTAAAGAGATAATCTATATAAACTAAAGCGGCGGCCTCTTTTGATGAGTTTAGACTAGTTTCTAATTTAGATAAGTAGGGTGGAATACCTGGCTGGTCCCAGGCAATTTTATCAGCTAAAAATAAAGCTAGATCAAAATCAGTAAAATTGCCTCTGAGCGTAGTATGGCATTTGATAGCACTGATAGTTTTGGCATCATTGATCTTGAAGCATTTCTTAACAATATAAGCTGATAATTTTTGATGAAGTAAAAGCGGAAATTCCTGTTCTTCTTCAAGAATGGGGATATTAAGCGCTTGAGATACCTCAAGTCGGCAGCTAGTGGGAATGAAGGCACTGATATCATGCAATAATCCGGCAATATAAAGATCTTCTTTGAACCAATTATCCAATTTTATGGCTTCTTTAGCGACATCCCAACAGTGCCGATAAGTGGAAAGGGTATTTGTTTGGCGATAGAAGTCAGCAATATTGGATTCGAGATTTTTGTGCTTATCCAGGTGATACTCTTTGATAAAATCCACGTAATCCATAATATTCTCCTTATCAAATCGAATTTCTTAGCTGATATTTGAAGATTGATTACTGGTAACTTATGGTTTAATTCTATCATTCAAAATGGGGACATCGGAGAGCATTTACCAAAATAATCTTTTCAAAATATGATTAGGATTTTATAATCCATATAATGATTATGTTGATTATATATATCTACAAGCGATAAATTATGCTTAATTTCAATAGTGATTTCAATTAAGCGAAGCTACTATTCCTTAAATTAACATTCAAATTGTTAATTAAAGGTTAAGAAAAAAATCTATTTGCTCTTAGTATTATAAAATATAAGTATAAAGATACTAAGTAGGTAGGTGTTTATTATGACAAGAATGGAGAAGTTAGTACACAGAAACAGAATGAATCGAGTTGGTTTCGTGATCACGCTCTTTAGAAGTTTTGTTGCTATAAGTGTAATTCTTATTGTTTGTCAATTCATGTTGTCGCTTAAATAGGACAATGGCAATTGATAGCAATAATATCAACTGTTGATTGAATGTAAATAACCAAAATTATTCCCAAACTAGAGAGTGAAGCAAACCGGTTAGATTCTGAGCAATTTCCAGGCTTGGAAATTTTCCGTCGGGTTTTGACAGATGATTTTTAGGTCGTAGCAATGCACAAGAATCTGGTTTGTGTAACTCGTTTCAAAAAGACAAAACATGGCCAGCTTTCGAATATTAAAAAACGACATCTCTGATTCAGCATTTTGAATCAGAGGTGTCGTTTTGTTGAACGGAAAAATCTATTTATTCCGTGTTTATGCTGCATATTTAATGGGAAATACAGTTGTGTCCCAGTCTATTTTAGTCATTTAGATGTTGAATCGCATAGTCAGCCTGTTCGGGTGTAAATTTTTCATTTTTATTTGAAATCAGCACTTCTCTGATCGTGGCTGGGGAAAAATGCAAATCTCTCTGATAGGCTTTAGCGGTGATCAACGCATTTTGATTGTAGTCGGCTTTTAAGTTGTCGACTGCATATTGAGCTTGTTGGGCGGTAAATTTTGACTTGGAAATCAATTGGTCGTAAATAGCCTGCTTGGACATGTTTTGGGAAGTGGAATATTCTTCGGCCTTCTTTAAAGCGTTCTGGTTATAGTTGGCCTTTAAATGTTTTAAAGTATATTGGATCGTTTCAGAGGAGAACTTGGCAGTATCGGCGGTTAACTGTTCTTTGATAGCTCGCTTGGACATGTGCATGACGTTGGAATAGTTTTTAGCCACAGTCAAAGCAGCGTGATACTGTTTGGGAACTTTTTGTTCAGTTGTCGTCTGATCAGTATTTTCCGACTTGATATTTGTGAAAGCAACCGGGATGATAATGATTAAAATTAAGCAGATGATGACCAAAAAGGTTAATTGTTTTCGATTCAATTTTGACCGTTGCCGTTTTTTAGACATAATTAATCATCCCCTTAGTTGAATAAATCCGTTTTGACTATATTATATGAAGATTATGGTATTTTTTACCAGATTTTAACTCCTAAAATTTCTTTTAATCCGGACAAAAGCACTGTCGGTAAAGCGGGGATGATGATCAGTAATGGATAGATCGTCAGTGGTAATTTAGCCGTACCCATGACTAGATTAAAAAAGGGGCTAATCGTAACAAGAATTGACGTCACTCCCGCAAAGATTACTGCCAAAATCAACCGAGGGTTGCTGAAGGGATTGCGGCGGAACAATGTCTTGGAACTTCTTGCATCGAAGACATGCCATAATTGGCCAAAAACTAGCGTCAAAAAGGCAATCGTCTGGGCTTCATTGCTAGTGAATCCTGAATGAGCAGCCCACAAAAATCCTAGATAAACTAGACCGCCCATGAATGTTCCTCTGATCAAAACTCTTGACCAAGTGTGATTGGCAAGGACTGACTCATTAGGGTCACGCGGACTTTCTTTCATAATATCTGATTCCGCCACGTCGTAGCCTAAAGCAAATGATGGTAAGGCGTCACTGACCATGTTTACCCAAAGGACCATTAAGGCAGTTAAAGTTGGCGTTCCACCAGCAACCTTACCGACTGTTTGACCGAACAACAACAGTCCTAATAGTAAAGCTAAGACTTCCGCCACATTGGTCGTTAATTCGTGACGCATGAAATTTTTAATATTGGCGTAGATCGTTCGGCCACTTTTGACGGATTTTTCGATCGTTGTGAATTTGTCATCTAAAAGGATCAAGTCGGCTGAATCCTTAGTAACTTCAGTTCCATTGATACCCATGGCAATCCCGATATCAGCTGTCCGTAAGGCAGGAGCATCGTTGACACCATCACCAGTCATCGCGACGATTTGGTTTTGACGCTGTAATTGTCTGACGATTCTTTGCTTATGTTCTGGGGAAACGCGTGCATAAATATTAGTTTTGAGAACTTTTTCAAAGAGTTGCTCGTCAGTCATTTTTTCGATGTCTTGGCCATTAATGACCGGGGCTTTTTTTGACTTGACGATTCCTAGATCATAGGCGATTGCCCGAGCTGTTTTTTCGTGGTCGCCAGTGATCATAACAACTTCGATGTTGGCGTCATTGATATTTTTAACTGATTGTTTTACTTCTTCACGTGGAGGATCGATGATGCCAGCAACACCAGTAATGATCAAATCAGTTTCTAACTTTACCACATCAAAATTCTGTGCCATTTCAGCCGTGACTTTTCGATACCCGACAGCTAACGTCCGCAAGGCTTGATCGGCGTATTGGTCGACTACTTGCATGAGTTTAGTTTCGCCGGCTAATGATTTGTCGATTTTACCGTTGTCCAAAATGCCAATACTGTTGCGCAAGAGAACATCAGGGGCACCTTTGGTATAAAGCACGAATTCGTCATCAGCTTTAACGATAACGCTCATCATTTTGCTGTCACTCGTGAAGGGCAAAGTGCGGACGATTTGACGATCTTTTAACAGTTCATCCTTGAAAAAACCAGCCTTTTGTCCCAAGACGTTGAGGGCTACTTCGGTGGGATTGCCAAAAGGTTTGTATTTGCCATCGATTTCTTTGACAGAAGCTTCGTTACAGAGAACGGCACCTGTCAAAAAAGGCGAGGCAGCGTCGATTTTGACACCAGAAATACTGCCTTGAGGATTGTAGCCACGGCCCGAGACGTCGTGAGACTGACCGTTGTCATAAAACTTAGTTACGGTCATTTCGTTTTTAGTCAGCGTTCCAGTTTTGTCGGAACAAATATAAGATGTACTGCCAAGTGTTTCAACACTGTTGAGGGATTTTATCAGTCCTTTATTTTTAGCCATTTTAGTAGCACCGATCGTTAAAACAATTGACAATACTGCTGGAAGAGCATCTGGAATTGAGGCTACGGCTAAAGCAATCGACGTGGAGAGAATTGAAGTGATGGAGTTGATACTGAATTCACCGGCACGAATGATACCGACGACAAAGGTAAAGATAACGATACCAGCAGAAACTTTCATTAAAACGTTAGTGAGCTGATTGATAGTCGCCTGCAGTGGGGAAACTTTCGTGTCTGTTTCTTGGATCATGCGGGCGATGTTGCCTAATTCAGTCTTTTCACCGATAGCAGTAACAACGCCGATTCCTTGGCCGTTAGATACGGTGGAACCAGAGAATCCCATATTGAAGCGGTCGCCAATTTCAACAGTTTTATCGATTGTTGTAGTATTTTTCAAAATGGCATCTGCTTCGCCGGTTAAGTGTGATTCGATAACTTGCAGTTCATTAGTATCGAGCCAGCGCACGTCCGCTTCGATAAAGTCGCCCATCGCTACTTTTAAAATATCGCCAATAGCTAAGTCAGCGGTGGGAATTTTTTGCCATTCGCCGTTACGTAAGACGGTAGCGAAACGATTGTTCATTTCTTTTAAAGCATCCAAACTTTTTTGGGCATTGATCTCTTGCCAAAATCCTAAAAAGGCGTTGATAATGATCAAAATTAGAATAGCAATCGCTTCATAAAGAGATTCTTTACCATGTTGAATGTTTGCTTGAATTTGGAAGGCATACCAGGAACTCAGAAAGGAGAGCAATACAGCGCCTAATAAGACAATTACGATTGGTTCTTTGAAACTTTTGAGAAAAATTTTCCAATATGGATCAGTTTTTTTCTCGGCTAATTGATTGGGGCCATGTTTTTCACGGCTTTGCCTCGCTTGTTTGGTCGATAAGCCGTTGGTAAGATCGACCGAAAAATTTTCTAAAACTGCTGCAGTTGATTGTTGGTAGAATTTTGTCACCTTGATTCATCCTTTCGTTTCGACAAAAAGAGCGCAACCCTCAAGAAACCTCCCTTACCCTCAGGAGTATGTCTTGAAGCTTGCGCTCAACCTGTCTTTTCTATGTACTTTTAGTATATCATCTGCCAAATATTTTCTCTATTCTCCAGTCTGAAGGTGAATTTTTAGAGTATTAATAATTATCAGGATTGTTAGACAAGAAGTATAATGAAAGCGAATACAGTTAATCGAGGAGAAATTTGATGTCAATTTTTGATGAAACGATCACATTAAACAATGGAGTAAAGATTCCTAAATTAGCTTTGGGAGTTTGGGAGATTCCTGATGACCAAGTCGCTGAGGCTGTTAAGAGTGCAGTTGATATTGGCTATCGTCATATCGATACAGCTCAAGCTTATGGTAATGAACGTGGCGTTGGCGAAGGAGTCCGTAATTGTGGCGTCAGCCGTGATCAAATATTCGTAAATTCAAAAGTCGCTGCGGAAATTAAGAATTATGATGAGGCTAAGAAATCGATCGATGAGACTTTGAATAAGATGGGTTTGGATTATTTGGATATGATGATCATTCATAATCCACAGCCATGGAAAGAAGTTAACCAAGGCAATGACCGTCACTTTGAGGGTAATTTGGAGACTTGGAGAGCCATGGAAGATGCTGTAAAAGCTGGTAAATTAAAGACTATTGGTGTTTCCAGTTTCAATAAGGAAGACTTAGATAATTTGATTAAGAACAGCGATACTAAGCCTGCTGTCAATCAAGTACAGATTCATATCGGTGATACACCAATGGATATTATCAAGTACTCACAAACAAATGATATTGCCGTTGAAGCCTTTTCACCGGTTGCCCACGGTGCTGCAATGAAGGATGAACGGATCAAACAGATGGCTGCTAAATATAATGTCAGTGTGCCTCAGTTGTGTATCCGTTACGATTGGCAGTTGAACATTATTGTTTTGCCAAAGTCAGCTAATCCAGAACATATGAAGTCTAATGCTGAAATTGATTTTGAAATCTCTGATGAAGATATGAAGACTTTGGAAAATATCGACCAAATGGATTATGGCGATGCTAGCGTCTTTCCAGTGTTTGGTGGCAAATTATAATATTACAAAATAACCGTACTTATTTCAGTGAAATTTATTACTGAATAAAGTGCGTTTTTTTTTATCTCAGGTCGTTACTTCAGTAAAAGGTAGACTGGGAATGTTATATTGGAGACGTATATTTTTACAACTAAATTGATTTTGAATAGGAGTCTGATGTATGAGTGATTTATTTGCGAACGGGTCAATCAATATCCACGGTGCCCGCGAGAATAATTTGAAAAATATCGATTTGAAGATTCCCAAACATAAAACGACAGTCTTTGCTGGTTTATCAGGGGCGGGTAAATCTTCATTGGTCTTTGATACGCTGGCGGCTGTTTCTCGTCGAGAACTCAATGAAACTTTTCCTAGTTTTACCCAGCAGTATTTACCTAAATTCGGTCAACCTGATTTTGATAAAATTGATAACTTACCGGTGGCAATCGTCGTAGAACAAAAGCCAATCGGTCGTAATTCGCGTTCGACTTTGGCAACCTATACTGGTATTTATTCTGTCTTGCGGTTGATGTTTTCTAGAGTCGGTAAACCTTGGATCGGCTATTCGGAATGGTTTTCATTTAATTTGCCACAAGGGATGTGCCCAAAGTGTCAAGGCTTAGGTTTTGTAGATGATGTCGATGAGAGTCAGTTGATCGATGAAAACAAATCTTTGAACGAAGGGGCCATGACTTTTACAGGCTTTCAACCGGGAACTTGGCGTTGGAATGAATATGGTCACAGTGGTTTGTTCGACCTAGATAAAAAGATCAAGGACTATTCAAAAGAAGAATATGATCTCTTCATGCATGCCCCTCGCCAAAAGCTCAAGAATCCACCAGCTGAGTGGGGTAAAACGGCCCTGTATGAAGGCTTAGTTCCGCGAATGATGCGTTCGGTGATCCACAGTGCCTCTGGTCGACATCATCAAGCTGCTTTGGCAAAAATCGTGACACGAAAAACTTGTCCAGTCTGTCACGGTACGCGCTTGAATAAAAAAGCCTTGGAAGGAAAAATTGAAGGTAAAAACATTGCTGAAGTGTGTTCAATGGATCTAGTCAATGTACTCAGCTTTTTGGATAGTATTTCTAATCCATTAGCTAAAACCATGGTCCGAGAACTTCGCAGTAAAGTTCAAGCTTTGGTGGATATCGGTTTAGGCTACTTATCGCTAAACCGAGGGACTGATACGTTATCTGGTGGTGAAGCTCAGCGAATCAAAATTGCCAAATATTTGACCAGTTCACTATCGGATTTAGTTTATGTTTTGGATGAACCAAGTGTTGGCCTGCACCCACACGACATTCAACTGATCACGCAATCATTAAATCTCTTAAAAGAACATGGCAATACGATCGTCTTAGTGGACCACAATCCGGCCATTATTCGGTCGGCTGATTACGTAGTCGAGATTGGTCCTAAAGCTGGAAAGGCTGGTGGTCAAGTCACTTTTACCGGTACATATCCAGAGTTATTGCAGTCAGATACGATCACTGGCAAGATGTTGCGAGAGCCGACGACCTTTAGAAAACCTAGAGAACCAAAAGCTTGGTTGGATGTTAAAAATGTCACTTCACATAATTTGCATGATGTCAGTGTCAAGATTCCAGAAGGTGTCATGACGATTGTGTCTGGCCCAGCTGGTTCAGGGAAGAGTACATTGGTCAATGCCATCAAACAAGAAGTTTCTGATCAAGACTATATCGACTTGAGTCAAGATTCAGTCGGTATCAATATTCGTTCGACGCCAGCTACATATTTGAAGATTTTGAATCCTTTACGAAAACTGTTCAGTGATGCCAACAATGTCTCGCCACAATTGTTTAGTTACAATGGCAAAGGGGCCTGTCCACGTTGCAAAGGGAAGGGCGTTACTATTACCGAAATGGCCTTCATGGATCCAGTTGTGCAGGTTTGCGAATTGTGTGGCGGTAAGCGTTACAGCCAAGAAGCTTTGCAATATAAGTACCATGGTAAAGATATTGCGGAAGTTTTGAACATGTCGATCAGTGATACTTTGGCATTCTTCAAAGATGTGCCAACCATATATAAGAAGGTCAGTCTATTGCAAGAAGTCGGCTTAGGCTATTTGAATCTCAGTCAGGCAATGACGACTTTGTCTGGTGGTGAAGTTCAACGAGTTAAATTGGCAATGGAATTGGACCACACAGGAAGTATTTACTTTTTGGATGAGCCAACGACTGGCCTGCATTTAAATGACACTAAACGTTTGATTGATCTCTTTGAAAATCTGGTTGATAAAGGCAACACGTTGATTTTGATCGAACACAATTTGTCCTTGATCAGTCAAGCTGACTGGTTAGTTGATATGGGTCCGGATGCTGGTAAGTATGTCGGTCAGATCTGTTTTGAGGGAACGCCAAAAGATAGTATGAAACAGGTTGATTCCCGGACTGGTGTAGCCTTGAAACAACAGATCGAAAAATATAATGAGATAAAATAATTTAAAGAGACTGTACTAACCGAATATCTTCAGTTGGTACAGTCTCTTTGCTTTTTTAACTATTTTTAATAACTAAGCCAGTCATAACGTCAGCACAATCTTCACAAGCATTTAAAACTTTTTCAAAGCTAGCATATAATTTCTGCCAACGGATCACATTGATTGGATCCTTCTCTTCGGAGAATAATATTGCCATATTTTTAGTGTATAAGTCGTCGCCTAGAGATTCGATGTGATTGGCATTTTCAATATTTTGATTGAGCGTTTTAGAATTTTTGAAGTGAGAGAATTCTTTAACCGATTGCTGTACGGCCTCAACTGCTTCACAGATCAGATCGATAAATTCTTTAGTATGGGGGCGCATTTCTTGAATATTAAGGTAGGCGAATTCATATGTCAGGCCATCGATACCATCGATAATGTTGTCGAGTTTATCAGTCAGTTGGACGATGTCCTCACGGTCGATCGGGGTGATAAAGGAAATGTATAATTCGTGCATGATTTTTTTGACATCATCGTCGCCATCATTTTCGATCTGGTGGACTTGTTCGCTCTTTTGGGTCCAGTGTTCTGAGTCGAATTCAGTAACGATGTGGTTGAGCGCATGGCTAGCTTCCAATCCATCGCTGGCAAGGTGTTCCATGGCTTTAAAGAAGTCGAATTCCTTTTTTCGTAGCATTTGATTTTCCTCCTAAAAGATGGCCATAAATAATTTAGCCATTAAGTAAGCAATGATCCCACATCCTGGGAAAGTCAGTACCCAAGCGAGTACCATGTCTTTGACAATGCTCCAATCGACTGATGAAAGTCGTTTAGCGGCGCCGGCTCCCATGATGGCGGTCGTTTTCGTATGGGTAGTTGAGACGGGGATACCAAAAATCGAAGATAAGAACAAAGTGATAGCGGCACTCAAGTCAGCGGAGAAACCTTGATACTTTTCTAGCTTGACCATATCCATTCCGACTGACTTGATGATCCGCATGCCACCGACCGAAGTTCCGATCCCCATCGTGACGGAGCAGAGGACCATGACCCAGATAGGGATGTTAAAGCCACCGCCAGTTTTTCCGACTAGATGGTTGTAATACAGCGTCAGCATGAAGACACCCATGAACTTTTGTCCATCTTGCGCTCCGTGCAAAAAAGCCATTGCCATAGCACTGAAGGCCTGACCGATAGTGAAGATTTTGTTGGAAAGAATCCGATTGACGCCACGAAAAATAAAGATGATCAGTTTAGTGATCAAATAACCGCCACCGAGTCCTAAAACGGTCGAAACCACTAGGCCAATTAAGACTTTCCACCATTCAGTTGCATTAACAGCCTGAAGACCGCCTAAAGCCATTGCGGCCCCAGTCAATCCAGCAATCAACGCATGCGACTCACTAGTTGGGATTCCAAACCACCAAGCAGCAACTGACCAAGTAACAATCGCAAATAAAGAAGCTGCCAAAGCAATTTGGCTAGTATTGCCGGCACCATCAAAACTGACGATATTACTAATGGTTTCCGCCACTTGAGCATTGAACAAGGTCATCACTAAAGCCCCGAGAAAGTTCATGATCACCGCCATAACAATTGCGACATGGGGTCTGAGTACTCGAGTTGAAACCGCGGTGGCAATAGCGTTGGGAGCGTCGGTCCAGCCATTGACAAAGATAACGCCCATTACTAGAACGATAGTTACGATTAATGCAATCGACATAAGAACACCTACTTTTTAATGGATGTTGGAAGGCCGCTTAGCCTTAAAATATCAATAATGTAAGCGATTCCTTTATAAAAAGGATACCATGAACTTTACTCAAAACACATATTCAAATTAATAAATGACAATTAATTAAAAATTATAAGATAATTTTATAGTTATTAGTTGATATGCTTGAATTAGATATTTTAAAGTGCAACACAAAAGTTAGACAAAATTAAATATTGTTAAGCTGCTAA
>NZ_AZEZ01000039.1:6555-66518 GCF_001434275.1 Companilactobacillus mindensis DSM 14500 | reverse complement strand
TTTCTGTATTTTCGAGTAGCTTATTTAGTGCAACTAAAAAAGAATTTATTTCATATCAAAAAGACCAAGTCACCTTGGTCTTTTTGATTTACTAATTAATGTGTGAACTTACGTTAATTCTATTAATAGCCTTACGTAAGGATACTTGAGCACGAGCCAACTCATCAATGTTGTGTTTTTGTTCAGCAACCTTGATAGTCTTTTCAGCTCTTTGCTTAGCATATTCCGCACGTCTTAAATCAATGTCTCTAGCTCTTTCGGCACTGTTGGCGACGATTGAAACTAGATCATTGCTAAACTCCAAGAACCCGCCATTTACAGCAATTGAGTCTTCATGATGAGGTTTATCCACACGACGGACACGAACTTCATCAATAACTAACGGAGCAATAATTGGAGCATGGTGAGCCATGACACCAATTTCACCATCGATAGTGCTCAATACAACGAGTTTTGCATGATGATCATAAACAACACCATCGGGAGTAACAATATTGACCGTCACAATGTTTTCAGCCATATTATCTCCTCCTATCGTTAATTGGCAACTGCTTGTGCAGTTTCGTCATTTTGATTGTCAGCTGGTTTCCAGCCCATGCTCTTAGCTTTTTCAATAACATCAGCAATTCCACCGACACCGTTGAAGGCATCTTCAGGAACGTCATCGTATTTACCATCTAAGATTTCACGGAAGTCCTTAACTGTTTCTGCAACAGGAACGTAAGAACCTGGTTTACCAGTAAATTGTTCAGCAACACTGAAGTTTTGTGCTAAGAAGAATTGAATACGTCTTGCACGAGCAACGACAGTCTTTTCTTCATCAGACAATTCGTCCATACCCAAGATAGAAATAATATCTTGGAGTTCGTGATATCTTTGAAGAATCTCTTGAACTTGTGTAGCTACATCGTAGTGTTCTTGACCAACGATTGCTGGATCAAGGGCAGATGATGATGAAGCTAATGGATCAACAGCTGGATAAATACCTTGCTGTGTCAAACTACGTTCCAAGTTGGTTGTAGCATCCAAGTGAGCGAAAGTTGTGGCAGGAGCAGGATCAGTATAATCATCGGCAGGAACATAAACGGCTTGAATTGAAGTGATTGAACCCTTCTTTGTAGAAGTGATTCTTTCTTGCAATTGACCCATTTCTGTAGCCAATGTAGGTTGATAACCAACGGCTGAAGGCATACGACCAAGCAAGGCAGAAACTTCTGAACCAGCTTGGGTAAATCTAAAGATGTTGTCAATGAACAACAAGACATCTTGTCCTTCAACATCACGGAAATACTCAGCAATTGTCAAACCTGTTAAGGCAACACGCATACGAGCACCAGGTGATTCGTTCATTTGGCCATAAACCATGGCTGTTTTAGCAAGAACACCAGATTCCTTCATTTCATAATAAAGGTCATTACCTTCACGTGTTCTTTCACCAACACCAGTAAATACTGAAATACCACCGTGTTCTTCGGCAATATTGTGAATCAATTCTTGAATCAAAACGGTTTTACCAACACCGGCACCACCGAACAAACCAACTTTACCACCACGAACGTAAGGTTCGAGAAGATCGATAACTTTGATACCTGTTTCAAGAATTTCTGTTGATGTATTTAATTGATCATAAGCAGGTGCTTGACGGTGAATACTGTTTCTTGGGAAATCAGCAGGGAATTCCTTGCCTCCATCGATTGATTCACCTAAAACGTTAAACACACGGCCCAAAGTTTCTTTACCAACTGGTACAGAAATTGGTCCTTCAGTGTTAACAACTTCGGCACCTCTTTGAAGTCCGTCAGTAGAAGTCATGGAAATAGCACGCAAGGCGCCATCACCTAATTCTAGGGCAACTTCAAGAGTGATAGTTGATCCGTCTGACTTAACAACTTTCAAAGCATCGTTAAGTTCGGGCAAGTTTCCGTCTAAAGGAAACTCAACGTCGACAACCGGACCAATTACCTGAATAACTTTACCTTTGCTACTCATTAATTTGGCTCCTTTCTAAACTATTCAAGTGCAGCAGCACCACCGATAATTTCAGTGATCTCTGTAGTAATTTGAGCTTGACGAGCACGGTTGTAATGTAATGACAAACTTGAAATAAGATCGTCAGCATTATCAGAAGCACTCTTCATAGCTGTAACAGAAGCAGCATGCTCTGCTGTTTTTGCATCCATCATTGCTCCTAAAACTAAACACTCAATATATTGAGGCACAATTGCAGATAATACGGCTTTAGGATTTGGTTCTGTGATGTACTCAGTAGCAATTTCTTGTTCCTCAGTCGTCACGTCATCAGGTTCAGTCAAAGGCAATAACTTTTGATTAGTAAAGTTAGAAACCAATGAGTTAACGTGATGGTTGTGACAAATATCAATTTCATCGAACATTTCTGCTTGATACATTTGTAAGACAGCTTTCATGATCGGTGTGATATCTTTAACAGTTGGAATATCAGGTAGACCAGTATATTCATAGGCTATGTCATATCCACGAGCCTTAAAAAATTCAGTACCAGTATTACCTAAAGAAATAATAGTAAATTTGCTCTTGTCGCCATTATATTTCTTTTGGAAAAGATCCATCATGGCTTTCAAAATATTACTATTGTATCCACCAACAAGGCCACGGTCACTTGTAATGACAACGTAAGCGGTCTTTTTGACTTCACGAACTTTTAGAAGACTATTCAAACTCAACGGATCAGTGGAATCATCAGCAATTGATAATTCTTTGAACACATCAGCCGCTGTTAAATGTCTGACAATAGCTTCAACCTTTTTTTCGTACAATTGATAAGCAATAGATTTCTTTTCAATACGAGAGAGTTTAGCACCAGAGACCATTTGCATGGCCTTCGTGATTTGACCGGTTTTCTTAGTAGAAGAAATTCTTCTCTTAATATCCATAAGGGATTCAGCCATTATTTAAACCTCCTGTATTATTATTTGTCTTGCTTACTATTATCTGACTTTGATGCCAAGAAGTTTTCTGTAAATTCACTTACAGCAGCTTTGAAGGTATCTTCGTCAGGCAATACGCCTTTTTCTTTGATTGTTTGTAATAGTTCTGGATGGTTTGCATCGAAGTTTTCAGAAAGTGAAGCTTGATATTCTTTAATATCTTCAACATCAACTTTATCCAAGAATCCTCTTGTCAAAGCAAACAAAATCAAAACTTGTTTTTCAACAGGAACTGGGGCGTGTACGGGTTGTTTTAGAACTTCCTCAGTACGACGACCACGGTCTAGTTTAGCTTTTGTAGCTTCATCAAGATCAGATCCGAATTGAGCGAATGATTCCAATTCATGATATGAAGAAAGATCCAGACGCAAAGTACCAGCAACTTTCTTCATGGCCTTGATTTGGGCATCCCCACCAACACGAGAAACAGATGTACCAGCATCGATAGCTGGACGTGTACCTGAGTGGAACATATCACTACTCAAGAAAATTTGTCCATCAGTGATAGAAATAACATTAGTTGGAATATAGGCTGACACATCACCGGCTTGTGTTTCAACAATAGGAAGAGCAGTCATTGAACCGCCTCCTAATGCGTCACTCAACTTAGCGGCACGTTCTAGTAGACGTGAGTGTAAGTAGAAGACATCACCGGGATATGCTTCACGCCCAGGTGGTCTACGAAGCAATAGTGATATTTCACGGTAGGCATTGGCTTGCTTGCTTAAATCATCATAGACGATTAAAACATGTTTACCGTTGTACATGAAATATTCACCCATTGCAGCACCAGAATATGGTGCGAAGTAAAGCATAGGGGCTGGTTGACTTGGACCAGCTTCAACAACGATAGTGTAATCCATTGCGCCATGCTTTCTTAAGGTTTCAACTTGGGCTCTAATTGTTGATTCCTTTTGACCAATTGCGACATAGATACAAATCATATCTTGATCTTTTTGATTAAGAATTGTATCAATAGCGATTGATGTTTTACCAGTTTTACGGTCACCAATGATCAACTCACGTTGACCACGACCAATAGGAACAAGTGAGTCAACTGATTTCAAACCTGTTTGTAGAGGTTCAAAAACTGACTTACGTTGCATAACACCGGGTGCAGGTGATTCGATAGGTCTTGTCTTGTCTGTCTTGATTTCTCCTAAACCGTCAACGGGTTCACCCAAAGCATTTACGACACGTCCAACCATTGCATCACCAACAGGGACTTCCATGATACGACCTGTTCTCTTAACAGTATCGTCTTCACGAATTTTATCGTAGTTACCTAAAATGATGATACCAACATCATCACTTTCAAGGTTTTGAGCTACACCGAAAGTACCGTCTTGGAATTCTAGCAATTCACTAGCCATAGCATTTTCAAGGCCATTAGCACGAGCAATACCATCACCGACGTATGTAACTGTACCTACTTCATCAACTGAGAGTTCATTTTTATAGTTCTTCAACTGTTCTTTGATCAGCGAACTAATCTCTTCAGTTTTGATGCTCATTCTTTTCACCTCGACTTATTTAATTAACCAATAGAGTCTTCTTAATATCGTTAAATCTCTTAACGACACTACCATCAACGACTTGGTCTCCTACACGGATTATAACCCCACCGATGATAGATGGATCGACTATTTTCGTTAAATTTACTTTATTTACTGAAAATCTTTGCTTGATTACGGATTTTAGACTTTCTGCTTGAGCATCATCAATGTCAATCGTCGTTGTAACTACAGCTTCAACAATGCCATTAGCTTCATCATATTTTTCAATGAAAGCATCTGCAATGTCAATGATACAGTCCATACGATTATTGTCAAAAACTAGGCCCAAAAAATCTTGCATCAATTCGCCAAATTGGCTCTTCAATGTTTCCAAAATCTTAAGTTTTTCAGTGCGAGAAATAGAACGTCCTGCAAGAGCAAAGCTCAAACTAGGATTGTCTTCATAGACTTTTTTCAAAGACTTTAAGTCTTCAAGCATTTCTTCTATGGATTTTTGTTCTTCGGCTACTTCGTAAAGTGCCTTACTGTAACGCTTTCCCACTTGTTTTTTACTTAGCTTCATGTACCGTCAACTCCTTAATATAAGAGTCGATAAGTGACTTTTGATCATCTGCATTAAGCTCTTTAGAAATGACTTTTGAAGCAATTTCCAAAGACAAGCTAGCAATGTCGTTTTGTGCATCTGACATTGCATCTTCTTTAGCTTTAGCTGCATCAGATTTTGCTCTTTGTCTTACTTCTTCAGCTTCGCTATGAGCATCGGATACGATGGACTTCTTTTGAGTCTCACCGCTTTCCTTAGCTTTACTAACAATTTCCACTGCTTCAGCACGTGAACTCTTCAGAGCATCTTCACGTTCTTTTGCCAACTTTTCAGCACGTGAGCGTTCCTGATCCGCATAATCAAGATCACCAGTAATCTTTTCAGATCTGGCATCCATCATCTTCGTTACAGGACCCCAAGCAAAATGCTTAACTAACAGTGCTAAAACGATGAAAGAAACAAGAATGAAAAGCATGTCACCCAAAGCTACTTGATTAGCTCCGAGAACTAATAAACCTGCCAATATTCTTCACTCCTTCCTTTCTAATAAACACATCAACATAAAAAGGCGATTATTTTATATCGCCAAGTTCCTGGTTGTATGTATTAAACGAAAAGAATAACGAACGCAATAGCGATGGCAATGATAGGAACAGCTTCGATAAGACCAACACCGATGAACATTGTTCCTCTTAACTTATCAGCTACTTCTGGTTGACGGGCCATACCTTCAAGAGTTTTTGAAATAACAAGTCCGTTACCGATTGATGCTCCAAGAGCAGCGATACCAGCTGCAAGAGCTGCCGCAATATCCTTCATAATTAAAAATCCTCCAATAAAAAGTTATTCTTGTTCCATTTTACGTGAAATATAAACCATAGACAATGTGGTAAATACGTACGCTTGGATGGCTCCAATAAATACAGAGAAACCTTGCCATACCATTGCAAGTGGCATAGCAGCAACAAATGTGACCGCTCCAAGGCTCTTTGCAACAGTTCCAATAAGTGCAAGAAGTACTTCACCGGCAAATATATTACCGTAAAGACGCAATGACAATGTTAGGAAGTTGGTAAATTCTTCCAGAAGGTTAATTGGTAGTAAAAACTTTACCGGTCTCGCATAATTGGATAAATAGCCGCCGAATCCAAATTTCTTCACAGCATAATAGTGTGAAAGCAACAATGATACCGTTGCAAGTCCCATTGTGATCAATGGGTTAGACGTTGGTGACTTAACATATGTGAAACCGCCAACCTTTACTTGGAAGAATAATCCCAATTGGTTAGATACAAAGATGAATAGGAATAATACAAACGCATAAAGGTTGAATTGTTTACCAGACCCATCTGGCATTGCTGATTTGACTATACCATTAGTAAAATCAATCATCCATTCAAGTACATTCTGTGCTTTTCCTGGTCTCATAGTGACCTTGCGAGATAATGCAAACACCAAAATGAAAACAAGGACCGCAGAGACAAGAACTGACAAGTCATTTGCAACATTGAATCTTAAGCCTAAGAAATCAATAAACTTATACTTATCATCCAATAATAACCCTCCTTTCTTCGCTTATTGAAAACAATTGATACCATGAAATAATAACACTAAATTTTAGATATTCAAACAATGAAATTTCTATTTTGTCCCAAACAATCTGTCTCCAGCATCGCCTAGACCAGGGAAAATATAACCACTTTCGGTAATCTTTTCATCAAGTGATGCGGCATAAATATCAACATCAGGATGAGCATCTTGAACAGCTTTGACACCTTCAGGAGCTGCTACTAATACAACTAGGCGCATGTGCTTAGCACCACGTTTTTTAAGAGCTTCAATGGCCATATTAGCTGAACCACCAGTAGCAAGCATTGGATCAACGATGAATAGTTCACGTTGGTCGATATCACTAGGGAGTTTTACAAAATATTCGTGTGGCTTCAAAGTTTTTTCATCACGGTACATACCAATGTGACCAACTTTAGCAGCGGGGATCAATTCAAGAACGCCATCGACCATACCTAGACCAGCACGCAAAATAGGAATAACAGCTAGTTTTTTACCAGCAAGTACTTTTTGTGTTGACTTACCCATTGGTGTTTCAACTTCAACATCTTTCAAAGGAAGGTCACGAGTAATTTCGTAAACCATAAGTTCACCAATTTCGTTGGCAACTTCACGGAACACCTTAGTACCAGTGTGCTTGTTACGGATAATTGTAAGTTTATGTTGGATCAATGGGTGATTTAATACTGTAAATTTAGACATTTTGAATCTCCTTAGTTTTTATAATGTGTGTTACCAGCTGACTTATTCAAGCGATTACTGTATGCAGCACCGTGACCTTCGTCAGGGAATCCTTGAGCTAGGATAAATTGCATATGATCATTGTCCAATTGACGTAATCCAGCAAATAGATTTCTTGAAGCCGTGTAGACATCGTCACCAAGTGAAAACTTCTCGATACCTTCAGGTACTTCCTTCAAAATTTCATCCGTAGCCATGACTCCCATTGAAACATCTTTAGCGACGTATTCAGCAATAGCTTGTTTAAAGTCGTTCTTATCATCAACGATGATAACTTGTGCGTTTGGTGCGTAGTGCTTGTACTTCATTCCTGGCGCCTTTGGAACCTCGGTCTTTGTGACTTTGTGATGGTCACTGTTGACGTCGTCGATAACTTTCAACAAATCGTCTGAGTCGATCATCCCCGGTCTCAAAATCGTTGGTATATCCACAGACAAGTCGATCACTGTAGATTCAACACCAAGTTTCGTTGGACCATCATCCAAAATGGCCGCAATTTTACCATGCAGATCATGATAAACATGCTTAGCCAAGGTTGGACTAGGTTTCCCACTAGTATTAGCTGATGGACCAACAATTGGTTTGCCAAAAGTTTTGATAAGATTCAAAGTTGTCTGATTGTTGGGCATACGAAAGGCAGCAGTTGTAAGTCCCCCGGTCACTGCTTTCGATAGCTTACCAGGCTGAATTGGCATAATGATCGTCAATGGGCCAGGCCAAAATGCATTCATCAGTTTTTCAGCCAAGGGCTTATAACTGTTGTCGGCGTATTCCCAAACCATCTCTGGTCCAGAAACATGCACGATCAAAGGATTGTCGCTTGGACGTCCTTTGGCAGCATAGACATCTTTGACTACATCAGGTCTTGTCGCGTCAGCACCTAGTCCGTAAACTGTTTCAGTTGGAAAAGCAACTAACAGTCCTTTGGCTAGGAAATCTGCAGCTTCTTGAATCTGTGTATTCTTGAGTATCTCAGTTTCCAATACTACATCTCCTTTTTAGCTTTTAGATATCGGTAATTTCCACTTATATCTTTATGAAATTCTACAACATAATCAGGTAAATTATCACAAAAAATCTGTTTTATTGCATTTTTTTGTCGAAAACCGAACTCCATGTACAAAATACCATCGTCAGACAAGTAATTTTGAACTTCTTGCGTGATATTCTCGTAGAATTCCAAACCATCATCTTGACCGTACAAAGCTAAATCCGGTTCATACTTGATGACACTGATATCCATATCCTTTTTCTCTGATTCAGCAATGTATGGTGGATTGGACACAATGATATCGAATTTTTGTGGTTCAATACTTTTAAACAAATCACTCTGCTTAAAAAAGACATTATTTGTTTGGTAGTTTTCCGAATTAAGTTCAGCGACCTTTAAAGCATCCTTGGAAATATCAGTTGCTAAGATTTCATCTTCCGGAAATTCTAAGCCCAAAGTGACCGCAATGATCCCTGAACCAGTTCCAATGTCACAAATACTTTTTTTCTCATCGCCATGATCATCAATGATCTTTTGAACCATTTCTTCGGTATCTTGCCTAGGAATAAGTACATTCTCATTAACAGAAAAGTTTCGATCCATGAAATATGCATATCCCAAAATATATTGTACCGGCTCATCAGTCATCAACTTAGCTAGTCCATCCCGAAACCGATACATAATATCACTGGGAACTTCATCATTTCGATGCAGCTGCAGTTGCGTGTAATTGAACCCACTTAATTCCTCCATCAAATACTGAGCATCCTCTGGAAACTTGTGCTCGGCCTTTAACATAGAAAAAGCCCCTTTCAGGGCGTTAGAATAACTTAGCTTCTCCACTTTGAATTTGCTCCAATTTTTGTGCTTGGTCGTGAACGATCAAGGCAGAAATAATTTCGTCGAGATCCCCGTTCATGATTCGATCCAATTTGTTCAATGACAAACCGATTCGGTGATCAGTAACACGGTTTTGTGGATAGTTGTAAGTTCTAATACGTTCAGAACGGTCCCCCGTACCAACGGCAGACTTACGTTTCTCATCGTATTCACTTTGGTTTTCCGATTCATAGTAATCATAAACACGTGACTTCAAAATTTGCATTGCTTTTTGACGGTTTTGTTGCTGTGAACGTTGATCCTGCATAGCAACTACGATACCAGTTGGCAAGTGAGTCATACGGACAGCTGATGAGGTCTTGTTAATGTGTTGACCACCAGCACCAGATGAACGGTAAACATCAGTTCTGATATCCTTAGGATCGATATCAATATCAACTTCATCATATTCAGGCATTACGGCAACTGTGGCAGTTGAAGTGTGGACCCGACCTTGAGATTCAGTTGATGGAATACGTTGAACACGGTGAGCTCCGTTTTCATACTTCAATTTAGAGTAGACACTGTCACCTGTGATCATGACGGCGACATCCTTGTAACCACCGACTTCAGTGTCAGTTTCATCAATGATGTCAAAGCTCCAGCCTTGTTTTTCAGCATACTTGCTGTACATACTCAACAGATCAGCGGCGAACAAACTAGCTTCGTCCCCACCGGCAGCGCCACGGATCTCCATGATGATATTCTTATCATCGTTAGGATCCTTAGGCAACATCAAGAGCGTGATCTTGTGTTCGATCTCTTCAAGTTCTTTTTTGGAACTCTCCATCTCATCTTTTGCCATTGCTTGCATTTCTGCATCGTCAGTTTCACGAAGAATCTCATCGCTATCACTGATACTTTGTTTTAATTCTTTGTAACGCTTGAAAGCCGCAACGACATCACGCATATCAGCTTCTTCTTTAGAGTAAGCCATATAACGCTTAGTATCGTTGATAACTTCAGGATCACTCATAAGTTCTTGAAGTTCTTGATATCTTTCAAGTAAAGTTTCTAGTTGATCAAATATTTTATCCAACTTAACTATCCTTTCTTCTATTTATTATTCTTCATCGAGCATTGGAGGATGGTTGTAATGGCGACGACAAACTGGATAATACATTTCATTGCCACCGATCGACACCTGTTTTCCTTCATAAACTGGTTTGCCATTAGACATACGCATATTCATTGTAGCTTTTTTCTTACAGAACCAGCAAATAGTCTTCATTTCTTCCAACTTATCAGCGTACAACAACAAATATTTAGTTCCTTCGAACAATTCATTGCGAAAGTCATTTTTCAAACCAAATGCCATGACAGGAATGCCTAAGTCATCAACCACTTGAGTTGCTTCTAAGACTTGATCTTTAGTCATAAATTCACATTCATCGATCAAAACACAAGCCGCACTAGGATTTTTAGCCTTAACAATTTCTAAAACATTCGAATCCTTCGTCAAAGCAATAGCATCACGAGTCAACCCCATACGGCTTACTATTCTACCCTTGCCGGAACGAGTATCCATAATACTGGTCATTAAAATGACTGACTTACCTTGTTCTTCATAATTATGCGCTACTTTCAAAATCTCAATCGATTTTCCACTATTCATAGCACCATATTTAAAAAATAATTGAGCCAAATTTACGCCTCCAAAATTATATCCTTCAAGATTATAACGAAAAAACGCCGATTTGAATATAGCAAACATTTTCCAATTTCAAACAAAAACCGCTAAAATATGGATTAGGTGTGATAATATTATTTTAATTAATTTAATTTGGGGTTTTTATCGATGACATTCAAATCAGGTATAGCAACATTAACAGGGAAAACATCTTACTTTATTTTAAGCAAATTTTTCAACGGCGGTTCCTCATATCCAGGAAAAATTGCTTATAAGATCGACCCTGATATTTTAAAAAGTCTCGGCAAGGATTACGATCTCATCGTCGTTACAGGTACTAACGGGAAAACTCTAACGACTTCTTTGATCAACAAGATGTTGATTCAAAAGTACGATGACGTTCTAACTAACCCAACCGGTTCAAATATGATTCAAGGTATCGTTACAAGTTTTGTTACGCATCACAAAAAGAGCAAACGTCCGCTAGCAGTTATCGAAGTCGACGAAGCCAACGTTCCTATCATCTGCAAATATATCAAGCCTAAGTACTTCGTTTTGACAAATATTTTCCGCGATCAAATGGATCGTTATGGTGAGATCTATACAACTTATCAAAAGATCCTCGATGGGATCAAATTGGCTCCTGAGGCTACGATCATTGCTAATGGCGATGCCGCTATCTTCGCTTCTAAGAAATTGCCTAACAGAGTCGTTCACTATGGTTTCTCTGATAAAGGTCACGAAACAGCTGACTTCAAAGCACCAACGAATACTGACGGTGTCTTATGCCCCAACTGCAATCACATCTTGCACTACCACATGATCTCATACGCCAACTTAGGTAGTTATTTCTGCCCTAACTGTGGCTTCAAACGTAGTGCTTTGGACTATCAAGTGACTAACATTTCAACGTTGTTGCCCAACAAGACTGCTTTTGAGATCGATGGTCACAAGTTCACAATGAACATCGGTGGTAAATATAACGTCTATAATGCCTTAGCTGCTTTTGCAATTGCTTCCGAAATGGGCGTTTCTGTTGAACAGATGCAAAAAGCCTTCGCTTATGACGAAAAAGTCTTTGGCCGCCAAGAAACTATCAATGTCGATGGTAAAGACGTCAATATCATCTTAGTTAAGAATCCGGTTGGTTTGAATCAAGTTATTGAAACTATTCTCAGTGACAAAGATCCTTACACCTTGGCTTTCTTATTGAATGCTAACTACGCCGACGGTATCGACACTAGCTGGATCTGGGACGCAAACTTCGAGGATTTCGACTACGACAAGTTGCCATTAGTCATCACTGGTGGTAAACGAGTTAAAGACGTTACTTATCGTTTCAAAATTGCTGGTTTAGATATGAAGAAAAATATCGAAACAGTTGAGATCGACGACTTCGTTAAACAAATTGCTAATATCCCAACTGATAAAATTTACGTGTTGGCCACCTACACAGCCATGACTGGTTTGCGTAAAGTGCTTGGTGATAAGGGTTACATTAAATCAAAATAAATATACCAAGAGAGTGAAGCAAGCTCGATCAGATTCTGAGCAATTGTCTAGACTTGGAAATTAGCCACCCGTTTTTGGTGGATAATTTTTAAGTCGTAGCAATGCACAGGAATCTAGCTTGTATAACTCGTTTTAGAAAACAGAATAAAACATGGTCAGCTTTCGAGCATTAACAAAAAGGCGCCTCTGATTCAGCATTTCGAATCAGAGGCGCCTTTTACGTCCATATTTAATTTTTATTTACTCTCATCCAAAAATGCATCCAAAATCGTCTCTCGCCGTTCCAAAAACAACTGATTATTTTGGATTGGATGAACCCGATTAGTCATAACGACCATTGCATTTTGATGTTGATAATCGACCGCAATGAATTCTCCGGTATAACCAGTGTGGAACAAAACATGTCCTGACCCATCCGGCTTTACATCCCAACCTAATGATCTACCAGGATCTAGTTGAGTGTAATTGTGATACAGATCTTTTTTATCTGGCAACAACATGTCAGCTGCAAATTTCATAACATCGTCTAAAGTAGCAAACATTCCCGCTGAACCACAGTGCTTACCTAATTGACGCGCTTTAGGATCATTAGCGACACCTTGCAGCATTTGCCCATTAACTTCATACGTTGGTACGCAACGACTGACATCAGGTTCAAAAGTTGCGTCCTTCAAACCTTCTGGTTCAACGACATATTTCATGATTGCATCTTGAACCGGCATGTGACAGATCTGCTCGATCACTAATCCAAGAAAAATCAAACCAGTATCGGTATAAACAACCTTTTTATTAAACGTATCAGTAACTGGCAATTTGATCAAAGCTTTGATCAACTCATCACTATTGAGACTATCCCGATTGGGAATATAGCCGTGAATCCCTGAAGTATGCGTAATCAAATGGAACAACTCAACTCTACTATCAGTAAAATCTGGAAGGTATTTTTGAATCGGATCGTGCAAATCGATTTTTTTCTCATGCAGTAATTTGATAATCAAGGGAACTGTTCCCATAACCTTCGTTAAAGACGCTAAATCGTGCAATTCGCCGCCTTTGAGCGCGATTTTAGCTGGTCGCCATGATTTACTACCATAAATATATTTATGCGTCTGAGTCCCATTTATAAAGCCAAAACTAGCTCCGGGAACAATCTGTTTATTAACTAGATCAATAATCTGTGCTTTTGTCTCTGTAAAATCTGCCATTAACTTCTGCCTTTCATAAATAAAAGTACAAAAAGGGATTTGAATACAACTATATTTTTTGAATATATCGCATACACACGGAACAAAAAAATCATCTCTGATTCCAAGTGTGGGAATCAAAGATGATTTTTTGTTAATACTCGAAAGCTGACCATGTTTCGTCCCGCTTTCAATTATATATCTAAGTTTTTTACAAAGCGACATTTCCGGCAAATTGTGAATTGTAAAGATCAGCATAGAATCCGTTCTTAGCCATCAATTCATCATGATTACCTGTTTCAACGATTGAACCGTGATTCATAACGATGATCTTGTCAGCGTCTTGAATAGTTGAAAGTCTGTGGGCAACTACGAAACTTGTCCGATTCTTCAATAGTCGTTCCATCGCATGTTGAATATGCAATTCAGTTCTTGTATCAACTGAACTTGTAGCTTCATCAAGGATCAAAATTTCCGGATCAGCCACAAAAGCACGAGCAATTGTAATCAACTGTCTTTGACCTTGTGAAATATTAGATGCCTCTTCGTTTAAGATCGTGTCATAACCCTTAGGCAATTGACGCACGAAGTTATCAACGTGGGCCGCTTTGGCAGCTGCAATGATCTCTTCTTTGGTTGCATCTTCACGACTGTATTTCAAGTTGTCATAAATCGAACCTGTAAAGAGCCATGTATCTTGTAGAACCATTGCGTAGTGACTTCTGACATCTTCTCTAGAAATATTCCGGATATCTTTACCATCCAATTTGATCGAACCACCGTTGACGTCATAGAAACGTTCCAACAAGTTGATAATGGTAGTTTTACCAGCACCAGTTGGACCAACGATAGCAATCATTTGACCTGGTTTGACACTCAAGTTGTAATCTTCCAAAAGGGTTGGACGGCCTTCATAACCGAACTTAACATGATCAAGTGTGACCTTGTCATCAGTTTTAACGTCCGGTACATCGACCTTGGAATTGTCCATTTCTGGTTCATCCAAGATTTCAAAGACACGTTCAGCAGAAGCAACAGTCGCTTGAATAGTATTCGTCAAGTTGGCTAATTGAGCAATTGGTTGAGAGAATTGGTTCATGTATTGCAAGAAAGCCTGAATATCACCCAAAGCAATATTACCATTGGCAACTTGAATACCACCATACATCGCAACCAAGACGTAACCTAAGTTATTGACGAAGATCATCAAAGGCATCACGATACCAGAGATCATCTGAGCTTTCCAAGAAGCCTTATACAACTTAGTATTTTCTTGTTCAAATTCATCGATCGATTCTTGACCGTGGTTAAAACTCTTAACAACCACGTGGCCAGAATAATTCTCTTCAACTTGGTTATTCAACAAACCTAGTGAAGTCTGTTGACGTTTAAAGAATTTTTGTGATTGTGGCGCAATGATTCCGACAACGATCAAACTCAATGGCACGGTTGCTAAAGCAATCAAAGTCATTTTCCAACTGATCGTAAACATCATCCAAATAACTCCAACGAATGTAACCGTACTGGTAACGAATTGCGTCAAACTCTGTTGCAAAGTACCGGCAATGTTATCCATATCGTTGATAGCACGCGACATGATATCACCATTTGAATGTGAGTCGTAATATCCAATTGGCAATCTTTGCATCTTGGCTTTAAGATCCCGTCTCAATTTGTAAACGGTCCGTTGTGAAATACGTGTCATAACAAACTGTTGCACGAAACTGAAAGCTGCTGAAGCCAAATACATCAAAATAACGATCACAATGATGTGTTCGATCTTCGTAAAGTTGATCGGTAGTCCGTTAATCTTGAGTCCCGCCTTTTGTTGAGCGACACCAGTCATCAGACCCTTGTAAATCTCAGTAGTTGCTTCACCCAAGATCTTGGGTGTTTTGATTTGGAAAACTGCGGAGGCAATAGCTAAAACCAACACGACGATCAACCCTACTACATAAGTCGACATGTAGTTAGCTAAACGAACCGTCGTCTCCCAAAAATTCTTGGGCTTCACAACGACTGCAGGTCCACGGCCACCAGGGCCACCATGTCCCATTGAAGGTGAACTTTGAGGTTTTTTCTCAGCCATTATTTACCCTCCTTTAATTGTGAATCAATAATTTCTTGATATGTCTTGTTATTTGCTTTTAATTCTTGATGAGTTCCCAAACCAACCATCTTACCGTCTTCTAGAACAACGATTTGATCGGCATCAGCAACCGTTGAAATACGTTGACCAACGATAACAACAACTGCTTGACTGATTTTTTCATCATTCTTCAAAGCTGTACGTAAATTCAAATCAGTCTTGAAATCAAGTGCTGAGAAGGAATCATCAAAGACATAGACTGAAGCATCTTTGACCAGTGCTCTAGCGATAGCCAAACGTTGTTTTTGACCACCAGAGAAATTGTCACCAGCTTGTTCAACTTCGCCATCTAGTTGACCATCAAGGTCCTTGACAAAATCAGCAGCTTGAGCGATTTCTAGAGCGTGCCAGATCTCATCGTCAGTTACATCAGGTTTACCGTAAATCATGTTGTCCCTGATCGTACCTTTGAAAAGAAAGGCCTTTTGTGGAACCATTGAAACTTTACTGTTGATATCTTCGGTACTCAAAGCCTTGACATCAGTTCCATTGAGACTAACGACACCCGTTTCAGCATCGTAGAATCGAGGGATCAAGTTGATCAAAGAACTCTTACCAGAACCAGTTCCACCGATAATAGCCAAAGTTTGACCTTTAGTTACTTTGAAATTCAAATCAGCTAAAGCCAGTTTTTCGGCTCCACTGTATCTGAAGTTGACATCGTTGAAACTCAATGAAGCTTCGTCAGAAACCTTAGCTGGTTTAGCAACGACGTCGATCTCACTTTTAGTTTCAAAAACTTCTTGAATACGTGCGGCTGAAGCTGAAGCACGTGGAACGAAGACGAAAACCATTGAAAGGATCATAAAACTCATTAAAATTTGCATGGCATAAGTCATGAAAGCAATCATATTACCAATTTCCATTGATTGGTTAGCAATATAATGTGCACCAAGCCAAGTGATTCCAACATTAGTACCACTCATAACCAAAGTTACAACTGGGAACATGATCGCCACGATCGTAAATACTTTGACCGCATTGTTTGTATAATCAGCATTGGCGTCTTTAAAACGATCCTGTTCAAACTGATCTTGACGAAAAGCTCTGATAACACGTACCCCAGTCAACCCTTCACGGAAAACCAAGTTCAAACGGTCAGTCTTTTTTTGCATAGCCTTGAACAATGGCACAGCAAAATACATTACTAAACCTGTAACAATGATCAAAATAGGAATCGAGATCAAAAAGATCTTCGTCATTTCCGCATTCTTTTGATAAGCCATGAAACTAGCACCGATCAACATGATTGGCGCCATGATCATCATTCTCAACATCATGATCATTACGTTTTGAATTTGAACAACATCATTAGTCGTTCTAGTTGTTAATGACGCTGTTTCAAATTTATCGAATTCATCGTGGGTAAAATTCAGTATTTTTTTAAACAGATCAGATCTCAATTTGCGACCTAATCCTTGTGATGCTTGTGAAGCCATCAAGACATTACCAAAAGCGACTACGACAGTAATTAATGAAACGATCACCATCTTTATTCCGGCATGTACGATATAATTAGTATCACCAGTAATAACACCTTTATTAACAATGTCAGATGTTATGTTAGGAATGTACAACGTTGCAACAACTTGGAAAATCATAAAAATGACTGCACCAAGAACTTGCCACGTGTTGATCCTACCTCGAGCAATATTAAACATTTATTCACTCCCTTTAAAAAACTCATGATAGCATTATAGTATTAAAGCACTAATTATCCAAAAATTCTAATAGTTATCTTACTAAGGCGGTATTTTTAATGAATAATTCTCAAAATACTTATCATCCTATAAAAGTCATACTTCATATTATAGCCTTTTTATTTTTATTTTTAATGGAACAGCTCCCATTAAGTATCCTAACTTTGACAAAAAAAGAATTAGGAAATAGTTATAGTGCCTATTTAAAGTACGCACCAGTTTTTACTATTATATTATTGTTGATCTCAGCAACGATAATCTTCGCTGTCTTCAAAAAAGTTCAAAAATTCTCCACCCCAAAGTTCACTAAAAGTACTTGGATAATCATTGTCGTTGCCCTGTTGTTAACTTTTTTGATCAATTTTATTACCGTTCCTTTCATGAAAAGCAGCAATGAAAACGTCGAAGCGTTAAAATTAGTTGGCAACAACAATATGTTCATTCTAATTGCTTTTACAATCTTTGTTGCACCGATTTTGGAAGAAATTATTTTCCGGGGAATTTTCATGAACTGGTTCTTCGTCAACAATCCTTTGCTATCAGTCCTATTCAGTGGCCTGATCTTCGGCTACGTTCATGCTCCTTTCAACGCGGATACCGATTGGATCTATGCCTTATCAAAAATTTTGTTAGGGATCGTTTTAGCCGCTGTCTATTATCGGACTAAAAATATCAAAGCCGATATTTCCGTACATTTTCTCAATAATTTTTTGGCCGTATTAGCGGGAGCCTTAACTTCAGGAGTGATTCTTCTATGAGTAATAATCAAAAAAAATTCAACGAAATCTATCAAAATATATTGCGACGCATTGTCATGTTTGGCGTCTTATCGATGCTTTTAATCGCCAGTGCTCGAATCACCGGCTGGATCATAATGGAATATGCCGGTTTCGTCAGTGCTATTTATACAATTGTCCTGATTGGCATGTTGATCTATGTTCTGATCATCAAAACTAAGGATAATAACTCCAACAAAAATTGAAATAACTACCAATTTTTTCGAGTTCGATCCCCATACCGGCAAATCCACGATGAAAATAAAAAAACTGTTATACCAGCTTCTAAACGCTGATATAACAGTAACTTGAACTACTTAATCACCCGTATGGGAATCGAACCCATAACTCCACCTTGAGAGGGTGGCGTCTTAAACCATTTGACCAACGGGCAAATTTAACAACACTCATAATTTTAACTGTTGACCTAGGTTTCTGTCAACTTAAATATGACATTTATTAAGATTTATTTTTTGATCAATAACGTACTATAATTTTACTTACGAGAGGAGTGAAACTTTTGAACGTTGAATTTTCAGATCTATTCACCGATAATTTCATGCAAGAAAATACTGCTTTTGCTAATCTAAACGAATTCTTTTCGGCTGTCCATGTGACCGATGAAGAAAGTTTTTTGGCTTTGCCTGATGATAAATTAGAATTCTTGGTTACTTCCAGTACTAATTTTTCTAGTTGGTCCAAGATGCAAGAAGCTGCTGCCACAGAATATTTAAGCAACAAGTTGGATTTTTGATTTTAGTCTAAAACACAAAAAGCAGACCTTGAAAGGTCTGCTTTTTATGCAAGGTATTCAACATGGATATAACTCAAACTACTGTTTTATCTGCAAGATGTTTGTACCTTTCATCAAGGTACTCGTTTAATATAAAATAATTAGCAACTAATTAATATGGACAATTTCAATAAAGTGTTCACTTTCAAGCATTTTTTGGAAATTGTTCAAAAGTAAATATTTTACCTATTGCCTTTTCAGTTTTAAAATGAACTTATTAAAATTTTAAAATGCAACCATATTTTTAAATATTCAGCCTTAATGTGGGACAAAACATAGCTTTAAAGCGTGTTTTGCCCCGCTCTTTATTTTTCACAAATCAGAAAGGAGTATTATCTTGGCATTCAAAACACCTTTGGCCGATCAAATGCGACCACAAGAATTGACCCAAATGGTCGGACAACCTGAACTTTTAAACCCAGGTCAACCACTGCGAAAAATAATCGATCAACACATCAACATCCCTTTGATACTCTGGGGACCTCCGGGGACTGGGAAAACCACCTTGGCTAAAATCATTGCTAAAGAAGATAATTATCCCTTCGAGGCTTTCAATGCTTCGATTGATAACAAAGCTAAACTGACAAAGTTGATCGATCAATATCCTGACGACTCATTCGTCTTATTGATCGACGAAATCCACCGGATGACTAAAACTTTGCAAGATTTTTTATTGCCTCATTTGGAGAATGGTCACGTTATGTTGATCGGTTCAACGACAGAAAATCCCATCATGTCGATTGTCCCTGCTATTCGCTCGCGCTGTCAGATCTTCGAATTCAAACCACTGGCTGACAAAGATATTTTAACAATGCTACAACGAGCCACCAACGATATTTATCATTTGACTGAACAACAAATTGAGCCTAATGCTTTAAACTTGATTGCAATTTCAGCCGATGGCGATCTGAGGATTGCTTTAAATGCTCTAGAAACGATCCACGCTATTAATCCTGAGAATATCAAAATTAGCGATGTAAAAAGTTTTGCTCAGCAACAACATTTTAGTTACGATAAAAAAGCTACCAAGCATTATGATTATCTTTCTGCCTATTCTGATTCAATGGCTGGTTCCGACACTGACGCTGCGTTGTATTATTTAACGATTTTATTGAAGAATAACGACTTGCCTTCAGTTGTTCGCAGATTGCGGGAGATTCCTTATACATATATCGGTTTGGCTAATCCCCAGCAAGTTACGCAGATCGTCACGGCAGCCAATCAAGCTGAAAAAATTGGTATGCCCAAGGCCAAATATCCATTGATGTTTGCGACTATGCTGATGTGCATTTCACCTAAATCAGGCTCCTTTGACGAATCTTTGGAAAAACTCGATCAAGATACTCAACATCCTAATGAACATCCAATGCCCAAAGAGCTACGCGATAGCCACTATAAACATTCTAAAGAAATTACTGGTGGCGGATTATTCGAATCCCCCTTTACGGCACCACACCAAATCGCCCAGCAAAATTACATGCCTAAAGGTTTAGAAGGACGACGTTACTACTATCCTAAGGAGAACAGCAACGAGCAAAAATTAGGTGAACAATATTTAAAGTTGCATCGCTTCATTTATCACGATGATTACAAAAATTAAAACAATTTAAAAGGAGATTTATTTATGAATCCTACCATCGAAAACTTGCTCCATCACGTTTCTGTTCGTGACTTTACAGATGAAACAATTACCAAAGAGCAGAAAGAGAATTTATTAGCCGCTAGTCAAAGTGGCTCAACCTCTGAATTTGTCCAAGCCTTTTCTATTATTGAGATTACTGATCCTGACTTACGGCAAAAAATATCTGACATCACGATCAGTTCGCCTCATGTCAAAAAGGCTGACACTTTTTATATTTTCGTGGCTGATTTAAATCATCAAGCACAGATCTTACAACGACACCATCAAAGTTTGGAACCTATCAAGAACATGGAAAGTCTCTTAGTTGCCACGGTCGACACCACGATTGCAGCTCAAAATATGGCCGTTGCAGCCGAATCAATGGGATTAGGCATCTGCTATATCGGCAGTATTCGCAACAATATCAAACAAGTCGCGCAGTTGTTGAATTTGCCAAAATTTACTTTCCCACTCTTTGGTATGACCGTCGGCGTACCTAGTATCAAAAATCAAGTTAAACCGCGTATGTCCGTCAAAAATCAAGTATCGACTAATACTTACAACAATCAACGATTCACTGACTTGACTGACTACGACCAAGAAGTTAAAGAATATTACGCTAATCGCAAAACTCATCCCCAAGATACGACTTGGACACAGAAGAATTTAGCTATTTTTGACCACATTCATCGCCCTGAAGTTGCTAGTTTCTTGAAAGAACAAGGTTTTTCGTTGCAATAAAATTCATCAAGAGAGTGAAACAAGCTCGATCAGATTCTGAGCAATTGTCTAGACTTGGAAATTAGCCACCCGATTTTGGTGGGTGATTTTTAAGTCGTAGCAATGCGCAAGAATCTAGCTTGTGTAACTCGTTTAGAGAGTGAAACATGTTTGGTCAGATTCTGAGCATTAATGTAAATTCGCCGTTGATTCAGTATTTCGAATCAGCGGCGAATTTTTGTTAAACGGAAAAATATAATTGTATCCTAGACTTTTTTATTTCAACTCATAAGTAAAGGACATTTATCGTTATTTTTCAGAAAATTTACACAATTAATACAAAACTTTACATTATCTGAACATAAAATACACACTACTTTTATATTATTTAGCCATAGATATAAATATTTGACGAATGGAATAAAAATAGTAGGTGTATAAATAATGAATAATTTAGGAGATATTTTAAAAGAAACCCGACAACAAAAACAACTTTCTCAATTAGAAGCATCCGAAAATATTTGTTCTCAATCAACTCTTTCTGAAATTGAACACAATAAATACATACCCAACACTGAATTGTTGCTCAACCTCTGTCAAAGACTCTGCGTTGATTTCGACGACTTAGCATTGTCGACTAATTTCAAGGTCTGCAAAGATAACTACTTCAATCAGAAGATCCATTCTTTTTATAACAACCGTAATTATCGTAAGCTACAGATTTTTTTGAATCGACCCACAGTCTTAGAAACTATTCAAACTGGCAAACAAACTCAATCATATTACTTTTACTTAGCTCTCTGCTCTCTACATTTGGAACGAAAATACGACAATGCCAAAGAATACCTAAAACTATCTTTAGCCAGTGCTGGCCACAGTCGCAAACAAACGACCTTAACTCGAGTCGGCAATATTGTACTAGCTTATGTCTACGCTCAGCAAGGGCTCAAAATGTCCGCTCTCAAACAGATTGATTTAGCTTTGAAAGGTCTTGAAAAAGCCAAATACGAAGAGAATCTCAACTTGGTCTTTTACTTGGCTTCACTCTCCTACTTCCAGTTGTCCGAACAAGATTCAGCTATTCAAACGATCGAAAATGGCATTCATTTTATTCTTCAAAATAACTCGCACTTTATGCTGATCAACAGTCTTTATTTAATGGCTAATGTAGCCGAAGTTCTCAAACGTGACAATGAACCATTACAAGCCGTCAAAAAATACGACATTTTTAATAATTTCATGCGAGAACGTGAGAAAGTAAGCTAATAAAAGCGCTATAAAGTACCATCCTTCAATGTTATACTCACATTAAAGGATGGTACTTGATCATGAATGATGATGTAGAACTATTGATCGAACAATTACAAGCAATCGCTCAAACTGGCAAACATTACAGCAAAGATGTCTTTGACAAAGAACGTTACGAACAATTAGAAGTCGTCGCTAAAAAACTAACGACCAAATTGACTAATAATGTTACGCCTGAACAATTAGGCATCTTCTTTGATGCCGATACCGGTTATGTGACTCCCAAGGTCGACATTCGAGCCGCCACTTTTAAAAATGACAAGATTCTCTTAGTTCGTGAAAAGAGCAGCGGTCAATGGTCGATTCCTGGTGGTTGGGGAGATATTGGCTACTCTGCTGGTGAAATTGCCGTCAAAGAAACCTTTGAAGAAGCTGGCATCAAAGTTGAACCTAAACGTCTAATTGCTATCAAGGATATGCAAAAGAATCACTATCCTAAGAAAAATCTCAACTATATTTACAAACTATTCTTTGAATGTGAACCAATTGAAGATGATATCCACAGTGGTATTGAAACTTCTGACGTCAACTACTTTTCACTCGAGGAAGCTCTGCAGCTCAACCTCTCCTTGGCTCGCAATCTGCCGGATGATTTTCAAAGGGCCTTTGACTGTCATAAAGCTAAATGTTGGCAAACTTATTTTGATTAGCAACAAAAAAGCACTAAGAATCAGCTTTTATCGAGCTTGACTCTTAGTGTTTTTATTTTGAACGTTAATACTTAACAATATTTACTATAGTAAGTGAGCATCCTTCAACAATTCTTCGATATAAGTTCCCTTGATCTTCTCCATAACTTGCTTTTCAACGATCCGTTCCTTGAATGGCAACTTGATGTCTTCGATCTTCTTCTTGCCATCTAGATAGTAGATTGCTCTTAACAATGTACGTGTATCAAAGGCTGAAGCAAAGACTTCAGGAACACCACGGTCAACATCAAGCAATGTGTAGACAGCTTCCATGGCTGTTCTGACTGAATATTCAGTTGTGAAGACAGTGTCACGTTCTGTTTCGGCAAAGTTACCAATGAAGGACAAGTTCTTTGAACCTTCTGGAACTACCAATGGACGGTCGCCGACTTTTCTAGGCATGAAGTACGAAGTGATGTATGGCATGTGTGCTGGAATAGTGCTTGCGTGGTTTTCAGCAATGTCCTTGATCTTGTCAGTTGGAACACCAATGTGATATAGCCACTCTTCACATAGTTCATCACCAGTACACTCCGTGATTTTCTTGTTAACGAAGTTACCTGGTTTGTCTGAGAATAATCCGTAGACCCAAACGACTAATTCGTTGTCTTTTTGTCTCTTAAAGTGCTTTTGACGACTAATTGAGTAACCATATAGCCAGTTAGAATCCTTGATACTTACTGGTCCACTTGTGACGATTGAACCACTGTGGGGATCTTTCTTACTGATATTTTCGATGTATGGAACTACTTCATCATCTGTCAACGTAATCGTTCCAGAAATCGTCCAATTAGCTTCAGGAATATTCTTGCAGAAGACATCTGGGTTACCAAAGGCCTTATCTTGAGCAGCTAAGTTTTCCCAAAGTTTCCAACTGTCTCCTAATTCATGTTCAGTTGGTGCCGGATGAGTCTTGTCACCATAAGTTGTACTTTCAGTAATTGAACCGTTAGTTACGAAGACCAAATCATTTTCAGTCAACTCGACATTATTTTCTTTGCCATCAGTTGTCATTTCAATTTCAGTAGCTACTTTAGAGCCATTTGAAAGATCAACTTTGATATTTGTTACATGAGTATTGTATGTAAATTGAACGCCCTTGTCTTCCAAGAATTTGATCATTGGTTGAATCAAGGATTCGTATTGATTGTATTTAGTGAATCTCAATGATGACAAGTTTGAAAGTGAGTCGATATGGTGACAGAAACGCATCAAGTAACGTCTCATTTCCATAGCACTTGCCCATGGTTCAAAGGCAAACATTGTTGACCAATAGAGCCAGAAGTTTGAATTTAAGAAGTCTTCAGTGAATACTTCATTGATCTTCTTGCCATCCAAGTCTTTTTCAGGTGTCATCACAAGGTCGATCAATTCTTTAACAGCCTTAGGTGTCAAAGTAAGGTCGCCTTCAGTTGGCAACTCCTTACCTTGGTCTTGAATAACTCTACCGTGTGAGAAACTAGGATCTTTCTTGTTCAACCAGTAGAATTCATCCAAAACTGAAACATCAGGATTTTCCAATGATGGAATCGATCTGAACAAGTCCCAAAGTGTTTCAAAATGAGGTTCCATTTCTCTACCACCACGGATGATATAACCTTTTTGTTCATTCCAAATACCATCCATACTACCACCAGGTAGGCCTAACTCTTCTAGGACATGGATCTTGTCGCCTTTCATTTGACCATCACGAATTAAAAATGTTGCAGCAGCCAAGCCGGCTAACCCAGAACCTACAATATAAGCTGACTTATTATCAACGCCTTCTGGTTTAACTGGTTTTGCGAATGCCTCATAATTACCATTGCTTCTATACATAAGAACCACCTCTTGATTAGAATTGCTTCTTTTTTGTAACTGCTTACAGTTAGAATATAGTTCTCTTATTAACAATATACAATAGTAAAGTTGTGATTTTTTTGTGAAATTTAGATTTAAAATTTATCACATTTTGAGACAATTTTAAAAAAGAGTGGTATTTGAGATAAACTCAAATATCACTCTCATTTTCGAATTATTAGAACTCTTCGTAAACTGCTGGGTCTTGATTCTTATTTCTTCCATCAGGTTTAGTCAAAGAATTGATTTTTTCCATATCACTATTTGAAATTTCAAAATCAAAGATGTTCAAATTCTCACGTTGTCTGACTGGTGAAGATGACTTAGGAATTGGAATAGTATTCAATTGGTGTTCCCATCTTAGAATAATTTGTCCGACCGACTTGTTATATTTCTTAGCCAATTCAAGCAAAGTTTCATTCTTCAAGACTGAACTAGCACGTCCCAACGGACTCCAGTCCATCGTTACAATACCGTGATCTTGATCATATTGACGCATCTTGGCTTGGTTAAAGTAAGGATGTAATTCAATTTGGTTAATAGTTGGCAAAACACCAGTTTCTGTCTGTAACTTTTCCAAATGTTCTGGCAAGAAATTGCAGACACCGATAGATTTAACTAAACCGAACCTCTGTGCATCGATCAAAGCTTGCCAAGCTTCAACATACTTTCCTTGTTTAGGGTTAGGCCAATGTAATAAATAAAGATCAAAATAATCTAAATGAGCTCGATAAAGCGACTCTTGTAAGGCCGTGATAGCATCGTCATAAGCATAATAACGACCAGGCAATTTAGATGTTATTGTCAACTTATCACGATCAATGCCACTTTCAGCTATTGCTCGACCAACAGTACCCTCATTCTCGTAATTATAAGCTGTATCAAGCATTCTATATCCATTATTAATGGCAGAAACAATACTTTGAACACCTTTGAGACCATTTAATTTATATGTTCCAAATCCAAAATCAGGTATTTTTTGACCATCATTTAATTTATACATAATATTTCCTCCTCAATAACTTATTCTAACGTACATCAAATCACGCAATTGAACAAATTATATCCCAGAAAACAGAAAGAGCCTTACACCAATCCTAGGTGTAAGGCTCTGGGCAACTTTATAACGGATCTTGGAATGTATAAAGCTGTCACTTTTAAATCACAGGTAGGCTACCTGCACAACTAACTATACCGTTTTTCAGTTGAAATAGCTAGTCTTTTTAAAAACAGTAATAATCCAAACAAATCTAATAATAGTATTTAAGCATTAATTTGTTATCATTTGATAAATTTGCTTTGCCGTTGGTTTGATATCCGCTGCCAATCGTTCATAGTTTTGCAAAACGATCACCGCGTTCTGGCCATCGTCTGACATGTGAACGACCGTTTGGAAACCATAACCCCAACCATTCGCAAAGTTGTCATTATTTCCATGATACAGACCACCACCGTAAGTACTTATACTACCAGGCGTGAACAACTTAGCCCGCGACTTCTTCGTCAACATTGAACCTGTCATGATGTACTTTTCAACTTTATACAAATCGTAGGCACTCATATAAACTTGGCCGGTTCCTAATTCATCGAATTCAAACGATTTCTTAGTATATAAGGCATTACGATAATCCAGATTTGCGGAGATTGGATCAATATTGCTGTAACCGACTGCTTTTTGAATACTAGGTTTATCATCATAGGCAAAAATCGTATTCTTGAGTTTCAACTTCTTAATGTAAGTCTCAGTGAATAGTTTCCGATATGATTTGCCTGTAATTTGTTCCAAGATACCACTCAGCAAATTAAAATTAATGGCTGAGTAATTCCACTTGTTGTACATCAGATTCGAGAATTTAATATTGCCAATATCCGTATCGATAATATCAGCATCAGACATAACTCGGTCAGGACCGATATTACCCTTTAAACTCAATCCAGAAGTCATATCGAGCATTTGTCGGATGGTGATCTTTTTGCTGCCGGGAATCTCGGGATAAAACTCATGCAACTTATCTGTCAGACGCAATTTTTTCTTCTGAACTTGTTTCATGATCATCGCTGCCGTCATCGATTTTTGCACTGAATCGATCTCATAAGTTGTATCAGCGTCATTGGATACGCCGTTAGCAAAATCAGCAAAACCTCGGCTAGTCTGATAGACCATCTTGCCATCTTTGACCACTAAAAGCGTTCCGGAATAGCCTTTTTTATTCAACATGTAGTTGATATTCTGATTCAATTCAGTATCGGCCGTCGTGTCGACAGAACTGTCTGCATAGACCGTGCTAGGAGCGCTGCCTAACGTAATAGAAAATAACATTAAAATTGGTAAAAGGATTTTCTTCATAATATATTCACCTGTGAAACCTGACTCTAAGCGACCTTCCTCAAATAAGATTATAAATTATTTGGCACAAAATCCATACTAATAAACTCAACAATCTATTGTTGCCTCACCTTATACTCCTAATCTTTCGATATGGTAAAATATAGCCAATAAGAGAAGAAGGAGATTTAAATGAAAATACTAATAATTGTAATTATTGTCGTTCTACTAATTGCAGCTTACGCTGGCATGTACAACAGTCTTGTTAAGTACCGTAATCGTGCCCGTGAATTCAGTTCACAGATCGACGTCCAACTCAAACGTCGGACTGATTTGATTCCTAACTTGGTTGAAACTGTCAAAGGTTACGCTAAACACGAAAAGGAAACACTTGAACATGTAGTGGAATTACGTAACAACGTAAACAGTGCCAGTTCTTTGCAAGACAAAGTCGATGCCGACAATGAATTGTCCGGTGCCTTGAGACAAGTCTTTGCTTTGGCCGAAAACTATCCCGATTTAAAAGCAAACCAAGAATTCTCTCAATTAATGGAAGAACTTTCTAATACTGAAAATAAAGTTTCATATGCTCGTCAAGCATATAACAGTCAAGTACAGGCTTACGACACAGCTATTCAAACATTCCCACGCAATATCATCGCAAGTATTCATGGCTTCAAAGAAATGAACTTCTTGCAGATCCCTGATGTTGATAAAGAAGCTCCAAAGGTTAAATTTTAATCGAGGTCAACTATGATCTATGAACAAATTGATCGTAATAAACGTAAAACCTACTTGATATTTTTTGTTTTCTTTTTACTATTAGCAGCTCTGGGGAGTTTTATCGGTGAATACTTCTTTGCCAATATATACTCCGGTATCGTGATTGCTTTGATCATCGCCATCGTCTACACACTGATCACTTATTTTCAATCTACCAGTATCGTAATGCAAATGAATGGCGCAAAAAAGCTAAATTCAGCAAAAGATGCGCCTGACCTTTGGCATATTGTCGAAGATTTATCGATGGTTGCCGATATCCCTTTACCAGAGATCTATATTATCAACGACCCTAGTCCTAATGCCTTTGCGACCGGACGCGACCCACAACATGCAGCCGTAGCTGTTACCAGTGGACTTTACGAAATGATGAATCGTGAAGAGTTGGAAGGCGTTTTGGCCCATGAGATCTCCCATGTCAAAAACTACGACATCCGTGTTTCAACGATCTCCGTTGCCTTGTCTTCCGCTGTTATTTTGATTTGTTCCATTATTGGAAATGCCTATCGTTGGTGGATCCCTATGAACGATGACGACCGTGACAACAACAACTCTGGCGCCATCAGAATCGTCTTATGGCTAGTTGGTTTGATTTTTGCAATCATCGGTCCGTTGATTGCTAGTCTAGTTCAGATGGCTATTTCCAGAAATCGTGAGTATTTAGCTGATGTCTCCGGTGCTGAATTGACTAGAAATCCCCAAGGGTTGATCAATGCTTTGGAAAAACTCAAAGAGAGTACTAAACCAATGCAACGTGTCGACGACGCTAGTGCAGCTTTGTATATCGATGATCCTAATAAGAAGAAACATTTCTCAGGACTCTTCGATACTCACCCTCCATTGGATGATCGGATTGCGGCCTTGAAGAAAACATTCGAATGATTTATTAAGAAGTTGATTTTTATTCAACTTCTTTTTTTATAGTTTTAAACTATAACTTTATATACGAATAAAATGTAATATTTTCGGTAATATTGTTCTGAATTTACAGAAATTTATGATAAAATCAAATGCGAAGGTTATTTGATCTTCGTAGTGAGGGGAAAGAATTATGTATATGTTATTGCTCGTTTTATTGGGTGCAATCGTCTTATTTACGACCTTTATGGTCAAACCCAAAAAACGTACCCACAAAAAGTTAGTATCTCTCGGGATCTTGCTAGTTGTGGTTGGAGGTTCTGGTATTTATGAAAGTTACCAGAATAATGGTCTGGGGTCTGGCGACAATCCCCGCCAAGTTGAGAAATCAAAAGTCTCTTCAAGTTCTGATTTAGCCAACCTTGATTATCAAGGTACACAAGAAATTACGGTCAATAACAATACGCCTACTTTCTCAAAATCCGAACTAAACGTGACAAATGGTCCTTGGCAGGAATTTGCTGATCTGGACAATTTGAATCGGGCTATTCAAGCAGATGCATTATTGAACAAGAATTTAATGCCCACTGCTAAACGTGAACCACTCTATGTCAATCCCACTGGTTGGCATAATAAAAAGATTCGAACTGGTTGGCTCTATAATCGATCCCACCTGATCGGTTATCAATTAAGTGGACAGAACAATAATCCCAAAAATCTGATGACCGGAACGCGTTCCTTGAACTCCCCTGAGATGCTCAAACACGAAAACGACATTGCTTACTATTTGAAGCAAAATCCTAACAATTACATTAGATACCGGGTCAAACCGATATATCGTAATGATGAATTAGTCGCTCGTGGAGTTCAAATGATGGCTGAGTCCTTGTCTAACAACGGACAACCTGATAACGGCGTTTCTTTCAATGTATACATATTCAATATTGAAAAGGGTGTCAAGATTAATTATAGTGATGGTACCAGCGTAGTTAACAACAATTATTAAGGAGATGGTCGTAGTGCAATATAGTACAGGTGATAGTAAAGTTTTCGATTTGATCAAAAAAGAAGAGGACCGACAAAATAGAAATATCGAGTTGATTGCCTCTGAGAATATTGTTTCCGACAACGTTAGAAAGGCTCAAGGCTCCGTTCTAACTAACAAATATGCTGAAGGTTATCCTGGACACCGTTACTATGGTGGCTGTGAATATATCGATGGAATCGAACAAATCGCTATCGATCGAGCTAAAAAATTATTCAACGCCGAATACGTTAACGTTCAACCACATTCTGGTTCTCAAGCTAATGCTGCTGCTTATCAAGCCGTTCTAAAGTCTGGTGACACTGTTTTAGGTATGGATCTAAATGCCGGTGGTCACTTGACTCACGGTTCAAGAGTTAATTTTTCAGGTAAGATCTACAATTTCCATTCATATGGTGTTAATGCCGACGGTTTGATCGACTATGACGATGTTTTAAGAATCGCTAAAGAAGTCAAACCACATTTGATTGTCGCTGGAGCTTCAGCTTACAGTCGTATTATCAACTTCAAAAAATTCCGTGAAATTGCTGACGAAGTTGGCGCATACTTAATGGTCGACATGGCCCACATTGCCGGACTCGTTGCGGTTGGTTTGCACCCTACTCCAGTTGGAGTTGCTGATATCGTTACTACAACTACCCACAAAACTCTTCGTGGACCTCGTGGTGGTATGATTTTGGCTAACGCTGAACTAGGCAAGAAATTAAATTCTGCTGTCTTCCCTGGAACTCAAGGTGGACCTTTGGAACACGTCATTGCTGGTAAAGCTGTTGCCTTTGGTGAAGATTTACAACCAGAATTCAAGACTTACATGGAACAAGTAGTTAAGAACGCTGCTGCCATGGCCAAAGTCATCAACGACGCTGACAACCTATCCGTCTTGACTGGTGGAACTGACAATCACTTGTTAAACGTTGTTTTAACTGAAACTGACCTAAACGGTATGGAAGTTCAAAACTTGCTTGACTCAATCCACATCACAACTAATAAGGAAGCTATCCCTAACGACCCATTGCCTCCTAAGTTCACTTCAGGTCTACGTCTAGGTTCTCCTGCCATTACATCTAGAGGTTTTGACGAAGAAGATTCTAAAGAAGTAGCCCACATCATCGTTGATGCTATCAAGTATCACGATGATCCAGCTAAATTAGCCGAATTGGATGCACGTACAAAGGCCTTAACTGACAAACACCCTATTAAGTAAAAAAATTCATGTATTAACGCAAAGACGTCTCTGATTCGGCATTTCGAATCAGAGACGTCTTTTTGTTAAACGGAAAAAGCTATGTTTTGTTCCGCGTTTATGCTGCATATTTGATGGGAAATATAGTTGTGTCACCTTAGATCCTCGCAGTTTAAAGTACACTGACGCTGAATCAATGGTATTTTACGCTGACAAAGATTTTCAAAATCGAGCTTTGATCAAGTCTTTAAAGCCTAGTCAAAACAATTCTCATAAAAAAATTATAAAAAAACAGACCTTATCAAAATTGATAAGATCTGTTCAAAATATTTATTATTTAGTAGCCTCAGCACCAACGGAACTTGAATCTTTGGCATGTCCTTTATGTTCATATCTGTAATAAAGTACAAACCCAACAAGTCCGAAGACGACTGGTCCAAGGATTGTCCATAGAGCATCTGTATATGCACCTTCCATGATTGGTTGGAGCAAAGTAAAGATAATGGCGAAAGTTAGAACTAATAAGACGATCGAAGTTACTGTCCACATGATCTTCTTATTCTTGAAGAACAAGTATGGTTTTTCGATATCTTTGTTCAAGTTAAAGAATGGATATGCCCCTACCAAGAATAGGTATGGAACAGTTGTTGAAACATTAGCCATCAATGTCAAAACATTGTAAAGTGCTTTGGCATTCTTACCACCCATATCAACGATCAAGATAAGAACGATAACTACGATAGCTTGAATCCACATAGCATAAGCTGGCATACCATATTTGTTTAACTTAGTAACTTTTGCTGGCCATAGATCCTTTGGTGTTCCTAGGATGAATGATTTCAATGGTGAATAGATCAAAACGAAGAAGGCACCCATGTAAAGGATAAACATATCAAAACCAGTGAAACGAGCTAGCCACTCACCTAGTGTGATAGCAGCTGCACTACCCAATCCGATATGCGTTCCAAATTGATAACCAAGATTACTCATCATAACGTATGTAATATTACCTAGGTTAACGTCACCTTTGGCAATAACGGTATTCCAGTTAGCACTCATTGACCAACAGAAAATCGTTAATGAATACATCAAAGCCATAACGACCGCAGCGATTAAAACACCACGTGGGAAATCCCTTTTAGGATTCTTCATACTATCTGTAACACCACCAACGGATTCCAAACCACCGTAAGCAAAGATTGCATACACGATGAAGGAAACCATTCCAAGTGGTGAAGCAAACGCTGGATTAGCTGAATGGATAAATGTATCTAATCCGTGAATTGGTTCTGCTGTGTGAAAGCCTGACATAAATAGAACTGCCAAACTCAAAACGAAGAAAATAACTTGTAAAGCAATCGTCATAACACCACCAAAGTTAGTGATCTTGGCGATTTTATCGATACCTTGCGTAGCTGTGAATGTAACGAAAATGATCCACAAAACAGCTAAGATACCGATAACTTGCGTGGCACTTAATCCAAACATTCCCCATGTTTGAGTCGTATCGTGCCCAGCGAAAGTCGTTGAAAGTGGGATCCAAACCTTTGAAGAAGTTGACACAAGCCAAACTTCCCAAGAAGCTAGCCACATAAAGGTACCAATAAAGGCCCATTTAGCACCAACGGCTCCATCGATCCAAGAATAAATACCACCTTTTGCTTCATTAAAAGCAGAACCATATTCTGCTACCATGAATCCTACTGGTAGAAAGAAGAATATAGCAGCGAATACGTACCAAAGAATACTTGCCAATCCCATCTGTTCATAAGCAACAGTTGTATTAGCAAATCCAAAGATCGCCGTGAAAATCATCATTATTAAACCAAACAATGTGATTGTTTTTGTCGGCGCATTACCATCATTCATTTTATAAAACCCCTCATTTAATTTTCAATGTACAAATTATAATTTTTATAAATTCATATCTGTCTTGAAGTTTAGAGGTGAAAAATCAGTCGAGTCCGTAATTAACTGAGCAATAAGCTCTTTGTAGCCATCAAGTGAAATTTTTGCCATTTCAAACGATGCCTTTGTCAAATAATTAGGTAATTTATCATCATCTGTGCTCAAGGCTTCCTTATCAAAATCATTCAACTTCTTGCGAAGCGTGATATTGATATCCTTTTGCTTGGCTTGGAAGTTCTTTCCAAGTTCTTTGTAGTGACCGTCTAATAAAACTCCGGCTAATTTATATGTCCAATAAGCTGACTTGCTGTCGTATGGCAACTCACCAAGTTTATATTCCTCAGGTGTATCTGTCATTCCCATGTAGAAAGGAACATAGATGCTTTGAGAAGCTACACCCATAGCTAACCATTGAACGCAGGCAATCTCAGGCTTCATATTGGGTCTGATCTGTAAGACGTGTGATTCCTGAGTTTTAGCCAAACTGATTGGACGATAACGTTTATTATCAGCTGATTTGTTCAAAGGATCGAATTCGGTCTTTTGAAAATGAGAAGCTAGATAATCTTGTGCGTCATCAACACTCAACAACCGATCTGCTTTCTTGATAAAAGCTAGATCTTCGCTCTCAGGACTCTCATCAGTCTTGCCTGAGAATTGTTGCTGTCCCCACCACACACGTGGAGTACTGTAAATCTCATCGGATAAATCGTGTGTTCCAAAAATTTCTCTAAAATTAAAAGTCTGTGGTCTGACGTTCAAATGATTGTCCGAGACGAATTTCTGAATATCTTTACGATACAAGAAATTATCCGGATCATTGAAGTCGATCTCTTGAATAGCTAATTGATTAGCTACCACAGCGTAACTATCGTCGGGGATACGTTGTGCAACCCAATAGTGACCTGAACCACTTTCGAAATACCAAACTTCTTTTTCATCAGAAAATAGGATTCCGTTAGTTTCACAGGTGCCATAATCCTCAATAATTTTACCTAAGCGCAAAACGCCTTCCCGAGCATTTTTCACATAAGGCAAAACTACGGTGATCATAGCCTCCTCGCCAATACCATTTTTTTCAAGAGGGTCCACGCCTAAGACGCGCTGATTTGAATAAGCACTTTCCGTGGCGCTCATTCCAACGCCATATTCGTTAAAACCGTCCTCTTCAAACAATCCCTCTTTAAAGGTCCATTCAGGAGTGGCTGAATATTTATAGCGAACTTTAGGCAATTCCATTTGAAAGTCATTAGCTGTTGAAACGAATTTTTGATCATCAGTAAACTCTTTGTGTTCATGAATCACAAAATGCTTAGGCCATGAAGCCATGGCATCTTCATTTCTTCCGATGATAGTAGAACCATCAACGGTAGCATTTTTCCCAATTAAAATACTTGTACAAGCTGATAAAGAATTCTTGTTATATTCTAATGTCATCTAATCACCTTACTTAAATTTTACTGCGGTACCATACGCTGCAACAGTTTCCATGTCAGCACTGATAGAATCGGAATCAAAGCGCATCATAACTACTGCGTCAGCTCCCATATCCAATGCATTTTGACGTAAACGATCAATAGCAATATCACGTGCTTCAGTAAGAAGCTCTGTATAAGCCTTGATCTCGCCACCAACGATGTTTTTGAACCCAGCACCAATATTTTTGACAACATTTTTTGACTGAGTTGTTAAACCAAAAACTTCGCCGATGATTTCGTAATCACGTCCTGGCACATGTTCTGTCGTAGTCACTAATATTTCGCTCTTCTCCATTAATTCACCTCACAAAAATATTTATTTCACTCCATTAAATAATGTAACACATTCTCCTGTTAATATGACCATATCTTGAGAATTATTGGCATTAAATCTGATAATTATTTAAATTTACAAAAGTGGTCTAGATGTTAGTCCCACAAGCGTTTCGTACAATAATTATATTTCCCGAAACCAGATTAACAATCAGATTTTCTCTAATAAATTACTTATTTATTTAAAATATTTTTAATGAAAATTCAACTGAAAATTTCAAGCAAATAATTGATGTTTTGGAAATAATAAAAGTCCAATAAAACTTTTTTTTAGACAAGTATTATTGGACTTTATAATTAATATTTTCAAGTTTAATATCTAATTATCATAATAAAAAAAGCCACCCAATTAAGGATGACTTTCAAATTGATTGGACATATTGGGTTCGAACCAATAAATTGCGGATTCAGAGTCCGCTGCCTTACCATTTGGCGAATGTCCATTAACAATAAAATGTTATAAAAAAAACGCTCCCTTGTCAATAGAAATACCATATTCCCTACGAATATAAACGATTTTAGGTAGAAAAAAGGAACCATTTCAACTTATTCGTCAAAATAGTTCCTAAAATTTGCGAACCAACCTTACTTTTTGATCTGTCCTGCATCTAAAAGTTTGATTGCTTTATCCAATGATTCAAAAATATCGGTATTCAATAATTCCATAATTGGACTTAACCGATCGTATTCGTGTGAGATTAAATTCTTATTCGTCTGTTCGTCATTGAGCCGACGTAGCTTCAAATTGTAATCCATCAAAGCATTGATCCTAATTTTAGAATCATCTAGTTCCACTAAAATATCATCGATTTTATCCATATCATAAGTTCTTGAATTCGCAGCAGTTTTTGTATTTTCCATTTGAACGTACTCCTTTATATTTCGGACTAAATATCCTTCTATTTGGTCTATACCTATATATTAAAGGTTTTACTTAGGAAAGATAGCCTACTATCCAAGATGTATATCTGAGCTTTGGTTAAGCATTGAGTTTTCAGAAAACTAACTATCTATGTTACACTATTCTAGTTTTTGTAAAAAAAACAATCCACATCAAGGAGATGCTAAACAACACATGCATTTATCTACTCTTGAACGACGTCACTATGTGATTGGTTTTGCCCTGATCATTTTCATGGTTTCTTGCGCTACATTATTACATGATTTTGAAATCATTCTCCCAGAAATCGGCGCCTTAACCGCTGGAACTTGGATCTATCAAAATGAAGGCTGGATCAAACAACCGGTCAAAATTTTCTTAGCTCCATCAGGTACAGCCATCATTGGTTTTTTGATCAATCAATTAAATATTACTTACGCTCTCAAAGTTATTCTGGGCTTACTATTAATGCTGATACTATTGCGTTTATTAAATTCTAACTTAGCCCCATCATTTGCGACCGGACTATTGCCAATTATCATCAACGCCACTCATTGGTCATTTATCGGCGCAATTTTAATTTTTACTGCTATTCTGATGGCTGGCGTTTTTTTACAAAAAGAATATAAAACCGCTCAACCAGCCCCCAATATCAAAATACAACATATGATAGTTTTCACCATTTTAGCAGCCATTTGGGTTGGAGCTGTCTGGTTCTTTGGCTTTTCACAAATGGCTGCTATCCCGCCTGTAATGGTCGTCTTCTTTGAAGTTTTACAGAAACCAAATTACTCTTGGCGCATGGCCAGCAAACACTTCATTGCCTTAGTTGGGGCAGCCACGATCGGCGTATTAGTCCACTTATTCTTTGCATCTTGGTTGATCTCAACTATTATTGCTTTGCCATTAGTTTTCTTGTTGCTGCAACTATTGAGAATCAAGCTTCCAGCCGCCTACGCTTTTCCACTCTTGGCACTAGTTTTACCGACGAATATGTTCCATATGTTACCAATCACAGCTATCTTAGCAACCACATTTTTCCTTGGTTCATTAGTCGTTTTGAAAAAAATCGTTCCTATATTTCAATCTACTCGAGAAGTTAATAACGATTAATATCTCTACATAAATAACCTCCGATTCTAAAAATCAGGGGCTATTTTTTTACTTTACGATACCCAAATCGATCATTGATTGAGCAGTTGCGATAATAGCTGTTTTAGCAGAACGTGGTTGCCAATTTAATAATTCTTTAGCCTTTTTGTTACTTGTTTCAGCGTAACCACCCACGATTGAGGCAATCATTCTTAACTTAGGATTAGTTACCGCGGCTGCTTTAATAACTGTGTTAGGAATCAACTTAGTTGGCATTTTAGAAGCATAATCAGGAAAAGCTTCCCGCAAAATATCAGCTACATCCATCATCGAAAGCGTCTCACCTGTTGTTGCCAAGAAACGTTCTCCATTAGCTTTATCAGAAGTCATTGCCAAAATGTGCAAGCTGGCAACATCACGGACATCGACATAACCTGAATCTACTTTTGGCAGAGCCTTGATTTTGCCTTCGAGCATTTCTTGAATTTGGACATTTGAATGGGAGTACTTAGCGGACAGCACCGGTCCCATTACACCCACCGGATTAACGGTAGCTAATTCTAACCCATGGCCTTCTTTTTTGATAAAGTCCCAAGCAGCCATCTCTGACATCGTCTTTGATTTTTGGTAAGGGTGGATATTTTTGGCATCCAAATTAGTCCAATCTTTTTCAGTATAAGGTGTACTCCGGTTCTTGTGACCAGCAAAAATTGCTCCATATGCAGAGGTCAGTACTACTCGTTTAACACCTTCATCGCGGGCTGCTTTGAGAACTCGTAAAACACCATCAACGGCTGGACGGATCATCTCAGACTCATTTTTGAAATTCAACTTTGGTGTTGGTGAAGCCACGTGAATAACGTATGTTGCTTTGGCCATTGTTTCTTCCCAATTATCATCTGAAGTTAAATCAGCTAATGAAAACGATAGGTCAGAAAAATCTGTGATCCCGCCATTAGTTAACATCTCTTTTACCACAGCTTCCTTTGCTTCGGAACGAATCGTCGTTCTAACGGCATAACCTTGTTGTAAAAGTTGCAAAATAATATGTATTGCGATAAATCCACTACCACCTGTTACGACTACTAATTGTTTTTTCATAATTAAATATCTCCAAAATTTTGTTATTGTTAAGCTGACGTTTCACTTGTAACGTTCATGAATGCATCTTACAATGTGTCTAATATGTTCTCAAGCAAATCGAGAGCATCTGTGACAAAAAGGAGAAAGTGTAATGGCAGCTACTGATCATTCGCAACAAATCAAACAAGATTCACAAGATTATTTAATTACGGCCCTTTTACAATTACTAAAGAATCAACATCTCAATGAGATAACTGTAACTAAGGTCGTCAAAAAAGCCGGTGTCAGTCGGATGGCTTTCTATCGGAATTTTCAAACGTTGGAAGATATTTTAGTTGCTTATTTCAAGCCAAAGATCGACCAAGAATTCGATATTATCATTAATAAAACTCCCCAAGACAAAAAAATGGACGCTTTAGGTAATTTCTTTACCGATATGGCTGAACCAATGAAGTCAGCTGAAATTGGCAATTATGAATTTATTATTCAAAAGATCTTTGATGACAATATCAAACACTTCTATGACACGGTCATGAATTGGGATAATTTTTCAGATGTTCAAAAGAAGTACTGGATCAAATTCATGGGTGCCGGTACATATGCCATTTGGAAAGAGTGGCTACTTACCGACCAACAAGAATCTTTACACGATATCCACACCTTGATTGCTGACTTTCAGATTGCAACGTTAAAAGCATTGCAGAATCAAACGATCAACAAAGATATTTAATGAAATGGACTTCCATATTGATGGCAGTAATTATAAAGGCCAACTTTGTACAGGTCAGTCATTTTATTAACTTGGTCATCAGAATTGAATTCAATCATTTTTAATACTAGATTAGTGAATTCCAAAACGGCTGTTCCATTGGCTGTGACTAAATTATTATCGATGACTGCTTGTTCGTTCATATAGTCATTGTCATTGTGATAATTGATATATTTGCGCCATAAATATTGTGAATTGCCAGTGTGTTTATATCCGTCTAACAAACCGTTGCGAGCTAAATAATCCACTGAGCCACAAATTGCTGCCACTGGTTTGGAAGAATTCAAACGTGTCTGGATCAACTCCAACAAACTAACATTTTCGATTCGCCAAGTATCGCCACCAATCAAAACTAACAAGTCAATATCACTGGGAATATCGTCAACTTGATAATCAATTTTAGTCGTAAAGCCACCGATCGAAGTAACTTCAGGTTTGATCGAAGCTGTCTTAACTAGCCACTCTGGGTTTCGGTTCAACTGACTCGACAAATAGCCTCCTTCCCAATCAGCATATTCATTCAATACAAAAAATACCGCCCGTTTCATAAAAAACTCCCTCGCTAAATCAATAATTATATTTCTTCCACGGCAAATTATAGTTGAGGTCATTTTTTCTAACTACAAATAATTGCAAATATTTTCAAAAAATAATGACTTTATTACTCATAACAAGGGTAAACTAATGACTATTTATTTAGTAATATTGTATATTTAAACCAGCGAGGTGATATTATGAAAATTTTGGTAATTGGTGCTAACGGAAGAACCGGGATCCAAATCGCTTCAACACTCAAAAATAGTGGTTACACTGTCATTGCGGGCGTTCACTCGCACATGGATTACATCAAAAAACTCAATTTGGAATCGCGTCGAATCGACTTGATCGACATGACAGTTGACCAAATTGCGCAACAGATGCAAGGAATTGATATTATCGTCTTTGCTTCAACCGCTCCCCAAACTCAACCAGAACTAGCAACTTGGATCGATTTGGATGGAGCCGTCAAAACGATGCAAGCTGCCAAGAAAAATAATATCGAACGTTTCATTATGCTTTCAGCTGCTGGAGCCGAAAATCGCAGCGATTGGGACATTTACGACACTCCTGAACTGTATTTAGCTAAATATTATGCTGAAGATTTTCTCAAGAAATCTAATTTGGCTTATACGATCATTCGTCCTTCGATTTTAACGGACGATATTCCCCGTGACAAAGTCAGCTTGACCGACCATGGAGATCCTCGTGTCAGTCGTAATGATGTAGCCTCAGTCGTCTTTCAAGCTATCGAAAATCCTCATTTTATTCACACGAGTTTTAACTTATATCGTGGACAGACAGATATCGACAAAGTCATCCCTGCCCAAGATTTTTAATGCAACAAAAAATAGTAGTGATCAAAATAATTGATCACTACTATTTTTGTTAAACGGTTTATTCGTTCTCTAATTCCTATTCACCTGGATCTATTCGATCAACAACTGCACGTGCTTCGTCGGTTGTCTTAGTCATCATCAAATCATTACGGATTCCCGAAGCACCTTTCATGCCACGAACATAGATCTTAAAGAAACGTTGTAACGGTGCAAAGTGACCGGGGATACCTTTGGCCACGAATTCATCGTAAAGATCTAATTGATAACGCAACAAATTCAATAGTTCATGCGTCGAATGTTTTCCAGGTACCTTTTCAAAAGCGTATGGGTTCATGAAGATTCCTCGGCCAATCATAATACCATCGACACCAGGGTGTTCTTTAGCCAGCTCAATCCCCGCTTGATAGTCGGCAATGTCGCCATTGATCTGCAACAACGTATCTGGAGCGTATGCATCCCGCATTTGAACTAATTGGTCGATCAATTCATAGTGGGCAGGAACTTTACTCATTTCTTCACGAGTTCTAACATGCACTGTCAATACTGGCACTTGTTGCTTCAACAAAAATGGAATCCACGTTTCAAACTCTTCAACATCGCTATAACCGAGTCTGGTTTTAACACTGACTGGTAAATCAGCTTGTCTAGCACCTTCAATAACTTCTTTAGCTGTGTCGAAGTGACGGATCAAATCGCTACCACTGTGATTTTTGATCACGGCAATATCGGGACAACCCATGTTGATATCAATTGCTTGATAGCCTTGTTTTTCTACTTCCTTAGCCGCTTTGGCAAAGTCTTCACCCGAATTGCCCCACAACTGCACGATGGGCTTAGGATCTTCTTTAGGATCAATATAAAGTCGTCCCTTAGTAGTTTCCTTGGCTAATGGATGCGTGATACTCAAGGCATTAGTAAATTCCGTATAAAAATTATCTGGTGCTGCTGCGCGCATAACTACCCGACGAAAAACTGAGCCGGTTACAGCTTCCATCGGTGCCAAACTAAAGAAAGGTCGATCTTCTTGTTTAGCTTTTTCTGCGATGCGATTCCAGTATGCTGACTGGGTCACAATCTCACTTCCAATCAAAAATTAATTACAATACTTACAACTATAACGACTAATTAACCCGATAAGCAAGTTTTTAGTTCGTTAATTATTTACTCAAATGATACGAATCACCATACATTTTCCAAGATAGTGGTCTGGTCAACTGCAGATTCTTTTCTTTTAAAAATTGTACTTGCGTACTGATTCTGGAAAGATCCTTGTGATCTTTTTCTTGGCGCATGACCTTTGAACGGACTTTCAAAAAGATCAACAGATAACCGCTTTGATTGAAACGAGCTGCTTTGTCGAGTGACTTAGCCTTTTTGCGAATGCCACCAAAACTCTTAGCGTCATTGCCTGGTCCATGAACGACAATCGCATCATAATAAATATACTGACCTAATGGTCCTAAATTGTCTTCTTTAGCAGCTTTTAAAGCTGGTTTCATATATTGCTGATCCAAAATATAGTTTTGAGCTTGAATCATTTTGGAATCATTGGCAGCTTTTTTCCAGTCTTTTTCAAAATTCTTTCCCAAACCGACATGGCTGGCCGAACCTTCAACTGATTTCAAAGCTGGCAAGTATTTGACTAAGATGTTTTTAGGACGAAGCTTTTGATATCGCAAAATCACTTGTCTTAAATCGCCTGTGGCACTGGTAAAGCCAATAATACCGGCCGTGTAGCCACGATTATCGCCGATATCTTCGATATAGCTATACTGTTTTTGATAATCTGTAGTTGAATTCTCGGCACTGCTGACCAACGAAAAAGTCGTTTTACGTAATTCACCAGTTGCTATAGTGTGGTTTTCCTGATAGTGATTAGATTGACTCCGCGTAAAGAACCCAATCACCAATAAAATGACTACCAAACTTAACCCAATTATTAAAGCGCTGCGTTTCTTATTCAAATGTATCCCTCATTATTTAATTATTTCTCTTATATTCTGATAATAGATAACTTGAATCATTATAAACAAAAATGACGGTTCATTAAATAGAGAATATCTTCTATTTAACTTATTTTTGTATTTGCAATTGACTGACATCTTCTATAACATGATAATCAGACTTCAAAAGAAATTAGGTGAGAACCATGGAACTATCAGACATCATGGCTTGTATGCCCGCAAATGATGCAGGACGTTTTTCAGCAAAATAAAATCTTAGGAGTTTAAAATGAAAAACGTCCGCAACACCGTACCATCAATCTTAATTATCATTGTTCTGGTGGGATTCCCCCAGATCAGTGAATCAATCTTTACCCCTGTTCTACCAATGATCAGTAGCAACATGCACATCTCTGCTGCTACATCGCAACTAACAATGAGTATTTACTTTATTGCTTTTGCCATTGGCGTATTATTCTGGGGCCAGCTATCCGATAAAATCGGTCGTCGTTTAGCAATGAATCTCGGTATCATTGTCTACTTGATTGGCAATATTGGCTTATATATCAGTCCCAGTTTCGACTTTTTACTAGCTTCACGTTTCATTCAAACCTTTGGAGCTAGCGTTGGCTCAGTTGTGACTCAAACCATTATGCGTGAAAGTTTCGATGGCATTACTGGAGCCAAAGTCTTTTCCAAAGTTAGTGCTGCCATGGCACTGTCACCTGCTTTTGGACCTTTGATCGGTGGCCTTATCCAAACTTACTTAGGTTACCGCAACGTCTTCAGTACTTTAATAATTATGGCAACGATTGTCTTATTATATAGTTATGCCCGCCTGCCAGAAACTCGTGATACCAATAATATTCAACAAGTCTCTTTACTCAAGGTAACTTGGCGATTACTCAAAGATCCAGTTGTTTGGGCATATGGAATTCTCATCGGTGGGATCAACGGTATCCTCTTCGGTTATTATTCCGAAGCACCATTCATCTTTATGGAACATTTCGGTTATTCGTCGGTCAAATACGGCAGTCTTGGTATGACTTTGGCCTTAGCTAGTTTGATCGGCGCTATCATCGTCAACTTCTTGGTCAAATACATTAAATCAGAAACAATTGCCATCTTAGGACTCGCTTTCAGTAGTATTGCTAGTCTATTATTATTGATCAGTCTGCAATTCAACCAAGCTTATCTGATGATCATCGGGTTTTTCTTGATTTTTCTGGGCTTGAATACGACCTTACCAGTAACCCTGAACTTAGCTCTAAAAGGCTATGAAGATGTCATTGGCAGTGCCAGTGGGATTTTCAGTTTCGGTTACTATCTGATCGTCAGTTTATTGACTTATCTAGTCAGTTTCATTCATAACGGTACGATTTGGGCTTTGCCTATTTTTATCTTGACCGTTAGTTTGATTATGCTAATAGTTTATTTGCCTGTTGCATTTAAAAAACATGAATTAGTTGAAGATTAAGATATTGCTTAAAACCTCCGATACATTTGATGATGTATCAGAGGTTTTTTCTGCTTATTCAGGGGTTAATTTACTTTTCCAAAGAGGAAATATTAGATTCTCAGCATATAACATAGTAATATATATAATATTGAATTTTATTGATAAGGAAGTAATCGAGTTTGACAGAATCAAAATTTTGGTCCGAAATCGCCACAAAAGCTAAATCAGAACACCGCCCCTTCTTTACTATGGCACCGATGGAGGCCGTCAGTAATACTGTCTTTCGTCAAGTAATCTCTAAGGCCTACGCACCGGACACGTTCTTCAGTGAATTCGTCTACGCCAAAGGTATCACCGACCCTAACACCAAATTTCCTATTCACGGTCGCCTATATGTTGACAGTCGTGAGTCAAAGAAACCAGTCGTTCAACTTTGGGGAAATGTTGCTGAAGACTTCAGAACTGGAGCCCAAGCTTTAAAAGAACAAGGATTTGAAGCTATCGACATCAATATGGGCTGCCCTGACAGCACAGTCATCAAAAATCACGGTGGCAGCGACTTGATCCGTAATCCAAAATGGGCTCAAGCTGTGATTGCTGCAGCCAAAACTTCTGGTTTAGCTGTCAGTGCCAAAACTCGACTCGGTTACAGCAAAGTTGACGAATTCAAAACTTGGATTCCTTTTCTACTAGAACAACACGTTGACGTCTTAACCGTTCATTTACGCACTAAAATGGAAATGAGTAAAGTTGCCGCTCATTTAGAAGTAATCGACGACATCATCAAAATGCGTGACGAAATTGCTCCGGAAACACTGATTCAAATCAACGGTGACATCCCTAATTACCAAGCTGGTTTGAAATTAGCTCAAGCACACCCCGGACTAGACGGTATCATGATTGGTCGTGGTGTCTTCGCTGATCCATACGCCTTTGACCCTAAAAAACAAACTCACTCATTAGACGAATTACTAGACTTATTACGGATGCAATTAGATTTATTCGACGATTTCTCTGAACATTACGATTACCCTCGTTTCCCATCACTCAAACGTTTCTTCAAGGTCTACGCTCGACCTGAACTCGGTGCTACTGATCTACGCAATACGATGATGGACGCTAAAACGACTGATGACGTCCGAAAGATCCTCGATGATTATCAAAAAAATGAGATGATAAATTGAAAAAACCAATGGTAATTGTAGTCAGTGGATTGACTGCTAGTGGCAAAACAACTTTAGTCCAAGCAATGCATGATACATTGTCTGACAGTACCGTGATTTCTTACGACGATTACAGTATCGATGCCTTACCTTCTGCACCACCAATCGACTTACCACTATCAAAGACAGTCGATCAATATGATCTCAGTAATCTGATGAAAGACTTTTTGAAGGCCAAAAATCATTACAATTATATTCTGATGGATTTTCCCTTTGGTTATAAACATCCAACTCTCAGACCCTATATTGATAAGGTGATTTACGTTAAAACACCTTTGGATGTTTGTTTTGCCAGACAAATCATTCGCGACTATTCTGACAAAACTATCAATGATGCCGTCAACTGGTCTAAAACTTATCTTAACTTTGCTCGACCAATCTTTTTAGATTATGAAAATTTCATTGCTGGTGAAGTTGATTTAACTATCGATGGTCTGTTACCAATCGACCAAAAGGTCACTTTAGCGACTAATTTTTTAAATTAATGCTAAAAGAACTCCATAACTACTAGACAAAAATCTAGCAATTATGGAGTTTCTTTTTGTATAAAATAAAATTTTAAAATCTATTTTGTCTCCTCAGAAATTGCAATTTATTCGATCATTTCAATGATGCTTGCAATAATATTGGCCAGCCTTTTAAGTTTCAATTATAAGCATTAAACTGCGTTTCGTTTGACAAGACAAATTGTCTGGTTTAACTTGGATGTAACATTAATTATGAAATAATTTTATAATTAATGATTTTTAAATATTAGAACTTGAGAGTTGAAAGGAAGTATTTATTTGCAGAGGATAAGTTCAGAGAAAGTAGAAAAGATAGGAACGATTGCAAGTGCTATGTCTGTGTTGATGTATGTTTCATACATCCCTCAGATCATATCCAACTTGTCAGGCACGAAAGGAAATCCCATCCAGCCACTAGTTGCTTTTATCAACTGCACGATTTGGACGGCCTATGGTTTATTGAAAAAAGAGAAGGACTGGCCTATTGTTTGGGCCAATGTTCCTGGTATCTTTTTAGGCGCTGCAACCTTCATTACAGCGATTTTTAGTTTTTAACTAAATATGTAAAAATAAAGCAACCAACGAATTGTTGGTTGCTTTTGACGTCTATCTTAAAATTAATTTTAAAGTGATCCTGTATTATTATTCATCCCATGGTTAACCGTATCCAAAACTCGGCTCCAATAATGTTCACGTTCAATTACTGTATCCATTTTTGTTTTAGTATCAAAAATTTCTAGGATTGAGTATTGGAAATTTTTGACGATATAATCTTTACCATATTTTTCAACTATTTCTATAAAGGTCTTATCACCGCCAGTTAAATTATTTAAATCAGCGTAATCACTCCACCTTTGCCAAATTCCCGAAGTGTTTCCAGAGGCCGACCCTATATACAATTCTCCATTGGATTTATCGGTAATCACGTAAATCCCTTTCACATTAGAAAGTGCTTTTTTCCAATCAGGAGCCTGATTATTAATCATATGCTCTAAATCTGTATGGTTCAATCTTACATTCTGATATCCCATAAAATTACCCATTTTTGTATTTGGCGAGATTTCATACACTTCCGCTTGAAGCTTATCCTTCACTGTTTGAAAACGAAAATTATAAGTTTGTCCTGATCTTGATCTATTCAATTTTATAATTAATCTTTTTCTGTATTCACTATAATCATTCAACAAGGTTAATTTATAGCCAATTCCATCTTCTATTTCGGGAATTATTTTCTCTACTTTATAAATTCCTCCAAAAACAAAATAATCTTTTCCATATGGATAATACTGAGCAAAAGCCATCAAATATTTATAATTATCTAAATTATTATTAGATTGTTTTGTTCTAAACGAATTCATATTAACCCATTTTTTATCATCATCAAGTAAATATCCCCATGCACTTTTAGTGGCATCTCCACCCGAATTCATATTTAATTTTACTTTTATATTACCTTGATCAACGTCATTAAAAAAGTCTTCAAATTTTATCAATTTTCTCCCACCTTTATGTAACCGTTTTATTGTTAATTAAGTATAGCATTAATACAAATGCCTAACGATTCATCTATGTAAAAAATTCCAAGAAAAAAATAATAAGATTTTCTAATATTCGACTTTTTAAATTAAAATCATTCAACATTTTCTCAAGCATTTATTTTTTCTTAATGCGTTTACTTCGCTATGATATTTAAGTGACCTTTTTTACTGAAAATCATCCCATTTTATAGGAGTATTTTAATGAAATATATTTTTGATATAGATGGCACTTTAAGCTTTGACGGCATCCAAATTGATCCAATTATCACTGCTGCTATCGAGAAATTGATTGCTGCCAATAATGAAGTCATCTTTGCCTCAGCCAGACCGATTAGAGACTTGCTTCCAATGATTCCCGATTTTTCTGCTCACAAATTAATCGGTGCCAACGGTGCTATGATCTCAATAGAGAAAAACATAGAAGTTGTCTCCGGAATCAATTCTCAAGACTTTGAATTTTTAAAAAAATTGATTCAAACATATAATTTGGACTATATCGCTGATAGTTCGTGGAATTACGCTTCGAAGATCACTGCCCCTTGTCTGATTGAACGAATGATCGACCCCAATCAACTAGCTCAAAGAATTAAACTAAATGAAATCATTGATCCTATCAAAACCATCTTTGTAAATTTAGAAAATCAGCTACAAAAAGAATTGATGGAACTCGTCTCCCAACAGACAAAACTAGCTGTCATTGGTTTGTCTGGTGAAGGAACAGTCGACATTACTGCCACCGGTATCAATAAATTTTCTACCTTAGATAGATTAGGCGTTGATCAATACATCGCTTTTGGTAACGATCGAAATGATTTGGAAATGCTTGATGGAGCCATTCGCAGCATTTGGATCAATAGTAAACCTAGCTTGAAATACCTTGGTGATCAATATGACATTGTCTGTGAACCTGATCCCCAGACGATTGCTGACCTAATTACTAGTTTCATCTAAAAAAAATCGTTGAACGAAAAATTCGTCCAACGATTTTTTATTTTACTAATTAGAATTCAGCATTACCTGGTGTTCTAGGATAAGGAATCACGTCACGGATATTTTCCATACCTGTGATGTACATAACAAGTCTTTCAAATCCGATACCGAAACCTGAGTGAACTGTACCACCGTACTTACGTAATTCTAAGTACCACTTGTAGTCGTCTTCGTTCATATCAAGTTCAGCCATTCTCTTTTCAAGAACGTCCAATCTTTCCTCACGTTGTGAACCACCGATCAACTCGCCGATTTCAGGAACTAACAAGTCAGCTGCAGCAACAGTCTTGCCGTCGTCGTTAGCACGCATGTAGAAGGCTTTGAAGTCTTTAGGATAGTCAGTGATGAAGACAGGCTTCTTGTAAACTTGTTCTGACAAGTAACGTTCGTGTTCTGAATCAAGGTCAAGACCCCAGTAAGGTTTAACTTCAAATTCAACGTCAGTAGCTTTTTCCAAGATGTCGATAGCATCTGTATAAGTAACGTGAGCAAATTCTTCACCAGCAGTTGCCTTCAAGCGGTCGATCAAGGTGTTGTCGACGTTTTCGTTCAAGAAATCGAATTCTTCTTTAGCATTGTCCATGACGTAGTTGATAACGTATTTGAGCAATTCTTCTGAGCAGTCCATTTCATCTTTAAGATCGGCGAAAGCCATTTCTGGTTCGATCATCCAGAATTCTGAAGCGTGACGGCCAGTGTGCGAGTTTTCAGCCCGGAATGTAGGACCGAATGTATAAACGTTTCTGAAGGCCAAAGCAAATGGTTCAACTTCCAGTTGACCTGAAACAGTTAAGTTAGTTTCTTTTCTAAAGAAGTCTTCGTTGTAGTCGATCTTACCTTCATCAGTCTTAGGAATATTGTTCAAATCAAGCGTTGTAACTTGGAACATTTCACCGGCACCTTCAGCATCAGAACTGGTGATAATTGGTGTGTGTACGTAAACGAAACCATTGTGTTGTAGGTATTCGTGAATAGCAAAGGCAGCTAGTGAACGGATACGGAAAACAGAATAGAAAGTGTTAGTTCTGGGACGAAGGTGAGCAATTGTTCTCATATATTCGTATGAGTGAGCCTTCTTTTGTAGTGGGAAATCAGCATCAGAAGCGCCTTCTTCAACTACTTCTGTAGCGTGAATTTCAAATGGTTGTTGAGCCTTAGGTGTTAGTGAAACAGTTCCGACAACTTTAAGAGTTGTACTGATTGGGAACTTAACAACTTCAGCGTAGTTTTCCATGTCGCTTGTGATAACGACTTGAACATTCTTGAAGAATGAACCGTCATTTAATTCAATAAAGCCGACACGCTTTGAACCTCTAATAGTACGGATCCAACCATGAAGAGTTACTTCATCGCCGTCTGCAAATTCTTTTTTGTATAAATCTTTAACTAAAACGTCTTGCATAGATTTCTCCTTTGTCATTTTGGAATACTATAGACCAAAAAAAGATCCTTCATCCCCTATAAAAGGGACGAAAGATCTTTCCGCGGTACCACCCAAGTTTTTTGTAAAAAAAACACCTCAAAGCACATTCATATGCTCTCCAATTGTAACGCATTGGGCCACGTCTGTACCTACTCTTATTATTTCAGCCAGAAGAAACAAAGATGTTTTTCCTATATACCGACACGTTAAGTTCTCACTAATCTTAACTCCCTGTGGATAAAGTATATAGTACTCCTTCTTTTAATATCTTATATATTAATTTTCTTAAATATAGCATATTTTCAGACCGCTTGCAAAGTACAATAATCTAAGTGAATACCCAATTATAAGGAGTCCTAAAAATGAAAAAATTTAAACGTTGGCTACTTGGCAGCTTAATTGTCCTGTTGGCCATTTGTTCGATTATCTTGCTAGTCGTCAAAAATAAAGAATATCAGCCATCAAATACTGCTCAACAAGCTTCTTCAACTAGCACAGTCGTTGACAACACAATCAAATTCAGTGGCGACGATTCTAAACCGATGGTCATCTTCTATCCGGGTGCTTTAGTCGAACCAAAGAGTTATAGTATCTGGGCGCAAAAAGTCGCTCAAGCTGGCTTTTCCGTTTACATCGTCCGTTTTCCCTTAGATCTAGCGGTTCTCAATGCCAACGCCGCTAAAAAAATTCAAAAAAATCATCAATATATTATCGGTGGTCATTCTCTTGGCGGTACCATGGCCAGTCGTTATGCCAAAAATAATTCTCAAAAACTCTTAGGAGTCTTTTTCCTAGCCAGCTATCCTGAAAAGAAAGGCGACTTACATGAAACTAATGTCCCCGTACTTTCATTAACCGCTACCAAAGACGATGGCAATACCAAATTGTTTTTTAAACAACCAAGCAAACTTAAAGAGCCGTCTCAAAACTCGATTACGGTCTTTGTGCGACAGTGAATGAATCTCATCCAAAGTCTTTTTATCCTCATCTTCCATTATTTAACCTCCCCTCTAGTTCAGCATTCTTGGCTTGCAAGTTGAACGTATCAGCGTACCAACCTGGTTTAGCTAAGAGTTCTTCGTGCGTACCTTTTTCAATGATCGTTCCGTGGTCGACGACGATGATCTCATCAGCATTTTCCACTGAACTCAAACGACTAGCTGCAATGATCGTGGTACCGCTTTTACGATTCTTAGCGATCCGTTGTTCAATATTCCGCTCAGTTTTGGAGTCGACCGCTGACAACGAATCGTCCAAAATCAACAGCTTAGGATCACTCAAAATGGCTCTGGCGATTGCTAAACGTTGTTTCTGACCACCAGAAAGCGATACACCCAATTCGCCTACTTGCGTATCATAGCCTTCAGGCATTTGCTTGACGTCGTCTGCCAAATCAGCGACAAAGCTTGCTTGTTCAACTTCTTTTTGACTTGCCTCGATACGGGCGAAACGAATATTGTCTCTGATATCGGTTGAGAACAAGAAATTAGTTTGTGGAACATAACCGATCGTATCCAAGTAACTATTCAGTTCATATTTGCGAATATCGATCTTACCAACCGTGATCGAACCATCATAGTGGTCAAAATCTCGCATCAACAAACTGATGATGGTTGACTTGCCACCACCGGTTGGACCTACCATTCCTAGTGTCTGCCCAGATCCTAATTTGAAATTCACATTATGCAATGCGATTGCTTGGTCGTCTGGATAGTGAAATTTGTCGATTCGAAAATCTAATGTCCCATTTGGTACCGTCGTAAAAGCATTTTTAACTTTAACTAGTGATGACTGCTCTGCTAGCAATTCATTGATTCGGTCGTAACTAGCTGAACCACGTTCCAACAAATTGAACAGACTGCCGACGGCATACATTGGCCACATCAATTCAGCCATGTAAGTAATGAAAGACACCAACTGACCAATTGTGATCCGTTGTTGAATGACCGCTAGACCACCAAAGATGATCGTTACAATATAAGACAACCCCATGATCAAGGTCGTCAAAGGATCAAACATCGCATCGAGTCGATAAGACTTCTTATTAGCTTGAATATTTTCTTCAACATAATTGTCGAAATCTTGCTCGTCCTCTTTTTCTTGACCTAGAGCGCGCAAAACTTTTAAACCTACGACACTCTCTTGAGTTTTATTGTTAATGCTCGAAAAAGCCGCTTGGGCATCTTTAAAAGCTATATGGATTTTTCCACCCAACACGTTAGCCATGACTGCCAATAACAATAAAGGTAACACAGCCCACAGAGTCATTTGCCAATCAACGAACATCCCCATCGCTAAGATCATTGAGGTTCCGGTAATAAGTGAATCTGCCAAGGTCAAAATACCTGGTCCGGCAACATCACGGACGGCATCAATATCGTTAGTAGCGTGGGCCATCAGATCACCTGTCCGCCACTTCTGATAAAAAGTCGTATCCATCTTCATAAAGTGTCGAAATAACCGACTCCGCAAATCACGCTCTAAAACAAACGAACTCCCATAGATCATCTTTTGCCACAAAAAGCGCAATAAATATTGAATGATGGCAACGACAAATAGCACAACCATATTGGTAACCAAAAACTTAGTCGTCATCTGTCTTTTACTGACCGCATCCACGACGTTTCCGATGATCCGTGGTGGAATGACATTACAGATGGCCACTAAAATCAGTGCGATCACACCGATCAAATACTGCTTCCACTGGTGTTTGAAAAACCAGCTCAAACGAGAAAAAATCCCCATATTTATCTCACCACCTAATATCCCTTTTTAACTTTGAGTAAACTTTACACCTTTGAGTTGACTTTAAGACAAGTGATAAGCCTTAAAATCTCGAATAAAACGTTTCCAAAGCACAAAAAAAGTAATTTTCCTAATATTTAAGGAAAATTACTTTTATTTTTATTATTTAATTATTTATTAATAATACAGATCAGTATTCTTAACTTCGTTGATAGTCTTGGTACCAGCAAGTTGCATCGTGATCGACAATTCCATATTCAAGTGATCGATAACATCAGTAACACCTTGAGCACCACCGAGATTTAGACCATAAATAATTGGACGACCAATAGCAACTAAGTCAGCCCCACTAGCCAAAGCCTTGAAGACATGTTCGCCACGACGTACACCACTGTCAAAGACGATTGGTACACGTTTGTCGACACGATCAGCAATATCAGGCAAAACATCAAATGAAGCAGGTCCACCATCTAGTTGGCGGCCGCCGTGGTTAGAAACCCAAATACCATCAGCACCGAACTCAATGGCCAATTCAGCATCATCTGGTGATTGGATACCTTTAACAAAAACAGGGAGTCCTGACATATCCTTAATCTTTTGGATATCTGCAGGTACGATACCTTGTTTAGCTGAAGCATAAATTTCTGAAATTCCCTTACCTTCGCCGTCACCAGCTGAATAACCAGCCAAGTTAGGCATTGGAAGTGGGAATTGGAACTTATTGATGACATCAGCTTCACGATAACCACCCAAAGTTGAATCAACTGTCAAAACAATAGCTTTAACGCCAGCAGCAACAGCCTTCTTGATCAAGAATTCGTTGAACTTGTCATCTTTACTCATATATAGTTGGAAGAATTGTGGTGCATCAGGTGCAGCAGCGGCCGCATCTTCAACCGAAGTACTTGCGTAAGTACTGATTGAGAATATTGAACCAGCAGCAGCAACACCTTTAGCAGTATCAGTTTCACCCTTAGCATGTGCCAAACCTTGAGCAGCTGATGGTGCTTGAATAATAGGAGTTTTGAGATCAATGTCCCATAACTTCGTACTTAAATCAGCGTGGTCGATACCTTGGATCACACGGGGCATGATCTTAGCTTTGTTGAAAGCTTCGGTATTCTGTTTCATGGTGTACTCATCCTCAGCACCGCCACGGATATAGCCAAAAGCTCCCTTTTCATTACTCATGTGGTCTTGAACACGTTTTTCTAGACTTGCAATATTAACGATTTCTACATGATTTTCAGCAGTACTTGCTTCATACTTTTTCTTATTCATCAATAAAATCCCGACCTTTGTACGTAATTATTTTTTAACAAGGATCAGTTTAACCTACATTTGTAAATTATGCTTAAATTTATACTCAAAATATCAATTTATTTTTCGATATTAATGAAATAAATTATTTTATGAAGCACTATTTTATATTAGAAGTTTGGGATTCAATTATTTTCTTCTTTTGAATCTTCCTTACTGAGAATTTTATTAAAGATGACTGGGCAAACTAGACAAGTAATGATGGCGGCTAAAGTAATCGCACCAGACTGTGCCGTGGTAATCAGTTTCAAATTACGTCCTACTTGCAAGATTGGCAAAACCAAGGTAATGGTGGTTGATGTCACAACTGCGGCGGCTACGGCATATCTGCGTCCGAAACGATGGCGAAAGGCTCCATAAACAGCTGCCTTTGACATGATAAAGGCAATCAAGAACACTGGAATCAAAATCAACGAACTAGGATCAGTAAACAAAGTCCGCAAATTCAAATTAACTCCGGTTGTGATGAAAAATACCGGAATAAAAAATCCGTAACCCATCGAACTCAATTTTTCTTCCGTATCAGGTTTTGGCTTTAACAGTTTCATAACTGCACCGGCTAAGAATGAACCCAAAATACTTTCAGCACCAATTTGTTGGGCAAAAGTTACCAAAGTAAAAATCAAGAAAAAGGCTAGACGAATATCCAATTGTGTCGTTGATTTGTCGATTTTATCAAAGAAAACATAGATTCGATTGAACCGACGCAACAAAACAATGGCGATGATAAAAATCACTGGCAAGCCCAAAACAGAAATATAATTCTGTTGTTCAACCGCTGAATAAATTGTCAACGCAACCAACGGAATGAATTCACCAAAAGCAGCCGTTAGTAAAATTGTCTGTCCGTAATTCGTATTAAGTAGTCCTACTTCTTTGAGCAGTGAAATGATCACTCCTAAAGCAATGGTACTGAACAAAATAACTGCCAAGACAAAGTCCGTGAAAACATGCGTATAATACAAAATTCCACTGAGAATCATCGACATTACAAAGATACTGACGAATCCGGCAAACGATGTGCCCAGTGGCGAATATTCAGACTTATCTTTTTTAGGCTTGAGCAACGAAAAATCGATCTCCATCCCGCCCAAAAAGATCAACATAATAACACCCAAGTTAGCGATATATTGCAAACTGGTATCTGGATGAACGATATTGAGACCCGTTTTACCGATGATTATTCCCATAATAATTTCTGAAATGGATGTTGGCATTCGTGTCAAATGAAACCTGGCCGTAATCAATGGTGTCAAAAGTGCTGCAAACAACACAATCAACAATGCAAATTTTTCCATAATTATCCCCTCTTATTGAGTTGATAGTATAACACTTTTATTAATATCCAAAATCAAAACCACTTAATATCTGTTTAGAATTATTTATTTTTCTTCTTCCCGCCTTCCATGACAAGTAATTTAAATCTCTTTAAGATTGCATAAAAAAAGGTCATCCAGCTGATTTTTGGATGGCCTATTGGTATATCTAAATGACTTATGTATCTATTATTTATTAACTACAACTACTTTACCGATGTTGTGATTGCTTTCCAAATATTCGTGAGCTTCTCTAACTTTATCCAAAGTAAAGACCTTAGTCGGCGACACTTCAACGTGATACTTACGAATATAATTCAGCATCTTGTTCAATTTAGCACTGTTGACTGAACCGGACTCAAACGAAGTCAAGTACGCACCACCGTGAATATCGGCAATTGGATCAAAGTCGTCCATGTACCACTTGCCACCAAGTTCACCTGTATTGCAGACGATACCTTGAGGAACTACATGTTTGAATGTATCTTTCAAAGTAGCTGGACCAACTAATTCCAATACTTTAGTAAATTGAACTTTCGTCTTCAATTTACCATGTTTATCTTTAACGACATGATCGTACCCAGCATTAAGCAACATTTTCTCCTTCTTCATACTTCTGACTGAGGCTGTCACTTTGATTTCTGGATATTTGGCTTTGATCAATCTCAACGCGGCGATCCCAACGCCACTAGCCCCTGAACGAATCAAAACACGGTCGGTCTCTTGTAAACGTAAAGTTTTTAATGACCCATAAGCTGTAAAGAACGTCTCAGGTACAGCAGCTAAATCAGCCCAATCAAGCGTTGTTTCAACCGGATAGATCTGATCATTAGGCAACAAAACATATTCGGCATAAGAACCATCAAACGCGCGTCCCATCTCGCCCATGATTGAAATAACTTTTTGACCTTCTTCAAGGTGGGGACTGGTACTTTTATCAACTACACCGACACATTCAATACCTAAGATTCGAGGGAATTTCACCGATGGTGACAATCCTTCACGCGTAAAGATTTCTGAGTGATTGATGCCAAAGCCCTTTACTTTGACTAATGACCAACCTGGCTTAGTTTTAGGAATGGGAACTTCCTTATACTTTAAAACTTTGGGACCGCCAGCCTTTTTAACAACAATTGCTTTCATATTATTCACTCCAAACTTAATATAATTAAATCAATTGTATTATATGTGCGAAACAATGGTAGGAATAATAGCTTGATTCATCGTATATAGTCAAAAAAAGCCATCTAGTTTTTCTAGATGACCGACATATTAAACTGCTAATCTTACTAATGCTAACGAAATAATTCCGACAATCACGATCAACAATAATTTTTTGGTTAAAATTGCTGTCAAAACCGTTGGAATTGAAGCAATCAAATTCTCATAATTAACTTGAGGTAAGTGACCGATATGCTGTGTGAACAAACCTTCAAACCACAAGGCCGCCATGATCGTTATTGGCACAAAGCTCAAAAACTCCACTACTTTAGCTGGCAAATTGAACTTCTTCAATAAGACGAACGGTAAAATTCTGGACAGCCAAGTTACCAAACCACAGGCGATCAAGGTGAATAAAACAAACTCAGTTGATTTCATGTTTTAAGATCACCCCTAACGCACAACCAATCAAGGTTACTACTAAAATCAATAGATCACTGGAAATAAAAATAAGTCCAAAATAAACTAATGGCAACATCAGTAAGACAATAATCAACTGCACCTTGAGTTTGATCGACTTGTCACTGATCATTTGTAAATACAATAAACCAATAAACATAGCGGTGATAGCAAAATCCAAATCAAAGCGCTTGGGATCAGTAATAACTTTGCCCAACATTGCCCCCACAGCTGTTGAAGCAGCCCAAACCAAGTAAGCCATCACGTTGACAGTATTGAACCACTTGAAATCCAATTTACCATCGGTAAAATTCAACTTATTCATACTCAAAGCAAAACTCTCATCCGTAATCAGGCTACCAAGAAAGATATTTTCAAACATCGAATTCTTTTTGAAGAAATTAGCCGTCGTCATACTCATCAAGATCATTCGTGAGTTGACCAAGAAAACCGACAATACGATCGAGATCATTGGTGTACCAATCGCTAACAAACTAACCAAAATGAATTGAGCCGAACCCGCATAAACGATCAAAGACATCAAGGTTGCCATCCAGACGCTCATCCCAGCAGCTGCTGCTACGATCCCAAAAGAGATTCCAATTCCGATGTAACCAAAGACTGTTGGTAAAGTATCTTTAACCGCACTTTCAACACTTAAACTGTCGTCCATAAATTATCCCCCCTTAAAGTGTAAAACATTATAATAATTTTAATTTACTTATATGTCAATTAGAAATGAAAATTGTAATAAAAAAGCCTTGATTTCAATATTTATAAACTGAAATCAAGGCTATTAATGTTTCTTACAAGTTATATTCAATATTTGGTCGATTGACCATTGTATCAACTATTAAATCTCGTTTAGTTTTGGTTATCTGAAATTTTTGAATCAATTGTTGCATAGCTGAATTATCCGTAGGGTTCACTTCCAAACTTATCCATTTACCCTTTTGCTTATTTTTAGTCGCCACGTAGACAGCCGTACCAATATCATTGGTCGTAAATTTCTTTAAGTTGTTTTGAAACTCATCTGCATCACTATTCAAAGTAAATTCACTCAAAACCATGTGTTCGTTTTTCCCATTAGTTTTAATCGAATCAGTCGTCATTATCAATTCAGGATGTAATTCAAACATTTCCCGACCCGTCAAAACCTTTTGAGCTAACTGACCGTATTGCTTGAATTGTGGCGAATCCGCATGAATTTGATAATGGTTCATGTCTTGATAAAGTTCGAAGACAAAATTGCTCTCGCCTAATTCATCATCATGCGTTGCATACATCATTAAAGTACCTGGTTCATTTTCAAAGGAAGTAAACATATTATGCGTACCCTCACTGGCAAAAGCTGGCTGATCTTGCTGCGCAATCGTTAAATGATACATTCTAAAAATCGGTGCTTGAGTCAATTTCATTGTCCATCCCCCTATTTTAGTGGTGCTAATTGTTTGATAACTTTAGCTGGAACACCACCAACAATACAGTTATCTGGAACGTCTTTGACTACTACGGCACCGGCTGCAACTACAACATTGTTGCCAATATGCACACCACCGATGACCGTCACATTGCCACCGATCCAAACGTCGCTACCAACGCTGATGGGTTCTGTATAAGTGATTAGATAGCGACTGCCATCAGGACGAGTTCCAAATCTTTTAGTAGCATCGAGTGAGTGTTCACCACAATAAAATTTAGTATCCGGAGCAATGATCACACGGTCACCTAATGTGATTTTATTGGAATCTTGAAAATAACAATTGCCATTGATAAAAACATCGTCGCCCAAACTAATATGATCGCCATAAATAGCTCCAAATTGGCCATTGATCGTCAAGCGTTGGCCAATTTTATGAAATAATTTTTCTATGGCCTGTTGACGTTTGTCGGGGTCAGTTTCAGTATTGATTGTTTGTACAAGTTTACGTCCATTAGCCAGCATCTCTTGTAATTTTGGATCGCGATAGTCGTAATCCAAACCTGCTAATAATTTTTCATGTTCTGTCATTATCATTATTGATCTATTCCTTCCAATCATCTTACTGACACAAGCATAAACGTCTAATATAAGTATGTCTAATGCCTATATTGAAATATATAGTATAGAAAAAGCGAATAAAAAAATAAATTATTATTTATTTTTCCATGAATTCAAATATCATGGTACTGTTAAGTAGTAAACGGTTTCTCATCTCAAATAATCACTGGGATATTTATTAATAAATTCGAAAAGAGGATATTTTTATATGAAAACAGCAACATTCGTTAAACCAGGTCAAATGAGAATCGACAATGTCGACAAACCTACCATTCAAAAACCTGACGACGTCATTATCAAAGTTATCCGTGCTTGTGTCTGTGGATCAGATCTCTGGGCTTATCGTGATTTAGAAGATAAAGCCAAGGATTCTGAAAACTCCGGTCACGAAGCTATCGGAATAGTTGAAGAAGTCGGTTCTGACATTACGACTGTCAAAGCCGGCGACTTCGTTATCGCACCATTCACACACGGTTGTGGCCACTGTCCTGCCTGTTTAGCTGGATTTGACGGCGATTGCCAAGAACACACTGACAATTTCAGTAATGGCGACCAATCTGAATATATCAGATTCCAACACGGTCAATGGGCTTTAGTTAAAGTCCCTGGCCAACCAAGCGATTACTCTGAAGGTATGCTCAAGTCATTGTTGACCCTAGCTGACGTTATGGCTACTGGTTATCACGCTGCTAAAGTCGCCAATGTCAAAGCTGGCGATACTGTCGTTGTTATGGGTGATGGTGCTGTTGGCCTCTGTGGTATAATTGCTGCCAAATTATTGGGTGCCAAGAAGATCATTTCTACAAGCCGTCACGCTGACCGTCAAGCTCTAGCTGAAAAATTTGGTGCTACTGACAACGTTGCCCAACGTGGTGATGAAGGTGTCGAAAAGATTTTAGCTTTAACAAATAACGCCGGTGCCGATGCCGTTCTCGAATGTGTCGGAACAGAGCTCTCTACTCAAACAGCTCTAAAAGTTGGCCGTCCCGGATCTGTCGTTGGCCGTGTTGGTTTGCCACACACTGCTAAAATGGACGTTACAACACCGTTCTACAAAAACATTATCCTAGCCGGTGGTCCTGCTTCCGTAACAACTTATGATAAGCAAAACTTACTCAAAGCTGTTTTGGATGGTGAGATCAATCCCGGTTTGGTCTTCACTAAGAGTTTCAAACTCGATGACATCAACGATGCTTACCAAGAAATGGTCGATCGTAAAGTTATCAAATCATTTGTGATTGTTAACGACTGATATGATTAATTAAATATGCCGCCTTCCGATCAAAAGCTGATTGGGCTGGAACGTAGTGAGCACGACTTGGAGCCAATTTAAAAATTGTCTTCAAGCTCGGCAGTAATCTAAGCCAGCACAAAACGCTGACTAAGATTAAACCACTACTGAGCCCATCAGCTTTTGCTCTCCAGGCTAGGGTTTTCGTTGTTTAGTTGGTATATATAGTATTTGAGTAAAGTTATTATCTAGATAAATATAATTTTGAATATAAGAAGACCGTAATTCCTAAGTTAATTAAGAATTACGGTCTTTCTTGTGTAATTTAAATTTTTACTGATAAATATTCAATATTTAATAAAATTACCG
>NZ_AZEZ01000039.1:0-6444 GCF_001434275.1 Companilactobacillus mindensis DSM 14500 | reverse complement strand
CACAGCGTTCCAGCAATCCACCAGAATTTCATGGAAGACGGCAGTGAACCAATTCCAAATTATACTTATTTATATTTTTAATAAAACTGCCGATATTAATATCCCAAGACCCAAAATCCTTAAACTCTCTAGTCTGGAATGGAATTCTGGTGGATGCTCAGCCGTGGTAGTCTCTTGGCTGGCGTACCTTGCCAGCTTAGAGACAGACAAGCTTAAAGACAATTCGCAGAATTGGCTCTAAGTTGCTCTCACAGCGTTCCAGCGTCCACCAGAATTTCATGGAAGACGGCAGTGAACCATTAAAAAGCCATCCGTGATTTAACTTTCAAAAAAGTATCAACAATAATCTCTTGAGAACTCTTTATATAATTAACATTGTCAACATCATGAATATTGTCCAATTTATGCGTCGTCACAATAACCGTTTTATCCAACTCCGTAAGTTCTCGAAACCAGCCAAACATCTCTTGCGTACACGCTAAATCAACATCCCTTTCTGGCTCGTCAAACAAATAAAGTTCCTTCTCAACAATCGTATTGAGAAAAACTAACAATAATTTTCGTTGTCTCAGCGACAAAGCTCCAAATTTATTTGGCAATAAATCTCCAATCACATCCGGCAAATAATCTTTGGCCGTACCTTGTAATTGTTTAACAAATTCAATTATCTCCAACACTGTCAACTCAGCGGAAAATTGATCACACTCAGCTAAATAAGCAATTTCGAAAGGTTCGGGAAAGCCAATAAAATTTTCACCCCGAATTCGGTCAATATCAGCCAGACAATCCAATATGCGTGATTTACCCGACTGCTTTTCACCAAGAATGAAGTTCAACTGACCATCTTCAAATTGCAAAGCGACTTGTTCAAAGATTTTTTTACGACCACAGTAACAGTTGAAATTTTCTACCTTCATTTACTGCGCACCCTTTCCAAATGTTTTTGAATCGAAAAATGTTCAAAGATAAAGTACCCCATCACAAAGTAAAGCAAAGTACAGCTTGCTTCCAATACAACGAACCAAAGCGTTGCATACGGCAATGAGTACAAACCTAAAATCAACTGAAAAGGATTAAAAACTGTCAAAAAATAATGCAAGATTCCTTTAGGTCGCAATCCCAAAAGAACGAGTCCTGTCCACAAAAAGAGATTGATCACGATCATGAAACTGAAAAATTTTACCCTGAGAATCAGTAATCCCGACAACATGGCTGTGCAAAGAAAGATTGCCAAAAATGACGTTAAAAAGCCATAACACCAAGTTATCAGTGACACTTTAGTAATAAATAAAGCCACGATTAAATTAAAAAACAAAATTTGCAGTTGAATACTTAACAACTGAACTAAAAAAATGGCTAGTAAAACGGAGAACTTTGAACCAGTCATATACGTCAAAATTTTTAACAAACCATTTTCACGCAATTTAATAATTCTTAATAAAAACCCATTGAGAACCGTGGTCACAACGATATAAGACCAATAAAGATACAACGACTCATTGTCCTGAAAATCATTATTCTTGTTGATAAAAACCATCAAAATAGGAATTATCAACGTATAAAAATAGATCAAGTTTTCCTTCAAAGCAATCCTTAATTGCAATTTGAACATAGCTATTTCATTTTTAAGCATATCTCTTTCCCCTATAACGATTAAACATAAAATTATTACAATTCTCTGTTATCGTCAATTGGCTTTTCAACATATCCAAAAACGAGGGATATTTATATATGATTATTATCGGTAATTGCCGATAATTTTAAATATTTTATCTGTCTAACAAAATTTTAAAAAATGCTGTATCACAGTGATGGCCTACGGTAGCGAGATTTATTCTGTCACAAAAATTTAATATAAAAGTTAAGATAAAATTGGTGTATTTGAAATAAAAATCGTGTATGATATTGAAAGAAAATTTGGACCGGGGAAAACGCTTATGAACTACTTATTATTGTTAGTATCAATCGGTTTTGAAGTTTTAGGGACTTCACTTTTAAAAAAGACAGATGGCTTCACTAACTTGTTGCCAACATTAGGCACATTGCTTTCATATTTTATCTGTCTGTTTGTTTTATCACACGTTTTGAAACGACTACCACTGAGCTTGACGTATGCCACTTGGGGTAGCGTCGGATTGATACTGGTAACTATTGCGGGAATTGTTTTTTATCACGAAACTATTTCAATGACTGCTATTGCTGGACTCATTCTAGTAATTTCAGGAACTGTTTTGATCAATGTTTTTTAACACCACAGACAAAAACGACTAATTCACAATGCGAATTAGTCGTTTTTTGTACTTCTTTAGAAACAGACCATGTTGCGTCCGTCCCCCTTTACTGGTAATTCTCTATATACGTTTCTTTCTGTAGTAACCGATAACAGCTCCAGCAAGAACTACTAAAAACAATATGCTACCGAGGATGATCCAAATGTCTTTAGAACGGTTAGGAATCTTCTTAGCTATTTTAGCTGTCTGTTTACTACTGATCGTAAAGTTCTTTTGCAATCTCCAGAGATTCTGACCATTGTTAGCCTTGACGTTCAAATACATCGTATAAGCTCCAGGCTTGAGCCGTTTATTCTTGTTAGTGCCAAGTTCACTGTTGACGTTAATTGGATAATCAAAATCGCTGTCGGGTGCCATCGACATATTTTGGCGACTGGAACTTAAAACTACTTTTTGACTATTCTTAGGTGTGATTTTTGCGGCAACAGAAACTTTCTTTTCAAGCCGTGGCACATCGTTGTCTAGTTCACCATCGACTTGGATCTGATTGCTGTTAGTCGTTGTTTGATAAACATTGACCAGTTTTAAATCTGGTTTAACATTGTTGGTATTTTCTTGTAGTTGTAAACCGAGTACATAATTGTACTTATTCTTGAGTGAAACACCTTTGACCATCTTTTTGCTGACTTGATTATTCTCTTCAACGAAGATACCACCTAACAATTCGCCAGAAAAATTATCGTTAGGCATCTTTATATCAACGGATACTTCTTTAGAAGAATTAGGGTTTACGCTGACCTCTTTAGGATATGATACTAAATTTTCAATGTTATACTTCAACCCTTCATCCGGTTTGACATCGTGGGCATTATAAGTAATTACACCATTGTCGTCTGTCGTAGCCCGATTGACGGAAACTTTATACGTGTGCGCAATCGCATCGCCATTGTTGATTTTAAATTTAATAGTTTCTTTTTGATTAGGAGCCATTTTCAAATCGTAATAACTGATATTCTTATCGATCTGATTTGAACTCAATTCTGGTGACACGCTGTATTTAATATTATTATTGGCCGCAGCGGCTTGCACATTAAAATCATTGAGACTAAAGCAACCAACGAGACCAATCAACAATAAGAAAAACATCGTAAGATACTTTTTCAAAATGAATCCCTCCTAAAAAAAGAGGAGCAGCATATTAAAATATACCCCCTCCCCATTTTATTTGGTTATTGATTATTTAAATTTTAACTAGGTGCATTGGACAAAGTCCATGTCAAAGTTGAACTGTAGGAACCACCAATATTACCAGCAGGTACTGCTAATGAAGCATCTGTACCATTGTATGTTGTTGTATAAGCACCAACACCGGCTTTAGGTGCTGCTGACAAAACAGTACTTGGTGAAGCTGACAAAGTCGTATCAGCCGTGAAGGTTGGCAAAGCAGAAACATTATCAGTTGCATCAGCCTTGATAGCTGGATTTGCTGAATCATCCAATGACAACACAGCACCCTTCAAAGTATCACCAGCAGTATCAGTAAATGGTGAATCAGCAACGGTTACTGCCCAACCAGAACCATTACCACTATCGGTAACGTGCAAATCACTAGAAATTTGCGTTGACTTATATGTCGTATCGCCGGCATCAGCAGCTACTGTACCAAAGAGGATACCAGGCGTCGTAGAACTGCCACCACCAGGTACTGTATCAAGCGTGATCGTTCCTGGCGTAATATCAGCTGATGCATCTGACGTCAATGGCGTGGCTGTGGTAGCAGCCTTAGTCGTAATACCGGCCCCCAATGAGCTAACGCCTAAAAGTGCTGCACCTATAAACAAACTGTTTCTTAATAACTTTTTCATTATATTTCCCCCTCCATATCTGACAAACTACCGATATGAATTCGACCCATTTTCTAAAGATGACCGTTAGTCTCGGGTCGCGGGGAGTGACTTTTCATGCCATCTCCGAGGCTTCCCACCTCTAAGTCCGTTATATAATTAATTTAGACACTACTCAACTATAAGTGCTGTAACCATACTAAAAGTAAATTATAATGAATTTAACAACTTAGGAGTAACTATCAATGAAACAAATATCGGTACCAGAAGAATTCATGATCAATATTGTCAATATCATTTGGAGTTTCGATACTGAAACTAAAAAAGTGCTAGTCCTATTAGTTAAGAGTGCCTTAGGAACTAATGTCGACCATTGGGGACTGCCATCAACCCTTTTACGCCCTACTGAAAATGCTGAAGAAGCTTCTTTGCGTCTGATCCGTGAAAAAATTGGTCTCGAATTACCAGAACTATACACAGAACAGCTGGCTACTTTCAGCAATGTCAACCGTGTTCTGGATCATCGTGAAATCGCCTTAACCTACATGACTTACTTGCCTTACAAACCTGAATTGACACCTGGCTATGGTGCCAAAGAAGTTGCCTGGTTTTCAGTCGATTACTTGCCTGAACAATTTTTATTAAGTCACCAAAGTGAAAGTTTCAAAACTTTAAGCGAAAAAATATCGGTAAACGATTTTTATCGGTCCATGCCACAAACTCCGTCAATAAAGGAATTAGTCTGTGACCACGCTTTGATTTTACGGACTGCTTTTCAAAGGATCACTAATCGTTTGGATTATTTGCCAACGATTCTTTTGATTTTAGGGGACAGTTTTACGCTTAAACAAGCTCGTGAAGTCTATGCTACTTTTTGGAAAGAACCAGTGGCAGACATTGATAATTCAAACTTCCGTAAGACCCACGCTCATCTCTTTTTAGAAATCGGTATGGAACATGGTAAGAGTGGTCGTCCGGCGAAATTATACAAATTGAGTTAATTGCTTGCTACTAAATAAGACTAATGGTAGTCTTGTTTTAAATTATTTAAGGTAAATTTTACCTTAAATAAAAATAGTTATATTTGAATATAACCTTAGGGGGTATTTTGTATTTTGGAAACAGAACGTATCAAAGATCGCAGTGGTCTAAAACTACTGATGGTCATCGGAACTGCTTGGCTATTCGACGCTGCTGATGTCGCCTTGTTGTCATTTATCATGTCATTATTAAAAAAGGAAATGACTTTAACTGATGGTCAAATCGGTTTGGTCAGTTCCATTACTACTGTCGGTATGATGATTGGGGCCGTTTTATTCGGTTATTTAGCCGATAAATTTGGTAAAAAAAATATCATCATCATTACCTTGCTGCTCTTCTCAGTCAGTAATTTATTCTTAGCTTTGACGACAGACGTCAATCAATTCTTATTAGTTCGTTTTATCACGGGGATCGGTCTTGGGGGAGAACTACCTGTTGCTACAACAATCATTGCTGATTCTTTCTCGGGACATCAACGTTCGAAAATGTTGATTTTAGTAGATAGTTTCTGGGCCATTGGTTGGATCTTCGCATCATTATTGGCCTTCTTATTCATGCCAGTCTATGATTGGCGTCCAACCGTCATTATCACTTCAGTTATGGCTTTGTATACCTTAGTTATTCGTCGCCACTTACCCGAACAAACTAACGTCAAAAATGAAAAGCTACAACTCAGCGTCACGCTCAAAAAAATCTGGTCGCCAGAATTTCGTCGGGCTACCTTGTGCTTGAGTATTCTCTGGTTCATCATCATGTTCACTTATTACGGCATGTTTCTTTGGTTGCCTAGTGTTTTGATCAAACGTGGCTTTTCAGTCGTTCACAGTTTTGGCTACACTTTATTGATGAGTTTTGCACAACTGCCAGGCTATTTCTTGGCGGCCTATTTAATGGGTAAATTGAGTCGTAAAAAAGTTTTAGGTATTTATTTAATTGGAACTATCATTGGGGCCTTTCTCTTCGGTACTGCTCAAACAGTTTGGCTAGTCGTCTTGAGTAGTTGCATCCTTTCCTTCTTCACTTTGGGAGCTTGGGGAATCATGATTGCTTTGACGCCTACACAATATCCAATCGAGATCCGTGGAGTTGGAATTGGCTTCACTCAATCCATCGGTCGAATCGGTGCCACTATTGGACCTTATTTGATTGGTTTCTCACTTGGTATCGGAATCAATGTTGCTACCGTCTTTTCATACTTCGTCATTGCTTTGATCATCGGTATCTTGGTTCTCGCTTTTGGAATGGTCGATATTGATCGTCAATAATGCTTAAAATTATTTAGAATCGAGTAGGAGGTAACTTTTAATTACCGACCTCTCACACCACCG
>NZ_AZEZ01000006.1 GCF_001434275.1 Companilactobacillus mindensis DSM 14500 | reverse complement strand
AAAGTTCTAAGTAAAGAGTTTAATCTTTACTTAGAACTAATCTTAGGTTGTTTAATTTTAGTACCAAGCGGGTTTGTCACCGTCAGTATTAGGTTTGTTGATACCAATTGATTCGCGTTTGAATTTGTCAGGATCTTGAGTAATATCTACAACTACTTGAGCAATCGATCTTCTTGATACTTCAGTACCTTTGAAATCTTCGCCCTTTTGCGTAACTTCGTAGTCAACTTCTGGCTTGTCAGTCAACCATGCGGGACGAATGATCGTGTAATCAAGGTCAGAATCTTCAATAACTTTAGCAGCGGCAGCATAATTTGTAATGTAGCTTCCGAGTGTCTTATTGTTCCATTCACCGAATTTACCAGGTACTTCATTATAAATACCCAAAGTTGAAATCCAAATCAAACGAGTCTTGTTTTCAGCGTGCATTGCCTTAACAACTGCACGAGCTTCACTTTCGATATTATCGCCTGCCAAATTAGCATAAACGACATCGACGTCCTTCATTGACTCTTGTAAATCTTCAACATTGGTTGCGTCTCCTTCAACGGCTTCAACCAATGTATGTGAATCAGCGAAATCTCTTAAACGACCTGCATTTCTCAAGAATAATCTCAAATCTGAATCGGTCGTATCGATCAAAATATGTTCTGCTAAGCGGGCAATTTTACCGTTAGCACCTAAAATCAAAACTTTAGCCATTATTTTTCCCCCTGTATTAGTTTCTATAGTCCAATATAAGATTGTTTCTAAATTTATACAAAGAATGTTTCTCGACATAGTCCGAACAATTACAAATTAACAAAAAAATAAATATTATCAAAATTATTTCTCTTAAAAATGACATCTTGTAAAATTATTACTGAGCCTAAAATTTCTCGCTCAAGCATGATGTTATAATTATTAAGTATTTGACGTTTGAAGGAGGATGTTTTATGGCAAGCGATGTAGCTCATCTGATCAAAGTTGCCTCGAATGAAATTTCCCGTGGCATCAATACTTTTGCCCGCCAATATGGATTGACTGGAACTCAGGTTCAGATCATTCATTATTTAGCTATCTCTAGCGATAAAAATATTTATCAAAAAGATATCGAAAATGAATTCAATATTAGACGATCAACCGCTACGAATATTTTGAAAACAATGGAGAAAAATGAATTGATATTGCGCCGTAATATCAAGCCTGATTCCCGATTAAAGCAAATCATCTTGTCCGATAAATCCAAAGAACTTCAAGACGCTATCGCTGATTTTATGACTACTAATGATCAGAAGATCTTGTCTGCCATAGGCACCTTGGAACGTCACAGCTTCGTTCGTGCACTCAAAAAGATTCCCCAAAAATTAAAAAAGTGAGGTACTGATTCAATGACTAAAGTAATTATGGATTGCGATCCTGGAATTGACGACGCTATCGCCTTGACCGTCTTACTCGCCCACCCAGAAAAAGCTGATTTATTAGGCGTTACCACTGTTGGAGGCAATGTTAAATTAGAGTATGTTACTCAAAATGCCAAGAAACTACTAACTTTCTTAGGATCAAACGCCCCCTTAGCATCTGGTCAAGCTACGCCTCTAGTTAAAGAAGTCGAAACTGCCGGTGAAATCCACGGTAAAACTGGCATGGATGGTTATGACTTTCCTAAGAACAGTTTGGATTACCCCCTAGCAAGCCATAACGCCGTTACATTCATGTACGACAAAATTTCTAAGAGTACTGAAAAGGTCAATTTGGTGGCTACTGCGCCTTTGACTAACGTTGCTTTGTTGCTCAAAACTTTCCCTGAAATCAAAGAAAAAATTGCTCACATTTACATTATGGGTGGCTCTACTTTGCAAGGAAATATTACTTTGGCGGCTGAATTCAATGCCTACGTTGATCCTGAAGCTATGAGTATCGTCTTCAATTCTGGTTTGCCAATCACCCTTTCCGGATTGAATTTAACCGAAGATAAAGCCTACCTAACTATGGACGAAATCAATCAAATCAAAGACCTCGGTCATGTCGGCGTTATGGCTAGTGCCATCTTGGACTTCTACTCATCTGCCGAATTAGCCAAAGGTATGACTAAGATTCCTATCCACGATGCTTGTGCCGTTATTAGTTTGATTGCTCCAGAATTATTCACTAAGAGTACAACTTACTCAATGGATGTTTCCTTAACTAACGATCAATATCGTGGCATGACTTACCCTGACCGTCGTACCGATGCACCTATCAAGAATCAGATCAAAGTCCTAGAAGACGTTGACCGTGAGGCTTTCGTTAAATTTCTCTTTGACTCTATCGCAAGCTACGATAAGTAAGAATATTCTGTATATTAATCACTAAAAGGTAGTAATCTCAAAAATGAGGTTACTACCTTTTTATCATGCTTTTTTTAATACCTTTTTTATAATCTCTAACCCTTCAAACAAATCATCTTCATCCATAACCAACGGCGGCAACAACCGCAAAGTATTGTGTTTTGCCGACAGAGTCAACAATCCTTGGTCGTGTAATTTTTCGATAACTTCATTTACATCAGTTGTTTCATTCAAGTGAATACCGATCATAAAACCAAGACCGGTAACATCATTAACAGCAACTAAAGGTTTGATTTCTGCATTTAACTTTTGCCAAATTACTTCTGCTTTCTGTTGAACCTGGTTGAGAAATTCTGGCGTCAGTTGTTGTAAGACTCCCTTGGCAGCCGCCATTGAGAGTTTGTTTCCCCCAAACGTGGTACCGTGAGAACCTGGTCCAAAAGCACTTATTAAGATCTTTTTACCAATCATCGCTCCAATCGGAGTCCCATTTCCTAGTGCCTTGGCAGAAGTAACGATATCGGGGTCCAAACCGAATTGTTGGTAAGCAAATTTAGTTCCTGTTCTGCCGATACCAGTCTGAACTTCATCGATAATCAACAACACGTCATGTTCTTTACATGCAGCATGAATTTTAGTTAACCAAGTTTTATCAGCTACATAGACGCCACCTTCACCTTGGATAACTTCTAAAATGACTGCCGCCAAGTTATCATCGATCAATTCCAAAGCTTGGTCATCGTTATAGTCGGCAAATTCAACATCAGGAACTAATGGTGCAAATCCCTTTTGAATATCGGGATTACCAGTCAAAGACATCGATCCATAGGTCCGACCGTGAAAACCGTTGTTAAAGGCTAAAACGGTCGTTTTTCCAGTATATTTACGAGCTAATTTGAAGGCTGCTTCGTTAGCTTCGGTACCAGAATTGCAGAAGAAGGCTAACTGATCATCGTTACAAAGCAAATCAGCGACTTCATCTTGAATCTGACTTTCATATAAATTAGAAATATGCCAAATTTTTGCTAGTTGATTTTGGACATTGTTTTGAATAATTTCATTACTGTAACCAAAGCTACAAACACCGATGCCACTTGTAAAATCCAAATAATTTTTACCATGATTATCAGTTAAATGAACCCCTTCGCCTTTTACCAAATCAAAGGGAAATCTTGCATAAGTTGGGAAGACATGTTCCATCATAAAACCTCCAAAATTTTTATATTACTCAATATCTTATTGGAACTGTGTTCCTGGTCGGCCTAAATCGTTCGTAATAAAGGTTTGCGAAACGCCGTTTTTCAAAGCTGTGAATGAAGCTTTGATCTTGGGCATCATCCCCGACTTAATAATATTTTTCTGATACAGCTGATCAGCAACCGATTCACTCAACAGTGGCACTAATTTGCCTGAATTCAAAACTCCTGGGACATCGGTCAAAAGTACTAATGATTCAGCTTCTAATTCAATCGCAATCTTGGCTGCCGCTAAATCCGCATTGACGTTTAGCCACTGACCATCTTTTGTCTGTGCTAAAGGTGCCAAGATACCAATCTCATCACGTAATTGTTGATGCAACCATTCCTTGTTGATCTGAGTGATTTTACCAACTTCACCATATTTATCGTGATCTAAATATTCTCCTTGCAACAATTTATTGTCAGCTGCGTTCAAACCAACGACTGGTAAGCCAGCATCTGCAATACTTTGACAAAGTTTGGGTTGAACTAATCCTAACAACACAGCTTTAGTGACATCTAAAGTAGCTGGATCAGTCACCCGGATGCCGTCGATTTTTTGGACATTCAAATTTAATTTTTGACTCCATTGAGAAATCTGGGGACCGCCGCCATGGACAATCAAAATTCGTTTTCCTTGTAGCCACCACTTCTCAAGTTGTGCAAAAAAAGTCTGTGGTAATTGGGTACTAGCGTTGCCGCCAATTTTAATAACAATTGTTTGTTTCATAATCTCTACCTCATACGTATTTTTATTTATAAACTCAGCTTCTGTATGTGGCATTGATTCGGACATAGTTATAAGTAAGATCACAGCCCCAAGCTTGCCCAGTTGCCGTTCCGGAATTCAAATCGACTAAAATAGTAATTTTATCGTTGCCCAAAGATGCTTTCATCTCAGCTTCGTCAAAATCGGCACTGTGGCTATTCTTAACTAATGGCAGATCATTCAACCAAACTGAGGTGTGATCGACATCTACCGTGGCGTTCGTCTGACCAATAGCGGCAATGATTCGACCCCAGTTAGCATCTTCACCAAAAATCGCTGACTTAACTAGATTGGAACCAACAATTGCTTTAGCGACTTTTTGAGCATCAGTGTGAGTTGCGGCACCTTCGACGTTTACTTCGACTAATTTAGTTGAACCTTCACCGTCAGCAGCGATGTCTTGGGCTAATTCTTCCAAAACAGCGTGATAAGCTTCGAGAAAGTTCTGTGAATCAATTCCTCCATCGGATTCGATCGGTTCATTTCCAGCTAATCCATTGGCCATTGTAACGACCATATCGTTAGTTGAGGTGTCACCGTCTACTGTGATCTGGTTGAAAGTAGAGTCTACTTCCTGACTCAACATTGTTTGTAATTGACCGTCAGCGATTTTGGCATCTGTCACTACAAAACCTAACATCGTCGCCATCTTGGGATGAATCATCCCTGAACCTTTACAAAAACCGGTTATCGTCACTGTCTTTCCAGAAATTTCTACTTGAGTTGTAATAGTTTTAGCATGTTTGTCAGTTGTCAAAACGGCTTCGGTAACATAGCCATTGTCTAATAACTGCAATTGTTCGATACCTTTAGCAATAGTTGGCATTGGCAATAATTCTCCAATCAAACCTGTTGAGGCAACCCCGACCATTTCATTTGGAAGACCCAACTTCTCAGCTGCCAAAGCTTGCATTTTCAAGGCGTCGATCATCCCTTGTTCGCCAGTAACTGAATTAGCAACGGCTGTATTCATGACCATGGCTTGCAGTTGGTGATCCTGATTGATTGTCTGCTTAGTCAACTTTGTGGGAGCAGCTTGAAATTGGTTCGTCGTATAAGTCCCAGCGGCCTGAGCAGGAACCTCCGAATAAAGCCAGCCCATATCCTTTTTCTCAGGGTTCTTACGTAGGCCAGCATGGACCCCATCGGATTTGTAGCCTTTGGGCCATGTGAATGGAATTACTTGATATTTAGTTTCTTCTTCAATAAATGATTGCATAAAAAAATCCTCCTAATTTATGGCAAAACAGGAATTAAATCTAATCCTGCGCCTGGCTCGTAATCAAACATTTGGTTAAAGTTTTGAATTGCTTGCCCAGCTGCACCTTTTAGGAGGTTATCAATAACACTGACGATGACGATCTGATGGGTAACAGGGTTTAATTGATAACCGATGTCACAGAAGTTGGTTCCGACAACCTGTTTGATGGTTGGGAAAACTCCTTCAGTAGCATTTACAAAGGTGGTATCTGAGTAAGTTTGGATGAAGGCGTTTCGTACGTCATCTTCAGTTATTCCAGACTTTGCCTTTGCATAGCAACTGGCCATTATTCCACGTGTCAGTGGTAATAAAGTGGTTGTGAACTGAATATAAGGTACTTCTTCATCCCATTTTTGTAATTGTTGAACAATTTCAGGAATATGTTGATGTTGATTTACCTTATACAGTTGCAGATTTTCATTTGTTTGGCTGAAATGAGTTGATTCACTCAATTTCTTTCCCGCACCGGAAGTGCCTGATTTGGCATCGACGATGATTGAAGCAGGATCGATCAGATGATTTTTTACTAAGGGAGCCAAAGCCAAGATAGTTGCTGTTGCATAACATCCTGGGTTGGCAACATAAGTTGCTCCTTTAGCACTGGTAAAATCAGCTAATCCGTAATGTGAATTCTTTAGGTCCAAAAAATCTGGAGCCTCTTTTTTATACCATTTTTGGTAAACATCACGTGACTTCAAACGAAAGTCTCCAGCCAAGTCGATCACTGGAAAGCCTTTTTCGATAAACGGTTGGGCTAACTCAGTAGTGACACCGGCGGAAGTTGCGAAAAACACCATTTGATTATTTTCCATGATATCAGCAGGATTATAAGGCAAAATGTATGTTCGTCGTCGTAGTTGTGGCAGTACTTCTTCTAAAGCTTGTGCTTCTTTCTGTGCGTGTCCATATAGGTTCACATGATCGACATTGGGATGATGCAGCAGCAATTCGTACAAAACGCTGCCGCTATACCCGGTAACTCCGACAAGACCAACATTCATATGCGTCGTATCCTTTCTTGATATCTGTTTTATAATCTCTACATGTCGTGTAGAAATTAATTGCTAGAATACGCTTTAAAATTAAAAAGTGCAAGTCTTTTTTTAATATAATAATTATTATTCTAATTTTATTTTCTTTGTTTAACATGGTATCTACATAGATATCATTAGCATCAATTAGATATTTTTTAATTTAAGAAAAATAGTCATCAAAGTGAAGTAGCCGTTTACATTTTGATATTAAGGACAAAAAAATAGTCTCGATCCAACGAAATTTTTCGCTGGATCGAGACCTTTTTTATTAAAAATTATTTAGCAATTTTTGTAGCAAAATCTGGTTCGTAAACTGAATTTTCTTTCAAATTGAGTCCACTGTTCAAACGAACATTTGTGATCCAGACCCACTCGTTGGATGATACTTGACCCCAGAATGAACCGTATTTGTTAACAACTAATTTGGAAATCTTCCATGAACTATTTGCTGGCAAAGTCCGATCATAAGAGTTTGTTTCCGTGTTATAAGTCTTCAAAGCTGAGTTAGTCGTTCCAACCAAACCATGTCCTGGTGTTGGAATGGAGTCAGCTGCTGAGACCTTCTTAGAATCTACTGAAACGCCGGTTGATAAGATCCATTGGTTAGTTGCAATTTGGTAATAAACTTGTTTGTTAGCGTGCAAGGCACTGCCAAGTTTCCAAGCACTACCTTTAGCAATGATCTTACCAGTATCGTTACCATTGTTGTCGATCACGTTCAAATCAGTAATAGCAACACCTGTCTTACCTGAGTTAGTACTTGTTGTAACGTAGCTTTCGCTGGTGTTGATATTATTAGCAGTTGTACTTTCGTCAGCAAACTTCAAGTTGACCGCTAAAACCCATTCGTTAGTAGCGATTTGATAGAAAGTTTCCTTATTGACGGTTAAAATTTTACCAACTTTCCAAGCACTGCCCTTTGGCAAAGTTAGGCCAGTACTCTTACCATTGCCATCGACGACATCCAATTCAGTCGTTGCAACACCTGTCTTACCATTGTTAGTGTCACTGGTAATATATGAACTGGTTGTAGTGGTATCGTTATTATCTTGGCCAACAACCGTGATATCTAAAGCTGAAACAAATTAATTAGTTGAAACTTGATAGTAAAGTTGTTTGTTAGCGTGAAGAACTTTTCCCAATCTCCATTGGCTGCCGCTTGGCAAAGTTCTACCAGTACTGTTACCGTTGGCATCTACAATATCGAGAACTGATGTGGCTGTACCAACTTTTCCCGTATTAGCGTCATTAGTAAAGTAATTAGTGGCAACTTTTCCACCGAAATCATCGGAAGAATTAGCTGAACCAGTAACGTTTGAAACCGCTGAAGCTGGAATATATTCGTTAGTACCGACCATATAATGAGCAACGCCATTGAGTGTGATCTGTGTACCTAACTTCCATTGACTGCCACTTGGCAAAGTTGTTCCTGTCGCTTTACCATTAGCATCGTAAACTGGTGTAGCATTACTTACAGTACCGATAGCCTCAGCACTAACTGATTGTTGTGGTAGGGCGTTTAAAGCAGCCGGTGCCAGCATAATAGCAACAGCAGAAGCGACTAAAATCTTACTTTTTGTATTTTTTATTGTCTACATCCCCATAAATATCTAGCTTTATTCATATTCAACTCTAAGTTTATAATTACTTTAAACGATTACAATTGATTCTTAACAATCATAAGAAAATTTTATGAATATATCGCAATTGTGAATACTAAAAATACTTTTGAAATTAGGAACTGATCTTATGAAAAAATATCACGTTTACCAAGTTGATGCTTTTACCAAAACTAAACTAGCTGGCAATCCTGCTGGCGTCGTCACTGATGCCGAAGGACTGACAGATAAACAAATGCAACAGATTGCCCGGGAATTGAATAACTCCGAAACGGCTTTTATCACTCACCCTACCGTTGGCGATGCAGATATCCAGATCCGTTTCTTCACACCTACGACTGAAGTTCCCATCTGTGGTCACGCAACGATCGGTGCTAATTTTGCCCGAGCAGTCGAAAATAACTCACCTTCACAATCAATCGTCCAACAGACTGGTGCCGGGAATTTACCGATCGATATTTCTAAAACAAATGGCAGCTACCAGATCACTATGACTCAAGGAAAAATTCGCGTAGATGAACCTTTATCTGATAATATTCAAAGTGAAATTTTGCAAGCGCTAGGTCTTACTAAAGAACAGCGTAATTTTGACTGTCCCATGGCGATTGCCTCGACCGGTGCTCCAAAAGTAATGATTGCCATCGATTCACAAGAAACACTTGATAGCTTACAGCCTGATTTGGACGCACTCAAACGAATCACACCCAAAATCAATTGCAATGGTTACTATGTATTTACTTTGAATCCTGGGCAAAAGGAATTGATCCACGGTCGCATGTTTTCCCCAGCTAATGGTATCAACGAAGACCCAGTAACCGGCAATGCTAATGGACCTTTAGGTGCCTATTTGGTCAAATATAACTTAGTAGAAACTAGCGGTGATATGTTTGAATTCCGTATCATTCAAGGCGAAAAAATCAACCGTGCTGGAACTATGTTAGTCCGCGTCACCTTACAAAATGGTAAACCAACAAAAATTCAAATCATCGGTGATGCTGTCATCGCTTTTGATACCTTCATTGAAATTTAAAACCACTTGAACATCTCAAACTACCGCTTAGGCAATTTAATTATTTTTCTTTTTTTCATTGTGCTATAACTTAGACAACAAAGTCAGGTGATTGCTATGAAAAAAGATATCATCTTGAGTGATAGTTGTTTTATTGGTTCACTGCCGTCTTCCATGAAATTCTGGTGGATTGCTGGAACGCTGTGAGAGCAACTTAGAGCCAATTACGGTTCAAATTGTCTCTAAGCTTGTCTGTCTCTAACCTGGCGAGGGACACGCCAGCTAAGAGACTTCCACGGCTGAGCATCCACCAGAATTCCATTCCAGACTAGAAGATTTAAGGATTTTGGATCTCGAGATATTAATATAGGCAATTTCATTAAGTATCAAAATAGCAAATACTTGTATACTTATCATTAACCATTTAAATCGTACAAAAATAGGCCGTAATTCTTAACAATTTAGGAATTACGGCCTTCTTATATGTAAAACTATATTTATATTATTAATGATTTTTACTCAAATATTATATATACCAACTAAACAACGAAAACCCTAGCCTGGAGAGCAAAAGCTGATGGGCTCAGTAGTGGTTTAATCTTAGCTAGCGTACTGTGCTGGCTTAGATTACTGCCGAGCTTGAAGACAATTTTTAAATTGGCTCCAAGTCGTGCTCACTACGTTCCAGCCCATCAGCTTTTGATCGGAAGGCGACATATTTCAACCACCCCCCCGCTTTTTTACACAGCATATTTCAAAGAAAAACTTATTTTTTTAGAAAAGCTTTCCAATAAGTATAATCTTGCAAGCTCAAATCATCGTTACGCATGACCAAATCTCTAAACGGCACATGTTTAGTCAACAATTTTTTACCACTCAAATATTCAACATTATCAACTCGTTTCAAGTTAGCTTGGTAATTAATAACCATCTTTGTCTGCAAGTTAGCAAATAATACCACTAAACACACCGCCACAAAAATATTCAAAAACTTAGATTTATCAAGATTCGATACCTTCAAAGCTCTCGTCAAGAAAATCATTGTGATCAAGTACAAGAAGATGTACGAGGCAAACATCCCCCGAATATTCAACGGATGCAAAATAATAAAGAACGGTAAGAACAATGCTAAATAAGAGAAATAAGAGAAGAACAACAAGATATTATTTTTATCTTTCAAGAATATCCGCAAAATAGCATAACCAATAAAAATCACAAACAAGCCACTGACTAAAGCGTCATATCTTGAAAAACGAGCACTCAAACCTACACTGATAAACACTTTATCGATCGGTAACGAAGAAAGATATGTATTGGCAAGCGTGTAATAAATAACGAATATCAACGACAAACCAGTAATATCCCACAATTTGCGCGACTTATCTGATATAGCAATCACGATCAATGAACCACAGATAATTACGATAGGAATGAAATTCAAAGTTACGAACCAAAAATGCGTCGTAGTTGCGTAATTATTGATCATATCGACCAAACTCGTACCAGCACCACGATAATCAGATTCTTCAAAATAACTAGGGTTAGAGAACATCAAAACAAACGACAGACAGGCTCCCAATAAGTAGCTGTAATTAAAGGGTTTTAATTTGATCGTACCTTTGAAAACTAGGCCAACTAAAATAACTAATGCACCCAAGCCCACTTGGAAAATCGTAACGTGCTCAGCGAAAAATCCACCGGCAAACGAAACTAAGAAAGCTAAAAATGTCATAAAAATAGTATGTTTAAAAATAAACGAACTTTCCCGTAGTTGGCGCTGAACAATGACTAAATAGCAGAGCAATAAGGTGATCGAAGGCACATAATTAACAAATCCAGCATTCCAGCAAAGAATATTAGTGACGTACTTCCCTTGGAAAGAGAAAATCAAAAACAATGCCATCAAAGTCGATTGCCAAGTGTTCCCTAACAATTGACTAATGCACCACGTCAACAAGGTTAAGAATATTGCGAAAACGATCATTCCAAATAAAACATTTTTGACAGTAAAAATTTCTAAAATACTGCCCAAGTAGCGGCCATTACTATTACCCCCATAGAGTTTCTCAGGGCCATAGAAATGGTGTTCCAATAAATATTGTCCTTTGTCACTGATCCAGTAATAATCATCGCCGGCAGTGATCAAGAAGTAACGCATCACAAAGAAATAAATGAAAATACCACAATAAACAAGTGGTTTCCCAAATCGTTTAGTAAAACTAGACATTTTAATTCCCCTAATTTTTAAATTATTTACAACACAAAATTCATCATATCATAGTGATCCTACGAATTATTTTTGACTTCACCTAAAATAATATCAGAAATTGAGGCCAACTTAAATATCGGATTTTTCAATGAAAAAACGAAATTATTTGTGATATGTTCGATGGTTGATAATCATGAACGAACGGTAAATTTGTTCCGTCAAAACCAAGCGCATCAACTGATGTGGCAAAGTGAACTTACCAAAACAGACACTATAATCAGCTCGTTTAGTAACTTCGGGACTGACACCTAGTGAACCGCCGATGACAAAAGTAATATCGGAAGTTCCATAAGTGGATAAGTCATCGATCTTTTTGGCCATTTCTTCCGAAGTGAGTTCCTTACCACGCAGATCCAACAAGATGACATATTCCTTGTCTTTGATCTTGTTTAAGATCCGTTCCCCTTCAATTTGTTTCACTTTAAGATCTTGAGCCTCACTCAAGCTTTCAGGTGCTTTTTCATCCGGACACTCAACTATTTGAAATTTACAAAAAGCTCCCAGACGTTTAGCATATTCGGCGATTCCAGCCTTGAAATACTTCTCTTTCAGCTTTCCAACCGTAACAATTTTAATATTCATAATTAAATATCTCCTCAATAATTATCATACGAAAGTATCCCCAAATTGCCAAATTATTTTTCGAAAAATAACTACTCAAAATTGCCCCTAAAATAATGTTTGTCTGTTTTTGTGTAACATTGATTATCGTTGATATAATAGGATTTATCACTCATCTTTATAGCAATTTTAAAAAATGTTAGTTGATCTGTGAATAAATTAAATTCTTAATTTAACGGCATTTATGCACAGGAGTTATCAACCTGTGGATAACTTTTATCAATCAGTAGTCATTTTCCCGAAGAAAATCTTTAGTTTTCAGAAAATAGTTCAAAAAAAGGCGTGAAACCACTATTAATTGGTTTCACGCCTTTAATTTTATTCGGTTGTTTGCTTAGTTAAATGTACCTTGGCAGTATTCAACTTACCATTGCGGTAATATTCAACGTTTACGGTATCACCGACTGAATGTGAGTAAAGTGCTGTGTGAAGAGCAGCTACGGAAGCTACCGTCTTGTCGCCCAACTTGACGATCACATCGTATTTCTTCATTCCGGCAGCCTTTGCGACTGAACCAGAGGTTGTGCTATATACTACCACACCTTTAGTTACACTGCTTGGTAATTTCAAACTTGATTGCGAATCATCAGTAATTTGATCAAGGTCTAAGACTTTGATACCAAGCGATGGTCTTTCAACTTTACCATTTTCTACCAATTGATTGATGATCTTAACTACTTCATTACTTGGAATAGCAAATCCCATCCCTTCAACGGAAGAACCATCAGTATTTGAGGCCAACTTCATTGAATTGATACCAACAATCTGACCAGCGGCATTAACCAATGGACCACCAGAGTTACCAGGGTTAATAGCTGCATCAGTTTGAAGAACCGTTGCCTGACCAGTTGCTTGACCAGTATTTTGATCTTGAGTCGTCACAGTTCTGTTAGTAGCGGAAATAATACCCTGAGTAACCGTTGTGGCATATTCACTACCAAGTGGCGAACCAATAGCAATTACTGGGTCACCAGGTGAAACATTGTCAGAGTTACCAAATCCGGCCGTGGCTGGCACTTTGTTGCCAGGAATCTCCAGAACGGCCAAGTCAGTAGCCGTATCTGTACCGACTAATTTAGCAGAAATCTTAGTCCCATCTTCAAGAATAATTTCCAAAGAGTCAGATCCAGAAACAACGTGGTTATTAGTTACAATGTAACCTTTGCCATTTTGTTTGGCATAAATCACACCAGAACCTTCACTGTACTCTTGTAAATTACTGTTTGATGAACTGGAACTAGAATCGGAATTTGAATTGGAATCTGAACTATTACTATTGTCATCGGCTTGATCTTGAGTACTGTCTGACGAACCACTGTCTCCAAACAAGTCACCGAAGATCGATGCGATACTGCCATCACCAGATGAACTCTGTTCCTTTTGTTTTTGCAAGTTAATTACGGAAACAACTGCACCATTAACCTTCTTATAGGCTCCCGACATCGAACTGGATGTGTTTACCTTCGTGTTGCTTACTTGCGTTGTTCCAGCGGCACCATTGCTTGTTGAAGCCGTATCAGAAGCATTATTGCCAAAATATGTAAAACCTGCAAAGGCAATTACGACACCTAAAGCGGCAGAAATAAAGGCTACGATTCCCGTCTTGAGTAAAGAATTATTACCAGAATTCATTTTCGAACCTCGCTTATTTTCTTTGACCCTTGATTCAGGTTGGTCATTTTTGTCATTATTCATCTAATATTCACTTCCCCATATCTAAGCTTTACTTATAATATAACGTTAATCTGTGAAAAAATTATGAACGACATATGATTTTATTATTAAAAAGTAACCAAAGGATCGGCTACGGCTGGATCGGTATCGTTGATCTTAAAATCATGGCCGACGCCGAAGTCGTGGTCCTCTAACACTTGAGTGACCTCTTCACGAGCAACCGCTTTGGTATTGTTCTCATGGCTCAAATGTCCCAAGAAGATCTGTTTAGTCTTATTGCCAATAACATCCATCAATGTTCTAGCACCGTCTTCATTAGAAAGATGTCCTTTTTCACTGAGGATACGTTGTTTCAAAGGCCAAGGATAGATGCCTTCCCGCAGCATTTCAACATCGTGGTTACATTCCATCAAATAACCGTCCGCATTTTCAATCGTCTTTTGAATCCGCTCTGAAACGTAGCCCGTATCGGTCAAAATCACAAATTCCTTACCATTATGGTAGAACTTGTAAAATTGAGGATCGACCGCATCGTGGGAAACCGCAAAACTTTCGACATCTAAATCGTCCAAACTCATTACTTTATTGTGATTGAATACATTGATTTGATCATCTGAAACTTTACCGATTTTGGGTAACATTGCTTCCCAAGTTTTCTGGTTAGCATAAACATTCAATCCATAACGGCGAGCCAAAACTCCCACTCCCTGTATGTGATCAGTATGTTCATGCGTTACAAAGAGCGAATCGACCTTCGTAATATCCTTGCCGATACTCTCCATGGCTCTTTTGATCTTGATACCGGACAGACCCGCATCAACTAAAACACGATGTTTAGGCGTTTCGATATATGTAACGTTACCTGAACTGCTGCTAGCGAGAACGCTAACTTTTAAACTATCATCATTGGGCACTGTAATTATCTCCATTTGTTGAACTCTTTATAATATTGCCGGTAAAAGCATTGACCTTTTTCGTAGTCGTAACTTTACTATCTTTATTTTTGATCGTTACGAACCAAACTGGAATATAAATCGTACTGCCTTTGGCTTCCAGTAACTTGGTATAAGCCAAATTGGCGTACGTAATTTTAGAATTATTAGGAATTTCCGAGTTGGCATAAAGATTCGTAATGACATCTTTTTCACTCTTTACGACTTGACGTTCATGCAAAATAATCAATGACTTCACGTAAGTCTGTGTATAACCAACAACTTTACCATCTGTGATCGTAAAAACCAACTGAGCTGTTTTATCATACACTTCGCCTAAGCTCCCCGTTGGTACATAGACCATTTGCGAACTGTTCGATAACTGAGGCGAGTAAGTATACTCATCACCGAAGAGGACGTTGGAATCCTTTTTGATGAATTTATCCATGATTGCTTTCTTATTAGTTGCTGTAACGGCGATTTCATTAGCCAAAGTACTTGAAACTTTGTGATTGACGATGTCATATTGAACTTCTTGATTGCGTAATTTATTAATATTTTGAGCCAGTTCGTCGCTCGGCTGTGAACCTAAATAATAGGCATAACCGTTCTTCGTATCCAAACTGCCAAAAGTTATATTACGTTTTCTCATTTCCGTCACAGTTGATGTATTGGTGCTGGAACTGCTGACCAACTGCTGACTGTTGCGGAAAGATAGGAATAAAAAGATATCTAATGAGAAAAATACTATTAAAAATATAACTTCGATTCTTCTAAAATCCATTTAGTCCTCCTCCGCAGATTCATTTGTCCATTCGTTGTATGGTTTCCAATGGCCGTCGATCTTGATGTAATAAGTAGGCTTCAAATCGACGACTTTTTCGTTGTCAGTTTCGCCTTCCCATTGATAGCCAACTTCTACTTCCTGTACATCATTAGGCGAAAAACCAACTCGTTGCAAGCCCTTGAAGATTTCATTCGTAGACTTCAAAGTGGTTGCCGCTTGAGTAGATGGAACTGGGACTTCCAAAACTTTATTTAAGAAATGTTCAGAGCTACCTTTACGGCTGAATTTAATTCTAATTGAACCGAATTGGCTCTTCTTAAAGATTGGAAAACCTTCAACGTACTCTCTGAAAATTAAATTCTTATTACTCCAAGTGGCACTGTATAGACGTAAGTTAGAAATAGGATTTTGTAGATCGATCACCTTTTGATAACCACGTTGCAAGAAGGCCAGTTGCGTCTTAGGAACTGAAGTATCCGTATAATCGTCAAAAGACAATTCTTCAGTATTGTGATCTGAAGTTAAACGCTTGGATTCACCATAGCTGTAAGTATAAATATTGTTATCTTCCGAGGTTACTAAACCATTCGTATTGGAATCGAACAAGGCCGTCGTGTATTCATTATCTTTTTTGCCACTGATGACATATGAATAAGATTTCATCTTGATAGGATCGACGTAGAATGTGAAGACGCCGTGTTTCATAATGTTCAAACGAACCTTGAGATTGACATTGGCTTTATCGACCAATTTAGTGATTGGTACAGCCGAAGCATTGTCGACTTTAAGTTTGTAGACGGCATAGTTACTGTCATTTGCTAAGTAAATATTTTGGTCCTTTTTATCCTTCAAATTAATCAAAATACGGTTGAATTGCAAACTTTTACCATTCTTTAAACCGTTGTTTCCCAACAAATAGCCGAAGACATTCGTATTGATCGAAGTCGGATAAACCATCTGAAGCATGTTCTTGCCTTGAATGACTTTTTGGTAATAAGCGCCATCTTTTTTGGAAACTTCCTTAGGTTGTTCGATCTTCCAGTCTTGCATAACTTTTTGAATACTCAAAGAAATATTTTCATTGCTGTTATAAATCAAATGTTGATCAGAATCGTCGTGCCAAATGACTTGCGTAGGACTGATAACTTGATTAATTGGTATTTCGTTTTTATTTGATTCGGCAGAAGTCACATCGATATTTCTACCTCGTTGATAACGCGCCGTATTGGTCCAAATGAAGAAGGACATGACAATACTGGTTATTACAGCCACTATTAATAGCAGTTGAACGATCAATCGACTAAACTTCATCCCATTCTCCTCCAGTTTCATTAGGGTCGAATGGCAAGGAGATGTAGAACGTAGATCCCTTGCCTTCAGCACTGTTGACCCAGATTCTACCCTTGTGTTGCTCAACGATTTCCTTAGAAATAGATAGACCCAAACCAGTTCCGCCTTGCTTTCTAGAACGTGCTTTGTCTACACGATAGAAACGGTCAAAGACTTTCTTGATATCTTTTCTGGGAATACCTAAACCTTCATCGGAAATGCTGATAATAATATGTTTATTAGTCTCCAACAGACGGCAAGTAATGACCCCACCATCTGGCGAATACTTGATGGCATTGTTCATGATATTATCAATAACTTGTGTCATCTTATCAGTATCCAACTCGACCCACAAATCTTTGCTTGTAAAGATTCGTTTGATCCGATAATTCTTGACGACTTTGGTGTCGTCTTCTTTAGCATCGGCTTTTTCTTTTTTTAACATCATATCAAATCGATCCAAAATATAAGCAAAGAATTCATTAAAGTTTACTAATTCCTTATCCAATTTGGAACGACCTTGATCCATCCGTGACAAACTCAAAAGATCATTGATCATTCGAATCATCCGGTCAGTTTCCTCAGCAGTAACGCCTAAGAATTGTGGTGCCAATTTTTGGTCTTTCCAAGCGCCATTGTTCAAAGCATCGATATAACTGCTAATACTTGTTAAGGGCGTCCGCAACTCATGAGAAACGTTGGAAACGAATTGACGCCGTTCACTATCGATTTTTTGTTGTTCAGTGACATCATGCAGAACACAAACCATACCACTGATAAAGCCACTGTTTCGTTGAATCAATGAGAAATCAGCATTTAAAATCAACGAATTGTCAGAATTTCCGTCGAACTCTTCGTTGTCATTATCGTTTGTTTCGATCACCATCGGATCAGGATTTTCCAAAAGATCATCGAAGCTTGTCCGATCACCGATTCCCAAGACATCGACTAGTTGCAAGCCGATTGCTTCATCCTCATCCTTGTTCAAAAACTCTTGTGCCATTTCATTAATGACCGTTATGTTACCGAGACGGTTCGTCGCAATAACCCCATCAGACATCTGCGTCAAAACACTATCCAGTCTTCGTCGTTCAGATTCCGAGTTTTCAGTTGCCTCTTCAACTTTGACTGACAGATCATTGACCGCCATAGCCAACTGACCCAGTTCATCCGGTGAATAGACACGAACTTGACCAGAATAGTCTCCTTCGGCCATTCGTACCGCCTGTTGCTTCATTTCATCGATTGGTCGAGTAATTGCTCGGGCGATGAAAATAGCGATCACAGCTCCCAACAGCCCCGCTACTAATGAAGCCGTTAGAAAAATCAAAATAATATTATTGATTCCGGTATAAACTGATTCCATGCTAGCTCGAACATAAATAGCCCCTACAACCGTATTATTGTCAGGTGAAGTTATCGGTTCAATCGACTCATAAGAACTACCGTTATCTTTTTCATAGTAGATCTGGGTGATTTTTTTAGCATTTTTGATACTCTGTTTGATATTGTCTTTCAGAGTTTGTGTTCCAACGATATTAGTACCTTCGGAATCTTTGACCCCAACAATGATTCCACTACGATCGACGACTTGAACGTCCGTTATATCGGTACTGACTCGCGTATAATCTTGAATAGCATTATTGATATTGTCACGCGTATGTTGATCATTATCCGTCAAATTTTCTGAAATTTGATTGAGCGTATAGGCCGGAACCTGAACGGAAGTTTCAAAATTAGCAACGTTTTGATCCTCCAATTGACGTACAAAATAGGCCCCAATGATTTCAATTGTGACAATTAAAATTAAAATAAAGGACAATCCGATTTTGAAATTAATCGAATGTAAAAAAACAAATCTATTTTTCAAAATATTTCCACCTAATTAACACAGACTTAGTTATATTATACAGCTATCAAGATAACAAAAAAAAGAGAATGCATCTCTCGTTTGAAGGCTCTTTTTGAGGTTATTTTCTACTTCCCGTCCTCCATGAAATTCTGGTGGACGCTGGAACGCTGTGAGAGCAACTTAGAGCCAATTATAGTTCGAATTGTCTCTAAGCTTGTCTGTCTCTAACCTGGCAAGAATCCGCCAGCTAAGAGACTACCACGTGAGAGTCCACCAGGATTCCATTCCAGACTAATGAATTTTCTCCTACTTTTGTATTAACGATATTAATTTAATTTAGATATACATTTAAAAAATAAAAAAGATCATCCAACTTTTTCTAGATGATCTTCATATACCTAATTAATTTTATATGGACGAAATTAAGAATTTCTATTCGAGTAATTGTAGCTTTTACTCACTCACTTCAACTGAAACTTGCGAATCTTTCTTCAATGTAAAGAAGGATATAACGACGAACAAACAGACAATTATGCCCAGATAGACATAGGCTGTTCGATAGCCCACGACATCATACATCTTTCCCATCAACGGTGAAAAACCGATCACACCGGCTTCAGAAATGAACTGATAGCCAACCAAATACATAATCGATGACCACTTGGCTTCGAAGTTATGATTGATATATTTGAAGATCGAGATGTAGAGAATCGGCATATCAAACGATTGAATCAGTTTAATTATCGAAATTAAAACCGGACCGGTCACCATGCTCGTCAAAATGATTCTCACTGCCAACAATAAACCCACTAATAGCATCGAGTTACGAATTCCTAATTTATTAACGATTTTGGGTGCTAAAAACATCATGCCCGCTTCCAAAAATGTCTGCAAAGAATTCAAGTAGCCATACATTTGGTTTCCAGCTTGAACTGTCGCAAACTGTTCCGCAAAATATCGGGGAAATTGTTGGTCATAGATCGAATACATCGACGCGATCCCGATTATAAAGACAATAAACATCCAAAAATCTTTTAACTTAAATAATTCAAGTGCACTGCTAACTTTGATAGTCTCAGATTTTTCGATTTCGGTATCCGTTACATCGATCTTAGTTGTAATTATGATTAGAAAAACAACGATGGCCGCTATCGAACCGAGATGAAAATTATAATTAGGATCAAGGTTGAACATACTTCCTGCGAAAAAGGCTGCAATTGCTGTGCCAAGCGACCCCCACATTCTTACGTGTCCATATTCAAAATCATACTTGCGGCTGATTTTTTCCGTGTAGGATTCCACAGCTCCCATCGAGGCCATGTAAGTACTACCGATAAAAATTCCCCCGATAACTGCTCCGACTAAAAAATCCAGTTCCAATAACGGACCGTAGACAAATTTGAAAAACGGACCAGTCAAAATCAAAACGCCACTCAGACACAGTAAGAGATTTTTGCGACTGCCCAATTTATCTAAAATATAACCGTATAACGGCTGCATAACCAACGTAAAAATTCCATTGATACTGAACAAAAAACCAATACTAGCGCCATTTAAATGAATCGTTTGTCCTAACCAAATCGAAATCATCTTGTAGCTGGCTGCCCAACTTAAAAAGAAGAAGAACATAATTGCACTGAATCTGATATATATTTTTTTATTCCCCATGTGAATCCCCATTATCATATTGTTTTAAAGCTGCCCGTAGTTCTTTTTTGATATCATTCACTAATGAAGTTGGTTCCAAAACCTTGACCAAAGTTCCTTCACTCATAATCCAAAGTTTGAGCCCTTGCAGGTACAAATAACCTTCGATAATTACGCTCCCATCAGGCTCATGTTTGATGATCCGCGAATTTGGCAGTCTATCCAATGCCGTCTGCGGATAAGTCCAGCACTGAATTTTGAAGTAACTTTTGCGACCACCATTCAATAAGTACGTATAATTACGAATTGTCGTTCCGTCCTCAAGTTTCGAACGTAAAATATTAGTCGACTTAGTTATCTTTTTGTAAGAAATAAGTCTGTCCAAACGATAGGTTCTAGAGCCTTTGGCTTCAGAAAAAATAACGACATAAAAATAAAAATTGGAAAAATATAAACTCACTGGAATTCCTTGACGTGAACGTTTATTGTCACTCGTACGCAAACTACCCTGATAAGTAAATTCGATTTCCGTTTGAAGTCTAATAAAATCCGTGAATTCACCGATTCGACTCAACAAATTGCCATTACTTTTTACCGGTAGATATTCAGTCTTTAACAGCCGATCTATTTTGGCTTGATCTTTGACCGATACGAGGTCTCGCAAATGATAAATAATCTCTTTGGGTTCTGGTTTAGCCAAAGCCCTGACGCCGATCAGTATTTGAATGATAGTTAAGATCTCATTGATATTGATACCTTCATCTTTAACGGCAAACCGATTCTCGTGCGATTCATCAAATTCCATATGGTAGTTATCGTTAAAAATTGGATTCTCACGAATAATCTGCAGATCACGATAAATCGTCCGCTTAGTAACGTCATAAGACCGTGCAGCATCCTTCGAGTTGATCTTTTCCCCTTGTATCAACCGCATAAGGATATCAATGGTTCTAATTAAACTTTTCGGTAATTTCCTATCATTATCAGCACCCATTATTTGTTTCCCCATAAAATTATTTTTGACGTAATTTTTCCTTATAGAAATTATAGACTAAAAAAAAATAAAGAAACAATCTTTATTTGCTGTTCTTTCTCAACTTTGGTTATATCCAATCATTTACCAACGAATTAATAATCATAGAAGAAGGCAAATACAACAAAATAGAAAAACAGATAGAAACTCCATTAAACTTGGAATTCTATCTGTTTTTAAGTTACATATTATATTTGATTTTTACTCTTCAATGATGAATTGGTTATTCGCCATCAGGATCACGCAAATAATATCCAACGCCACGTCTAGTCATTAACCATTCTGGTTGACTAGGGTTGTTTTCTATTTTTTCACGCAAACGTCTTACGGTAACATCAACAGTTCTGACATCGCCGAAGTAGTCATATCCCCAAACAGTTTGTAACAAGTGCTCACGTTTCATCACTTGTCCGATATGTTGTGCTAAATAGTGCAACAATGCGAACTCACGGTGCGTTAATTCAATCTCTTTACCATTTTTGGTGACAGTATAAGCATCGGGGAGAATCGTTAGATCACCAATCTTAATTTCACTGTTCTTCGCTTCTTCGCTGTGAGCGTGAGTTTGGGTTCTCAAACGAGCCTTCACACGTGCTACGAGTTCACGATTAGAAAATGGCTTAGTGACATAATCATCCGCTCCAAGTTCTAGGCCAATAACCTTATCAATTTCGGTATCCTTAGCCGTTAACATAATAATTGGAGTATCTTTAGTTTTTCTGATAGTTCTAGCTACTTCAAGACCGTCAATAACTGGAAGCATTAGGTCAAGCAAAATCAGATCAGGATCGTCCTCATCTACTTTGTCCAAAGCTTCTTGTCCATCAAAAGCAGTTATGACTTCGTAGCCTTCATTTTCCAAATTATATTTAACAATATCGGAAATTGGTTTTTCATCATCTACTACTAGAATTTTTTTAGCCATATTTTATCTCCTTGACGTGAATATTATACAAGTTATTACTTATTAAAACAAAACCGACATAAAGCTAACTTAAATTTTTTCAATTTATTTTAAAAAAAAGCTTGTCATAAATTTGGAGCTTATGGTATGATATATCTCGTTGGTTGAGAGGGAAACATATCAATCAATTACAGTTCATGGGTGGTTAGCTCAGCTGGCAGAGCAACGGACTCTTAATCCGTGGGTCTGGGGTTCGATCCCCCAACCACCCATAGCAATTTATCGCTTAAGCAATTATCAATTTGATAATTGCTTTTTTTGTGTTCTATTTTAATTACCAGTAAAGATTAATGTTAACACCTTTCTTCCTTAATGAACAAATATTTACTATTAGAAAGACGTATTAAGATTTCACTAAGTTGCTTTCATTAAAATAAATAGTATTGGATAATATTATTCGATAGCAAGTTAATGACGGTGGCTACAACTTGAAAGCGGTGATGCTTATGGTCTTACTGTAAGTTATTTACATCCTAATGAGAGGAGTAGTGTTTTTGTCTGTTTCAGACGCTTGAATCTTATGTTAACGTTCGGTATATTCTTAATTGCCTTGTTAACATATATTCATAGTGATAAGAAATGAATGCAAAAAAATAACCGTCTAACTTTGGCGAGTTACGGTTATTTTGTCGTTTTATAGCAATTTAATCAATAGCTACCGTCTTAAACGGGCTATCTGGGGGGATGTTCGAGCATCCCTCTTTTTTGTACACTCACAGTATAACAAATTTCGTCTTCCAGTACCAAAATGGAACCTATTTTTAACAATCATCACAGTTACTAAAGGTTGAAAATTAAATATCTTACAACCTTTAGTAACTGTCACATACATTTCAGTCTTTTTTATCCACAACGATCAATTGGTCAATTTTAATATCATGTTCATCAATTTCCCAATCAGCAGTTGAAAACTCCATTGCTGACGGAACTAAGGCTACTGTATTTCCTTGATACTTGGCCAAGAAGCGGTCGTAATAGCCGCCACCAAAACCAACTCGATAATTACTATCAGCTGCGAAGGCTAACCCTGGTACCAAAACTAAATCAGGTTGTTGATTCACTAAATCTTCATTGTAAACTGGTTCGTGAATACCAAAGCTGCTAACTTCCAAGTCTTCATAGCTAGTAAATGGTAGAAAAGCCATTTGACGGTGTGGCATAGTCTTAGGTAGATAAACTTTCTTGCCTTCTGACAAGGCCATTTGAATGATTTGTTTCGTAGGAACTTCGATAGGACTACTGATAGTTGTGGCGATTGATTTAGCTTGTTGCCAAACTTCAGTCTGACGTAACTTAGTCAATAATTCTTGGCCTTCAGCTAATTTCTTCTCAGGTGTAGTTGTGCTTAATTTTTTGATCTGTTGCTGACGTAAAAGTTTTTTATCGATCATAATTGCCCCCTTGTGGAAATCTCCTTATTAAATATAGCATGAATTTTCCACAATTATACGAATCGGCGATTTTAGTTATCAATAAATGTCATTTTATTAAAATAAATGTTAGCCTTATTGAATAATTAATTTCTAGGAGGAAATATTTTATGAATTACTTTAACGAATCACAAAGTCTCGAAGTTTTAAGAAAGTTGATCTCATTCAACACTGTTGGTAATAACGAAGAAGACGTTGCGCATTATATCCAAGAGTTATTGGCAAAGTATGACATAAAATCTCAAATTATAGACGTTCATGGCAACCGGGCTAATTTAGTAGCTGAAATAGGTCACGGACAACCAGTTCTTGGTTTGACTGGCCACATGGACGTCGTCGATCCCGGTAATCTTGAAGCTTGGAACACCAATCCCTTTGAATTGACCGAAAAGAATGGCACTCTTTATGGCCGTGGCGTCTGCGATATGAAATCTGGTTTGGCTGCTATGATAATAGCCATGATCGAATTGCACAAACAAGGCCTTCCCAAACAAGGAACCATCCGCCTCTTAGCCTGCATGAGTGAAGAAATCGGTGAAGTTGGTTCGCATTACTTGCTTGAAGATGGATTGATGAACGACGTCGATGGACTGATTGTCGGTGAACCAGCTGGCTATAATATTTTTTACTCCGAAAAAGGTTCTATGGATATTAAAGTAACTTCTAAGGGTAAAACCAGTCACAGTTCCATGCCTGAATTTGGTTACAACGCCATTGACGCCTTGATGAATTTCTTAATCGAAGCTAACAACAACTTCCGTAGCAATCCGATCAAGCAAGGTTCAATGGGACCATTGGTTTTCAATACAACTACTATCAAAGGTGGTACGCAAGTCAACTCGATCCCCGATTATGCCGAAGCTGACGTCAATGTCCGCACCATCCCTGAATACACCAATCAACAAGTGATCGACGTTTTAAATCAAATGGTAACCAAGTTTAATAAAACTGGTGCCCAAATTGGATTCGACGTTTATATGAATGAAAAACCTGTCGGCGTGGCTAAAGATAATATCTTGGTCGAATTAACTCATGATCTAATGAAAAAATACACTGACGATAAAATATTGGTTGTTCCTAATCCGGGAATAACTGATGCTTCTAATTTAGTCCAAGGTAAAAGCCACGACTTCCCATTTATCATTGCTGGACCAGGTAATCTAACCTCGCACAAAGTAAATGAAGAAATGGATAAACAGATGTATTTCAACTACATAGATATATACGAAGAATTGACTGTTAAATTCTTATCTCGAGTAGTTGCTGACGTCAAAGTTGAATAAAAATTGAATCAAAAAGTGTCAATATTCATCAGAAAATCTTCTGATAAATATTGGCACTTTTTATTTGGGATATTATTTTATTTCATTCAAGGTGTTAGCTAAATGCTCCAAGTCTGCGACCAACTGTTGTTTCTCATCATCAGTCCACTTTGAAAGTACTGCATCTACTTCTTTTAGACGTGTCTGATTGATGACTTCGGTAATTTCTTGGCCTTGTTTAGATAATTCAACCGTTCGAATCCGGGCATCTTTTTCTGAATCACGTGTCTCAACTAATTTTTTCTGTTCCAATTTGTCGATTTGACGGCTGACACTGGAGTGACTTTTCCCCAACATATTGGCCAAATCACTGACGTTAGTCGGTTGCATGCGTCCAATCGTTACAAAAAGTTGAAAAGAAGTCGCCTCTAAATTTATTCCAGCTACTTTGACAAAAGCTCGGTCTCGATCAGTTCGATTGAAAAATGACACGATGCTGACTAGAGAATTGATCAATTCATTATTCATTAGTTCACCTTCACGACAGCTCTTGGTGTCAATGGTGCCGCAAAAGCTGCTTCAATATTTTCTAATTCAAAAGTAGTCGTTGGAATAGTTATCTTATCGGCTGCCGCCCAGTCAAAGACGCCCTTAATCGCTAACAACAGTTCTTTCATACTGGCACTCTTAACGCCACTGCCGATAAGTTCAAGCTTGGATGAACGTAAAGCTGCTGATGGTAAATTAATTTCCGCCTGTCCACTGGCAGCACCGATGCTAACAAAACGGGTTACTCGATCACCACCAAATTGAGCTACGGCTTTCATAATGGATAGCGCACTGTCGCCCCACAGATAATCCAAGACCACATCGATTCCCTCATTGAAGGTATCCTTTAGTGCATCAGTGAATTCTTGTCCGCCATTCTCCTTGGTCATGTCAAAGTTAATAGCTGCATCAGCATTCAATTTGGCTAATTTTTCAGGATTACGTCCCGTCACAACTACTTTTTTAGCGCCCAAGTGATAAGCGATTTTAACCGCTAGACTACCAGCATTTCCTGTGGCTCCATTGATCAAAACATTTTGACCTTTGACAAAGCGTGCCCGACCGACCAAAGCGACCCACGAAGACATCCCTGGATTAGCGATAGCTGCAGCCGTAATGTCGTCAATTCCATCCGGTACGGGAACAATCAAATGCTTATTTACCAAAGCTTGTTCGGCCAATGAACCGAATGGAGCACTTGGCATTGCAAAGTATACTCGCTGACTGTTCAACATCCCCACACCGTCAGTTCCTGGGACATTAGGAAAAATCTTACTAGCTGAATAGTGATTTCCCATAGCTCGCATTTTCGTTAAATTGCTCAGCGCTAGCGGTACTGGATCAAAAGTTGTCGGTCAAATCTTGGCAATCGTTGGTAATTATATTCTTTCGAAATTCTTCATTTTTAAAAACAGAAAATAAAAAACTTCAGAATCAACAGATTACACCTGTTAGTTCTGAAGTTTTTTTATTTAAGCGAGTTTTACATTAGTAGAAATTTTAGCTTTATTCAAAAGGACTGAACTAGTTACAACTGACAACGAACTGAAGGCCATTGCCAAACCAGCTAACTCAGGACTGAGCGTCAAGCCGATTGCGTAGAACAAACCAGCGGCAACTGGAATTCCTAAGACGTTGTAAATGAAGGCCCAGAATAGATTGAGCTTGATTCGGTTGAAAGTCTTCTTACTCAATTCCAAAGCTTTCGCAACGTCACGCAAATCATTTTTCATCAAAACGATCCCGCCGGATTCAATCGCAATATCAGTTCCTGAACCCATGGCGATCCCAACGTCAGCCATTGTCAAAGCGGGCGCATCATTGATTCCGTCACCAACAAAGGCTACTTTGCCATTTTCTTGAAGAGCTTTAACATGATCCGCCTTATCTCCTGGCAATACGTCAGCGATAACTTCATCAATCCCAACTTCTTGCGCAATGGCGTCGGCGACACGCTTATTATCACCTGTTAGCATAACCGTTCTTAAACCACGAGACTTCAATGTAGCGATAGCTTCTTTAGAAGTCTCTTTTGGCGCATCTTGAATGGCAATCAAACCAATGATCTGATCAGCTAAGCCAACAAAGACAACTGTCTTAGCTTCATTTTGTAATTTGATCATTTGAGCGTGCAATTCTTCATCGATCTTTACATCATTTAGTAATTTGTCATTACCGACGAAAGCCTTTTGACCGTTGATTGTGGCAGAAACACCCTTACCTTCAATGGCTTGGAAATCATCAACGGTATTCGAGGTGATTTGGTCAGCTTTAGCTTTGTCCAAAATAGCCGTTGCCAAGGGATGTTCCGACGATTCTTCCAAGGCTGAAGCAATTTCTAGAACTTGTTTCTCATTACCAATAATATCGGTAACTTCTGGTTTACCTTTAGTGATCGTACCGGTTTTGTCCATCACAACCGTTTTAACATCGTTGACTTCTTCCAAAACTTCACTGTTCTTGATCAAGATGCCCATTTTAGCACCACGGCCAGTTCCAACCATCAAAGCGGTTGGTGTTGCTAATCCCAAGGCACATGGACAAGCAATGACAACAACTGAAACAGCGTAGATCAAAGAAGTAGCGACGGTTGCGCCCAAGAAGACGTACCATACTAAGAATGTCAAAATTGCTAAGATCAAGACTACGGGTACGAAGATTTCAGAAACTTTATCAGTTAAATTTTGAATTGGGGCATGACTGTTTTGAGCTTTTTTAACCAATTCAACAATTTGTGAAAGCATTGTCTCACTGCCGACCTTTTCGGCCTTAAACATGAAAGTACCATTGCTGTTCATAGTTGAACCAATAACTTTGTCGCCGACATTCTTAGTTACTGGCATACTTTCACCAGTGACCATCGATTCGTCAACCGTGGAGCTACCCTCAGTAATGACTCCATCAACGGCAATCTTTTGACCCGGTTTTACGCGGATCAAATCGCCAGCAACGACATCATCCAAAGGAATCTTAACTAATTTGCCATCATGCAGCACTTCAGCTTCTTTGGCTTGAAGATTAACCAACTTTTCGATGGCGTTCGAGGCATTGTTGCGCATTCTTTCTTCAAACACTTGACCCAACAAGACGAATGTTATTACGAAAGCGGCACTTTCAAAGAAGACCGCTTGTTTGGTAATCATAGCGTAAATACTGTAAACATAGGCCGTGGCCGTTCCGATAGCGACCAACGTATCCATGTTGGAATGATGTTTCTTAAATGACGCCCAGGCGCTTTGCAGAAACGGACGGGCCGCAACCGCCATGACAATGGTCGTCAAAACAAATTGCGTCCATTCGCCACCGGGTATCATAATGCCAAAAGGCATCAAGATCATCCCGAATAACATGGGCAATGAAAAAATCAATGCGATCCAGAAACGTTTGGTTATTGTCATTTTTCGATTACGACCTTTCCGCTGAACATATCCATGCCGCAGCTAAATTCGAATTCACCGGCTTTGTCAGTCGGAATGGTAACTGTTTGTGCCTCATTAAGTGGTAGTTCTTTTTCAAAACCTAAAGCTTTAGAATGTACGATATCCAGACACCCTTGCGCATTAGTTCTTGTAAAAGTTAACTTAGCGGGAATACCTTGTTTTACTGTCACAACGTTTGGTTGGTAACCGCCAGCGACTGTAATATCAATATTTTGTTCCTTCTCAACCATAATATTTCTCCTATTTAATAATTAATTTACCATGGAACATGTCCATGCCGCAGGCCCATTGAAATTCGCCTGACTTGGTAGTGTCGATCTTAATTGATTGTTGTTCATTTTGTGGCAGTTCTTTGTTGATCCCAAAATCTGAAAAAACGACTCGATCCAAACAACTTGAGGCATCTTTTCTAGTAAAGTTGAGCGTAGCCGGTACACCTTTCTTCAAAGTAACTACTTCCGGTGAATAACCCCCGCTCACTTCAACATCGACGATCTGTTTATCGTCTGAAACTTCGGCCGTAGCTGTGGCAACTTGATGTTTGCCGAAGAACCACCAAAGGATAAAGCCGATGATTGCTAAACCAACTAACAAAACTAAAATTCTGGTCATATTTATCTCCTTCACTCCGTTTACAAATGTAATCTATGTAAAATACTATAATCTTTGAGTTTACATTTGTCAACTAGAATAAAAATAAAAAAGCCATTCAGTTTCCTAAATGACTGATTCTTTTTCAACTTTGATTACATACAATTATTTAGAATCGAGTAGGAGGTAACTTTTAATTACCGACCTCTCA
>NZ_AZEZ01000038.1 GCF_001434275.1 Companilactobacillus mindensis DSM 14500 | reverse complement strand
GATTATCAAATGAATTTATATTATTTCATATGACAACCACAAAGGGATTATCGCATTTCAAGTGATATAGTCTTTTTTTGCTTTAAGTTTTAGTTTAACTGTGTTTGTAAAATGAACGATTATCCAAGCCAAAGATTCTTTCCGAAAAGTTGCCGTTCTCAGTTTTATCCAAAGCCTTAGTGATCATGTTGATCGAAGCATCCATCATATCGATATTGTGCAATACTTCTGCTTCCAAAATCTTGGGACGTTCTGGCGAACCATATTCCAACAAACCATGATGCGACAAGATCATGTGGCGTAAGAGAATCATATCTTCACTCTCAAGGCTGATATCCATCTCCTGTGCTGCTTTGACGATCTCCTCATCAACGATCGTGATGTGACCGAGCATGTTGCCTTCAAAAGTATATTCGATATCCAAATTACCCGACAATTCGATGATCTTACCAAAATCATGCAAACAAGCACCCGCAATCAACAGAGCCCGATCGATCTGGGGATATTGATCAGCCAAATTTTCAGCCTGACGGACCATACTCAACGTGTGGAACGCTAACCCACCTTGGAAGTCATGATGATTGCTCTTCGCTGCAGCGCTAGTAAAGAAACGGTCGTGATACTTTTTGAATAAATATCTGACGATTCGATTCCAAGCACCATTAGTGATCTGCAAGAAGACATCTTCAAATTCATTTTCCATGTCAGCTCGCTTAATTGGCGCTGTCTGAACGAATTGCGACATGTCGACAGTACTTATATCCAAGAGTCCTAAGCGTGTTATATTGACTTGTGGCTTGCCTTGGTACAGGTCTCTGCGTCCTTCTAATTGAACGACGGCTCCAACGTGAAATTTCTTGGCATCCTCTTCACTTGCATCCCAGTACTTGCCTGGAATCTGACCTGATTTATCTTCAAAAACTAATGACAAAAAGTTCTTGCCGTTTTTAGCTAAACGAAAATCAGAACGCTTGATGATAACTTCCAAACTCATCGTTTCACCATTATTAAAATCAATTATATGTTTTTTAGGCAATATCTTCTTCCCCCAATTTCATAATGTGATCTGCTGGAATATCCTTAGGCTGATTAGCCGTTACATAGATCACTTGATTGTTCTTGGCAATCTCTTGGATCAATTTAAAGACGTTCTCAGTTCTAGAAATATCAAAATCAACAAAGGCATTATCAATCAAGATCGGCAGTTTGATCAAATCCAAAATTTCGGTGACAAAAGCTAAACGTAATGAAAGATATAGCTGGATCGTTGTCGCCTTAGATAATTCGTGAACATCAAATTGAAGCTTGTCAGCACTTGTTACTACGATATCTTTTTGATTGAAATCAATTTTGATATAGTTGTTATTCGTCAAGACGGCAAAATACTGGGTAGCTTTGTCGATCATCTTTGGATAACGGTTTTCGGTAGCAATATTTAGTATCCGTTTGATCCAATCGCTGGCCATCTTTTTGGAGAGCCACTCGTCGTAGCTTTCGATGATATTTTGTTTATTCTCGGCTAGACTATTAACGACTCTTTGGTAGTGCTTATTGTCAAAAATTTGTTGCATCTGTTCCTTTAAAGAACCCATCTGCCGACTCAATTCATTATTCTTATCAGATAATTCGGCTTTTTTAGCATTAGTTTTAGTCAACTCATCGACTAAGTCTGAGTGACTTTCATACTTTTGTAATTTTGCCAAGTCATTGCCCAAGAAGTCCTTATCTTGCTTTATTTGGGTAATGACTTTTTGGTCTTCGATCTGTCTAGTGTGCATCTGCACGAAAGCGTTCATAGTAATGGCATTGTACTTCTGTAAAATATCACTAATATTATCGTGCAATTTATCCAAACGCTGGCTTTTATCAGCTGCTATTTTCTGGGTCTCTTCTTGACTCTGAGCTGATAGGTCGGCTTTGGCTTTGATTTGATCCAAAACGGCAAAATACTTTTCGATCTGTTCATTATAATTGTCTTTTTTATATGACTCATCCAAAACATTCAATTCTAATAAGATTTTGCGCCACTTGTTCAAATCCACTTCGATCGATTTGATTCCATCGCTCAAACCATTCTGAGTCGTGTGGAAGTTATCCAAAGCAATCACAGTACTTTGTAAATTCAAAATGGTATTTCGATTTACACCCGAATAGCCTTTTTGTTGAATGAATGGATATTTACTCAAGTCGGATTTTTGACTAGCGCTTTGACTCTGATACCAATACCAAAGTCCACTGACTATCGCTGCCAAACCAAAGACTATCCGGATCGGATTGCCGGTGACAAATGCCAAAATAACTTCAACCCCACAGATCATCAAGTAAAGATTGTTCCCTTTATTAACTTGGGGCGTCAATTGATCTAATTCTTCTGAGGTCAAAGGCTGCATATGTTCAGAAAGTTCTGGATGATTCTTGAATAACTGGTCCACTTGCGTATCGACTTGTAACAGTTTGGAATTCATATCATCGCGATGAAATTGCAAATTTTGTAATTCGAATTTCTGATTGCGAATATAGTCTAACCGGGCTTGATTACGATGATAGTTATCTAAAATATTTTTTTCAACATTATTCAGTTCGGATACTTGGCTCGTTGTGGCAGTCTCTTGGAGCGTACTGAGTTCCTGATTGGCTTTTAAAACTTCTTCCCAATCCTCATTGCTGATTTGATTTTCTTTGGCATCAGGGTCATTTTGGCGTTGCAACTGTTCATAACGCGACCACTTCTTATCCAAATTACGCAAGTTGTTTACTGTCTCACTAACTTGTTTGAGCAGTTTTTCGTTGGCGTCAAAACTATCTTGAGTCTCTTCAAGTTGGTTCTTTACTCGCTGATAGGCATGTTGTTGATTCTCAATTTCTGATTTCTCTTCTTGTAGTTCAGCTTGCTTTTTTAGATAGACGACTAGCGGTTGCTTTTGACCACGTGGTTTGTAGATATCTTCCGCCTCGTGGTTCAACTTATCAGCTGTCGTCAACCAATCCTTGCTACCGACTGCTCCGATCGACATGACTTCCGTTTCCAATTTGTTTTCGTCCAACCCATAGATCGACAAAATACTTTTATCATCAAAAACGTGCGTATTTTCAAAATCATCTTTAGTAAAATTACCAATGATCTTTGACATGTTCGTCTCGGAAACTTTTTTATCATCATGAAACAGGCTCACTTCTCCATCGCCTTTGCCAGCGACTCGCCGAACTGTCCAAATACTTTTGTCGGGAGCTAAAAACTCCAATTCACCACCGTAATTACTATTATTTCTAGGCTTATATTGCAAAAATTTATTTTCACCACGCGCTGAAGCAAAACCGAAAAGAATACTCTTAATAAAATTTAAAAGGGTCGTTTTACCGGCCTCATTGTTTCCAAAAATAACTTGATAATCTTGTTCAAAGTTAAATTTTTGGTCTACCCATTTACCGAAACCGTATATGTTTGCTTTAACTAATTTCACGATTATTCTCCAGTATATTTTTGATTAATGGTGTTTCTCGTCAACTCCATAATGTGCTCCAAAAATTCGGGGTCATTGATATGTTCACGAATGATCTGTGAACTATAGAGCTTGCTGTCCAGGTCCTTGATGTTATCCAAATTGATCCCAGCTTTAGCTTGATCCCAATACTTCTGATCGATCTTAGCTAACTGTGGGTTGTCATTATATTTTAGATAAAGCTTATACAAGACGCTGGCAGTCTCTGTATGATTAAAATGCTGCACAACCTCATTACGATCGATTGTCTTTAAGACATCGCCATTTAAAGCTTGCGCGTTGTTGATCGTCAAAGTCAACAAAGTCATCGGTGCGTCTAAAAGATCGGTGATCTTATTTATCAACGAATTAATTGTATCATCAGCTTTGGCCTCGATACTAGCCCTAGTCCACGTATAAAGGCTACTTTTAACGAACTTTAACTGGGTCACATGGTCATTTACTGAAACGATATAAAAACCCTTAGGAGTCGTTTCATTTTGATTGCGTCCCTGAATGTCGCCAGGATAAACGATCAACGGATTCTCATGCAAGACTTCACGCTTGTGAATGTGACCTAGAGCCCAATAATCGTAGCCCTTTTCCAAGAGATCATGAATTTGGAATGGTGCATAATTGTCGTCACCAACTCCCGCATGCAAAATACCGATCTGATAATCAAATTTACCTCGATCAGGGTAATCATTGACGACACTATCTTGGATATGTTGCTGATAGTAGCTAAAACCAGTCAAACCAACCGTCTGACCATCTTTAGCAGTCAATGCTTCAGTAGTTACATTTTGATCAAAGATATGAACATTTTCCGGAAAGTCAATCACCGCAAAGTCATTTCGATAATAATCGTGATTACCGTAAATCAAATAGACTTTAATATCTGCTTGACGTAGCTTTTCGAATTGATCTTTTAAAAACATCTGTGCCTTCAAGGAACTGTCCGTATCATCAAAAACATCCCCAGCTAAGATCACAAAGTCAACTTGCTCACTAATGGCAGTCTCAAACAACGTCTCCGCGGCCTGATAAGTTGAATCCTGTAATTGCTTTTGAAGATCTTTTGAAAAATTACTGATTCCTACAAAAGGTGTATCTAAATGTAAATCTGCTGCATGCAAAAACTTCATTCTAAACTCCCCTAAAAGAAAAGGACCCGAGCAAATTACTTAAGCCCTAAGTCCTTATTATTAGTCTTGATAAATTTCAGCGATTGGTTTTGAAATGATCTTGTTCAATTCATCCATCATCGAATTCATTTTTTGTTCTTTTTCCATCAAGTTTTGGATTTCACTGTAATTTGAAAGTTGATCTGTCAATTCACGCATTGCTTTAATGTCGTCGTCAGTAATTTCTTGACCTTGCATTTGTTTTTGTTGAAGTTCAAATTGTTTGTTTTGAACTTTATCAAAAAGTTTATAGGCTAAGTCGTTAGCTTTAACAGCTTCAAAGGCAAGCTTTAAATCAGAAACCTCAGTTGTCTTTCTCAAGTCTTGTTCAAGTTGATTGGCGCTATCGTAAATGTTCATATAGTCCTCCTATTGACCAAAAAAGTTCTTAATATCATTATACCATTCTGTGGCCTTATTTTTAACGTTATCTACACCATCTTGGATAGATTTAGAAATATCGTTGTCGCCAGTATCGGTCGTATTTTCTTTGGCCAACTTAGCCGCATCTTTGACCCCAAAGCTAGTTTCTTGAGTCTCGGGTAAAATACTGATCATTTCATTCTTGAAGAGTGCTGAAAGTCCATTCTCACTAGCTCCCGGCAAGAAATGATTTTGGTCCGTCTGATCGAACCCGATCCAACTTGCTACAACGACATCTGGCGTATAACCGATCATCCACTGGTCCTTAGTCCCCGCATAGCCGTAACTCTTAGGAACTTCGGTACTACCAGTCTTACCAGCTAATTGGTAGCCATCTGGCTTAGCCAGTTTACCAGTTCCTTCATTGTAAACACCTAGCATCATACTGGTCATTTCCTTAGCAGTATTCTTACTGATGATCTGTTTAGTTGAAGTATTGGTATTATTTACGATCACCGTTCCTGTAGAATCGACGATCTTTGTGATAAAGTGCGTACTTGCTAGTTTTCCTTCATTAGCAAAGGCCGTATAAGCTCGAGCCATCTGCAATGGATTGACCCCAGTCGTCAAACCACCAAGTGCCAAGGCTAAGTTTTGATCATTCTTGTGAACCTTGATACCAAAGTTCTCGACTGAGTTGACACCCTTTTTGACACCGATCTTGTCCAATAACGCAACAGCAGGAATGTTTTCACTCTTTGCCAAAGCTTCATACATTGGCATATTTTCCTGATAGAGTCCGTCAGCATTCGTTGGGGTATATTTATTCTTACCAAAACTGGTGATCTCATCTGGCAATTCAGAATCATAGCTGTAGCCATTTTCGATCGCCGGTGTATAAACAGCCAAAGGTTTGATGGTTGAACCTGGTTGACGTTGCATCTGCGTAGACGTTGCCCGGTTGAAGCCACGGAAAGTATGGTCGCCGCGGCCACCAACAACAGCCAAAATCCCACCATTCTTAGGGTCGACTGCGATCGATGCCCCTTGAACCTTTGTCCCATCAGTGGCATTACTTGGGAAAAGATAACTGTTATCAAATGAATTTTGCATAGAGCTTTGCATCTTTTGATCCAAAGTCGTGTAGATCTTGTAGCCTTTATTCAAAATATCGTCTTCTTTGAGACCATATTTTTCGACTGCCTCATCGATAACGGCATCGAAGAAATAAGGATACTTGTACGAGCTGCTGACTTCATAATTATCATTTACATCGATCGATGTGTTCTTATAATAATTAGCTTGAGAAGCCGTCAATTTCTTATTATCGACCATTAATCCTAAAACAAGATTGCGTCGAGCCAAAGAATTACTCATACTATCAATAGGATTATAATAATTTGGTGCTTTCAATATTCCGGCCAAAACAGCTGCTTCAGCAGGATTCAATTCGGATGCATTTTTACCAAAGTATTTTTCGGATGCATCCTGAACGCCCCAGACCCCATTACCAAAGTAGGCATTATTGAGATACATCGTGATAATTTCTTTTTTAGTATAGATGTGATTGATCTCGATCGAGAGGAACAGTTCCTCGCCTTTTCTAGAAAGGGTCTGTTTTTGAGTCAGCAACGAGTTTTTAGCCAACTGCTGCGTCAAAGTACTACCACCACCAGAAATACCGTGATGGATCAAATATCCTAAAGCCGCTCTGGCGTACCCTTTGATACTGAAACCAGGATTAGTCCAAAACGTCCGATCTTCAGTTGAAGTGACCGCATTTTGGATATTCTTAGAAATCTTGTCGTAGCTGACGTAAGTTCCTTTGCTAGCATACAACTGACCGGCATTATCGCCATCTTTATCCATGATCGTCGTTTTAGTCTGCAATGATGACTGCAGATCCGCAACGTTTGATGTCTTCGCTTTATATGTCCAATATGTACTCAAAACCAAAACAAGAGTCAAAAATATTAAAATCAACCAACGTGTTATCTGGAATCGATGCCAATATTTTTTTATAAAAGACCAAGCAATTAGTAATTTAGGTTTTAACCACGCCCAAAAACTATTGTTATTATTCATTGTTTAAATACCTCTGTATAAGAACAAATTTTATCACATTATCCGACCATTTAATAAATTACTCAAAAAATCTTTAAGGAGCAAACGCTTTATGTACCAAAAAATCATCACTTATCATCCCGAAAATAACGAACAACTGACCATTCGTGAACTGCTTAAAAAGTGGCTTATCCCTAAGAAGTGGCAGCATTTTTTGCGCACTCAACAAGATATTTTGATCAATGGTAAATATCATTCTTTCAATACTGTCGTCCAAAATAACGACGTCATTACGCTCAATTTCAATTTTCCACCTCGCAGCGAACAACACTATCTTCCTGGGGATCATCCAATCGATGTCGTTTATGAAGATGACGATATTATTGTCGTCAATAAAGCTGCTGGCAGAAAAACGCATCCCAATATTATGACTGAAAACGACTCTTTGATGAATGACGTCGAAACGTATCTCAAAAATGGTCATCCCTACATGGTCCACCGCATCGACATGGAAACTTCAGGATTAGTTTTGATTGCCAAAACGCCCTATTTAGTCCCTATCTTCAACCGACAGCTCAGTGACAAAACTTTGACTCGTGAGTATTTAGCAGTTGTTAATTTGGACCGGGAGATCCCCGATGCTGGTGAAATAAATTTGCCGATCGATCAAGATCCTAACGATGTCAGAAAACGTATGGTCAAATCCTCCGGTCTTAATGCCGTCACCAAATATGAGGTCCTCCAAAAAAATTCTGACTATGCTTTGGTCAAATTGAACCTTTTAACCGGTCGAACTCACCAGTTACGTGTCCACTTGGCATACAATCATTGGCCCATTGTCAACGATCCACTGTACAATCCCCACCAAAAAGTCGGAAAACTGTTATTATTTGCTCATAAATTGACTTTCAAACAACCTTTTTATAATAATTTAAAAATAATTAAGTCAAAACCATCCAAAAATATGTATAATTTAATACGTGCTTATTTTTAGCAACCAAAAAGCTCACCTAATCCCGACAATTAGGTGAGCCCTTTTTTTATATTCAGAAAGAAGTTTTAGGAGTGATTTTTTAGACTCTCTCTGAGGTTACTGCTTATAAAGTTTTCATAACTAATTTAATAATCGCCCCGACAGCAATTAATAAAATATACGTTACAGAAAATTTACTAACAGATCTGATTACTAAAGGATAGGTCGTTGTTTTAACTTGTTCCTTCAGATAAGGACGAAAACCGTCCCAAATATTTGGATAAAGCAGCACGATCAACAGTGTAATGTAAGGTACTACTTTTAAGATTGCTAGAATTGGTACCAGCAGGAAGGCTAAGGCCCAACTAGCTTTGAACAAACTTAAAGCATTGGCTTTTCCTACTTTACTAACCAATGTGTTGCGACCATTTTTACGATCCGATTCTAAGTCACACGTGCCATTGCTCAACTCTGCACTAAAAAATGCGAAGGTGTTCGGTAAACTGACTAGGATCACCGAAATGGCCGTACTAGAATCGAATTTAGCAGATCCCACTAACCCGAGATAGGAGTAGGTTATTGGAATCAGCTGGCTAATGGCAATAGCCACCACTATTTCTCCAAACATGGTGGAGTTTAGTGGCTTAGGGCCTGATGAATACAACAATCCGATAACTACTCCGACGACCCCGATCGCCAAAGTGATCATCCCAGTTTTGTATACCAGAAATGCCCCAATAATTAATGGAAAAATGGCCAAACCGTACATCCATTTTTTGACTATTGCCAATGATTCGCGATTGATACCGATAGTGCTTATTTTTTCACGATACTCTTCACTCGTCGAGTTACGATAATCCATATAGTTATTATGGAAGTTAATAAACAAATGAATAAAGAACACTGCGACGAATCCTAAAATACCATAGAAAAAATCAAATGTTTGATAATTGAGATATGTAAAGGCTATTGCCATCAACAACCAGGCTAGATCTAGCGTGGTTGTTTTCATTTCTGATAGTTCGCTAAAAAGTTTTCTATCCAAAATGAACACGTCCTACATTTCTTCAGGAGCCTTAACACCAAGCAAGCCAAGTGACATTTGAAGAACAGTTGAAACTGACTTAACTAATGCAAGTCTAGCTTTCAAGCCTTCGTCATCAGCCAAAATCTTGCTGTGAGCATAATATTGGTTGAAACTCTTAGCAAGCTTCAAGACATATTTAGCAATAACTGATGGTTCAAAGGTCTTAGCTGCACGTTCCACAACGTTAGGGAAATCTTGAAGCATCTTGATTGTGTCCCAAGCTTCTACGTCTGTTACGGCCAAGTTTTCAGCATTTGCGTAATCAACGTCGCCAGCTTTTCTCAAAATACTCAAGGCACGTGCATTTGTGTATTGAACGTAAGGACCAGTTTCACCTTCAAAACGAACAACTTCTTCAAGGTTGAAGTCAAAACTATCACGACGGTCATTCTTCAAATCGTGGAAGACAACCGCACCGACACCAACTGCTTCAGCAACGGCATCTTTGTTCTTTAGATCTGGATTCTTTTCTTCGATTTGTTTCTTAGCAAGAGCAACCGCATCGTTTAGAACATCATCTAGCAAGATAACGTTACCTTTACGAGTTGAAAGCTTCTTACCACCAGCTGTGATAAGGCCGAATGGGATGTAGATAATATCGTCAGCCCAGTCGTAACCCATCTTCTTCAAAACGATCTTTAACTTAGTAAAGTGTTCTGCTTGTTCGCTACCAACAACGTAAAGTGATTTAACGAAGTCGAAAGTATCTTTACGATACTTAGCAGCAGCCAAGTCACGTGTGATGTAAAGTGTGGCACCATCAGTCTTCTTGATCAAAGCTGGTGATAAGTCGTATTCAGAAAGATCAACGATTTCAGCACCGCGACTTTCCTTTAGAAGACCTTTTTCTTCAAGTGTATCAACGATGGCATCCATCTTGTCGTTGTAGAATGATTCACCAGTAAAGTGGTCGAATTGAACATCTAGACGATCGTAGATCTTTTGGAATTCCTTCAATGATAATTCCTTGAACCATGTCCAAAGAGCAAGGGCTTCTTTGTCGCCATCTTCCATCTTCTTGAACCAAGCACGAGCTTCATCGTCAAGTTCTGGCTTGTCTTCAGCTTCCTTGTGGAAACGAACGTAATACTTCAAAAGATTGTTGATAGGATCAGCTTCAACTTCTTCAACTGAACCCCACATCTTATAACCAACGATCAACTTACCGAATTGAGTTCCCCAGTCACCCAAGTGATTGATCTTAACTGGTTGATAGTTTAATTTAGAAATAATTTTTGCAATTGAGTTACCAATTACGGTTGAACGCAAGTGACCCATTGACATAGGTTTAGCAATGTTAGGTGATGACATATCGATAGGAACGTTGCGACCCTTACCGTCATCAGCATTACCATATTCATCCTTTTGTGTAAGAACTGCGTTTAGTACATCGGCTGAAAAGGCTTTTTTATCTAAGAAGAAATTGATGTAGGCACCAGTATTTACAACTTTTTCAAAACCATCTGTATCGATTTTGCCAACCAAATCTTCAGCAATCATGTTTGGTGCTTTGTGAAGCGTCTTAGCCAAGATAAATGTTGGGAAAGCATAATCACCAAGATCTGATGTCTTTGGTTTTTCGATCAAATTTGTAATTTGTTCCTCAGTAATGTCCTCTGGTAAAACTTTAACTAATGTATCTACTACTTGTTGTTTAAAATCCATATTTTCCTCCTATTAGATAAAAAAAACGCCTCTTTCAATAGACGTATTGTCCTATTGAAAGAGACGAGATTTTCCCGCGGTACCACTCTAATTGATTAATATCCACTCATTAATTGATTATTCATTTTTATAAGACGGGTGCGACTTAATCTTTGAAATAGTCAACTCTCACCAAAACTTGACCTCGCTTTAAATCATCCGATTAATTAATCCCTCTTTTGCAAAAATATGATAGCACATAAATTTATCAATAACAATAATTATTTGTGAATAACAGTTCCCTTTTCACCGGCGATGATTTCTTTTACATCATCCAAAGCACCGATAACAGCGGGTTTACCAGTTGCACGTACGAAGGCTACGGCAGCTTGAACTTTAGGCATCATGCTGCCTTTAGCAAATTCTTCGTTGTCGATGTGTTTTTGAATGTCATCAACAGCTACGTCAAATACTTCAGTTTGATCTGGTTTGCCAAAATTATAGAATACTCCCCCCACAGAAGTAAGAATGCTCAATTTGTCAGCATTAACCAATTGAGCATTCTTTGAGGCACCGAAATCTTTATCGATAACGGCTTCTTTACCAACGAGTCTGTCCCCATCTTTCACTACTGGAATACCACCACCACCGGCTACGATTGGAATTACGCCGGCAGCTGAAATAGCTTCAATTGCTGGATATTCGTTGATTTCAACTGGTTTTGGTGATGGAACAACACGACGATATCCACGTCCAGCATCTTCAACAATCGTCCAATCTGGGTGAGTAGCTTGAAGAGCAGGAACTTCGTTTTCTTCGTAAAATGGTCCGATTGGTTTTGTTGGATCGCCAAAGGCAGGGTCGTCTTTGTCAACGATCGTTTGAGTGATCAAAGTCACAACTTGTTTGTTGATTCCATTCTTCAACATGACTTCTTTCATGGAGTTTTGGAACCAATAACCGATACTCCCCTCAGTCATCGCACCACATGTATCTAGTGGCAAAGCTGGATTTTTTTCACTGTCAGCCGCAGCTTGTTGCAACAACAAGTTCCCAACTTGGGGGCCATTTCCGTGTGTAATGATCAAGTCTTGATCATTTTTTACGAATTCTACTAGAGATTCGCAAGTTTTTCTTACTGCGCTTTGTTGAGCTTCTGCGCTAGCGTCCTTACTTAAAATAGCATTTCCACCTAAAGCAACCACAACACGTTGTCTTGTCATAATCAATTCTCCTCAGAAAAAAACTTTTTTTAATTATTTTGTAAATATTCTCCTAAAACTTCTAAACCTTTGGTAAGTGTCTCATGCGGTGCACAATATCCTAATCTAGCATAGCCGGGTACATCGAATGCTTCACCTGGAACTAACAAGACTCCTGTATCTTTCAACAGATCTGTACAGAATTCCTGACTTGATTTTTTAGTCTCTAATTTAACAAATGACGTCGACACACCATTTGGAAAGACACAGCTAACTTTAGGGGTTCTTTCGACCCAATCTTTAAAGTAAGCTAAATTATCAAGCACGATCTTTTTGTTACGTTCCAGAACCTTATCTTTGTTCTGTAAAATCAGACAGGCCATCTGATCACTGAAAACGCCAGAACAAATCATTGTGTAATCACGATACTTGCGGAAAATATCAGCTAATTCGCTATTAGTTGCTGTCCAGCCGACACGAATTCCGGGCATGGAATAAGTCTTTGAAAGAGAGTTAGTCGAGATCCCTTTCTCATACAGATCCACGATCGGTGCAAAGTCAACCGAGTCATCGAATGGCAAATACACTTCATCAACTAAGATATAAGCACCAACGCTTCTAGCCACTTCAACTACTTGTTCCAAGAACTTCCGGTCAAGGATAGTTCCGGTTGGGTTGTTAGCATTGTTGATACAGATCATCTTAGTATTAGGACGGATCAATTTTTTGAGCTCATCGATATCGGGGTACCAATTGCTCTCTTCATGTAATTTCCAAAAACTGACATCTGCGCCTAATGACTTTGGTATGTCATAAAGTTGTTGATAACTTGGGTAAACACTGATCACATGGTCGCCTGGTTCGATCAACGAATAGATGGCAAGCATGTTGGCACCAGTAGCACCATTTGTTTGAAGGATATTGTCGGGGTCAACATCCTGGTACATCTTACTGATTTCCGCTTTAAAAGTTGGCGAACCTTCGATCCAACCATAGTTCATCTTCTGATCGTCAAGTTGGTCATAAAGGTTGTTCGCCTTTGTTAAATTTTTAATTTCATTCATGGTAAACGAAGTGATGGTACTTTGAGCGAGATCATATTTGGCTTCTCGTTCGTGTACGTTCAACCATTCTTCAACGCCAAATCCGGCTATTTTCATATCTCTAACACTTCCTAAATTTTAATTGAGCCCGTTACAATCATGACGACACTAATAACCGCTAGGGCCACAATAATTGTTGACCAAAGGATCTCTGCTTTTGTCAGTTTTCCACCGTCAAGGCCATAGTCTTTTTTAGCTTTGTAATAGAAGTAAATCCCGGGAAGGTATCCAATACAGACCAACATTAAGAAATGTAGTCCCGCTAAAATAATGGCAATGATTTGGAAAGCAGCAGCGAATATACCGATCCAAAGTTGTTTCGTATCTTTATTTTGGAGTGAGAATTTGATTTGATACAAACCAACGAAGATATAGCACACGACGATAGCTGCTGTACAAAGCGACAGAGCGAAGTTATAAGCTTCTTGTGAGAATATAAGAAAACTTGAATCAATGATGCTGTCAAGACAAGTGAGAAAGTTGGCGCACCATTTTTATTCTTTTTACCAAAACTAGCTGGAAGCAATTTTTCTTCCGCCATCAACATGGTTGTATCAGCTGGCAACATTGTCCAGGATAACCATGATTCCAAAATAGCAATGATCAAGCCAATACCGATGAAAGCACCACCCCATTTTCCAACCATTGCTTGGAAAATATAAAGCATTGCTGGTTGATCGATCTTAGCTAATTGGCTTTGGGTCATATAGCCGTATGGCAAGACTGATGCTAAAACGTAAATTACCAAAAGACTGATAATTCCGATGATAGTTGCCTTACCGGCATCGTTTTTACTCTTAGCACGAGAGGACAACATACTTGCCCCTTCAACACCAACGAAGACCCACATCATGATCATCAAACAAGATTTGAATTGCGTACCGATACTAGCGCTTCCGGCCACGCCACTGGCGACGTTGCTCCAGAAGTGAGCTGTAAAGATACCGCCTTTGAAGACCACGATAACTACAACGATAAAGGCAAACAGTGGAATCAATTTACAAATAGTAATGATCGTATTCATAGCCGCAGCGGATTCAACCCCACGGTTAACGATCCATGTCAATATCCATGAAACGACACTGGCAAAGATTACTGACGGAACATTTTGTCCGCCCTTAAATATTGGGAAGAAATAACCTAACGAACTCATCAGAACTGTCGCAAACGCCACATTTCCTAACCAAGCCGAAAGCCAATATCCCCAGCCACTTACAAAGCCCGCAAAATTTCCAAATCCTGCCTGAGCATATGCTTGGATACCCTCGGATTCTGGTTGTTTCAGTAATAAATTATTTAGAGATAATGCTAACATCATAATACCAAAACCAACCACTACCCATGCTAATAGCACGGGTCCAGGAGCTGCGCCGCCTGCTAGTGAGCTTGTTAAGGTAAAGACACCTGAGCCAATGGAACTCGTAACAACCGCTGCTGTCAAAGCCCCAAGTGATAGACCCTTCTTTTCTTCCATAATACTCATTCCTTCTTTAATAAAGTGGGATGAAAAAAGGGCCAACCATTATGATTAGCCCTTCTTCAATAACTGATTAAACCTTAGGGATGAACAAGTTACCTAGAGTTGCTGCCATAATGGCTTTAATGGAGTGCATTCTGTTTTCAGCTTCTTCAAATTGACGTGCATATTTGCTTCTGAAGACTTCATCTGTTACTTCCATTTCATTAAGACCATACTTAGCCTTGATGTCTTGTCCATACTTAGTATTTGTGTCATGGAAAGCAGGTAGACAGTGCATGAAGATGATTTGATCATCGGCTTGACCTGTCTTCTTGATCATATCCATGTTTACTTGATATGGTTTGAGCAATTTGATTCTTTCGTCCCATTGACTCTCTTCACCCATTGATACCCATACGTCAGTATAGATAACGTTAGTGCCTTTAACACCTTCGTCAATGTTATCTGTGATCATGAACTTGCTACCTGACTTGTCAGCGTAAGCTTGTGCAGTATCGATAACACTTTGATCTGGGAAGAGTTCTTTAGGTGCAACGATGTGAATATTTACACCGAGCATTGAACCAGTAACTAAGAAACTGTTGGCCATGTTGTTACGTCCATCACCAACGAATGTCAAAGTCTTACCCTTGATTGAGCCGAATGTTTCCTTCATTGTCATGAAGTCAGCCAACATTTGTGTTGGGTGCCATTCGTCTGTTAGACCATTCCAAACTGGAACGCCTGAGAATTTAGCAAGATCTTCAACAGTTTTTTGTGAAAATCCACGGAATTCAATAGCATCGAACATGCTACCAAGAACACGTCCTGTATCTTCAACACTTTCCTTACCGCCAAGTTGAATATCATTAGCACCAAGGAATTCTGGGTGAGCACCTAGATCGATTGCAGCAGTTGTAAATGCTGAACGAGTACGTGTTGAGTTCTTTTCGAATAGTAAGGCAATGTTTTTGCCTTCTAGGTAGTGATGTGGAATACCCTTTTTCTTTAGGGCTTTCAAATGAATTGCGAAATCAATTAAATATTCTAATTCTTCTGGTGTGTAGTCCTTTTCTGCTAAAAGACTTCTACCTTGAAATACTGAAGTTTCTTTACCTTTATAATCCAAAATGTTTCCTCCTAATTGCGAGTTAAAATTAGTTTAGCACTTTCTCTAATTAACTTTAAATTAAATTAGAGCTATTTTAAGTCTTCACGAACTAATGGCATACTCATGCAACGAGGGCCCCCACGACCACGTGATAATTCACTTGAGATTGTCTCCAATACCTTCAAGCCGTGTTGTCTTAGCATTGCGTTAGATACGTAGTTACGATCATAAGTTACTACGACACCTGGTGCGATTGCTAAGGTATTTGAACCATCATTCCATTGTTCTCTAGGAGCAACGATTGGATCACCATTACCTGTTGGGATCAAGTCAAGGTCATCTAAGCCAAGTTCTTTCTTAAGAACAGCCTTCAAATCTTGGTTGTGTTCAAATGTCAAATCACCATCTTTAGTTGGGTGAATTGTCCATGTATCGATTTTTCCACCGTCGCCAAGGATTCCTGGGTGAACTGTGAATTGATCGTAGTTGATCATTGTAAATACAGTATCCAAGTGCATCATAGCGTGATTGTGAGGAATCTTGATGGCAATAACTGTATCGTATTGACCTTCTTTAAATAGACTTCTTGCAATATCTTGGATAGCTGTAGCTGAAGTTCTTTGTGAAACTCCGATTGCTAAGACGTGGTCGCTTAGTACCAATTCGTCTCCACCTTCGATACGGTGTGTGTGGTTTCTGTCACGCCATACATGTAGACCTTTGTCTGCAAAACGTGGGTGATATTTAATAATTGCTTCCATAAACATTGATTCACGTTGTCTTGCGGCAAATGTCATATGGTTGATACTTAAACCATCACCGATTGAAGCTGCCGGATCTCTAGTGAAGTAGAGGTTTGGCATTGGATCTAGGAAGAATGGATAATCTGATTCTTCAGCGGCACTGACAAGATCTGTCGGGTTAAAGTCAATGTCACTCTTACGAACTCCGATCATCAATTGGTTGACCATAGCTGCTGTATCAAGACTCATCAAATATTCTTTCAATGCGTCATGATCTGCGCCAACGCCGTAGTCTGATTCGCGAAGTATCTTTTCTACAAACGCTTCTTTAACGTTTCCAGCATCGATAGCTTCACTAGCAAGATCATCAACTGTACCATTGTCTCTTAGGATCTGTGCAAAATTGTCATGCTCCTTTTGAGCTATTGGCAAATATGGGATGTCATCGAACAATAGTCGGGGCATTGTGTCGGGTGTAATGTTTTCAACTTCCTGTCCGGGACGTTTCAACATTACTACATCTAATTTTCCAATTTCTGAAGTAACATGGATTGGTGTTGTCATAAAAAATCACTCCTTAATTTTGAATTCCGTTACCGACACCTACTATATCCGACAGCACTAGGCTTAGCAAACGCTTTCATTAAAATTAAATTTCATGATGTATGCGCTTTAATTTTTATGTGTGCCAAAACGGCGCCATACCTAGCAAAGGATAGCGCCGATTAAAAAAAATTTAATCTAAAATAAATTTTTGCAAATATAAATCCGTTGCACATATTTTTATAAATTATTACTGAAAACGATTGATTTACAATATTTTGTTCAATATAAAAGCTAATTAAATTCTAAAAAAAGCATATTTAAATTATAATTTGCATATACTTTTAGACAAAAATTGGCCACGCTTGTCAACTGCATCAACAAAGAAAGCCATTTCAATACCAAGAATTTTCTAAACTCGTTTCTTAAAAATCTAGTTAACTGAAATTTGCTCTAAATTTTACTTGGGCACAAAAAAAAGAAGTAACCTAAGTTACTTCTTTTCATGAGTTATTTACCGTTCTTTTGAACAGCTTTAACTGCTTGTTTATGTGTACCATTGTATAATTTCCACTTTTTGCCATCAGGAGATTTGATCGTTGTCTTGCCAACCTTAACAAAGTTCCATTCGAAGTCAGGTTCCTTGATGATTCTGAAACCGTCGATCTTGAATTTCTTAGGATCTTTCTTGTTAAGTACAAGTTTAGATTTCTTAAAGTCAGTAATGGCTTTTTGTGAACCGTTCTTACTTACACGAACGAATTGAACCTTCTTCTTGTCCTTGCCAGTAAAGAATGTTAAATATTCATCCTTGTTATCTGCACTAACACCAACGTAGTCGTGACCTTTGATCTCGTCTTTTGTAACCTTTTTAGCAGAGTGTTGTTCTGCTTGTTGAGTACTTGAGTTGTTAGAACAACCAGTTGCAACAGTGGCAAAGCCACCCATTAATGAAACAGCGGCTAAAAAAGTAACCAATGTTTTTTTCATTATAATCTTCTCCTTGATGCAATTTATTGATAGAAATTTATCATCACTTTTGATTCTATGGTAATGAAAACCAAAAATCAATTTATATTGTAAATTATCAGGCTTTTTTTAAATAAACTTTATCATTCTTCGACAAAATATTGTATAATGAATAAGATGTGAAATGCGAACTTAGTCTAATGGTAAAATGCCGGCTTCCCAAGCCGGGGTCGCGAGTTCGATTCTCGTAGTTCGCTTATATAAGTTTCGATACGTTTCGATAACCCCCGAAATGCTGATAAATCAACATTTTATATTTTAAAAGTTTCGATGTATCACAGATAATTATGAAAAAAGTGTGTCACGAGTGTGTCACGAAAAAAATAAAGTGGGAATGCAAATTATAATCGTTAGTCTTAATTGACTAGCGATTTTTTTGTATAAAAATAATTGAATTAAATTTGCAATCTACCATGCAATGATTTTTTTGATTATTTTTAGACAAATAAAAAAAGCCCTCACTCATATTGAGTGGGGACTAATTGTTCTGAATCTTGATTATTATTTACTTTGCTTTACTTTACTTTGTGCATTAGTGTATACATTAATTTTGTATAAGTTAAGTTTTATACACTCTTTTAAAAGTGTCGAAACTAACCTTTAAATCCCGAACCTTGAGCGTATTTGAGTGGTAGATACATATCCGTGGCAATCTTGTAGCAGTAACCAACCTTAGGAACGTTAACAACCGCTGCATATTTCCAAGCTGAACCACCATCCAAGTTAGCACCTACTACTTCGCCTTTTAAGTTAACAGCATGTACAGGGATGTCAGAATTAATCAAAACTTCACCCTTAAAAGTTGTGATTGATTGTGGAATGTAAATATCTCTACCAATGCAATACTGTGGCTCACCATTAATCATCTCAATGCCGGCAGAAACCCACCCTGTACCTGGTGCGATATCAGTAGTAGAGTTAGCTGAACCATCGAGCTTATAAGTAGCATAAGCCTTCACATCGCCCTCGAGTGTGGTTACAACATTATTGACATTTGTAAATGTCTTCTTAGGCTCTACTACATCTTCAATGCCAACTGCAATATCATGCGCTAGTTGTTCTTGTGTAATTCCCCAGAACGGCTCTAAATAGCTCTGAACTGGATCAGTATGTGATCCCCAGATATTTTCTGAAATCCACTCATGAGTCTTAATTCCGTTACCTGAACCATCTAGTTCGCATGGAATACCGTATTGTTGAGCTTTAGTACGAGCAAAGTTTACGAAAGTGGCATAGTCTTTCTTAAAAGTAGCTTTATCAGTCGTGCGAGCAAGTTCAATTTGTACTGGTGAATTTGCATTAGCATAGCTACCAGCTCCCCACGCTTCATAGCCATCAGCACCAACTTGGTAGATTTTTCCACCATCGCCCATAACATATTGGACATAAGTTTGAGTTGTTGCCCAATTATTTTTGAAGTAGCTTGCGTTAGCTTCGGCACCAATATTTGTTGTTTCGTGTAGGACAATGTATTTACTGTTTGTTACTTGAGATGAGCCCTCATTAGCTCCTAATTCGTAAGTATTATCGATATCAAAATTCATTTATTATTTACCTCCATTATTTAAAAATCCTTGAACTCCGTCAAACATACCCGATGTCCAACCACCAATAAGCAGACCGGCAATAATTGCTTTTCCAATTTCCTTATCGTGAAATACTAGTGCTGTTACAATTGCCAGCACCAGTCCTAGACCCATTGACACAAAAGGCATCCACTTGCTGTCAATGGTATTAGTATTTTTAACTGAGTTTGTTAAGACATAACACAAAACAGCGATGATAGTTAGTTGCGCTACATCAATCAAATTTAATCCTTCAATAATTTGCATTAGTTTTCTTCTTCCTTTTTAGTAAATTTATTTAGCTGAGCAGTAAGGCTTGCCATCTGCTCATTTAATGAATCAATTACAATATTTAAATTTTGAACTTGTGCTTTCAGCTCAATTACTTGCTCTTTTAAATCATCTCTTTCGTTAGTGATTCTATCTAGTCGTTTAAAAAGATCATTCGTATGATCCGCATAAATATTTTCATTAGACCCCTGATTTTTTAACCTCTGTAGCCATACACCAAATACCCCCGTCATTACCGCCCCGCCAATAGCAGATATCAAGGTTCTTATCGTTTCTTGCCCCACTAAGGTTCACTCCAGAAAGCTTCAAAAAGCATTCGAATATCTATAAACAAGATAAATATTGTAGTGAAATTTGGCATTAGTACGGGGGCGTCAATATCATGAATCGCAAAAATGATCAGGTAGAAAGTCCAAACAAAAAGAAGTAAAAATACAATAATCTCTTTTACCGGTTTTTTTAGAACTCCCAAGCAAGAAAACATTACGTATAGTCCAATAATCATCAATGCTATAGCAAATGGTGGATCGTCCACAGTGGTGATAAATGCTGGGGCTGCTGATGGTCTATCAATAAAATTATCGTTTCCAAGGAATATTAATCCTAACGCTACGGTTTCCATTCCCGTAAGGAACAACGAATGGTTCTTTTTCAAATATTTCAATTTACATCGCTTCTTTCTTTAAACTGCTATAATTTCATCAACCATTGCCCAATTAGCTACACTAATAGTTGTATAACCATTTTTTACATCTGGCATATAAAGACTGGTATTAATTCCACTTATCATATTTTTACTTCCATAGAATGCAAAATTTAAGCCCACGCTTCCATTAGTTTCCCATGTACATGACATTTGCCAAGATCCAGATTTATCTCGTAAGTGTGGTCTATCTGTTGTAAAAACAGTCTCTCTTCTATATGCAAAACCTAAATCTTGAGTTTGATAAAGGCTAGATGCTAAGCGTTCTTTGGAAATAAAATAGTAGTAATCTATATTACTAAACAATATATTTGCTTTTGAAATGTTTAATCTATCCCCCTCTAAAGGAATGTCCATAGTAGGATAAGCATCATTATTCGTTAACATATAGGCCGTAAGCCCCACATAAATGCCATTTTCTATTTCATCTATTGAAAATTTTCTATCGAAATTAGAACCACTGCTAGAATTATAAGATTGAGAAATATTCCAATTCTTTTTTGAATCATTCCACAGATTTTTGTTCGTGTATAAGTGAGTTCCAGCTGGAATCTTTTCAGAATAAATAGAATTGTTTCCAATATAAATATTCTTAACCGTTCCATCACTGTTTAGTACGTTGTATTCAGTTCCGCTATCCTTGCTTGTAATAGTATTGAACTCTGTTTCGGTTCCTTTCCAAAGTTCAATAGAGTTTTCAGTAACTATTTCGCCTTTTTTTGCGTAGTCATTTAGCTTCGTATCGACATCTGTTGTCTTAGCATATGAACTCAGTGCCGAAGTTTTTGCATAATCCTCTAGCCTTGTATCGACATCTGCCGTCTTAGCGTACGATTCCAATGTTTCAGTTTTTACATATCCATTGAGATCTGGACTAGGTAGTGTGATTTGTAATTTTTTATTACTAATATCAACATCTTTTCCATTAACAGTCGCACCAGTTACCACTTGAGATTTACCAATTTCATCCATAACTGTTGAGCCAGTTGGAACGTTTCCCAATTCGCTTTGAATTGCATTAGCGGCGTCTTTAGCGGACTTAGCATCATTTTGCACTTGAGAAACATCAATTTTGCCTACTTCAGACTTAGTTGCATCAAGTGTTTTCGTCAAAGATTGCATCGTATCATTAGCTTTATCAATACTTGATTGAACATCAGCCATTTTGCTTGTAAAGTTATTTTTATCAGCGTCAATCTCTTTATCAATTACGGCTCTGACATCAGCAATTGATGTCAAAGAACTACTAACAGTTGTATTAACCTTTTCCAATGTGGTGTTTGTTCAATCGGTAATCTGTTTGATTAGCTCATCGGTTTTAGCATCAATAATCTCCGAACCGTTGGTTGAAATTTCATCGATTAGAATTGCATCAGACAAAACATGATTCATGATACGATCCATTTGGGTAACATAATCATTAGATCGAGTGTCGTTTGGCTCTGTGATATGAACCATTAATCTTGAACTCTCCACATTGTTGATAACAAAAAAAGCACTGACTAATGAGCCAGAGCTTTCACTTAAACTGCGAGGAACTCGATATGTTAATTGACTGCCTATAATTCTAAAGTGTGATGAATCATCGTCTTCGTACTCTTGTCCATCAGGTAACAATGCTTTGAATTTGACAGCATTACCAGATGGAAAACCTACTAGGTCAAAATCCATTCTGGCAAGATAATCACGCTTCAGCAATCGAATTGGACTTCTATTAATCGGTAATGTTTTATAAGTTTCTAACTTCATTTTCTACCTCACCTGTTTCTTATTGTTTTCCTTAACTAAGTTTATCAATTTTCGTTTCCAATTCTTTTACTTTAGCATTAACATCGCTCAAAGCATTTGTAATGGCCGTTTGAACATCACTAGCTTTTTGAAAACCCGATAAATCTGGTTGATTTGCTTTTATTTTTGCGTAATCCGATTGTGTTAAAATTTCTGCTGGATTAGGACACCAGTCAGTAGCTATGGAACCTTTTTCTAACTTAGTTTCACAGTATGAAACACTTGAAGCCGTTGATTGTTGGTCAGAAAAAACTATTGCGACACGATCAATAATATTGCCAGCAGGAATGGTACCTGTCCAAGTGCTGTATCCAGATGTGCCAGCGGATATCCAATTACCACCACCAAAGTGTTCGTTACCAGATGCGTCTTTCCATACTACTTGAACACACATATAATTTGAAGCTGGTGATATCCATGCCCTAGCTGTATAAGTTGTATCACTATCAACTTTTTTCATAGATGCTTGATAAACCGGCAGATTAGTGTTCCAGCCAGTTGCATTAGTCACAGTATTTAATGTTTTGCTAGTTCCTAATAGTAAGTTAGTCCCAACAGCATTAACAGGAACCTCTAAAGCGTCTAGTTGAGCCTTCAAAGCGGTGTATTTGGCTTTAACATCTGTTGCTTGGCTATCTAAATTAGCTAAAAACGTATTGAAATCTGTAGTTTTGGAATTAATAAACTGAACATATTCAGCGTTAAGATTATCCATTAAATCTTTCATTTCTTTTTTAGAGTCCGCTAACGCTGTATCAAATGTTCCTTTACCGGTTGCAGAAATATCATTGATGGCGGCGTAATCCGACATAACGTGGTTAAATATTCTATCGACTTTAGAAATATAATCGCCAGATTCCAGCTTTTCCATACCGGATTTAGTCAGAATGTGGATATAGAAATCGGAGGTGGAATCATTGCCAATCTTAAAGTACGTGTTGGTCGTTGATCCTGAAGCATCGGTTAGTTCATCAGGAACCGTATATGTAAATGATTCCTTATCAGTACCAATAGTAAAATGGCTTTGTTCATCATCATCAATCGTTGTTACATCTGGTTTATCAGCATGGAATTCAATATGTAAGTTTTCTAAATTTTTAGGAGTAGAGTTATCAAAAACATGTACTAAAATTCCAACGTTTGTATCACCTTGACGTAACACAATTGGATCACTATAAATAGGTAATGATTTTTTTAAATCAAGACTCATTTCATATATTGACATCTATTTTGTAGCCTCCTTAATCTCTTCACCTGAAACGGGTTGCTTAACCTCTTCACTTGCAACAGGCTGTTTAGTTTCTTCATTTGGAATTGGTTGTTTAGTTTCACCATCCTTTACGTCTGGTACCTTAGCTTCATCGGGCGTATCAGTCTCTGGCTTGTCGTCAATCTTAGTGCTAGAACCCATCGGTTCACTATCCTTAACTGCTTCATTATCAGAAGTGGTAGCGACTACTTCTTTATCTCCTGATGTATCTTGACCGTTAAACTTCTTCAATTCATTCTTTGCTAGTTCTCTGAACTCGTTGAAATCAGCCTCTACAGTATCTAAATTTGTACTCTCGCTGACAGTTTCATTGATACTCATTTGACCGTTTTCACTTAAACTAGCGTTAAAATTGCCTAGAATACGATCGCCGTCTTTACTGGTTCCATTGATATAAATTGTTTTAGTTCTCGTTAATGTCATTGTTTTCCTCCTCAATTAAATAGTCATCTGGAAATGCTTCGGGAACCTTGTTAAAAAGATATTCAATAAGGTTCTGCTGATTCTCGTTTTGTGCAGACAACAAAATATTCTGTTGAAATACCTTTGCGTATTCTGCTTGATATTTAGTTATAGCCACGTCACTACTGACTGTGGTTATTTTTTTTACATCTAGTTTTTTCAATTAAATTCGTCTCCCATCTACATACACTGGACCGCCTAAATATAATCCACTTCCATTGCCAACAATATTTCCCATAACATGCAAATACTGAATATTAGCAGTATTGGAAACTGTCATATTATGAGTATTAATCATATTGACACCATCTAGCTGATTAACAGTCAACGAAGGCGTGGAAATCCCATAACTAGCAATTGAGGTTGAAACCGCACCCGAGCTATTCAAAACTTGGATACTCGAATCGGTTCTTAAAGAGCTACTGAATATTTGAGCACCTTTAATTACGCCTCCAGTTATCGTTCCACCAGTGATATTAGTACCTGTCAAAGTATTACCAGTTATTGAGTCTGCGTATACACGACCGTCAGCCGATAAGCCTGTCATAACCTTTCCATTATTGCTATGAAAACCTGCTCCATGATCGTCTAATAACCAGTAACCATATGGAGTTGTAATTTCCATTTGTGTGGCTTCTGCTAAAGTAGGAATCCAACGAATTTTATTATTCCCACCACTATTCATGAAATTGGTCATATCAGATTGTGTTTTAGATACCGTATTTTTAACATTGTTAATTTGATCTTGTGCCCTTTGTTCAGATTCATCTAACTTCTGGTTAGTTTCATCTTTATTAGCGATTGCATCGTCTTTGATATCTGAAACGTCATTATTAATAGCCGCTACATTATCTTCCACATTGCTGATGTCATTGGTTGTCTGTGATTTAACTTCATCAGTCTTTTGACTAGCATCTTTAATACGTTTATCCAAGTATCTAAAGATAGTCTGTTGAATCTTGCCGGCTTTCAAAGACTTGTTAACGTTTAAATCAGGGTCAAAGTGACGTTCTACGATTGTTTCATCAGAAGTTATTCCATATTTTGGATCATAGATACGTGCTATATCACCAATTTGTGCATTGACTACACGTTTTTGATTAGCATTAGCAACTGTGATGTTAATTGTGTAGGCTGGCTTATCAATGTCTGGATTTTCAATAAAATATTTACTACTTACATCTATCAAATCTGGAATGTTTTCAACTCTGCTTGAATAGTCAACATACTTTCTGTGTGGAAGTTTGTAAGTGTTAAAAAGTGGACTATAAACTTCCGGACCATATTGCAAATGTTCAGGAATAGATACTGCTTTACTAGCTTCTTCTGTACCAGATATAACTTTCCCAAGTTCACCTTTGAAACTTACATCTGATGAAAGTACCCACATATTAGTGGCTACTCTATATTCATAAATATTGTCCTTGTGTCGCTGTCTATCGGTTACCCAAGGTGTATGAGGTGCTAGTTCTCGGTTAGTTACTTTATCGTTTGAATCCAAATAAATAGTTGCTACCGTATCACCTACAGTAACGACTCCATTTTTAACTTCTCTTACTATCCAGCCATCAACCGGCCCTGGGTCAACAGGCTTTGAAATAACTCCACCAATTGAACCGTTTAAACTAACATTAGTTGCGTTGACCCACATGTTCGTGGCAATTTCATATTGAATTAAGCCATTTTTCTCGCGTTCCTTATCGATAGCCCATTGTGAATTAATGGCAAGACCACGCCCGCTATCTAATACGTTGTTATCATCGTAAACTAAGCCCATTGAATCAACGATTTTGACACTACCCGTAGCAGACTTGATAGTCCAACCTGATGTATTAGTTCCACTTGCTTTGGGTTCTGAAATAACTTCATACGTCTTGCCATCAAAGGAATTTCCAGAAATTGAAACCCACATATCAGTTGCTACTCTATATTGAGTGTCTGAACCATTACTTCTAACTCTATCCGTAGCCCACTTTGAATTAGCCGCTAACATTCTATTAGTAGTTACAGAACCTTCATCATTGTATATTGTTCCATTTGAATTAACGGCAAACGTTCCTGATGCACGTTTAATTGTCCATCCTGATAGGTTTTGCGATACAACCATTCTAGCCATCATCATTCTAGGACTTGCAGTTGAACCAGAAATGACACTTCCAACTGTTCCATTGAAACTTACATCACCAGAACCAATCCACATGTTTGTAGCTACTCTATATTGAGTAGTTCCGCCTTTAGTTCTAACTTGATCAGTTGACCACTGGCTATCTTTCCCTAAGCCACGGCTTTGGCTAGTGTTGTTATCATCGTAAATTGTTCCAAAGCTTGACGTAACAGTAACTACCCCGCCTGAATTGATTCGCTTAATTGTCCAGCCATCTGTATTAACCGAGCCTTGACCGTTGTCAGCGCTAGAACTAAGTTTTCCTTTGAAATCAACATCATTAGCATTGACCCACTGATTGGTAGCAATTCTATATTCGACCATTCCGTCTTTTGTACGTTGCTTGTCTGTGTACCAGGAACTTCCAACTTCAACCAATCTACTATCATCAACAGTATTTGCATCTGAATAAATCTTAGCTCTGTGATTGCCAATTGTTACGACACCGTCAGTAATCTCCTTAACAGTCCAATCATTGGCATTCGTTGGTGATTGAAAATCAATAACATCTCCCAACTCACCGTTAAAAGTGACGGCTTTAGAATCTACCCACATATTAGTAGCGACACGATATTGAACTACGTCACCTTTTGTACGTTGAATATCCGTTGTCCAGTCAGTTTTAGCAGCTAAGCTACGAGATGCATCGGCTACATTTTTATCGTCGTAAACGATAGCGTTGTTATCGCCAATTGTAACCGTTCCGCCTTGATTAACTTTTCTAAATGTCCAACCGTCAGTGTTTGTTACCTTTTTATCGTCCTTAACTTCTACAGCCTTTACTGTGTAGTAAGGAACAATTGAAGTTACCAAGTTATCAATGTTGCTATCAATCTGGACACCAGCGATGTTCTTACCGTGTCTCAAATCTATATAACGACCTGTATTCTTGCTTGTGAGTTTTAAGCTCATACCTTTACGAACTAAACGAGCGTCCAAAACACTGACAAGTGAGTTATTCTCACCAACTAAAATTTGACCAGGATTGTAATTAGTATAGACAATGTCTGTCTTACCAATGGTTTTATCAATGTCGGTTGAATAACTGAATTTTTGACCTGGTAGGTCAAGTCTATTGACCATCTCATTTAATACAGCTTTTGCGGACTTGCCATCAATACTTAGTTTCCCGCGAACGTAATTTTCATTAGTAAGCATTGTGACGTGATTACATGTAACACTCACAGTACCGGGATTTTTAGTTGATATATTTTTGACATAGAAAAAGTCCGTATCCATTGTGGATACAGACGTTGCAACTATCATTTCTTCTTTCAATTTACTAAAAAGCTTATCAGTTACAAGCATTTCAAATGAAAATGTGTAATCTCCATTTAAAACTTCATGTACATCTTGATTCGTTGCGGTAGTAATTCGACCTAATCCAGATTTTGGATAATCGTCAATCGAATTCAATAGCATTGGTTTCATTTAAATTGTCCTCCATCGTGGATATATTTTTCCACTTGTAAAAGAAATGGTATTGTTACCACTTCTTAATTTTGGAAATTTCTGTGTAATATCATAGGCATTTTCAATTACCCCAGAATCATCGAAAACATCTTGTTGCTCTTCGTCACAATCAATTTTTATAGTTGATCCTGAATTGTTATAATTAAAAGTTTCATTATTAATCGTTACCGAATTGCCTGTCATTATAATCAATGGACTTGATTCATATTCAAATCGATTAAATAATTCAATCGTTCCATTAACGTCAAATGAACTTTCGGGAACATAATATTTAAATGCTTGAGCAGATAGCTTCAAAGTTAGCTGTGTCCAATATGAAATACGTGATAATCTTACCTGTGAAATCACATCTGCATTAGTTATTTTATAAGTAAAATTAGGTTCTCCATAGTATGTAAAATCAATATAATTAGCTGAATCGAATGCTGAAACCAGTGCTGAAACGCGCATTGTACGGTCGAGTTCATTATTTGCACGGACGATTATACTCAAGTTGATCTCACGATTATCATAAGCATTTTCATCTAAAATTGCTTGAGAGCTTGCACCCTCTATTGCTTGAAAAGTTTTCTTTCGTTTTGGAATTGTGATGGTTGGATAGGATTCAAGAAAAGAATTTAATTCTAACATCCCTGTTTTTCCGTTTATTAAAAAGTCTCCTTTTTTCATTACGCTATTGATCCACCTCCAAATGCATCAGATTGATTATTAAATTGCTGTCTGAATTGACGCTCAATTTGTTCAGAAACTAAACGGCCAATATTTTCTCCATCATTGGACTTGGTATTGACCGTCACATTGATATGAAATTGTTGCGCGTTAGTGATGCTATCTCCACGGCTGTTATTAGTAGTCACAGTGTCACCAGCTTGTAACAAGTTGGGGCTTAGATCAGTAAACTGCTTAATTACTCGTGAATACCCTGGAGTACCATTTGCGAACTGCGGAATGCCTCCAAGTAATTTATTAGTTTGTCTAGCCGGAATGATTTGTGTATGTCTAGGCAATGCCATGATCACATTTCGACCTTGAGGTACAAATGTATCACCGTTAGGTAATCTAATCATTTCACGGAATATAGGCCCGCGTTGGTCATTAACCATAGCAGTACCTTCTGTAAAATCATTGTCACCTTTTTCTTTCTTCGTCTTCCCAAAATTGGAAAAGAAATTATGAATAGAGTTTGTAACCAGGTTCATAACTTTTGTTCCTATAGGAAACGCATCTACTCCTCGTTTAGCTGTTCTAGCGGGTCCGGAAGCATGATCGCTTGCTAGCAGCGTTTTTGGAATCGGATGTGTTGCGTTAAATTGACCAAGCGATCTTTTACCGGTATTTACTTTATTAACCACATCTGAAGCATTACCTTTTAAGTTCTTAGTATTAACATGTTTTGCATTGTGCTGATTCAGTGCGTTTTTAGCTGTAGTAATTTTGCCTAAAACATCAACATTGTTACCATTCATTTTTTTAATTTCAACAGATTGGCCATTAAAATGAACGACAGCAGTTTGACCGACTTTAGTCTTAGAAATCACATCTCTATTTTCGGCTCTTAATTGCTTGATTTGAGCGGGGCTTAAATTATAACTCTGTAATCCATATCCAGCTTCTCTTAAAGCTGTCATGGCTGATTGATTATTAACAATTAAAGTTTTTTGAGCATCGGATAAAGCATTAAAATTACCATATGAAATAACTAAGTTAGCTAAATCCATAGCTGAATTACCAGTATGGATAATCGCATTCTTTTCAGATAGTGGTAATCCATTCCATTGCCCAGATTGAACTAATGCAGCAATAATAGGAGCGCTGGCATCATCATTAACAATTGCATTCTTCGCGCCAATATCTAATCCTTGCCACTTGCCAGTTACAGCTAATGCATTAATAATTTTGCCGGTTGCTTCGTCATTAACAATTGCATTTTGTGTTTTCAAATCGAGACTATTCCAAACTCCTGCCTTTTGTAGTGCTTGAACGACTTTGGCGGTTGCTTTATCATTAATAACTGCATTCTTTTGTTGCATAGTTAACGAATTCCAAGTTCCAGCCTTTATCATTGCATCCACAATTGGAGCAGTTGCTTTGTTATTAATAACTAGGGCTTTTTGTTGCATGGTTAATTTATTCCATTGACCTAGATTATTGAGTTGGTCAACTAATTCAGCGTTACCTTTACCATTAATTACAGCTTTTTTAGCAGTTAAACTAAGCTTATTCCACGTTCCTGTCTTAGTAAGCAAATCAATCATATCTTTTTCGCCGGAAGTCTTTACTAGTGCTTCCTTATCTTTCATAGGTAGATTGTTCCACTCGCCAGCATCGATCATAGCTAAAGCCAATTCTTTTTGACCCTTAGCATGGATGATTGCATTCTTTTGATTGGGCGTTAATTGATTCCAATTCTTAATATCTTTAACCGCAGCTACTAAATCTTGTTTACCCTTTTGATTTACACGAAGCATTAACTTCTTTTCTTTCCAAGGAAGGCTATCCCAACGTCCAGATTGTACAGCCGCTTCACCAATCATTGACTTAGCATTACTACTAATTTTTGCATGCTTCAAATCAAATTCAAGCCGCGCCCATCCTTGTTTGGTCTTAGCTGTATCACTAATGGTTTGTTGAGCATTAGTCTTAATCTTTCCGGTTTTAGGATTAAGAACCATAGAGTTCCAATCCTTACCAGCCTTACGAGCAACTGTTCCCATTTTCGAAGCTGTGTCAGCAATATGAGAATTTGCCGTAGACATATTTTGAGCTGATTTGTCAGTATGCTTTGCTACTTCGTCATATGATAATCCAATTCTTTTCAAATCATCAGAGACACCGCCTTGAACAAGATGAGCTTTCTTACCGTACTCAATCATTTTTTTGCCTTCGTTCATGATGTCGTTGGTATGCTCTTTGCTTAATTTTGCCATTGCGGTATTATATGCTTTTTCAGTCAGAAAACCGCCTTTGCGTAAAGCCTTTAGCTGTGATTGACCTTTTTTATAAACGCCATTCTGCTTTTTAATTGATTCACTAAGTAAATCATAATTTTTAGCAGCCTCGTTTATACTCATAGAACGCATACTTGAATTTAAGGCTTTTTCAACTTGTATCTTTTTCTTTCCAGAAAGTCCAATCAGCTGTACTTCATCATTATTCATTTTCTTTCTGGAATTGAGAATATATTGGTTCTCGTCATCTGTTAAACTACGATGCTTGTTTGCAGCGTTTTTAACAATCTCGTTTACGTTATCTGCTGTTTGTTTAGCGTTACTTTTGATTTTGTTATTAGCAGATTCCTGTTTAGCGGCAGCGGATTTAACAATATTGGCAACATCATCCGGCAGATTTTTTAGGCCATCTTTTAACTTCTTATTGGCCTTATCGGCTGAATCTCCAATAGTATCACTCATACCTTTAAATGACTTGCCAATAGAATCAGCACTCTTAGTGGCATTAGAATCAAAATCATGTAACGCAGAACTAGACTTTTGGTTAAATCCTTGCATCTTTGATAGTGATTTATCGGCACTAGCACCAACATCTGATCCCCAGCGATTGATTCGTTGTTGTGAATCATAAGCACTTTTACCATATTTTACTAATTGAACTGCTCCATATGTGAGAGCGGCTGCAGTAGCAACAATAGCGACTGCGGCAACAGGATTGGCACTTGCAAAAGTAAGCATGGCAGTACCAGCGGTTGCTGCCTTTGATCCAAACGTTGTAAACGTATTGGCTGTGCTTGCAACTTTTGAACCGGCATCTACAACGGATTCCGATGTTTTAGCCGCTTTAGTAGCAAAGTTTCCACTTTCATAAGCAGTCTTACTGAAGCCAGCTTTTAATAATCCTAAGCCTGTGGCACCTTGTTTGGAAGCTCCAACCATTCGGCTAATTCCTAATACCGGAAGGCTGAATGCTGTTCCTAATGCGCCTAATCCACGTGATGCCCCACCTAAAATAGACAACAATGGTCCAACTGCTGCAGCTAACGCAGCCGTTTTAACAATTGTCCGTTGTGTAGATGCATCTAATTTACCAAATGATTTAACAACTTGAGTTGCATCTTTAACTAGTGGCATAAGTGTTGGTGTTAATTTATCACCAATCGTAATTGCTAAAACATGCAATGATTCCTTAAATTTTGCAATTTGTGCGGCTTTGGTGCTATTCATTGTATCAGCAATTTTCTTAGTAGAACCTGTTGCTTTTTCTGTCTTGCTAGTTAGATCTGTTAAGGCGTCTCCACCTTGTGATACCAACGCATTCATACCAGCTTGTGCTTCTGTACCGAATGCAGTAGCAATAGCTGCTGCACGCTGTTCTTTTGTCCAACCAGCCGTATTCGTCTTAATTTTGTTAAGAATCTCTGGTAATGTTAACGTGCCTTTCTTAAAATCAGCAACGTTAATACCTAATTCCTTGAAACCAGCTGCATTTTGTTTCGATGGCTTCATCAACCTTGTTAATGCTGAACGTAAAGCTGTACCTGCGACTGCAATGTGTTATCGTACGAGTTCTTTATCTCGTACTTCATTATGTTTCCATAATGTTCAGACTATATTTTCGTCCAATATAAAAATTGGAGCTAACTCTTCGTGGATATTTTTCCATACAAAAAAACACTATTATTTATATAGTAGTGTTTGCTTAGGATAATTTATCTAGTCGTTACACCTTCCGTGAGTTTCCTACACGGCTTGGCTCGGTCTTGACGTGATTATATATAATTTTAGTGTTAACCGAATTGAATTAGTTCTTTTTCAAAGAGATTACTCTCTAAGCGGGCCAGTGAGAGCAGGATTTTTATTATTCTCGTTAACCCTTCAATACCTTGATTACTCATTAAACCAATCGCTGCAGCAGTTTCTTCCAAACTGATTCCAGCTGCGTGAGCTGTAGGACCAACATATGTCATAGCATCACCCATATCTTGGAAACCAGCAGCGGTTGCATTCGCTGTATAAGTTAAACTATCGGTTACACGTTGAGTGTTTTTTAACATCCCGGCTGTTGTTCTAGACTTCAAACCAAATTGTTCTAGTGTTGATGTTGAAACGGTCATAACAGTATTGAAATCATCACCAGAAGCCTTAGCCGCATTCAAAATACTTGGCATAGCTCCAAGTGATTGCTTAGCGGAATATCCACGCTTTACCAACTCTTCAAGTCCTGTATTAATGGACTTTGTGGAAATACCGTATTGAACTGACCACTTCTTAGAAGCATTAGCCATTTGAGTCATTTCACGTCTTACTTGTCCGGCACTCTCACCATTGGCTTGTAATAATGGGCCAATGTTTTTTATTTGAGAATTAAAATCAATAGCGGACTTAACGGCATAACCAAAGCCAGCCACAATAGGCGCTGTAACACGCGTGGTCATAGTTGAACCCATTGAACTCATTTTTTGACCAGCTGATGTTGCTGCAGAACCAAACTTCTTTAAATTTGTTCCTGCTTTATACCAACCAGTTGATTGCTGATCTATTTGACGCTTTACTCGTCCCATTTCGGCATCAAGCAAATTCATGGAATTTTTAGTTCTATTAATAGCGGAAGCGGCATTCTGCTGTCTGGCCGTTAATTTTGCTTGTTCTTCAGATGTTTCCGCAGTCTGTTTAGTCAGTCTGGAATATGTAGCCTCTTGATTCTTCAACTTGGCATCGTAGTTACTCATCTGTTGAGAAAGAGTCGAATAATGCGATTTCACTGAGTTAAGACTATTTCCGTAAGCCTTCACGTAATTATCTTGCAGTTTTAAAGCCTGATTAGTATTTCTAATAGTGGACATTAAAGCTGATGAGCTTTGCTTAAAGGGATCAATGTTTAAACTTACTGTTGCTGCTAAATGTCCTAATGATCCAGCCATATCTTATCCCCCTTCTTATAAAATTTAAGCAAACAAAAAAGGAAACGCCTTATCAATGGTGGTTTCCTTTTCTTCATATATATGATTTATGCGCTTTACATCGTCCATAGTCATGTAGTCCACATCTTTTAGCTTATATCCTTGTGACATCATGGATTTGTAAAACTCGTCAATTTTATTAAGCGAGTCCTTTAATGTTTGCTCAGTTATTTTTTTGATTTAGTTTTATCAGAATCATCAGGATCACTAGAACCTAAGCACTCATCAATAATTTTTGAAATTGCAATCGTTGATTCTGAATGCGCTCCGTCAATAAAATCTTTTGCCGTAAATTGGTTATTAAAAAAGCTGGACGCAAAATTTGCAACATCCTTTTCATTATTCATTAAATCTTCATCAGTAGGACCATCTTTTTTACCCCACATTTTTACTTGGTGCTGTTGCAAAATCAAAGCACGAGTGGTGTCTTTGAAAAATGGTGTTTCTGTACGTTTAAAAGGAATTTCTTCGCCCTTGATCGTTAATTTAACTTCATAAGCCATATATATATTTCTCCTATAAATTTAATTCCGTCCACCGCCGCTACCAGAGAGGGAGTATGCTCTTATTGGCTACTTAGCTGTAATTACCGCTCCGTCATTAGTAGCTGTGGATGTTACGTCTGTTGGTGCTTCAGGCGCTGGTGTTAGAACTGTCCAGCCTTTCACATCAACTTTTGCTGATTCGAGACCTGTAACTGAATCCTTAAAAGTGACTTTATAGTCACCATCAGCAACTACTGTACCTGGTGCTAATCCTGTAACAGCAGCACTAGCTTCACCGACTTTACTTTCACCGACTTTGTTTCCTGCCTTAAAATAAATCACTTCAATATCTTTTGAGCGATCTGCCATAATTAAATGTCTCCTTTTCTAATTTTTTATTTTGATGATATATCTGCGCCGTTAGTCGTTGGCACTGGCTTAACATCTTGTGGTGCTTGTGGTGCTTGTGGTGTATCTAAAGCATTGTAGTCGTCTGCTGTCTTAGGAAATACGAATCTCTTAAACTTTTCTAAGTCAAAGCCAGCATTGTCTTCACGACCAATTGCAACCATCATTCCATCTTCTGAATCTCCACGAGGAGCAAATGTACCTGTAGTTTCGTCATTGCTTGGATCAGGAGTACCGTCTACGGTCTTAGTATCAACACCGGGTAGTGAGAATTTCCCCTTAAGCATTGCTACGTGAATCTTTGTACCGTCATCCATTTTGGTGTCAAACATGATTGCAATGTCATTAGGCTTTAGGTTCTTGTTGTAGAGTTCAACACCATTCTTAACTTCAATTCCAAAGAAATCTTTTCTTGCTTCGGAAGCGATATCTAATAGCTTAATATTCAAAGTAGCTTCTGAAATACCACCAGAAAGAGTTACATATGGACCATCATCAGCCGCAATACCCTTCATTTCATTTTTCAAATCCATTTTGGCTTCGGTTAGTCCTGGCATTTTCTTAGGTCCGTCAGCCACCAAATCATTTTCTACAACTCCATAATAGAAGTTAGATGCACCAAATTTTGCTTTTCCCATTTAATAAATCTCCTTATTTTTTGTATTAAAAAAGGCCTTAGTCCTCGTTTGGACTAAAGCCTTGATATTCAAAGTTTCCTTGGACCATTTGTAGGTCCGTCATGTCAACATCGCGCGTATGATTTTTGTAATAACGCTCATACCCGTGGTTATACATATTTTCGTAAATCATTTGTTCTAACTTAATTAACTCTTTAGTTTTGTATCGCAATATCCAGAAATCGATTTGATAGCGTGGATATTCAATAGCTCTTCGATTGTCAGCATATAAAGCTTCATCGCCTGGAATTGCAGTAATACGAATCCACGGGGCGTTAGAATTTTGGATAAAACTTTCTTGTGGTGTTCCTACATAAATCTGTGGTAGGTCTATTTTGCTCCCACGAATTCCGTTCATATAATCTTGAATGTCGGTGTTTGAATCGAACATTTTGAAAATGTCATATTCGTTCAAATTAATCACCGACCTTTAAGTTCTTGACGAAAATATCAAGCACGCCATCTCTAGTTTTTTCTTGAGTTTTCTCGATGAAATGCTGTGGGTCTTGCTTAGACGTTCCACTATTAGGAAAGTGAGCAATTCGACCTTTAACGTTGTCATAACCAACTGGGACTTCATACTCACCAGTCTTTAGTGACACACTTCCAACCTTCATATGGTCTCTTAATGGACCTTTGCCTGAATGGTCTTCCGTACTAACAGGAGTATCCTCGGCTAATGTTTCACCGAAATATTCACCACCCTCGCGAACTGCCTTACGTGCTTTACGATCATATCCAGATTGCAAAACTTGAACGTTGTGAAGTAATTCTTCCACGCCTGTTACGCTCATTTAGCATTCACCGCCTTACATTCAAGCTTTGTAAGGTCTCGTTTGTCGAAATCTTCATCGATACCTGTAATTTCATAAACAGACCCACGCCAGCGAACTTTCCAAGTTGAGTCAATCAATCTTTGTGGCTCAAATTTTATAGCGAAGTTAGGTGATTCCTTGCGATTACCAACTTTAGTCGTGGCGTCTTTAAACTCACGGATTGGTGTGTTAAGAACTTCTGCCCAACAGCTAAATATTGGTGTATCTGTACCTGGAACCATTACACCGTCCTCGTTTTGAACTTCTTTATTGCTAAGGAATTCAATTCGCTCAGTCATGTGTGTTAGTCTCATCGAAATCTACCTCCTCACTACGCAATTGGTTAATCACATTATTGATTGTTGTGTTTTGAAGTGGAAATCTCATAACTTCCGAACCATTTCCTCTGTAGTAGTAATCTTCTTCTACATATTTCATTAGAGCGACAAAAAACCTGTGATCAGAAATATAATCACTGGGCTTTTTAGTTGCAGAAATAGCATGAGAAATTTCACTAGCAGCGGACTCGATAAGTTCATTTAAAACATCATCGTCAAAGTCCTGGTCAATCTTGCAATACAACTTAAGAGTTTTGAATTGCTGGTCGGTTAGAAGTTTTGTGTCTTCAGACATTAACTAACCTCCTCTATGCAGTTGCATGTGAACCTAACTCTAGTTTCATGTTTGAAATTGTAACAGTTGATGTTGAAGGAATATTGTCCAAACGTAAGTTAATACCCTTCTCTGAAAAGTCATCAAGTGTGACGGTTGCCTCATAATGTTTCTTTTTAGTATCGGCAGTATCAGCAATAAAATTAGTCCAAGTTCCACCATCTGTGCCATCAGTTTGGACAATAAATTTCGTAGGAGCAGTAGAAACAGCATCAAAGTTTAAAGTTACTTTAGTGCCTTTTTCTAGTCTTCTGCTTAACGCGTACATTTGTTGGTATTGGTTAGCTGTGTTATTACCTGTCATACTAAATGGTGTATCTGCTTTCAATAACAAGTTCTCCTCGACAGCACTTGGTGCCTGTGCTGGTTGACTTGGTGCTGGTGCTAGAACTGTCCAACCCTTTACATCAACCTTTGTTGACTCGAGGCCTGTAACTGAGTCCTTAAAAGTAACTTTATAGTCACCATCAGCAACTACTGTACCTGGTGCTAATCCTGTAACAGCAGCACTACCTGTACCGACTTTACCTTCAGCGACTTTGTTCCCCGCTTTAAAATAAACTACTTCAATATCTTTTGAACGATCTGTCAAAAATTTATACCTCCTTTTATATTTTTATATTTGTGGATAAATCTGTACCATCATTTGTTAGCTACTTAGCTGTAATTGTTGCTCCATCTTTAGTAGCTGTTGATGTCACATCTGTTGGTGCTTCTGGAGCTTTTGGAGCTTCGCTTTGTGCTGCAGTTACTGTGACTTCACATGAAGCCGTCTTTGAACCATCTTCGGTTGTTACCGTAATAGTAGCAGTACCAGCAGCAACGGCTGTTACCTTTCCAACTTTAGGCGTAACTGTCGCAACCTTATCGTTGGACGTAGCAAACGAATAATTCAAATTGTCAGCATTTTCAGGTGTGATTGTAGCCTTTAGAGTGGCTGTGTCACCGACTTTTAATGCCAAAGAAGAATTATCCAAGCTTACGCCCATTACGCTTTTGGGGCTGCACCTTGTGTTAAGAAGTAACCAGCGTTTTCATCAGCTTTTACAACGCAGAAACGTGTAACTGCTTGTAGATATTGACCGTAAATATCGTTGTCTACCCAACGTACTTGAATATCCAATCTGTCAGCCATAACAACAGCACGTTTCAAATCACCAATCCATGCATGAGCTTCTCCATCTTGACCCAAGGCAGTATCTTCAACTACAGTCACGGGAACACCTAGCAATGTAACTGGTGAACCATCAACAATTGGTTGATGTAGTAAGTATTGACCGTTCTTGTCCTTTAGAGTGTCTAGGTAGTTATAGAAACTTTGTGATGCAACGATTACCTTGTTATAAGCAGGATCAAGGTCAACATTGAGAATATGTTTAATATCGTCTACAGACTCACCAGCTACTGTTTTGGCTGTGAATGATTTAAGAATTGTTGAAATAGCAACGTTAGTTGTATTAATCTTTTGCTCTTGAGCATTTCTAGATACTAATCCAGTTAAATCAATGGCTGAATCTTGAATAGCTTCGTTTGAAATAGGAATGGCACCACGATATGTATTAATCTTCCATGAAATCTTTTCAAAATCAGGCTTTGCTAGTTCAGGATTCTTTTCCAATTCTTCAACAGTATTTAGTGTTGCTGTTGCACGTTTCAAAATTGGATATTCACCACTAGCTGTTGTAGCTGTAAAGTGTTGAACCAATTGAGATAAGTCAGTTGCTGATTTAACTTCATTTTCAGGACTATAAACAATTGATTCTGGAATTGTTACACCGACATTAGGGCTTGTGATACCATCACGAACTTCACCCTTAGAATGCAAGAAATCATTCAACGAACGTTTTTCTTCATCTTCTGCACTAAGTTTTCTACCTTCTGGTTCTTTGTGATTGTTGGGAGTCTTAGCAGTGGCTTCATAATTTCTAAGCTTTTCTTTGTCAGCTTTGATTTGGTCGTCCATTTTACGAACTTCACTTGCAGCCTTATTAGCGGAAGCAATTTCTTCGTCTGTAGATTCCTTATTTTCAAGAATTGAGCGAGTTTCTTCCGCTTTCTTACTTCTTGTTTCTTCTTGATCCGCAATCTTATTGCGTAATTCTTTAATAATTTCTGTTAGCATTAACTAATCTCCTTATTTTTTGAGTGGCGAATTGTCAAACTAAGTGCAACGGTTTGTCAAAAAATACTTCATATGGGGTT
>NZ_AZEZ01000005.1 GCF_001434275.1 Companilactobacillus mindensis DSM 14500 | reverse complement strand
GTCAAGGCTTTAAATGAAAAACAAAAAAACGAATTGATTCTACTGTATCAAGATAAGAGGAAAGTGACAAAAAACGTCACTTTCAAAACCCCAAAAAAGAGGTTCATACTGAACCTCTTTTTTAAACCCAAAATTCAGTTAACGTTTATGAACAAGTTCCCAATCCAAATCTAAGGCGAAAATATATCGTAAGAAATTTTTTACACTCGGTACTGTATATTGACTCTCAATTTTAGAGATCATACTCGTAGATAAACCAGATATTCTCGCAACGTCACTTTGAGTTAAGCCTTTTTCAACACGCAAATTCAATACTGTAGCAAGAATCTCAGCATACGCTTCATCATCGTATTTACCGTTATTACCCAATTCAAAAATCTTTTTCCAACTACGTTCGTCAATTCTCGGCATTATTAATCCCCTTTAAATCTCTTTCTAAAACTCTAGAACATTACCACATTTTTGTTCACAATAAAAAAGCAAAAGGTTCGATTTTCGAACGGGTAGCGGGCTAGTTAGAGAGACCCACCAAAAATTTTATGAAATTTTCCAGTTTTAACGACCGAAAAAGTAAGACCTTGGGTTTCACCCAAACCTGACAAGCTGAACCAGCTTGACCGTTTCGACTTCGCCGCCAGTCGGGCTCGGGAAAACAGGCAAGCTGCTTTCCGCCTTTTAGCTTTTAATTTGCAAAGTCTATCAACTCCTTAAAGCCTCCTAGATAGTCTAATTTCGCCTGTACGGCTCAATAAGGCTATCTACGTCGATTTACCGTTGACAGACAGTTAAATAACTTGTTAATTCTTAAAATGGCTTAGAAGGCAATTTTGGGCTTCTGAGAGCAACTCAAAAAGGAGAAAAGTTCGAAGGAGTTTACGACTGAACTTATCTGCTTTTTGGGTTCCAAATTGACTTGTCAGTTTTAGTTTGAGCGGAGCGAATTCTGAGACAGGTTTTAAGCAACTTGCACCCCATTTATTTGGTGGGGTGCAAGTGCGCCCTTCTGACGTTTTGCAGTCAGAACGCACGACGTCATGAAAGTGACGTGTAAGTGCGCCATTGTCTTATATTTCGACAATGACAAAATTCAAAACATTAGTTCAAGGCGCACTTACACTCCAAATAAATTGGAGTAGTGCTAAAACCAAAAAAACTGTATCAGAAGTCAGCAAGCTGGCAACAAAAAATAAGGGTATGCCCAACGGTTTTGCCGTTGATCATACCCTGACATTCTCTTTACCAAATAAAATAATTTTGCTTTTTAAAGTCCCACTTTGCAACGACTTCTTCCGCAGCTTCCATTTGCTCTTTGGTGTAATCTTCATCGCCAACATGAATTAAATCACCATTTTCAACATCTTCCAGTTTCAAGTCTTGCTTAATTTGCTTAAACAGACCACCATAGCTGATTTGTCGTGTTCCAGCTAAGGCATACTCCAAATTTTTAATCACCACCAAATTACGCTCATCATCAACCGTCATATAATCAGCCGATTTTACTTCATACTTAGCCGTTTCTTCCGCACTAGCTTGTAAAGAATCCGTCCCTTTTCGTTTATTTGCCTTAACGACTTGCACATGCACCACTGGCTCATAATCGACTTTTAACGCCTTTTGCCACAGTCTTGTCCATTCTTCTTGATTAATATAACTGTCACTCGACTTGAAATAGCTAGACCTTACAAACAGCAAGACATGCAAATGTTGATTATATGAGCCGTCATGTTCGTTCACTGTAATTTCAGTTGAGCGTAAGTAACCTAGTAAGTTCTTTGATACTTTTTTATAACGCGATAACTTGCCAAAAGCCTTAGTCAAAGCTCTCAACGAGGATTTTAACTCTTCTGCTGAATAAGCATTCTTAACGGTCAAAGTTAAAAACAAAAACCGTCCTTTAGGCTCTCTCACAACTGCCTCTGCAATAATTTGTTTTAATTGGCTCGAATTTTTCATACTCTTTCTCCAATTGCATAACGGACACAACCGCTTTTTGCAAAACCAAGTCTGATACAGTTTTAAATGCTCCCCAATCTTCCGAAAACGTAAAATTTCACCACAGCCTCGGACATCATGCGCCCGCTTAAATTCTAAAATCGACAAATATTCTGCATAGCGTACATTTTCAATTTTGCGCTCTCGCCAAGGTCTTACTTTTCCATTTGTTGTAACGTCTTTAAACACTTCAGACATAAAAAGCTCCTCCCGTTTTATCCACGTGAAGGAGCTGAATTATCATTTTAGCTAAGTTTACAGCCTTGACATCATAGGGTTTACCCCCTAGAATAAGGCTATAAATCGCAAATGATAATCAACTCACGTGCTCGGTCGCCAAACAGAGATTTCACGTGGGTTTTTTATTTTGTTTTCATTCAACCATTTATGAGGCTAATTTTACGCCTAAACCCCGCCATGTCAAGGCTTTAAATGAAAAACAAAAAAACGAATTGATTCTACTGTATCAAGATAA
>NZ_AZEZ01000037.1 GCF_001434275.1 Companilactobacillus mindensis DSM 14500 | reverse complement strand
TCTCATTTTCTATATATCCACTTGACTAATCGTAGGAATCAGAGAGTGAAACAAACTTGGTCAGATTCTGAGCAATTACCTAGGCCTGAAAATTATCTGCTGGGCTTTAGCAGATGGTTTTTAGGCCGTAGTAATGCACAGGAATCTAGTTTGTGCAACTCGTTTTAGAGAATGGAACAAGCTGGTTAGATTCCGAGCAATTGCCTAGGCCGGGAAATTAGCTATCCGGTTTTGGCAGATGATTTTCAGGACGTAGCAATGCACAGGAATCTAGCTTGTGTAGCTCGTTTTTAAAAAAAATCATCTCAGATTCGAAATACAGTTCTTTTTCAACTTTGTTTACAATTATTTAGAATCGAGTAGGAGGTAACTTTTAATTACCGACCTCTCACACCA
>NZ_AZEZ01000036.1 GCF_001434275.1 Companilactobacillus mindensis DSM 14500 | reverse complement strand
GAAACCTATGGCAGAACTTGAATATCATTATGGCATCAAGATGAGAATTTATCCAAATAATAAACAAAAGGATATTATAAATGTTAATTCCAATATCAGTAGAACTGTTTATAACAAATTGGTCGGAATCGATAAAGAAATATATCGATTAAAACAAATTGGAGTAAGCCTTAAAATTGCTCAAGATCGGATTTCAGAATTGACGAAGCGAAAAAACATTCGTGAATTATCTAATCATTATCAATATATGG
>NZ_AZEZ01000035.1 GCF_001434275.1 Companilactobacillus mindensis DSM 14500 | reverse complement strand
GTGCGCCCGGCATGGGCGCTAACTTGGTGGCGAAAGTCCACTGTGAGCCGTAGTAGTCGGAATCACTAGCTAATGGCAAGGGTGTCCACCGCGAGGTGGAATCTGAAGGAAGCCCAAAGCAAATTACTGAACTGATGAACAAAAATCGGCTATAAGGCTGGAAACACTGGATAAGTTTGCTACCCATGACAAAGTCCAATACTACTCAAAAGTATTTCCAGTAAAGCCGGCAGTTACATGGTATGAAAGTTAGCGTTCTTACCCGGGGAGGTCTGTATCGTAAGTTTGGCAAGGAAACGGAATGTATCCTACA
>NZ_AZEZ01000034.1 GCF_001434275.1 Companilactobacillus mindensis DSM 14500 | reverse complement strand
AAAGTTCTAAGTAAAGAGTTTAATCTTTACTTAGAACTAATCTTAGGTTGTTTAAAGAGGTCATACTTTTGTTTATAATTGCTAAAAATTTTAATCCAACGTTTACCAACTAATAACAACAAGACGGCTGTAAAGATTGCGTGAACTACATCAAAGTAAAAACTGGCTGCCAAGGCTGTTAAGACGCTTTTTATTGTTATCGGATCAACGAAACCGAGAATATAATAGATATCCATGATCCAGCCCATCACGAATGCACTGACAAACCCCCAAACTGTCAATATCCACGTTGGGGTCTTTTTATTCAACATCAATCCGGAAATCAGGCCGATCACTCCTAAAGCAAACATCTGCCACGGCGTCCAAACCCCTTGACCAAAGTACATATTTGACGTCAAGGCGATGATCGTCCCCATCAAAAAACCAGTTTCCGGACCACTCACGATGGCACCCATGATAAGAATAAATAATTCTGGCTTTACTGCTGGCAAGGCAGCGAAGATGATCCTTCCTACGACTGCCAATGCACAAACAATCGCGATAAAGACTACTTCACGTGAATTGTGTTGAGCCTTTTCAAAGCGCCAAAAATAAATTCCTAACGTTAAAACTAAAAATCCAAATGAGAACAACAAATAATTTTTGCTTGAAAAAATTACCATCAAAGCTAGTAGTACGACTGCTAAAATCAAAAATGAAATTGATCTACGATTCATTTCTTTGAATATCCTTCCATGTTAAAGCCGTGGGAAAAATATCCCGCAAAGCTTTATTTATTTCGGTTGTGTAAAAGAATTTGTTACTGAAAAATTCCCGCGGGTCTGCAAATTCACTCAATTTGCCGCTAAACATCATCGCCACCTGGTCGAAGTAATTGACCGCAAACAACAGATCATGACTGTTGGCAAAAATCGTTCCTCCATTTTCTTGAAATGCTTGTAGCTTTTGACCAAGTTCGATTCTCTTATTCGGATCCAACCCCTTAGTTGGTTCATCCAAGAATAAAAGCTTCGGTTGTTTGATGAATCCTAAAGCCAAAGCTAAGAATTCCTGTTGCCCTCCACTTAAATCGTAAGGATTGGTTTCTTCTAAACCACTCAGCGAAAATTCTTCCAAAATATCGGTTAATTGTGTTTGGGACTGATAAATGTCCAATTGATAATTCAATTCTTCCCTGACCGTATCTTTGACAAATAACGTCGCAGGATTTTGGGGCAGCACAAACACTCGCTGATAAAATTCAGTTTTTAATTTCTTACCTTCAAAAAGTAATTTTCCCGATTGGGCTGACAATTGTTGTGTCAAGACTTTTAACAAAGTAGTTTTGCCAGTACCATTCGGACCCACAACACAATATGATTGCCCTGCTTGTAATTTCAAACTGATATTATTCAAAATTTTATCGCCATTGAAATCAAAACGAAAATTCACCTTGTCTGCTTGAAAAACGACAGTCTTATTTGATGCTTCTTTGATACTTTTGCGGATCTGCAATTTATTCGACACTGGTCGAACGAATTGATTCAAAGTCTTATTGCTCAAAGGTAAAGCTTCATGCTCTGCCAATTTCAGTTCCAAAGCTAATCGGTCAACTTGCGTTAAATAATTTTGATATGAATTCATTTGAAAAATTTCTCGCAAACCAGCATCAATTGGCTGATCTAATATAATTCGTCCGTGTTCCATGACAACTAACCGATTGGAAAACTTAACCACTTGTTCTAATTCGTGTTCGACCAAAACGATCGTTAAACTAAACTCCTCATTGACCTTATGGACAACTTGCAGCAATTTCTCTGAAGCAATCGGATCCAACTGAGCAGTCGGTTCATCTAGCAGTAAAACTTGTGGCTTCAAAACTAATGCACTGGCCAGATTGATCAGTTGCTTTTGACCACCTGACAAATTGTTCACTTTAACATCCAAGAAATCGACAATATTCAAAAAACTGGCAATTTCACTGATCCGCAACTGCAGTTCATTCTCGCTGCAGCCTCGGTTGTCGAGTACAAATTTCAATTCATCGCGAGGCGTTTCCATAATAATTTGATTATCGACAAACTGGGAAACGTAAGCAAAATTAGTCGTATTTTGAGACAATTCCGTTTCAATTTCACCCGAAATAACTTTTCCAGTCGCTAACCGTGGCAAAAATTGTTTCAAAAAGGTACTTTTACCACTGCCTGTTGCTCCGATCAACGTAACGAAGTCACCGCGTTCCAAAACAAAATTCAAGTGTTTCAACGATAACGTTTGGCTGTTATTGTAGCGGAAGCTGTAGTCTTTGAAACGTAAAATTTCCACCATCCGTAATTGATGCCTCCTAATATGAGTGGCAAAATAATCAAGCCACAATTAATAACTGCAATAATACCAACTTTCCAATCGATGGGAATCAAAACCTTGGCTGAACCAAAGTTGACCTGCCCAACTTTTAAAATTACCATCGTAAAGTTAAAAGTCACCGCTATAACGATCAAAACCAGTATTAAAAAGTCGCTGCGCTGATATTCAGTCCTGCCCAGTTTCTTCTGTCGGCCTTCATAGCCTTTCAGCAATAAACTATCGGATACGTTCATAAAACTCCCCATTGCTTTGTTCAAAACAATCTCCGTCAAATTCATCATCTGTTTCAAACCGCCTTTAGATTCGCCTAAACGAAATTTCTGTAAATTCTTTGTCTCTGTAAATATTTCGACAATTCTAGGAATAAACTTGATTGTCAAAATAAAAATAATGGCGATACTTTTGAAAAATTTTGATAAAACTTCAAAGATGACCTTCGTTCTGGCCAAAGCATTGTACAAGTAAAAAGCCCACAGGAGATTGACGAATGAGATTCCTAAGATTATCCCATTGCCAAGCGACTCTGTCGTAATTTTTAACCAGGGCCAGTTTAACAACAAAGTGGTTCCTCGTTGATTCAAAATCAGATTGAACAAGACCGTAACTAAAAAGATGACTCCCGAAAATTTCAAATATGCTCCCAGTTTGTCACGTTTCGTCAAGAACGACATCACCAATAAACTGAGCCACACAACACCCGTGATCAAAGGATTATTGTAAAGCAAGGCTATTAAAATGACATTGAACAAATAAGCTATCATAGTCACACTGTTGATATTCTTTTGAAAATTAACGATCAACTTATTCATAACCTCGCTCCTTTCGTCAATATTCTTATTCTAACTTATTAATTTAAAAAATCTAATTGATTCAAGCAGTTTTTATTTTGTTATAATAAAATTCGTTGTACAAATAAGAGGAGGAGAAACAATGAAAAAATTTGCAGCATTTTTAGCATCATTCTTAATATTACTTGGCGTTTTTGCACCGGCCACCGTTACCACAGCTCAAGCTAGTGCTACTAAAAATATCAAGGTCACATATACTTTGAAAAAGAACAAGAAACAAATTGCTAAAAAAACTATCACTTTGAAGAAGAATGGTACTGTTACTCAAGGTTTGAAAAAGGGTTGGAAAGTCAATGACAAAGGCGGTTTCATTTCTGAAATCGACGGTCACAAACAAAACAACAAGAAGAAAATTTACTGGACTTATACTGTCAATAAGAAACAAGTTAACGTTTCTGCTGACAAGAAGAAATTAAAGAACCACGATAAAGTTGAATTTAAACTTTCTAAATACAACGGTTAATCAAAAATAACAAAAAATCGCCTCTGATTCGAAATATTGAATCAGAGGCGATTTTTCGTTAATGTTCGAAAGCTGATTTCGCTTTCTAAAACGAGTTACACAAGCTTGCTTCACTCTCTTGTCATTTTTTTACTTAATTTTTAAGGGTTGAAGATTCTTTTCGATCACATCCAAAGGTGAGTCTACTTGAGCCAAAGTAGCCGCCGTATAAGCACCCTCCACTAAGGCCACATCATATTTATGGATTTTTTTATCAGTCATTTCCATCAACATTTCCAGATTCATCTTCGAACTGCCCAAATCGTAAAAAGCTAATATCTCCTCACCGTGATTATCGTCAACGGCTTGTTGAATCTTTTCCAAGGAAGAACCGATTTCTTCGTCTTCCGTTCCACCAGCTGTTGTGATCGACAGATCTGGTGCTGCCTGGGAAATCAATTTCTTCACGCCTTGAGCAATATCATACGAGTGAGAGACGATCACTATTCCATATTTCATAACTAAGCTCCTATCGCTTCAATTAGAGATTCAAACAAATAAGCACTTGATTGAGAACCAGGATCGATGTGGCCTTTGGATTTTTCTTCCAAATAGCTTGCCCGACCTTTAGTAGCGACTAAATCTTTACCTTTGGCTAAGGCGTCATCGATGACTTTTTGATTCAGCTGATTATTTTTAGCCGCTTCACTAACCGGTTGCCAAACATCGATCATTGTCTTCATACCAACATCGGATTGTCCACGGCGTTTCAAACCGTCAGTCCCGATTTGCAACAGATCGCCTAATTCAAGCTCATCGGACTTCTCAGCTTTGGACATATCCAAAAAGGCCGTACCATACAGTGGACCAGAAGCTCCACCAACTTTTTGAATCATCGCAAAGGCCGTCGTCTTGTAGAGGTCAGCCAAAGTCTCAGGTTCCTTTTTAGCAAAAGCTGCCGTGATAGCTTCGGCACCACGTTTCATGTTCGTTCCGTGATCACCATCACCGATGGCTGTATCCAATTCATTTAAAACCGCCATGTTATTTTCCAATTTTTCAACGAATAAAGCGATCCACTTCTTAGCAGTTGTTAATTCTAATTTCATAAGCTACTTCCTTTCTACCAACCAATTGTCGTTACTGGTTCTTTAAGATATTTGATCCATTCAGGTTTGGCTTTCATGATAGTTAAAGAAATTCCTACCATATCGAGCGAAGTGACCTTATTGCCGACTTTACTGAATTCAACGTCAACTTTATCAGTTGCCAATTCATTCAAAACATCGTTGGCAAAAATATATTGTTCCATTAAAGGCGTACCACCCATTCCGTTAACGAGAATGGCAAAATCACCTGTTTTGTCAGTAAATTCATTGAGAATCTTTTCGATCAATTCGTGGGCTAATTTCTTCGATGGTTGAATCTTTTCAACGGCATAGCCACGTTCGTTGTGAATGCCAATTCCATATTCGATCTCATCATCTTTTAATTCAAAGCCAGGATGGCCGACAGCTGGCACAGTAGCTGCATGTAAGGCAATTCCAATTGTTTTAGTATTATCGATCACATTTTGTCCTAACGCCGCCAAATCATCTAAGGACATCCCTGAACGTGCGGCTGCTCCAACGACTTTTTCAACCAAAACAGTTCCGGCAACACCACGTTTACCTTGAGTAAATTCACTATTTTTAACAGAAATATCATCGTCAACGACAATCGTCTTGATCTTGATGTCATCAGCTTCAGCCATTTCTTTAGCCATATCAAAGTTCATCACATCGCCAGAGTAATTCTTAACGATCAGCAAAACGCCCAATCCTTGATCAACGGCTGTGATAGCTTCATATATTTGATCTGGTGTAGGTGAAGTAAAGACTTCCCCAGCAACGGCTGCACTGAGCATTCCGTCACCGACATAACCAGCATGTAATGGTTCGTGACCACTGCCACCACCAGAAACGATGCCGACTTGTTTAGTAGTCTTAAACTTATTGTCATTTCTAACTACTGCCGTAGTCCCATCGATCTGTTTGACCAGCTCAGGACTAGTCTTGACTAAACCAGCAATCATTTCTGGTACGATATCTTCAACATTGTTAATAATTTTCTTCATGAATTCTCCTCCTTGCGAACGTTTACTTATATATTATACAGCTTTTATTTTTGGCATGAAAATATCTCTAAAATAAAAAGCACTCTTATCTAAAACAAATCAGACTCTTTCTAAAGTTTGATTGTATAAAAAAAGTCACCTAGTTTTCCTAGATGACTTTTATATTTAAATATTCAGATGTAATTCAATTCAAGAAAAAACTACTGAATTGAAATCAAAAATGCTTTTTCATTAAGCTAAACTAGCTTTTGGCAAAATGTTAATAATGTAAAGTAAGATAACAAAGACGACGAACAATCCGTACATAATAGGATTGATTTCTTTTCTCTTACCGGCTGCCAACATGGTAATTGGGTAAACCAAGAAACCAAAGGCAATACCATAGGAAATGTTATAGGTTAAAGGCATTCCGACAATCGTTAAGAATGCAGGCAAAGCAATTTCGAATCTGTCCCATTGAATACCACGCATTGATTGAGCCATCAAAGTACCAACGATGATCAATACTGGAGCGGTAACGTTACTTGTTACGACACTCAATAGTGGTGAGAAGAACATTGAAAGTGCGAACAACACACCAACCGTAATTGAAGTCAAACCAGTTCTACCACCGACGGCAATACCAGCTGATGATTCAACGTAAGCAGTTGGAGGAGTAGTACCAAAGATTGAACCAGAAACCATTGAAATTGAGTCCGCCATCAAAGCGTGACCAATTCTTGGCATCTTACCATCTTTGTCTTGCATAACGTCGACTTGTTCAGCCAAGCCGATCAAAGTACCTGCAGTATCAAAGAAAGCAACTAACAAGAAGATGATCACAACTGCCCAAAGTTGTGGTTCTTTGATATCACCGATGTGAGCTACACCAACACCGAACGTTGGTTTCAAACTAGGAATACCAGAAATAATATGTGATGGTGCTGGAATCAACTTAGTTACTAAACCAGCAATCGTTGTAAAGACCATTCCAATAAAGATCGCACCAGGAATCTTACGAGCCATCAAAATAGCTGTAACGAACAAACCAGCAATCGTTAACAATGTAGTTGGATTTGTAAATGAACCGATAGCAACAAGTGATGATTTACTTGCTGTAATAAGTCCCCCACCTTGCAGTCCAACAAAGGCAATGAAAATACCCAAACCGGCAGCTACGGCCAGTTTTAAATCTTTTGGAATCGCGTTGATCACGACTTCACGAATTTTCATTAATGATAATACCAAGAAAATCAAACTGGCTACGAAAACACCAGCCATAGCAGTCTGCCAAGGAATACCCATAGCAATAACGACCGAGTAACTGAAAAAGGCATTGTCACCTAATCCTGGAGCAATCGCGATCGGATAATTTGCTAAAATACCCATCAAGACTGAACCAACAACCGCCGTCAAAGCAGTTGCAGTAAATAGTGATCCTTTGTCCATCCCTGAGTCTCCCAAAACTTGAGGATTAACGAACAGGATATAAGCCATTGAAACGAAAGTTGTTAGACCAGCTAAAATTTCTCGTCTAACGGTCGTTTTGGCTTCTTCGAGATGAAACAAGCGCTCTAAAAAGCTCAAGTTCTCTCTATTTTCTAATGAATTCACGATAAACGCCCCTTGAAAAAATAATCTCTTTTTTGAACTTATATAGTATTGCAGATTATTCGTGTTTTTTCAATAGAAATAGAAACATTTATATATTTTTTCTTTTAAATGTTCGTATTTTGATATAAATGTATTGATATAAATCGTATTTTAAAAGATTTTTCATCAATTATCACGTCTAATGTTCGGATTCTGCTAAAAATAAATCTTTTTAAGATTGATATTTTCAGTAATGTTTGGATTACATTTTCATAGAATTAATTTATATAATTTTTAACAAGCGCTTACATCGGTGCTATACTAAAACTAATTTTAGGAAATGAGATGATCTCATGGTGAAATGTCGTCAATAATCTATCACGCCAGATTACATTTAGAAGGAATGAATTAACATGATAGATTATACATTCGAAAAAACAACTGACATTACTGCACAACAAATTTTGGGTCTTTATCAAAGCGTTGGTTGGTCAGCTTATACTCAGCAACCCCAAACAACTTTGAAAGCTTTGGATAACTCGACCGTTCTCTGGGCTGTAGCTGATCAAAAGTTGATTGGACTCTGCCGTGGGATTACTGATGGTGAAACAATTTTGTATATTCAAGATATTTTGGTTGATCCTAATTTTCAAGGTCAACATGTTGGTACAAAACTTGTAAAAAAGTTCTTAAATCACTTTCAAAACATCGGTCAAACCGTTTTGATCACTGATCCTGAAGACAAAACTTTGGAATTTTATCAATCTTTAAACTTTTTAGAAATAACACCTCAAAAATATGGTCGAGCCTTTGTGTTAGAACGTCGTTTTAATTAGAAAATAGCGAAATCCTATACGGATTTCGCTATTTTTTTAATTTTCACAGTCCATAGACTTTCATAAAGAGACTGCCAGCTAAAAACAAAGCTCCAATACCAATCAATACTTTCAATAATTGGGCTGGCAAGTGACGAACTATCCTTGGTCCCAAGAAACCGCCAATCAAAAAACCAATTCCCAAAGCAACTACATAACACCAAGGAACAGTTGTCTTGCCGATATAAATCACCGCTGCGACCACATTAGCTAGTCCTAAGGCCAAGTTCTTCTGTGCATTGTATTCAGGAAATGAATCGTTTGATGTCCATGACAATAATGACAACATCAAAACTCCACCGGCAGCACCGAAATAACCTGTATAGCCACCAATCAGAAAAATCGCCAACCAGGTCAACATTTTCTTGATTGTTGATCTCTTCTCAACGATTTCGCCTGCATCTATGTGATTATGATGAGGAATCAAAACTAAAATTGCCGCCACAAAAATAAAAAATGGCACGATTTTAGCGAAAGTCTTTTCGGGGATAATAAACAATAGGAATGCTCCCGCAATACTTCCCAATAACGTCAATGGCAACATTACCTTTAAACTCTTCATGTGCCCACGCAGTTCTTTTTGCGACGAAGCAACCGCTCCTACACTGGTAAACAACAACCCTAAAGTATTAGTAACATTAGCTGTCACTGGTGGCAAACCCAACACCAACAAGACTGGATATGAAACTAAGGATGCTAATCCAGCTGCGGTACTGACGATTCCTGCCAAAATTCCCGTGACAATTAAAATAAAATTCAACATTAATGGTGACACACTCAACACGACCTATCCATTCAACATATTTTCATAATAAAAGTCGAATGATATTATAGTCAAATAGTAATGTTATGATTACAATTCATAATACTAAGTCTAAGATTCTTTATTACTCAAGGAGTAAACTATGCGAACTAAAGATTTGGAATATTTTGTTTCATTAACTCAACTAAAAAGTTTTTCCAAAGTTTCCGAAAAATTCCATGTCAGTCAGCCAACTATCTCGGCTGCTTTGAAACGATTAGAAAAAGAATTCAATTCGCACCTGATCGTCCGTGATAATCCTCATTTGGCTTTAAAGTTAACTGATGCTGGCAAAAAATTACTCGTTCACGGTCAAAATATCCTGTCTGACTATCATTTAGCCCAATTAGAAATCGCTCATGGTATCGAAAATAATCTTGTCATTGGCATGCCACCGCTGATCGAAATAACTTATTTACCACAAGTTGCTCAACAATTACCGATTGAAATGTTCCAGCAAATACGCCACATCAGCCAAGGTTCACTGGCGACTTTAAAAGATTTAAAACGTGGCGAATTGGACGTTGCTTTGTTAGGATACTTAGACAAATTTGACGATCCAACCATCAAAATGGTGACTTTTGACCAACAGCCATTCTCTATCATCGTTCCTAAAACCAATCCGCTAGCAAAAAAATCTGGTATTTATTTTAAGGACGTCCAAACACAAAACTTCATCTCTCTAAAAAACAGTTTTGTTCAAAAACAGGCTTTCAAATACCTCTCACAACTCAATCATATTCGGCCAAAAGTAATCTTTGAAACCAGCGAAGTTCAAAGCGTCGTCAATATGGTTGCAAACGATATGGGCATTGCCCTTCTGACCGACTCGATTACGATTCATGATCCTAAACTTGTCAAAATCCCAGTACTGGATACAAACAGCCCATTATTCAAAGTTGGTTTGGCTTACCGTAAGACGACCATCTTCAGTGAATCTCAGCAGAAACTTCTCGATGCTATTTTAGACGCCTTTCAAAACAACACAAAAAAATGGACTCAGAATTAATCCGAGTCCATTTTTTAGTAATTATTTACTTGTAACGGCTGAGTTGTCGGAAATCTTAATCGTTCCATCAACTAAATCAGCCTTTAATTGTTTAGCATCAATATGGTCGAGATAAAATTCAGCTACTTTATCTCTGATTTGTTGTTCAATAACACGACGTAGTGGTCTTGCACCCATAGCCTCGTCATATCCTTCGTCGATCAACCATTCTTTAGCTTCTGGTGTGACTTCCAAAGTGATATCTTTCTTAGCCAAATTGCGGTTGACGTCGTCTAACATTAAGTCAACGATTTGGTTAAGATCTTTCTTGGATAGATGAGCAAACTCAACGATACCATTGAATCTGTTCAAAAATTCAGGACGGAAGTATGGTGCTAACTTGTCCATAAGTTTTTCATCCTTGTCGTTCTTGCTACCGAAACCAGCGTTTGATGTGGCGATGATAATTGTATTCTTAAAGTCGACCACATTACCTTGGCCATCAGTCAAACGACCGTCATCCATAACTTGCAACAACAAAGTCAACACTTGGGGGTTGGCCTTTTCAATTTCGTCTAGCAACACGATGGAATAAGGATTACGACGAACTTTTTCAGTCAACGTATTGCCGTTGTCTTCATAACCGACGTAACCGGCTGAAGTACCGATCAATTTGGATACAGCGGTTAAATCTGAATACTCACTCATATCCAAACGCACGATAGCATTCTTATTGCCAAACATGTCACTGGCTAATTGTTTAACCAATTCAGTCTTACCGACACCAGTAGGACCTACGAACAAGAAACTTCCGATTGGACGATTGCCATCGTCAAAACCAGCCCGGTTACGACGAATAGCCCGAACGACCATGTCAACAGCTTCATCTTGACCAATTACGTGATCCTTTAATCTCTTGCTCATACCTTTGAGTCTTTCGATATCGCTAGCACCCATTTGTGATACAGGTACACCAGTCAATCTTTGGACTGAGGCCGCAATGTCATTAACAGTAGCGACTGGTTCTTCGGAAGATTTATCGTCTTTATTCAATTTTGCTTGAATATCTTCGATCTCTTTTTTCAAACTAGCAGCCTTTTCGTAATCTTCTTTAGCAGCTGCAGTATCTTTGTCCTTTTGAGCTTGTTTCAAATCTTTTTCTAGACTTACTTTGTCTGTAACAGGGTTCTTAGCAGCCAAATGAGCCGCCGTCATATCGATCAGATCGATTGCCTTGTCTGGTAAGGATCTTTGTGGAATATATTGAACGGAGTAATCGACCGCAGCCTTCAAAACATCATCAGGTAATTGAACGTGATGGTGGTTCTCATAAGCGCTGCGTAATCCCTTCAAAATAGCCACAGTAGCTTCTTTACTTGGTTCATTGATCGTTACATCATTGAATCTTCTTGCCAAAGCAGCGTCTTTCATAATGGTGTTACGATACTCGTCTTGAGTAGTTGCACCGATAATGGAAATTTCACCTCTGCTCAAAGCAGGTTTGATAATATCAGCTAATCCTTTACTACCAGAGTCCGAACCAGATGATCCAGCTCCAATGATTTGGTGGATTTCATCGAAGAACAAAACTACATTGCCAGCTTTTTTAACTTCTTTCAACAAGTTTTGAATGTTCTCTTCGAAAGAACCACGGTATTGAGTACCAGCTTCAAGTGCTGACAAATCGATGGAAATGATTTGCTTGTCTTTGATTGCTTCAGGTACATTGCCCTTAACGATAGCTTGGGCTAAACCTTCAACGACCGCCGTCTTACCAACACCAGCGTCACCAACAAGGATCGGATTATTCTTAGTTCTCCGGCTTAAAACTTCTGCTGTTTCTTGAATCTCTTTGTCACGACCAATAACCGGGTCAAGGAGTCCTTGTTTAGCTTCTTGAGTCAAGTTACGACCGAGTTTTTCTAACATTGTGCCATTTTTTGTTTCTTTACTACTGCTGTCGCCAACTGGAATATTTTTACCAGCAGTTCTAGCCTCTTGATATTGAGCTAACTCTTCTGGAGTCAATTCGTGCCCGTTCACATAATACTTAGCTTGTGAATTGCCGTTTTGTTGTTGACTCATTAGCCTCTTAAAAATTTCGTCCATATTGTTGTCAAATGGATCGTCATCCCAAAATGATCTTGCCATATATATAAAGCCTCCTCACTTCAAGTAATGCAACTCCAATTCACGCAGAACTTTCCACATTTCGGTATCCTGCGCCTTGGCAATTGCCTCTATATCACGCAAATTCATCGATGTGGCGGAAGTTTGTTTCTTATTGAAAGATTTGTGCAGCGTCGTATAACCATACCCACTCTTCTTTGAAATTACATATATTGTTAAACCGTTATCTTCTAAGTATGATTTGATATCTATCCGCATCTTTCTTACCTCCACATTGATTATTATAGCACATCCGTGATATATCACAAGTGTGAAGTACCACAAAAGTGACATATTTTAAAAATAGTTCTGAATTCCTTATATATCAACAATTTGTTAAAATAAAGTTACCGTGAGGTGATTTGATGAGGGAATTATTAAATAATCTGAACAGATTAAATCATATTTATGATCAACTCGACTTGTTAGATTTTCGAGCTCATAAGAACTTTCCTTTAACATTCAACAAGGAAGATAGCAAAAAATTGCTACCTCAAAATAAACGACTTTACTTTAGCTATTCATATTTAAACAAAGAAAAAACGCGGCTGACTAATTTAGTCTTAAACCAAGTGATCGACTTAAAAGCTCCGCAATTCAAAAATGATTCAACCGTGCACCCTCAACTGATCGACAAAGCTTTGAAATTAAAGAATCTTGATCAAACTCACCGGGAAACTAACTTCAATTTACCTTCTAGAAATCGAAAGATCAATAAGTTGAAGCATTTGATCTCCATGATCGAAGATGAACAGATCAATCCTTGCCGTGGCTACTTGAACCAAATCTACGTTATCTTGTTACTCAACAATTTACTGCCATTGGATTTGCGAAAAGAACCTTATCGAGCTGGCGAATTGCTGCACGATTCCAATTTTCGAACTAAGCTATTGCAATTTGATTATGACCGCTACCTCTATCAAGAATTTCGGCCTGAAAATTATCTCAAATTCCTAGTTTACAGTCTGATCCATCGCATTCCTGACTACATAAGATCCTACGATGCTAGAGAAATTATTCCTACCGCTGCTGAATGTGGCTTCTCAAGTATGGCTTATGAAATTGTGATCGATGGGGTCAAGGAATGCTTCGTAACCTTCAAGGGGACAGAAACTAACGTTGACCAAAAAATTCGTTCCAGAAGTAAGCGTTTTGAAAAATCTGTTCTTGAAAATTATCGAGATTGGGATTATAACGTTAATTCAATTTTAATTGGCAGCAATAAAGAAAATCGTCAATTATACGTTGCACGCGACTTTCTACGTTACTTAAATGAGCATGTTGCTTCTCAATCGCTAATCTACGGTATTGGCCACTCACTCGGTGGACACTTCGTTCAAACCTTGCAGTTGATGGATGATTGCTTCGATGCCGGGTACACATTGAACTCCGCTCCAATCAACTTAAAATTGATTCAAACCGTCAAACCGGAACTCTTCAGTGAATCAATCTGGAACAAGCTTTTTCAGCTCACCGGTGATTCAGATGGAACCAAATTTATCACGCCAGCTCTCAACTCTGAGATCAAAAAGCTCTTGCCCCACGACTATTCAGAGATAATCAACGAGTATTTTGAGCAAGATATGACTCAAGTATTCTATGAATTGCCCTTCACGATTTGGATCGGCCAAAAATGGGAATATAATCTCAGCAATTGGAAATATCCGTTCAAAAACCATCCCCGAGCCTTTTTAAGCAGCAGTGAAATTCATGCTTATCAAAAATTCTTCGAGGAACTTTTTAACTACTTGTCAACTTCTGACAACAGTCGCCAAGTAGTTAAAAATGGCTGGAGTTTTATCAGTGCCCGCACTAAAATATTGCGAAATACTATTGGCGATCAAAAAACGGCCAAGTACTTCTTCGACTATTCTAATTATCTTTATCAGTCGGGATTATTCACCGATCAGCCACAAATGGTCAGCAAAAAATTCATCGAACAAAATAATTCACTCTTCAGAGGTTCGTTACGCGAGTGGCCTTTCTTAAAGAGCCTAAACCCTGATATATTCAGCTTAGCGACCTACTTCCACGTTATAGATGGGGCTAAACATTTCTTGAATCGCACGCCACGTAAATTATAAAAATTGTAATTTCATTAAAATAACTCTTGATATTCAAAAAAATGGTGTCTATAATACGAACCAACAAAACGTTGAAGAAAAAAGTAGAAATCTCAAGTACGCTTAGTGAGTCATGTCGAGTGCAAAGTGACCGTCGCGAGAATTTTGAAAATCATTTCTGAGTTCGGTGCCGAGATGTAGGTTACCGTGGTTGCCACCATTATTTGGCTAGCGGATAGATTCTTTGTCCGTTAATTGAGTGAGTATTTTTTGAATACCCATAAAAGGTGGTACCGTTCTATTTGAGCCCTTTTCCTTAGCTGGAAGAGGGCTCTTTTTTTATCCCCTCTTCGCGGTTTACCGCTTAGAGGGGATAAACGCAAGTGACGTTAGTCACTTACGTTCCTTATCGCTTAGAAAGTGTTATGCAAATGGCGTCAGTCATTTACGTTCCCAATAGAAACTCAGAAATCATTCGTTACGTTTAAAAAAAGTGAGGTGGTTAAAAATGGATTCTGATATTAGTGGTATTAGTGGCATTACACAGATTAGAAACAACATTTTTAGGAGGATTATTTATGAAAGACGATTACGATTTATCAGGAGAAAAAACAAATAAAAAGAAAGTTCTACATTTGCTTGTAGTCAGCTCCTTAATTTTTGGGATGTTCTTTGGTTCTGGGAACTTGATTTTCCCAGTTCACTTAGGCCAATTAGCTGGTAACAATTGGTTATCCGCTGCTTTTGGTTTTGCAATTTCTGGTTCCTTGTTCCCACTGTTAGCTATCTTGGCCGTCGTGGTCACTAAAAGTGATGGCTTGTACGATCTAGCTAGACCGGTCGGCAAATTCTACGCCGCATTATTCTTAGTTTTGGTCCACTTGACTATCGGACCTTTCTTCGGTACTCCACGTACTGCTGCTACTGCTTTTCAAATGGCTGTTCAACCTTTCTTGCCTAAGAAATATGACACCGTCGGGATGTTTTTGTTCACGGCCGCTTTCTTCGCTCTAGCATATACTTTAACCGTGCACCAAAATCGTTTATTAAAGTACGTTGGTAAGTATTTAAACACTATCTTTTTGGTATTATTAGCCGTCGTTTTTGTCGTCGCATTCTTGCACCCAATGGGTACCTTGAACCACATGCCAACACAAGCTTATCAAACTAGCTCAACTGTCAGTGGCCTACTCGAAGGCTACAACACAATTGATGCCGTTGCCCTTTTAGCTTTGAGTGTTACCTTCGTTCACGCTGTTAAAGGTTTAGGTTACAAGGATCGTGAATTATCTGGTTTGACTGCTAAAGCCGGATCATTGAGTATCGCTTTGGAAGTCCTTGTCTACTTTGGTTTAGTTTTACTTGGTGCTTTCAGTTTGAGCAAATTAACGCTTTCCGCAAATGGTGGTGTTGCCCTTTCACAAATCGTCGATTACTACTTTGGTAACTTTGGAGCAGCCTTCTTAGGCGTCTTAGTTACCTTGGGTGTCTTCACGACTGCTATGGGCCTGGTTGCTTCATTCTCACAAGATTTTCACAAATTATTCCCTAAAGTAAGCTACTTAACATGGTTGAGAACTACCACCGTTCTTTCATTCGTAGTTGCTAATGCCGGACTCGACAACATCATCGCTTGGTCATTGCCAGTCCTAATGCTCCTTTACCCACTCTCACTCGCTTTGATCCTTGTATCATTGACTGTTCATGCCAAACCATACGCTGGAGTCGTTTATAAAATGACGATTGCCTTCACTGTTTTACCTGCCGTCTTTGATATGTTGAATGCTTCACCTGCAGCTGTTACTAACTTGACTGCTGTTAAAACTGCTTTGAATTTCTATCACCAATACATCCCAATGGCTAGTCAAGGTCTTGGTTGGGTCACATTGACATTAGCTGGATTCGTCTTGGGTCTTGTCTTTGGTAAACTTGGCGTCTTTGCCACTGCAAATAACTCCGTCGAGAGTCGTGATTAATATGGACACTTTAATCACAATCTCTCGAACGAATAAGAATTCAGATTTTGAAGCTGTCAAACAGGTTTATTATCAAACTTGGTGCTACTCATATCATGGTTTAGTACCTGAAAGTCTCTTGAACAATTTAGATCCAAATACAACTTGGAATCCGAAAACTAGATGGAACAACACTCTAGTTGCTCTGGAAAACGACAAAATCGTTGGCGTCTGTACCTTTGGACCTGCCCGTAGAAAAAAATATTCCGGCTTTGGTGAAGTTTATTCACTTTACGTTTTACCTAAGTTTCAACATCAAGGTATCGGCAAGCGGTTATTCCAAGCCGCACTCGATAATTTGGAAAAAGATTTTGCATCGTTTTACTTAATTGTTTTAAAAAATAATTTATCGGCCCGAGCCTTTTATGAAATGTATGGCTTTCAAGCAACGACCGACTACATTGCTGATCAAACTGCTTTTGGTCTACTTCATGAAGTCGTCTATACTCGAGAATAGAGTGCCACTTCTTCCGCATGACAACAAAACCCTCAATATTCATAACGCGAATATTGAGGGTTTTGTTGTTGCTCAAATTCCATTACACTTTAATTCTTCAGTAATTTTCCTGATAAACAACATCTTTGTCAGCAACATATTCATTCGTTCCCACTCGATAGTAAGTCTGATTCTGAATATTGACGCTTCGATCTGTTAAGTAAACTGATCCCTGAGTGATAGTTTTTCCGGTATCAGTTCCGTTTTCATCATATAAAACCGTTTGATTGTTAGTCGAAATCCGTCCAGAAACTGGCACATATTCAAAAACATCATCGGCTTTGACGAATTCATTAGTTGCGACCCGATAATACTTGATACCGTTCAATATGGCTGTCCGATCGGTCTTCCAATCAGTTCCGTTAGCTAAAGCCCGATTTTGAACAAACTCAGTCTCTGAATTGATCAAGGTTTTAGCATTTAGCTTCGTCTGATTCAAATTAGTTCTGATCAAAGTATTATTGGGCACATATTCGTAGGCGCTTTCCATTTTGACCCATTCATTGGTTGCGACCCGATAGTACTTTGTACCATTCAAGGTCATGATTTTGTCGCTGTACCAATTTGAGGCTGGGGCTAATTGGCGATTGCCTGTCTTATTGCCATCGAAATCATAGAGATCGACTGCTGGTTGATTAGGATGGGTAGAAATATATTGGATCGAATTGACAACGTCTCGGTCAGTCGTACTTCCACCACCATTACCTCCACCGTTGCCACCGCCAGGATTTTCGCCATTACCGCCACTGTCATCATTGGTTTTGTAAACTAACGTAATTTCTTGAGGATCCTGCGTATAATTCCCAGTTAAAGCTTCTGGTGTAGTTAAAGTATAGTCATCTATTGCTGAACGATCAGTGAGATCATAGGCGTCGCCAATTTTTTCACCGGTAACAGATTCTTGTGGTTTAATGACTGTTCCCGCTTGATCGATATAATTGACCGTTATCAATGGAGCCGTTAAGACATTGGCTTTCCGATAAGTCATCACATCATATTTAAAAACTAAGCCTTTATTATAATCACCTGAATAGGCGATTTGTAAATAAGAGACATTAGGATTATTGGATTCATAAATAAAGCCGTAATAACCGTATGTGATCCAAGTTGATCCACTTCTCATAGCGATGGGATCATATTCATAGACTCCATTGCCCAAAGCCTTTAATAAGTGGGATTTTTTATTATCGGCCATTTCAAACGTTGAGTCATAGAGCTTATCATTGACGTTTTTGCCAGTTAAATCATAAATTGGTTCAGCTTGCACCGTATTAACATCTTTATCGACAATATTCACGACTGGTTCGGTCGAGACCACATAATTTCCTAAAGAAACCACCCAACCAGTTATGTCACGATTCATACCCGACAATGGTGAGAAGTCAGTTAAATTATTCATCCCTAAACTGACATGCTTAAATTGGGCCACATCATTATTATAAATATCGGTCAGCCAATCACCGACCACTGCTAATTGCGCGTTCGTCAACCCATTGGGATTAGCTTGATAATTGCCTGAACCACTGAGCCCCACTTGATAGATCGTATCAGTAGAAATGCTGTGCAAGGCATCCAAATCCTGCCCAACCATATTACCGGTTAGGGTTAAAATTCCGTAATTTACACCTGCTAATTCGGAAAAATCAACTTTGTTGTTACCAAAATTAGCGTTGAAATTAACTCTAGTGTCACTTGGAAGATACTTGAAAGCCTCCATACCCACAAAATTTCCAATTGGGGATGATTCATCATTAGCATAAATAGACAGTTGTTTAGCATTATAATTTCGGATAGTCCCAACCGTTACGTCTTGATCATCATCCAATCTCAAGGCTGACTTGACCTGGCTGCTTAAAATTGGATCCGGAAAATCAATTACGTCAGTATCTTGAGCGTCATCAGGATATGGTTGCGTAGGTTCTACAACATCCCCTTTGGGAGGTATTTTATTAGTTGGTTGATCTAATTCTTCATTAGGTGTTTGATTAGTGGTATTTTCAGTCGGTGTCCCCGGTAAAACATTAGACGTCTTCACATTCGAAAATGCTGTCTATTGCGGTTGAGTTGAACTTTGAAGTTTAGAATTATTGGTCTCAACACTTTGAGAATCCATTTCTGAAGTCTTGATATCAGTCGGAGTTGTATCAGGAGAATTATCGATTAACGTTGGACTTTTTTCAACAGGAGCTTGAACCTTTGCCGTATCAGTTAAGTTTTGATCAGAAACAGTGTCCGCTGCCACTTTTTGTGGATCGACATTTAGCAGAACAATTGTTGAAAAAATAGTAATTCCAAAAATATTAATGAGCCTTTGCACATGAACTTTTGACATAATTATCCCTACTTTCTCTGTAGACCATTTGTATTCCTGTATAAACAAATTATAGTAGCGGTTTCATATTTTCCCTAATTTTATGCACAAAAAAAACTCCTCACATCGCTGTAAGGAGTTTTGAATTATTAAATTATAGTCTCTTGTTTAATTCTTCGCCAAGTTCTTCATAACCAGGACGGCCAAGTAGACCAAACATGTTCTTCTTGTATGCTTCAACACCTGGTTGGTTGAATGGGTTGATACCGTTCAAGTAACCAGAAATACCAACAGCAATTTCGAAGAAGTACATCAAGTAACCTAAGTTGAAGGCATCTTGTTTTTCAATGTGAACTGACATAACAGGAACGCCACCGTCAGTGTGAGCTAGAACAACACCTTCGTAAGCTTTCTTGTTAACAAAGTCCATTGACTTGTTTTCAAGATACTTCAAACCATCAAGGTTATCTTTTTCAGCAGGAATCTTAACATCGTGTCTTGGTTGGTCGATTAGGACAACTGTTTCCATAAGGTTACGACGACCTTCTTGGATATATTGACCTAATGAGTGCAAGTCAGTTGAGAAGTTAGCTGATGATGGGTAGATACCCTTTTGGTCTTTACCTTCAGATTCACCCATCAATTGCTTCCACCATTCACCAAAGTATTGAACGTTTGGTTCGTAGTTTTCTAGCAATTCTGTTGTGTAACCTTTACGGTACAAGATGTTTCTCAAAGCAGCATACTTGTAAGCATCGTTCTTTGTAAGATCAGCTGATGAGTAGTCTGAACGTGATTGTGCAGCACCTTCCATCAACTTGTCGATGTCGATACCAGCAACAGCGATTGGCAATAGACCAACTGGTGTAAGAACTGAGAAACGACCACCGATATCATCAGGAACAACGAATTCTTCGTAACCTTCAGCGTCAGCTTCAGTCTTCAAAGCACCCTTAGCACCATCAGTTGTAGCATAGATACGGCCCTTAGCACCGTCAACACCATACTTTTCAATCAACTTAGCCTTCAAAACACGGAAAGCGATTGAAGGTTCTGTTGTTGTACCTGACTTAGAAATAACGTTGATACTGAAATCACGATCACCGATTACTTCAAGCAAGTCAGCTAAATAGTTAGGAGAAATTGAGTTACCTGCAAAGTAAACTTCAGGAACATCCTTATCATTCTTAACGTTGTAGAATGATGAACTTAGAAAATCGATTGCAGCACGTGCACCTAAGTAAGATCCACCAATACCAATTCCAACGAAGACTTCTGAGTCTGATTGGATCTTCTTAGCAGCTTTCTTAATACGACTGAATTCATCCTTGTCATAGTCAACAGGCAAGTCGATGAAACCACGGAAGTCAGCACCAGCACCGGTACCCTTACGTAGTTCGTCATCAGCAGCATTAACAAGTGCTTGCATTTCGCCAAGTTCGTTATCTTGAACGAACTTGCCTAATTTTGAATCATCAAATTTAATGTGTGTCATTTTCTCTCCTCCATATATATCGTCAAAATTAGATTAATCATTTTCGAAGAAAATTTCAAATTTTTATTCGTGTTTTTATCCATTTTCCAACAAAAAATAACAAATATCCTACCGCAGCGCCAAGAGTATTAAAGATCACATCATCGATATCAGTCACACCTGTGTTCAAAATGAACTGCAACGTTTCGATCGAAATTGAAATCAAAGCACCAATCAAGACGACCCTTAAAAATCCTAAGTGTCGTTTTGTAAGCGCTGGAATAAATACTCCCATTGGTACGAACCACACAATATTACCATATAAATTATAAAAAAAGTCCACTAAAGATTGACCTTTTGTTAATTTATACGTTTCGATCAGTGGAACAAGGTTTATTTGTGACAATGGACGATGGAAATAAAACTGGAATTGCCAAATGAAATAGCCATCTCGAAAAACTGTCAAAGCAAAAAGTAGAAAAACATAGAAAACAAAAACGGTCAGCCAAAACTCATGACCAAAATGCGCATTTTTTTTCTTAAATCTTATCCAGATATACCTCAGAACCAAAAAGAATAAGGTATACAATATTGCTTTATCAACAGCATAGAAAGAAAGCCGAATCAATGGAAAATGATTAATTTTCATTGCATATAATTTATATATGTAATCGTATAAAGGTCCTAAAAATATCATTTTGTTCATTCTTTCCCACTTTTCACCTATAACGTATTATACTAACAATTAAGTATTTTATTTAGCCTTTAAATAGATTTATTAAAGAATTTTTACAAACAAGGAACTTTCAATGAATAAATTAAAAAATATTTTGAATAAACGTCTCGGATTCATGTCGTTCTTGATATTTACTCTCTGGATCAAAACTGTCATTGCCTACTATTGGGATTTTTCATTAGGCGTTTCAGATCCGTTACAGCATTTAATTCTCATCATCAATCCTTTCGCTACGGCTTTGATTCTCTTGAGCATAGCATTGTATGTAAACCGACCTAAAATATCGTATATCGTAATGGGTGTCATCTATGTACTGGAATCGGCTTTGCTCTATGGCAATATTTTGTACTACCGGGAGTTCAGCGACTTTTTATCTTTCAACACCATTGCCGGGGCTTCCAAAGTTTCTAAAGGCCTTGGTGGCAGTGCTGCCAACTTAATCCAAGCACATGATTTTATTTATGGATTGGATTTCATTATTATAGCAATTTTGTTACTTACTCATTATATCAAAATTGACGACCGACCAATGAGAAAATTGACTGCAATTGCCACAACTTTGTTGGGCGTATTTTTGTTCTCATTCAATTTGACCATTGCCGAAAGCAACCGTCCCCAATTACTCGGTCGAACCTTTGATCGAGCCTACATCGTAAAGTACTTGGGACTCAACACTTTTTTGGCTTACGATTCGATCAAGACTGTCCAAAATAACCAAGTCCGTTCGGAAGCTATGGGAACTGATATGGATGATGTTTTGAGTTATCTCAACCAAAATTATGCCAAACCAAATCCTAAATATTATGGAGCTGCCAAAGGTAAAAATATCATCATTATTCACCTGGAAAGTTTCCAGCAATTTTTGATCAACGATAAAGTTAATGGTCAAGAAGTTACTCCGTTTTTAAACAGTCTTTATAACGATAAAAATACTATGTCGTTTGACAATTTTTACCACGAAGTCGGTCAAGGTAAGACCAGTGACGCCGAAAACATGTTGGAAACAGGACTCTTTGGCCTGCCAGAAGGTTCACTCTTTTCTAAATTAGGTAGCGACAACACCTTCCAAGCTGCCCCAGCTATTTTGGGACAAAAAGAAGGCTACACCAGTGCCGTCTTCCACGGTAATATCGGTAGTTTTTGGAATCGAGATAATGTCTACAAAAACATGGGCTACAATTACTTCTTCGATTCAAGCTACTTTAACAAAACTGACGATTCTAGTCTTGAATATGGTATGAAAGACAAGCTGATGCTTTCAGAAAGTGTAAAATACCTCGAACAATTGCAGCAGCCTTTCTACGCCAAATTCATCACCGTAACGAATCACTATCCATTCCAATTGCCTGACGAAGACAACGACGGCTTTACTGCGCCAGATACAGCTAACAGTGCCGTTAACAATTACTTTGTTACCGCCCATTATCTCGACAATGCGTTGAAGGAATTCTTTGATTATCTCAAATCCAGTGGTATTTATGACAATTCGATGATCGTACTCTACGGCGATCACTACGGACTGTCAAACAGTCAAAATCCTGACCTAGCACCGCTTTTGGGTACTAGCACCGATGATTGGACTGACTTCAACAATTCACAAATGCAAAAGGTGCCTTTCATGATCCATATGAAAGGATTAAAGGGTGGCATCAATCACACTTATGGTGGCGAGATCGATGTTTTGCCAACTATTTTGCACCTAGCTGGCATCAACACTAAACAATATGTTCAACTTGGAACTGACCTCTTGTCGACTAAACACAATCCAATCGTTATTTTCCGCAATAAAAACTTTGTCACGCCACACTACACGGTTCTAAAAGATAGTGATGGCAATCCTGAAGTTTTCCGGAACAAGACTGGCGAACAAGTTGACCTCGATACTGATCCCGTCTTGAAACAAAAAGTTGCTAAATGGCAAGAATACGTTAACGACAAACTAAAATTATCCGATACTATCAACAACAAGAATCTACTCCGTTTCTATACACCACCCGATTTCACCCCTATCGATCCTAAAGATTACAGTTATCAAAATGAGATTCAGCGACTAGTTCAAATCCGCAATGATCTTGGCTTGAAGTCAACTAGCGTTTACTCTAAGAATGGCAACAAGTCGACAACTGACCTGTACAATACCGATGCTCCTGAACTCAATGGAGACCGAAGCGTGATCGACAGTTGGTCAAGCGTTTTGAAGGGCGAAAATGATTCCACCAAATAAGTCAGCTAAAGCTGGCTTTTTTTATTTTCCGAAATAACGTATTATTAATCGGTGAACTAAATTAGTTATGAGGAAAAATATGAAAAAAATTCAATCCATATTAAACACACGATTAGGCTTTATGACATTTTTAGTCGTTTGTTTATGGTTAAAAATGGTAGTTGCTTACTATTTGGATTTCTCGTTGAGTGTTGAGAATTTATTGCAACACTTCTTTTTGATCGTCAATCCTTTCGCAACGATTGTTTTCTTAATGAGCTTGGCTCTGTATCTCAATAAAGCTAAACTTTCGTATATTGTCATGGGAGTCATCTATTTGATCGATTCCATTTTTATTTACGCAAACATTCTTTATTATCGTGAACTGTCTGACTTTATTTCCGTCAGCACTATCACTGGTGTCGGCAAAGTCGCTAAGGGACTCGGCAGCAGTACTGTTGGGTCAATGCAGCCACATGATGTCATTTATTTGATCGATTTTGTTATTTTCTTTCTATTATTTGTTACTAAATTTGTCAAAATCGACACACGACCATTCAGAAAATTAAATGCTTTGGCAACAACTTGTTTGGGTATTGCCCTATTTTCAGCCGATTTGGCAGGTTCTGAAGCTAACCGTCCCCAATTACTAGGCCGGACCTTCGATCACTCTTATATCGTCAAATATTTAGGAATCAACGCCTTTTTAGCCTACGATTCCGTCCGTTCGGTTCAAAATGATCAAGTGCGTTCCAGTGCTACTGAAGCTGAGATCGATAAAGTTTTGGATTATACCAACAAAAATTACGCTGCTCCCAATCCTAAATACTTCGGCAAAGCTGATGGTAAGAATATTATCATCATCCATTTGGAAAGTTTTGAACAATTCCTGATCGGTATGAAGATCAATGGTCAAGAAGTCACGCCTTTTCTAAACAGTCTCTACAACGACCAAAATACCGTTTCCTTCGACAATTTCTATCACGAAGTTGGTGCTGGTCGAACGAGTGATGCTGAAACGATGCTCGAATCTGGCCTCTTCGGACTACCTGAAGGATCATTTTTCCAAAAACTCGGTGGCGACAATACTTTCCAAGCTGCCCCAGCAATCCTAGGACAAAAGAAAGGCTACACTAGCGCTGTCTTCCACGGTAATACCGGTAGTTTCTGGGGACGTAATGTAACTTATAAAAATATGGGCTACAATTACTTCTTCGACGAAAGCTACTACGATGTAACTCCAGGCTCATTATCGGAAAACAACTATGGTATGAAGGATAAGTTGTTGTTCTCTGAAGGTGTCAAATACCTCGAACAGATGCAGCAACCATTTTATGTCAAATTCTTAACCGTCACTAATCACGTCGGTTATCCATTATCGGATGAAGACAATGGCGACTTCCAAACATCGGATAACCCTAATGCAACCGTCAACCGCTACTTCAAGACAGCTCACTATTTGGATAAATCGGTCGAAGAATTCTTCAATTATCTCAAAGCCACCGGTTTGGATAAAAATTCAATGGTCGTCTTATACGGCGATCACTATGGATTGAATGAAGAACAGCACCAAGCATTATCGACTTTGCTTGGCAAATCTCCCGACACTTGGACTGAGTTTGACACGACCCATACGATGCAAAAAGTTCCTTTCATGATTCACATGGATGGCTTAAAAGGTGGCATCAACCATACTTACGGTGGTGAAATCGATGTCTTGCCAACTATCTTGCACTTAGCTGGCGTCAATACTAAACAATACGTTCAAATGGGAACTGACATGTTCTCCAAGCAACACAATTCAATCGTGGCCTTTAGAAACGGCAATTTCGTCACGCCAAAATACACCGTTTATCGAAACAATGGCGTCTCGCGAGTCTATTCCAACGAAACTGGCGAGCAAGTGCCTTTACGTGATAACCCTGAATTAGTTACCAAAGTGGCCAACTGGATCAAGGAAGTCGATTTAAGGCTCAAGACTTCCGACAGCGTCAATAACAAGAATCTCTTGCGGTTCTATACGCCAACTGGATTCACACCGGTCACCCCTACTAATTATTCCTATCAAAACCAAGTTCAACAGATGGAAAAATTACGCAACGACCTAGGCGACAAGTCAACCAGTCTCTATTCACAAAATGGTAACAAATCAACCACCGACCTCTACAATACCGATGCCGTACAATTACAAGACGACCGTACACCAATCGACAGTTGGTCTTATTTAGATAAAAATAATAAGAAATAGAGAGTGAAACAAACTCGACCAGATTCTGAGCAATTGCCTAAACCTGAGAATTATCTGCCGGGTTTTGGTAGATGATTTTTAGGTTGTAGCAATGCGTAGGAATCTAGTTTGTGGAACTCGTTTCAACAAAAGAGTGAAACAAGCCTGGGAACTTTTGAGTATTTGCCTAATCCCACGAATTGCTCGCCGTTTTTTGCGAGTGATTTGTGAGATGTAGCAAAACGCAGAAAGTTGGCTTGGGTAACTCGTTTCAAACAACCTAAGATTAGTTCTAAGTAAAGATTAAACTCTTTACTTA
>NZ_AZEZ01000033.1 GCF_001434275.1 Companilactobacillus mindensis DSM 14500 | reverse complement strand
AATTTACCATCTTTATCCAAAGTACCAGTGATAGATGTCACCTTATTACCAGTAGCGGGATCAGTAGCAGTATAACCAGTCTTAGATTCAGGAACAGTAAGAGTGACCTTATCACCAGTGTGGGCAGAATCGCCAGCGGCGATAGTCTTGCCATCTGCATCTGTCAAAGTACCGGCAGTAGGAGTTGAAGAATCAGGGACATTGAAAGTAGGCTCGGTGACAGCCGGAGTCTTGTCACCTTTATAAACAACTGAAGCAGGATCGACTTGTCCGTCATCAGGAACGAATTTACCATCTTTATCCAAAGTACCAGTGATAGATGTCACCTTATTACCAGTAGCAGGGTCAGTAGCAGTATAACCAGTCTTAGATTCAGGAACAGTAAGAGTGACCTTATCACCGGTGTGGGCAGAATCGCCAGCGGCGATAGTCTTGCCATCTGCATCTGTCAAAGTACCGGCAGTAGGAGTTGAAGAATCAGGGACATTGAAAGTAGGCTCGGTGACAGCCGGAGTCTTGTCACCTTTATAAACAACTGAAGCAGGATCGACTTGTCCGTTATCAGGGACAAATTTACCATCTTTATCCAAAGTACCAGTGATAGATGTAACTGTCTTACCGGTAGCAGGATCTGTAGCAGTATAACCTTTATCAGAAGTAGGAAACAACCTAAGATTAGTTCTAAGTAAAGATTAAACTCTTTACTTAGAACTT
>NZ_AZEZ01000032.1 GCF_001434275.1 Companilactobacillus mindensis DSM 14500 | reverse complement strand
CGTCCACCAGAATTTCATGGAAGACGGCAGTGAACAACCAAACTTGAAAAAGAACCGCAATATTGAATCAGAAGTCTTTTTACGCTAATATTCAGAATCTAAGCGGTTTGTTGCTCTCTCTAAAACGAGTTACACAAGCCAAATTTCTGAGACTAGGTAGTTGCTCGGAATCTAAGCGGCTTGTTTCACTCTCTATCGTTTTGTTTATGCATGCGATAACAAAGGAAACATGAGTTGCTGATCATCAAAAATGTTTTCACCGTTATTATGAATGAACAGCGTTTCATCAGTTCTAAATTCATTTAATGGCTGATTGCCTGGCGTTGAAAAGCCCAAATGACAACTTATCGTAGTCGCACTGGCTAATTCATTCAAAATTTCTGGCAATTGGGCTGTTCTTTGACCAAAAATATCGAGACATTCCAAGTTATTTTTATTTTGAATCGCCACAACTACTACGTCACGTTTTTTCGAATAATACACACAATCGCGCATGAAATTATCACAGTAAAACATCAATAATCCGTAATTATCAATAAAAGATAATTTAGCATATGGGTTACCGGCTTGATACTTTTGTTGAAGTATTTTTTGATCAACCGTTTGGTCCATATTCAATTTTCTAAAATCACCGGTCTGAGGACGTATTGGCAGCGTAGTTTGATACTGTCGAGCTTTTTGGAAGCCAAACTTAGGGTAAAAGTCTAAGACAGTCTCATTCGCGAATAAATAAATGCCATCGCTTCGATCAGCAAAATCATTGAGGACCGTTTCCATTAAATATTTAGCTAAACCTTGATGTTGATAGTTTTCAGCCGTCATGACTGTGCCTAACTGTATATAGTGCTTGATCTGACCATCTAAAACCATCTTCATTCGATTGACCGAAACATTGGCAATAACTTTGTTGTCATCTACCAAACAATAAGGAATATAATCATCCGACCAAAAGCCCTTTTGGTACCACTGTTCAAACGATAAATCAAAAGTTGCTCTTGCCAAGTCAATAAAACTCTGGCGAAGCACTTCATCATCTCGAACTTGTTTCACTAATTTATATTTCATATTAACTCCTATTGCAAAACAAAACCCCAACGTCTGCCGTTGAGGTCTTTTTTTACTCGTTATATGGATGAACACAATCAGCCAAACGCGACTGAATATAATTCAACTCTGTTTTTTTAAGTTCCCGACTCTCATCGATTGTTTTGACAAGGCCAAGAATCGTCTCTTTATCAGTCTCGTTAGTCAAATCCAAACAGTACCCATTGCGACGCAAGAAGAAATCCATTGCAGCAATAGCTGTCTGAGTGTTGTACTTTTCAAAAATATCATCACTGATGATCGTACAGAACAAATGCGTCAAATAAACATTCAGTTGGTCAAATTGATTCAAGAACTCAACGTTACTAGCTAAGCGTTTTTCACTGAAAGTTATTTCTTCACTGTCATTGATAGCCAAATGAATCGCCACGATTTGATCGTAAGTTAGTTTTTCTAGTTTGTTATCCATTATTTTACCTAATTAAATTATTTTTTCGATCTCAAGTAAGTCGCTGACTTTGTGATCATAGTCAAAATCGACTTCATTAGCATTCAACAAGATCGTCTTTGCACCTACGTTATGCCCAAAATCGACGTCGATCTGCCGATCCCCAATGACCCAAAGGTCTTCTTTTTGGATGTCGTATTTATTCATCAAATAATTCAACATGTCAGGATCAGGTTTACGCTTGAAACCATTGGAAACACTAATTATTTCCTTGAAATAGTGTTCGATCCCTAACGATTCAGCTAAATCATAGATCGAATTGTCTCGATGCGTAATGATGAATTGCATCGCATGCTTTTCATCATAATACTTTAAGACATCTTCAATATGTGGGATCAAAGTAATTTTGTCGTGAAAGTCCTTTTCATAACGAAAGTAGGCTTTATAAAAAATATCGACTGCTTTTTGTGTATCATCTTCATCTTTTAATAGATCTGTTACAAATTTTCTAACTGAGTTTTTTTTAGATTCTTTAAAAATAGTATCCTTCGATAAACTAATATCAAAATTCTCTCTAAGAGACTTTTGCGTAGCTGAAACGATCCCTGGATAACTATTTGCAATCGTATCATCGAAATCCCATACAATACTTTCCATTATCAACGCTCCATCAAAATAGTTACTGGTCCATCATTGGTCAATGACACTTGCATGTCGGCACCAAATTCGCCAGTTTCAACATTCAAATCATAAGCACGCAAAGCCTGGTTGAAGCGGTCGTACTTTTGGCTGGATGTCTTAAAGTCTCCTGCTCCAGTAAAACTAGGTCGATTGCCATGCTTAGTATCAGCATACAATGTAAATTGAGAAATTGATAGAATTTCTCCATCAATATCTTTGATCGATAAGTTCATCTTATCATCGGCATCAGAAAAGACGCGCATATTAGCCACTTTCCGAGCCATGTATTCCAAAGTTTCATCTGTATCTTCGTCAGCAAAAGCTACTAGCAAACAAAATCCCTGATCGATTTGACCAAGGATTTTGTCATCTACGGTAACTTTAGCTTTCGACACTCGTTGAATAACAACTTTCATCTAAGCTACCGTCCTCTTGATTTCGTAAACATTCGGGATATTCTTCAGTTTAGAAATAATATTATCCAAGTGTTCCTTGTTATTGACACCAATACTTACATGAATGATAGCCAATTTATCTTTATCCAAACGGCCGATCACATTGTTGAGCGTATTGGTATTAGAATTTATTACTTGTAATACTTCGTTGATCAAGCCATTGCGGTTGAAGGCATAAACGTCCAAATCAGCTGTGTAGCGCTTCTCTTTAGTAACGTTGTCCCAGTTGACATCAATAAATCTTTGTTTAGCTTCGTCGCTTTGAACGTTAGGACAATCAGCTCGGTGAATCGTCAAGCCACGGCCCTTGGTGATGTAACCGACGATCTTGTCGCCAGGAATTGGGTTACAGCACTTAGCTAAACGGATCAACAAATTGTCGATTCCTTGAACAGAAATACTGCTGTTGGCATTGTTACGTTCCTTCTTTAACTTAGGACTGTCAACTTGAACCGGTGTCTTGTCATCGGTCGCAGTGATAACTTGCTCTTCAAGTTCCTTCTTTTCGGCTTCTTTTTTACGTTCAGGATCTTCACTGACTAACTTGTGAACCACGTTGATCGGTGAAAGTTCTCCATAACCGACCGCATTGAATAATTCATCAGGATCAGTGTAATTGAAGATCTTCATAGCCAATTCCAAGTGTTTCTTATCAAGATATTTCTTACTAGAAAGGGAACGGTTCTTCAATTCGTTTTCGATCGATTCACGGCCGAGAACGATATTCTCCTCACGGTCTTTAGTTCTGAAGTAACGTTTGATCTTGTTGCGAGCTCGGGCTGTATAAACGACGTTGACCCAGTCACGACTTGGTTCAGAATTAGAATTCGTCAACATTTCAACAATGTCGCCATTCTTCAACTGATAATTCAATGGCACCATTCTGCCACTGACTTTGGCACCAACAGAGTGGTTTCCGACCTCAGTGTGAACTTGATAGGCAAAATCCAAAGTGACAGCACCCTTAGGTAGTTCAATGACTTCGCCTTCAGGTGTAAAGACGTAAACTCGATCGTTAAAGATCTCGCCTTTGACTGACTTCATAAAGTCCGCCGCATTGTCAGAGTTCTCCTGCAATTCTAGGATTTCACGGAAGACATCGATTTTTTGTTCATCGTTGTCTAAGTGAACGCCTTCAAAGTTACCTTCCTTGTAAGCCCAGTGAGCAGCCACACCATATTCAGCCACTTGATGCATGGCAAAGGTTCTGATTTGAACCTCTAGTGGTTGGCCTCCTGGTCCAATGATCGTCGTGTGCAATGATTGATAACCATTGGCCTTAGGTACGGCAATGTAATCCTTAAAACGACCAGGGATTGGCTTCCACTTGGAGTGGATCGAACCTAAAACGGCGTAACAATCTTTGACGGAATTGACTACGATCCGGATAGCTAACAAATCATACAATTCAGAGAATTGCTTGTGTTTGTCACGCATTTTTTTATAGATAGAATAAATGTGTTTAGGACGGCCATAGATATCGTATTTGATGCCTAAAGCGTCGACGCTGGTCTTAATATAATCAATCGCTTCAGCGATATAAGCTTCACGTTGATCACGTTTACTATTCATCAAATGAACGATTCGATAGTATTGTTGAGGATTGATATAGTGCAAGGATAGGTCTTCTAGTTCCCATTTGATCTTACTGATACCCAAACGATCAGCTAGTGGAGCGTAGATTTCCAAAGTTTCATTGGCAATTCGACGTTGTTTGTCTGGACGCAAAGCCTTTAGAGTTCGCATATTGTGCAAACGGTCAGCTAATTTTACCATAATGACCCGCAAGTCCTTAGCAGTTGCTAAGAGCATCTTACGGTGATTTTCAGCCAACAATTCTTGGTGAGAATTATACTTGTACTTGCTGATCTTAGTTACGCCGTCAACGATCGTTGCCATTTGGTCGCCAAAGAGCTCACGCACATCCCCTAGAGTGATATTGGTATCTTCGACTACATCGTGTAAATAACCCGCAGCGACTGTGTAAGGGTCCATGTGCAAGGATGCCAAAATCTCAGCTACTTGAGTTGGGTGAATAATGTATGGTTCACCAGTAGCACGCTTTTGTTCTTTGTGAACATAGGCCGCAAAGTTGTAAGACTTATTGACAAATTCCACGTGTTCCTCATTCATGTAGTCCCGGCAAATATCTAGGACTTCTTCTGGCGTATAATCTTTAATTTTCTTCATAAAATATTCACCCCGTTACAATAAAAAGCACTCAACGAGTGCTTTACTTTACATATCATTATGCTTATTTAATCACAAAAACACAATTACTTTTCTTTTTCAAATAAGAAATATATTAGAATACTCAAAACTAAGTATATTCCAGCAAGAAAATAACCATAGCGACCATACTTCACTAATACGCTGATCACAAAGATCACTGGAAATATCACTAGATTATAAAACGACAACTGATATTTTCTCGTAAACCAGCCAATGAAGCCAGCAAAGAAAATATTAATAATGAAGAACAACCAAATAATTCGATTGGTTCTTCCTAAATGAAAGAGATTAAATAAAATTGGCATTACGAATACCAATAAGATTGAGATTAAAGCAATGTAAGTCGTCTTCGACTTTTCAACATTTTTCCAAATATTTTTCACGATCTGTTCCTCATTTTACAGTTAGTTCGTACTTATATGATAGCACTGATAGGAAATACATGGGTGCTGTTTCTGCTCGCATAATTCTTGGTCCCAAACCGACTGATAAAAAGTCCGCTTGATTCAAAAAGTCGATTTCTTCTGGGGCAAAGCCACCTTCTGGTCCAAAAGCACAGATGACTGATTTAGGCATTTCATTTAGAGTCTGAGCTAAACGACTGATCTCGCCTTGTTTAGCCGACTCTTCATAAGCTACCAAGTTAGCTTCAGCTTTATATTGAACTAAATCTTTCAATTTATCGACATAAATGACTTCTGGAATGATACGTCGCTTTGACTGTTGAGCCGCATTTTTAGCAATTTCTTGCAACCGAGCCAATTTCTTTTCAACGACGTTAGGTTTCCAATTCATGATCGAATATCTTGAATCAAAGAAAATGATTCGTTTAGCGCCCAATTCCGTCGACTTCTGCGTGATCCATTCGATCTTGTCCTTTTTGGATAAAGAACATGCAATCGTCACGTCGATCGGCATTTCTGTACTATTCTTAGTTGATTTTTCAACGTCGACTGCAATGAATTTACTATCAGGATCAATGGAATCGATTGTCGCCATGAATAAATTTTCAGTTGGATCAACTAGAGAGATCACATCACCAGATTTATGGCGCATTACTTTAGCCACATGCTTGATAGTTTCTGGATCTACTATTTGAAACTTATTACTATTAATTGTCTCTTTAACGAAGTATTGCTCCATCTTCCGCCTCGTACTCTTCTTTTCTTCTACAGATCAACGTTGACCAACCTTTCAAATGGAAGGCTTCCAAAACTACAAAACCGATTCCAGCCATTTTTTCAGTGATCAATGCTTCTTTTTCATTGATAATACCAGATAAGACGACAAAACCGTTCTTATTCAAATGACGGTCAATATCAGGAATGAATTGTTGAATAATATCTTGCAAAATATTAGCCACAATAACATCAACTTTGCCCTCAACGCCATCCAACAATGAATTTTCAAAGACTTCAATATCTTCACAGCCTGGGTTCAACTGAATATTCTCTTTGGCAGCTCTGACCGCTTCAGGATCAAGGTCATAAGCTTTGATATCCTTTACACCGAGTTGACGAGCTTGGATCGAAAGGATTCCTGAGCCAGTTCCAACATCGTACATCGATTCAGCGTCGCCTAGGATCAATTCCAACGCTTGCATACATGAATAAGTTGTTGGATGTGTACCAGTACCAAAAGATTTACCTGGGTCCATGACAATAATATGTTCATCGGCATATTTAGGCTGGTAGTCGACCCAATTAGGTACGACCGTTAGATAGCGACTAATTTTGACTGGGTGGTAATATTGCTTCCATTCATTTTCCCAGCTGCTATCATCCATTTCACTGACTGAAACTTCAACGCCAGTGATGTCAAAGCCAAATTTGGGCAAGGCCTTCAATTGTTGTTTTAAATCATTTAGAATTTTTTCGTCATAATTATTCTCATCAAAGTAAGAATTGATCTTTGTTTTTACATTATCATTTTCATCATCGACAAGCTCAGTTCCTTGAGCGCCAACACGCATAAAAATGTCAGAAATAATTTCTTGGTCGAAATCATTGGGAACTGCGACCGTTATTTTTTTCCAAAGCATAAATGTTCCTCCATTATTAATAAGATTACTAGAAAAAGTCCATAAAAAAAAGACGTTACCGTCTTTATTTAACTAAAAAATTAATTGTATTCATAAATTCTGCTTCATGGGATTGAATTTTGGCCTTTGAGGCTTCCAAACTCAATCGATCCAACAAGTTATGCTCGGTATCAAGACAATTGATGGCATCGATCAAATCAATGAAATAGTTATCGAGACTCTGGGCAATCAAGGAGTCCTCTAACTGGTACTTAGTGATATATGAGTTGCATAATCTGATAAATCGGTGAATGTTAGAAATATAATTATCAGTCAAACGTGCATAAGTTTCGTAACGTAAAGCTTCCCCGCGTTCAATGATTTTCATCGTCTTAAAATATTCCGTGAATACTTCCCGATAAGTTAAAAATCTTTCTAATAAAACATTGGTTTCTAAAATACGATATTTATTAGTTTCTAGCTTCATAATAGTACACCTCATTTCTTCTTTAAAAATAATATCATATGATATAAATTATTAAAAGTATTAGTTTTAAATAATAATAAGATTAAAAAAAAGAACAATCTACTTGTTGTCAGATTGTTCCTTAGTATCAAATGCTTTTTTTCGTAAAGATTCATTATCCTTAAATAACTTTTGAGCCTCAGATAATTTCTTAGGACTATTCTTAATTTCTTGAGAAATTTTACTAAAATCATTTTTGGCAGGATCTTCTTGATGCTTTCTGAAAAGACTCATACTAATCGCTCCTTATCCTGTTGTATCGCTATTTATTATATAACAATCATTGAAAATATATCATTAAAAATGAAAATAAATTATCACTTTCCAAAATATCTTTCCTTTTAAAAAATAATAGCTTTGTTATTATATACTAAGTAAGCTTTAAAGTAATAGGGATTGGTGACAAATAATAATGAGTAAAAAGAAAAAAGTACAAAAAACTCTCGTTGAAAAAATTCTCGATAAAGAAAAGGTCAGCTATGAACCCATCACTTTTGAAACTGAAGCTGATGGCGATACACAAGAATTAGTAACTGACCAAAGCACTCGCGACGGATACAAAATTTATAAAACTTTAGTCCTAACTGGTAACAAGACTGGTCCATTAGTTGGCATGTTGCCTTTGGACAAACACTTGAGCTACAAGAAGTTAGCTAAGATCTCTGGCAACAAAAAAGTTGGTATGGTCCCCTTGAAGGACCTTGTGAAGACAAGTGGCTTTGAACACGGAGCCAACAGTCCAGTTGGTATCCATTCCCTGCACAACTATCCGATCTATTTTGCTGATGAGGCCGATCACTCAGAAAAAATCATTGTTTCAGCTGGTAAAATCGGTCAATCGATCCTAGTTGAACCACATGAATTAGCCAAAGCTGTCAACGCTAGCTTTGGGGACTTTGCAGTTGATAATCCAGAATAATTCAAGTAAAAATGGTCTCTGATTCCAATCGAATCAGGGGCCATTTATTAGTTTAGCTTCACTTTCTAATTCATCTTAAATGATAATTCAATTTGCTTTCGCATCTCAGGATCAGATTCAGTCAAAAAACGACGGTCGACCTTAAATAATTCCTGGTAGAACAAACGACGAGCATAATTGTCAACATCATCCAAGAAACCAGCATTGCCAAAGCTGAATGTACTCAACCACAAGTTGTTTTGATCATCCAAAGCTCTAATATAAATTACTACATCATTGTCATTAACATCTTTTACTTCCATGGGACGATAAAAATTAGCGACAAAAATATTCTGACGGATCTCTTTTGACGATACCTTATTGACGCTGTCTTTTTTGCTTTCCGCAATGATCTTAGGAAAATCCCTTGCATAATAAGGTTTCCCGACAAACATCAAGTCGACTATTTGTTGATTGTGCTGTAAAATTTGATTCAAATCTTTTTTTAATTGTTCTTGAGTATATTCCATGATTGACCTCTTTCCTCTATTAAGACTATAATTTTATGTAAGCGAAAACACAAGGCCATAAATTGCTTTGAAAGCACAAAAAAACTCCAATGAGCTATCATTGAAGTTTAATTAATATAATTTATGCAGCTTTGTTTTTCAAATTTTCGATAGCTTTTTCAATGGTTGTACCGTTACCAAAGTGATTGCTATCATTAACATCAACTGCTGTGAATAATTGATCGTTAAGATCTAAAAGAATTTTGTATTTCATTATTCACGCCTCCTTTATGTTCCGTATATCTAAGAGATAGCGACTGATTGTTATATTACATGCTTGATCAATCAAAGTCAATCAAAAGGTCTTTAGCTTGATTTTATATAAATTATGAATATAATTTAAGACACAAATAAAAAAGGAGAACTAAATGAACAACATTTGGAAATACGTTTTGGGCTTCTTCATTGCCCTAATATTATTCTCACTCTTGATCCACGTGATATTACCTTTGGTATTTATTCTAGCCATCATCGGCGGAATTTATTACCTAATCAAGAGACACCAAAAGAGCAAGTTCACGCCTGAGGGTCGTCGTAAAGTAAACTAAAATATAATTTCTTTTATTTAATTCAAAAATCCACTGATTCTTAAATTTGAGTCAGTGGATTTTTATGTCTGCTTTAAAAGAGTTCAGCAAACTTATTTTCGGTTCTTTTTCATATTTGGTTGTTCACTGCCGTCTTCCATATTTTGTTGCACTCGTTAATTTTTACTTGGTTGGTTTATCAATATCAGCAGTAGCCGAGATCAACAACAATACTCCCCCAGCAACTGCAGCCGAGAGTAAATTGGAATTACTGAACCATTTAAAAATAAAGCCCAAAATAGCAACTACTAATAGTAATATGCCCAACCAGCGATCTAATTTCATTAATAAATTCATTTTGCACGTCCTTTTATTATTATTTTTAATCAAAAAATACTAAAATAGAAGGCGAATTGACTATTATTGATATTATACATTATCTGGAGGGATAAAAATGGACAAGGCACAGAGACTGAGTATTTTAGATGATTTGATCAAGTTGGAGACCGTAAATGGCAATGAAGAAATTGTTGCTAATTATCTCAAGGATCTCTTTGAAAAAAACGATATCGAAACTGAATTGAATAAATATTCTGATGGCAGATATAACTTGATTGCTACGATCAAAAAGGGCGACGGACCTATTCTTGGTTTCACTGGTCATGAGGATGTCGTCCCTACTGTTGACGATAATAAGTGGAATTACGGTCCCTTCAATCCTAAACACATCGATGGCAAAATCTTCGGCCGTGGCTCATCTGACATGAAAGGTGGACTCGCTGGACTTGCTATCGCTATGATCGAGCTAAACGAAGATGCAAACTTTACTGGCAACATTAAATTCATCGCCACTGTCGGTGAAGAAGTTGGTGAAATCGGTTCTGAAAAATTGGCTGCTGAAGGCTACGCCGACGATTTGAGTGCTTTGATTGTTGGCGAACCAAGTAACTCAACTTCAACTCTAGCAATGCAAAAACTGATCCACACCGGTTTGATCGAAACTAATGGTCAAACTCCAGAGACAAGAATTGCAGCTTTCTGTGCCCACAAAGGTTCAGTTACTTATAAGATCGTCTCACGTGGCCGTGCTGCCCACAGTTCCATGCCAGAGCTTGGCATCAATGCTTTGGATAATTTGATTGCCTACTACAACAAGCAAAACGATTACTTTACTGAATTAGTCAAAACTGAAGACGACGTCTTGGGGACAACTAAACCATCCGTTACGATTTTAAACGCTGGTAAACAAGAGAATACTATCCCTGATTACGCTGAAATGACCGTTAAGATCAGAACTATTCCAGAACACAGCAACGACGTTATCATCAAAGAACTCAAAGATTTAATTGCTAAAATGAATGCTGCTGATCCTAACATGAAACTTGAATTCCAATTATTGAGCAGCAACTGGCCTGTTAAAACTGATCTCGATTCCGACTTTATCAAACTCGTCAAAGCTAGCTACAAGGACGTTTTAGGCGTAAACATTTTGGCCGTCGGTGCTCCCGGTGGTACTGATGCTTCGAAGTTCGTCCAAGCAAACCACAATCTTGATGTTGTTGTCGCAGGACCCGGTAATGAGTCGGCTCACCAAATAAATGAATTCTTGTTCGAAGACGACTATTTGAAGTATATTGATATTTATAAGACTATTGCTACTAAGTATTTTGCATAAAATAAAAGTAATAAGTAAAACTGCACTTTATTAACAGTGCAATCTGAAAAAAGATCGATGCGGAAATAAATCCGTATTGATCTTTTAATTTTATATGGATTGTTGTCTTAAACGTCGATCAGTTTCATTTTTCAATAATTGATAGATTGTAGCTGCTATCGGAACTCCTAATAACATTCCTAAGATACTAGCGACACCCCCCACCAATGGTAATGCTGGCAAGCACCCAAATACCTGGTAAACCAATTGAGGTCCCGACGACACGTGGATAAATCAACTTGCCTTCAACCTCTTGTAAAACAAGAATGAAGAGAACAAATATCAACGCTTGAATTGGTGATTTGACTGCAATCAAGAAGAAGCCACCTGTTCCACCTAAAAATTCATTAGACAGAGTCCTTTGAAAGATTATATCTCTCTTCATATTTTCTATTATTGTCTCTCCATTAGTAATCATATATTGATTCGATCCACTGATACCCAAAGTTTTGTCATATGAAATCATGGCTTTATGCTTTGGAAAAGCTACTTATCCGTCCAACTGTATGTAAACGTTTTTATATACATTATTGCTAATCTCAATTTATTGTCATAACATTAAATTATCAATAAACTCGAAAGGATGATTTTATGTATACAGCAGCTAAAGATCGTTATTCAAGAGGTACCGTGCGTCACGCTGGAAAGACTGGCTTGATGCTACCTCCCATTTCATTAGGATTATGGAAAAAATATGGCAGCCAAGATCCATTCTACGACCGAAAAAAAGTTATCTTACATGCTTTTGATAAAGGAATCTTCCATTTCGATAATGCCAACCACTACGGTGATGGTGACTTTGGTAGTTCTGAAAAACTTCTTGGTCAAATTTTAAATGATGAGTTAAAGCCCTATCGTGATGAGCTGGTCATTTCAACGAAAGTTGGTTACGAAATCCATGATGGTCCTTATGGTATCGGTACTTCCAGAAAATCACTTATTCAAGGTATCAATGACTCACTGACAAGATTAAATCTCGACTACGTTGATATTTATTACGCCCATCGTTATGATGATTTGACACCAATTTCAGAAACTGTTCATGCCTTGGATGATATTGTTAAATCCGGTAAAGCTTTGTACGTTGGTGTTTCTAATTTTGAGAAACCTCAACTTGAAGAAGCCATCAGATTATTCAAACAACTTGGCACACCTTTTGTGCTCGACCAAATGAGTATGAATATTCTTAATAATCATGTTGAGAACAGTGGAATTATTGATGTTCTCAAAAACAACGGTGCTGGAGCTATTGCTTATGGTCCCCTTTCCGAAGGATTATTATCAGACCGGTATCTAAATGGTATTCCCGATAGTTTTAAAATCCATCATACTAACCAACAACTCTTTGATAACGGTAAAGATGTCTTGGTCAAAAAGCTCAACGACTTAAACGACATCGCCAAGAACCGTGACCAAACTCTCAGCCAAATGTCACTTGCATGGTTGCTGAGAGATCCGGTTGTTGCCAGTGTAATTATCGGTACGACTAGCATTGAACATCTTGATGATAATTTAAAGACACTTGATAATCTTGACTTCAGTCAGGATGAAATTGATGCTATCGACAAATTGATCAAATAATAATATCCAGTGAAAATTGAATTTTTATTGAAAAATATTTCAAATTAAAGTTGACTCTCATTTCAATTTAGTTTAAAGTACGCGAGTACTCTAAAAAGAAATGAGGGTCATTTTATGTTGGCAATCGAAACAGATAATCTATCGAAGAACTATCATGAATTTCAAGCACTTAACAATGTAAATCTTAAAATCGAATCTGGATCAATCTACGGTTTTATTGGGTTGAACGGAGCTGGAAAAACCACAACAATGAGAATTTTGTTGAACATGATTAAGGCTTCCAAGGGTAATGCACAAATTTTAGGACAAGATATCTCACATGTATCAGCTGAGTTTTGGAATCAAGTCGGCTACTTGATCGAAACACCTCATGCTTACAAAAATATGACAGTTAAAGAGAATTTAGATATTTATGGCGAACTAAGAATGTTATCTAAACACGATCGACGTAAACGCATTAATGAGCTGATGGATATCTTACAGTTGACACAATACAAGAACACATTAGTCAGAGATCTATCACTTGGTAATAACCAAAAAATTGGATTAATTAAAGCTTTGATTCATCATCCTAAAATTCTGTTATTGGACGAACCTACTAATGGGCTTGATCCAACAGGATTAACAGCAGTAAGAAGATTAATCTTAGACGAGGCCAAAAATTATGGCACGACCATCCTGATTTCAAGTCATATATTGGATGAAATGGAAAAAATGGTGACAGAAATTGGTATTTTAAATCATGGGCAACTAATTTTACAACAGTCCCGAAACGAGTTTGAGAAAGATGCTCGCAAAACACTACATTTAAAGTTTTCCTCTGCAAGTGACATGCAAGCAGCAAAAATAGTGATGAAGTATATTCTTGTTCGGGAATCTCCCAAAGAAAGGAAAATTGAGGTTCCAATTATTGCCGAGAAAACAGTGAATCAAGTTGAACAAACGTTAGCCACCAATCAAATATTTCCAATCAGTAATCATGTAGAACGTGAAAGTTTAGAAAAATATTTTTTGAGAGAGATTGGTGAAAAACAGTGAAAAGAAATGTAAAAAGTATTCGCGTTGCACTACAGGTGGAACTACAAAAAACTTTTAAAAGTAAATTAGTATTAATGGTTAGTCTAGCCTTTTTATTTCTGTTATTGATTCGACGAGGCCAAAACTGGCAGACCTTTACAGAGAATGCTCTCTTCTTATATACCTCATTAATTGGTATGGTCGGTTTTGGTGTGGTAAGCAGTTGGGTGTTTGCTCATGAATACCAAGACGGAGTGTTTAAGGACCTATTAGCCCTACCAATTTCACGAATGGAAATTATTATCGCAAAATTGTTGGTGATAGAGATTGCAGGAGTAATCATTGCCGGAATCTGTACGATAATTATGTTAATATTTGGTATAACCCTTTTCCATACGACAATTCCTGGAGACATAGTCGTCGAATCTATCAGAAAAATTCTAGTCATAACAGCGTTAGACTTACCCCTTGCACTTTTATGGCCACTACTTGCTTCTTTATGGAAAAGTGCAATCTTACCAATGTCACTGTCCTTTATAACCGTGATTATATCAGTCGTGTTTTCTTCGGAATCGATTGGCAGATTTATTCCGTGGGCCATTCCAGGCTACTATTTAGCAAACAATGGGAATTTACCATATTTAAGCACAGTAATCCTATCGTTAATTGGCATTGTTGGTATTATTGGAACGGCGTACATCTGGATTCGAAGGGATCAAAAATAAAAAACGATTGGAGTTGTTAAGATGACTAAAGCTCAAAGACGACGTGGTGCAGATTTAGAAAATGCAATTTTAAAAGTCGCTTGGCAACATTTAGACGAAGTCGGGTATGAAAACTTCTCAATGACTGAAGTGGCAAACTTGGCCGGCACCAGCAAAAGTGCTATATACAAACGATGGCCTAAGAAAGTTGCTTTAGTAATGGCGGCAATGGCCAAGTATACTCCAGACCTGAACTTACAAACTTCATTGTCAGGAGACCTGAGAACGGATTTAATTAATTCCCTATCGGTTTTAAAGCCAATTTTTACGGCAACGACTCCAAAAAACATTCAAGGAATCATCGCAGATGGATTAGTCTATTCAGAAACTCAGACATTTTTAAATGCCATTAATGGTGATAATTTAATAAATCAACAGGTTCGACACGTGTTAACCCAATTTGGTGACCTGCAGGAATGGACACAAAGGCAACTGCATCTTCCGGGTCTTTTGGTCATCAACGAAGTTTTGCAGAAAGGAACTTTGGAATCAAAAGATATTATAAGTATTGTAGATGAAGAATTAATACCAGTTTACAATGATAAATTGGTGAATACACAAGACATGCATCAATAAATTCTTCTTTAATTACTAATGTAAAAGCCCCATCAAATATTGGATGAAAAACTCCAAATTTGATGAGGCTTTTATTTTAATATTTTCACGAGGGTTCGTTCAATTCAAAAAGTAACGGATTGCAATCGGCAGATATATCGACATTCAGTTCTAATTTAGCTCTCGTAACACCAACATATAAAAGTCGTCGTTCTTCCTCAATAAAGGCTGAATACTCTTTGGTTGCGTTATACAAAGCAATAACTAATCCCATATTATCCTTAGCAGTCATGCTTCTCTTAATATCATTAACGTCAAAATTTTCATCATCCAATAAATCAGAATATTCACCGATCAAAGCATTCTCAAAATAACCATCCATTTTTTTCTTATAGGAAAATAACTGATTACTGAATATGCCAACAAAATCGTTAAAACTAATATTTGGATGAAAATACTCATTTATTTGTAAACTGCCACGATGAAGTTCTTTATCAGTTAAACCATATAAATAAACATATTTGAATTCTAATCCTTTTGCCTGATGCAAGGACAAGAACTGTACTTGAAATTTCTGCGAAACAAACTCACCCTTTTTAGTAAGTATGGCCTCTTTCTTATCTTCTTGAGTGAAAAAAGTATTTGGTGAGCTAATTTCTGAAACTTCATCTTCCAGATAAGTAAATAATTTTGTTAATTCCTTAATAGATATATATTTGTTGGAACACATAAAGTCAAAGTACTTCGACGACAATTCCTTGGCGGAATTAAATAACTTCAAGGTAATATCGGAATTATTTTTGGATCCACCATTTTTCTTCAACGCTTGAATCATATTGAATTCTTTAATTACCTGTACATCAAAGGATTCTCCATAATCGTCCAATTCAGTTTTAGTTAATGAACTCATGGTATCTTTTACCAAATCTAAATACTTACTTAATTTAACTATCCGAACTTTGCCATAACGAAGCTTTATCTCGTCAATATGATCTGTATAGTTTCTAAATCCAATTCGCCTTGATTGACCGTAGAAATATTTAAATTTATCATCCCATAAAGCACGCATGAGTTCTACGATAACTTTATAATAAGTGTTCTGCTGAAGGACTAACTTGTTATTGCCTAAATTAGAATAGATTTTCCTATTGGCTAACCAGTCAGCCGCAATCGATCTGGCCGAATTATAGCGGACTAGCACAGCAATATCATTATTATCAATATTGGAATTCTCAATTTGTCCCACCAGATGTTCAAGTATAGATTCAGTTTTAACTGTATTTTCTTGAGGTTTATAAAAGAAAATCTTTCCTGTCTGTGAATCAACAGCTCCTAACGATTTATTAAGTCGAATTGAATTCTTTGTGATGGAGGGAATCACGCAGCGTAAAATATTTCCTCCAGTACGATAATTGGTGGATAAATTCAATGTTTTAGTATTTGACATTAAATTGCGATAATTCATGATGTATTTAGGGTCACTACCTCTAAACGAATAAATACTCTGATCATCATCACCAATCACAATCAATCGATCCAGCGTCTCTTTACTCAATAACTTAGATATTATTTCCCACTGTAAACTATCAATATCTTGAAATTCATCGATCACAACTAATTTATAACGACTCATAATATCTCGATATTTTTTTAAGTTTCTCTCCTGTTTCATACTTCTCAGTAGAAGAAGCTTCATGTCATTGAAATCTATCAAACCATTTTGAGCTTTTAACTCTTGATAATAGTTTATGACCTCAAAATAATCTTGATAAAATCCCCAATCATGGACTTCACGTGTATATTGACTCAAAATATCAACTACTTGTTGATCAGTCATCTTTTCAGATCCATTAAGATTAAGGCCATCGATCGTTAAATTTTGATTGATCAAATAATTATTCAATGAAAAAATTTGATTCAAAATTTCACTTTTACTCATGACCTTACTAGGATGAGTTATCCTTTCGCTTAATTGTTTTTCGAAACAACTATATCCATCCAAAACGTGGATTTCCCTATATTCTTCATTTGTCATCAATAAGCGCAGAAATAATGAATGGAAAGTAAAAAAATCAGGTCTCAGATTTTCATAATTCAAACCTACATTGAAAAGCTCATCAACATATTCATTATATCGGTGATCCATATCCAACTTTGATTTTCTAGAGAACGTAATCCCTAATACTTCTTGTGGTTCGACTAAATTCCGTGTCAAAGCGACCAAAATCATCAGAATAAAAATGGTCGTCTTCCCCGAACCTGCACAAGCATTGATCAGTAAAGGAGTTTCATGGGAATTAGAAAGTATTCTTTGCTGCTCTTTTGAAAACGTCAGATCTAATCCCGATTCCATTAATGAAATAATAGTATCGGTCGAAATAATCGATTGCGTGTCCATGGTAGTTGATTCCTTTCTAGTTTCTTGATAGGAATATTATAAATAGACTCTGATATTTTAAGATACTCTTATTGGCAAATAAAAATAACTGAAAACAAATTGATTGTCATCTATACCTTTATACACATTGCTTTACTATCATTGTACCCAAAATTTATTAATGGAGGTTTTCATTATGACTGCAATTTACGATGATCCAGAGTTCTTTAAACACTATCAACAAATGTCCCGAAGCCAAAAAGGCTTACAGGCTGCCGGAGAATGGCCTGACTTCAAAGCTCTGCTTCCTAATTTGACTGGCAAAAAAATTTTGGATTTAGGCTGTGGTTATGGTTGGCACTGCCAGTATGCTGCTGATCAAGGGGCCACAAAAGTTTTAGGTGTCGATGCTTCTGAAAAGATGTTACAGATGGCACAAAAACAAACTGACTCTACTAAAATCACCTATCAAAAAGCTGACATCGAACATTTTACGGCTCCTAAAGAATCCTATGACGTGGTATTGAGTTCCTTAGTTCTACATTATATTCAAGATTTTTCAGCCGTTGTTCGAAATGTGCATGACATTTTAACCCCTGGCGGTATTTTTCAATTTACGGTTGAACATCCCATCTTCGCCGCTGAAGGACATCAAAATTGGATCTATGATGAAAATGGTCAACCGAAGTATTTCCCAGTCGACAACTATTTTAATGAAGGACCACGCCAAGTCGATTTTGTTGATAGTGTCGTTACCAAGTATCACCACACCTTGACCACTTTTGTTGATGGCTTACTCACGAATGGATTTCATATTCAACGTTTAATCGAACCACAACCAGCACCAGAGTTGCGTGATTTACCAGAAATGCAGACTTCATTAAGAGCTCCGATGATGTTGATCATCAAGGCACAAAAAATTTAAATCCTTGATTATTCTTGCTAACCTTTAGGTTCGCTTTTATATTAGTTGAATTAGGTATCTGATTCATTCAATCCAAATTCGAAAAAACAACTCACAGTCATGATGATTGTGAGTTGTTTTAGTGTCCAAGCAAGTAGCCTAAAATTTATCAATTTTTAATCTATCTGAATTTTCACAGTTTTTCCCATTGCCGCAGCCAATTTAGTCAATGTTGCAATACTAACATTTTTACCTTTCTCAGTTCTTGAAACAGTCGATCTAGGAACGTTTGCATGTTCCGCTAATTCTGCCTGTGACCATCCCAGATCTTCTCTTGCTAGAAGAATTGCGGCAGAACTCGCCAATTTATTATTTTCTTCTTCAAAGGCTGCTCTGAATTTTGGATCTTTTAATTCCTGTTTTAAAAAGTCATCAAATTTAACGTTTGCCATTTTAATTGTCCTTCCCTTTTAAATATTCATTTCTTAAAGTAATTCCACGTCTTAATTCTTTCAAAGGCGTTTTTTGAGTTTTCTTAGTAAAACCATGTGTAATAACGTAGCTATTCTTCTCGTAATGGAAGTAAATAGCTCTTTGAATATTATTAGATACTTTAGAACGTAGTTCATAAAGATTTTTATCCAGTTTTTTTACCCACTGTTCTTTAATAGCAATATTGATTCCGTATTCTTGAACGTTATTAATCGTTGCAAGTAATTTTATCCGGTCTTTATATGGTATTTTTTCCAAGAACTCCATAAACTCTACTTTTCCATTAGGTCGTTTATAAAACTCAAATTCCATCTTTTTCATCAGCTAGTGTATCATCTATGCTCCTCTTATGTCTAATATATGCAACAAAAAATCATCTATACTATTTTGAATTATCGACATAAACCATTTTTTATGAGTGTCGTTCTAAAGTAAAATACGAAAAAAATATTAAAGCTTCTTTTATTTTTTATAGCGCAAAAAAACACTATCAATTTAAATATTGGTAGTGTTTTTAACATTAAATTACATCAAAGTTCCTTATTACGAATCAAAAAAATCGAAGCAACAATCAGATCAGTGGTTTTTTGATTAAAGTTCCAAAATAGTATTAAAAACGCTCTGTGGTAATTTGATTTCATTTTTGACTGATTGACGTTTGTTTATACTCTGACGTCTCAACAAAGCTGCCTTTTTTGAGACACTATGTGCATCGCCGTTAACAGCTGCATTCTTTCTTAACGGTGGAACATCCACTCTTGCAACTGATTTACCCTCAACGATTGCCTGTACTGGTGTTGGATAAAGTTGTCTTGGTACGGCGTACTTTAAGTTGTGGACTAGAGTTTGGGTCATATTATTCACATCGCTTCGATGAACAACAAATGACAAGGCATCAACCGTGGCATAGTTCATATCAATTTCGACTTTCACTAAATCACTTTGCTCATAATCCAAGAATTCGGTACTTAAACTGGCAAAACCATGTGAAACCGACTTTAATTCGGAGAAGAAATGATAAGCAATTTCTGACAAAGGAATTTTAATCGTGACAACAACCAGATTACCATCATTTCCCATATCCAATAATTGTCCTTTATGTGAATCGACTAATTTTAAAACCGCGTTGAGACTTTCACTTGGCATCGTGATTTCAGCTTTAACAAAGGGTTCCTTCACTTCTTGGATCAACCCAAATGCTGGAAACTGAACTGGATTATTAATATTCATTCTTTGCCCGTTCTTCAATAGAACCTGATACGTTACATTAGGTGCGGTTGTTAAAACATCCAAGCCAAATTCATCAAATAATCTCTCTCTGATTATTTGTAAATGAAATGCACCTAAGAAACCACATCTAAATCCCATCCCTAATGCTTCCGAATGTTCTTCTACAAATGAAAAAGAAGTATCGTTCAAACTTAATTTCAAAATAGCATCCTTTAAGGCCGGATAATCATTATTTTTAGGATAAAGTCCCGCAAATACCATTTGTTGAGCAGGTTGATAACCTTTGATCGAATCAGAGGTTGGATTATTTTTCAAAGTAACTGTATCCCCCACTCTAATAGCTTTAGGATCCTTTAATCCCGTTACAACATAACCAACTTCACCCGCACTCAAACTATTCTTCTCTTGCATGTTTGGAGCAAATATTCCTAGTGATTTTAATTTAAAACTCTTTTTTGCCTGCATCAAAAGTAATTGATCATTTTGATACAATTCCCCATTAACCAGACGTACATAAGCAATAATCCCTTGATATGGATCGTATAAGGAATCAAAAATTAATGCCTTTAAAGGTTTATCTGTATTACCCTTTGGAGCGGGGATTCGGTTTTTAATTACTTCTAATACCGCTGGTACACCTAAGCCGGTTTTGGCAGAGATTAGGAGTGTGTTCTCTTTAGTAAAATTTGAGTCCAGATCACTTAATTGTGCCTGTGTCTGTTCAACTTCTGCCGATGCGATATCAACTTTATTAATAACTGGGATGATGATCAAATTATTCTGTTTGGCAATCCGATAATTAGCAATCGTTTGAGCTTGAACGCCTTGTGTAGCATCAACTAAAAGAATTGCTCCTTCGGTAGCTGCCAAACTTTTTGATACTTCATAGTTAAAGTCTACGTGACCTGGGGTATCAATTAAATTATATTCATATTCCTTTCCATCATTGGCAGAATAATAATTCCGTACGGTTCTGGCTTTGACTGTAACTCCATGTGCTTTTTCTACCGCCATATCATCTAACAGTTGTGATTGACGTTCTCTTTCGCTGACCGTTTGTGTTAATTCCATAATTCTATCAGCTAAGGTTGATTTACCATGATCGATATGTGCGATAATGGCAAAATTCCTAATTTGTTCTTTATTCATTTTTCTTATATTCCTTTAAATATTCTATTAAGTAATAATTCATTTGTTGGCGTGCTTCTGGGATAAGTTCTATCTCAAAATCAGGATAATCAACCTTCAAGTCAGTATGATTAAATCTTGTCAGTGAGGCCATATTCATCAAGCCACTGATAATTCCGCTTTGAATAATGAAAATGTGGCTAAATTGGTTTTGAGTTAATAAGCCATTAGTTTTTTCAAACAATTTTTGGCCCACTTGTTTACTAATTGCGTACAGATTATTACGTTTTGCAACTGTTTCATCCATATTAGCTTTACCTTCTAAAATTGGTCCTCTAATGGTATTCAGCCGGACCAATACATCATGATTTCTGATCAAGTTTTCCGTTTGATCAACCATAAAGCTTACGTATACTTCTTCAGAAATTTGGGAATACCCTTCCAACTTAATCAATAAATCAGTAAAGAATTGTTGATAATTTTCTAACAGAATACTCATAAAGAGATCTTCCTTGGTCGCAAAATAGTGAAAAGTAGTTCCTTTTGATGTCCCAACGGTATCGGCTATCTGTTTCATAGTTATTTCAGAATAACCTTGCGTTTTAAATAACTGAACAGCAGCTTGCATGATTGATTGTCTTCTAGCATCTTTTTGATTGGTAGTATATATATTTGACATATTCATCCTCCAAAGTTGACCGACGGTTAATTTACAAAAACATACTATCTCAAAATTAACCGTCGGTCAATAATAAATAACTTATTATTGAATTTTTTGTGTTATCACTATTGATCAATAAGTTGATTATGGCATATACGCTATAAAGATAATGCTATATAGTATTCAAAATATCCATTTTACGATTCACCGAAATCACAAGATAAGTTGACAGAAACATTAAATAAACTCAAAATAACTTATTAGAGAAAATATTTATCATAATAAAGAAAATGAAGGTATCAATAATGGATAAACAATCCAAATTTGTTAAATTATCAAATATCGGTTTAGATAACTTGGATCTATACAAATCTGAAAAAACTGGTTATTTAGATAACACTTGCTATTTATACACTAACAAAAATAGCAGCAGCACTTTTGTCGCCATGAACTCAACTGGAAAAGTTTTGGACTTCTACAAATTTCACACCGTTATGGATAAAGATGACATTATGAAGAAAATCATGGAACTCTTCAGTGATGATGAAGCAACTGATTTTGTTAAATTATTCGATGCTACAAAAGAATTCACTTTGACTGATAATGTTGTGGTCGAATTACCGCTTGGTAACGGAGTTTTTAAAATATAATTATTCATTAACTAAATAAAGACAGCCTGTAATCTATCAAGATTATCAGCTGTCTTTATTTTTTGTTATATAAGATATTATTGAACGTTCAAATTTTAGACCCATTTTTATCATTCTTGACAAATCAGTAATCTTTTCCTTTAGCCTTACCAAACATCTTCAACTGATTCGATCGAAGATTTCATTAATTGCTTCATTTCTTTAATAAAGCCGCTCTCAATCAATTTTTCTTGTGCTAAAAACTGATAGAACTTATTCATAGTTCTCTGAACCCGTTTTGTTTCCGTCATACTGCTGCCATGAAGGTATAAATTGCCAATCGATGAGGCATCATAATCGAAAACACTTTCAAAATGATAGGCCAAGTATTCATTCAAATAAAAAGTCAGAGTCTTTTGATATGATTTTACTGTTTTTTCGGAATAATCGTCTTCAATATAATCAATGAAACTGGCAATCAATTCATCATTCAGTTTTCCGATTTTTTCAATTTGTCGATCAAACTTTGTGTAGTCATCCGTAAATGAATAGTCTTCATCCATAACCGCTAATTTTTTCAATTTTTGACAGACATCTTGCAAATGTGTAACATCAATTTTTTTGAAATTTACTTTAGCTTTATGCCAAACGAAATTTTTTGCCATCAAAGTCTCCGGTACAGAACTGTAATGAACATTCCGAACAGAACTCGACAGATCATTTGAAAGACTTGCTTCATCCGTTTCATGGTCATCTAGATAAAATTGCACTATCATCGAAACATCATTCAAACGGCCAATTTGAGTTCTGTTGACAGTTGGCCCTATTTGCCAAGCACCAGCCACTCTTAAATATTCATCAAGCGTTGTTTGTGAAATCCCCACATTTTCACATACATCAGCCAACCGTTCCTCAAACCTTGCTTGCATTTGTGAACGATTTTTGGCATTGACATCAAATAAAACCACCGTCAAAGTACTAGCATCATGAGTGAAGATCACTATTTTTTTACGTTTATAATTCAAGTACTTCACATGCCACGAAAAAATGGGATTTGCCAAAGCGTTTTGCTTATCGGCTTTCATTGGATAATCCTTGAACAGAGACTGGGCTTTTTGAACGACATTAATAAACATTTTTGGCACCTCTACAAGTTTTATTTAATTAAACCAAATCGACAGAATCATAAAAAAACTATATATCTAGATTTGTAAATAATCTGATTTATAGTTCTTTTTTGTCGTCACGAATCTTTGTCATTACATGGTTCAACATCATTTGATGATACTTGTTCTGCAAAGTTGGATCCGCATTCTTGATATCAAGATACATCTGCTCGTTGATCTTATCCAGAATATTGTTGAATTGAAGCAATTCTTCATCATTCAAGGCTCGCAAGAATCTTGGTATTACTTGCATTCGCTTCTCAGTTTCTAGGCGCCCTTCTTTTGTTAGACTGACAATCGTTACCCGTTTATCAGTTGTCGATTTTTTGCGTGAAACCAATCCTCGACCTTCAAGTTTACGAACAAACTCAGCCACCGATTGAGGCGTCATATTTAATCTGTCAACCAAATCCTTTTGTGACAAATCGTCATTGTCAGATAAGGCTAATAAAATTTTCCCTTGACCTTGAAATAAAGTTTTATAGTCATTTTTATGTTGAGAATCATCTTCAGCAATGTTTTGTAACATCCCGAATTCAACCAGTTTACCGGCGGTTTTGCCTTGATTAATTAAGTCTGCCATTGAGTATATCCTCCAAACTTTATTATACTAGCTTCTGCAATTTAATTCAGGTCTCCCTGAATAATTTTCTTGATTTTTAGTAAGGGGTACCTTACAATGCATTTTGTCAGGTAGACCTGATTAATTATTTTTAAAAGAGGCTTTTACTATGCAAGTAGAAAATGCAATTGAAGTTAAACACTTATTCAAAAAATTTGACCAACAAATTGCCGTTAATGATGTTTCCTTTACTGTCAAAAAAGGCGAAGTCTTTGGATTACTTGGACCTAATGGCGCTGGTAAAACAACCATTCTTCGTATGTTGACTACCCTACTAAAGCCAAATTCTGGTGATATAACAATCTTTGGACACGACCTCAAAACTGATGGCAAAAAGGCCCGTGCAACGTTTGGTGTAACAGGTCAATATGCGTCGGTTGACGAAGATCTTTCAGCCAAAGAAAATCTAATAATATTTTCCAGATTGAATGGTCTTTCTAAAAAAGCTGCCCACATCCGTGCTAATGAATTATTGAAAGAATTTTCCCTCGAAAAAAGTGCTGATAAGTCGATCAAAAACTTTTCAGTTGGCATGAGACGACGGCTCGATTTGGCCATCAGTTTGATCACCCGTCCTGCTTTAATTTTTCTAGACGAACCAACAACGGGTCTTGATCCTCGAACACGCACACAAATGTGGGACACGATCAGAAGTTTAGTAAAACAAGGTTCGACTATTTTTCTAACGACACAATATCTAGAAGAAGCTGACAATCTGGCTGATCGGGTCGCCGTCATCGATCATGGAAAACTTATTAAAATTGGTACTCCAGATCAATTAAAACAACAACTTAGTGAATCAACTATGTCGTTGAAAGTTGAAAACAATTCTGATATAACTTCAGCTTCAAAAACATTGCAGCTTAGATTAAATAATCAACCTAAGATAATTGACAACACTATTACTATCAAATTTAAAAATACCGACCAAGTAATCGACAGTTTAGCTGAATTGAAGAAACAACAAATAGGAATCACTGACTTTACGGTTCAACAACCAACTTTAGATGATGTCTTCATGGCACTAACCGTCGGCACAAACTAAAAGGAGCATTTATCTTATGATGGAAATTAAAAAAAATCACACCAATACATTTCAAAATATCATCACCATGGCCTATCGCAATCTTTTAAAAACCTTACATAATCCCGACCAATTCATGGATGTCTTGATTCAGCCAATCATGTTTATGATTTTATTCGGATATCTCTTTGGTGGTGCCATTGCCGGTGGAGTTCATGCATATTTACCGATAATCGTCCCTGGAATCTTGGCCCAAACAATTCTTTCTGCGGCATCCGGTTCTGGTACCCAGATCAGAGAAGATATGGAAACAGGTATTTATGACCGTTTCAAATCACTTCCCATTTCTCACATTGCTCCATTAGCTGGGCAACTTTTGGCTGACATTTCCAGACTCTTTATTGCCTGTGTTGCCTCATTAATCACGGGATACTTCATGGGATGGCGTCCTAATGTTAGTTTCAGTTGGATCGTAGTAATTGTTTTGATTGCAATTTTTATCGGCTGGGCAATCTCTTGGATCTACGCTTTAGTCGGACTCTTAGCTAAGAGTGCCACAATGGTTGAAAGCATTTCTTTAATGACCATGCTATTACTCTCATTTTTATCCAATGCTTTCATTCCCATCAAAACTTTACCAAAAGTTTTACAGGCCATCGCCAATTTAAATCCCATGACTTATGTCATCACAGCTATTCGTCAAATCTTGGCACACGGAACTTTCTCAAATACTACTTGGATCGTTTTGTTAGCTGGGGTCGCCATCGTTTTGATTTTCGCACCTTTAACCGTCTGGGCTTACAATAAGCAAAATTAAGCAACGTTACTGCAACAACTGTCTCAATTCTGTTAAGATTTCTTCTTGTGATAATTGCCGTTCCTGGCGCTGAAAAGCATAACTGGTACTTTTAAGCATAGCAATCAACATATCGGTTCGAAATGTTAATGTTTTAGCAGACAAATTGGGAGTTAAACCGTTGATCACCGTTTGAAAAAGGCGTGTCAAATCCTGATAAAGCTCACTTTGATAAAATTGCAATCGACCTGGCTCCCCTGCTTCGACGCTCTTTAATAATTCCATATTAACTTCACGGATCTTCAAATAATCTCCAATTACGACATTGAATTGTTCAGTGGCATCTGCAGTGCTGGTGACAAGATATTGCTGATTATTGTTAATAAATGCTTGTATTCGCTCAGTAACTAAAGCTAAACACAAAGTACTCTTATGAGCATAATGTCGATACAACGTACCCGCACCAATTCCAGCAGATGTTGCAATATCCTTCATACTGACGTTTTCGACGCCTTGAGCCGCAAACAACTCACGAGCAGTCTTCAAAATTTTGGCTTGATTTTGTAATGAATCTTTTCGCACAGAATCACCTCTTACAATTAAGATACGCTAAACTAGTCCCCTTGACAAACGGAGCCGACTCCATTTAAATATAAATAACGATATATTTAAGGAGATGGACAAAGTTTGTTCACATTTGTTTCAGGATTATTGATTGGAATTTTTGTCAGTTTAATTGGTGGCGGAGGGGCCGCCTTGTATCTGGGAGTCTTGACTAGTCAGGTGGGACTGCCAACAGCAGTGGCTGTTCCAACCTCTCTGATTGTAGCTTTACCGGCTTTATTTTTCGGCTTTTTAACCCAGATGAGAGTTAAAAATGTTAATTTTCATATCGGCAATCAGATGATTATAGCTGCCATCCCCGGTATCATCATTGGGACCGTAAGTGCCAAATTTATTCCTCAGAATTTGTACAATTGGATCGTTGGCAGTATTTTCCTAGTTATGGGTGGAATGGTTTTATATAAATTCTTCCGAAATACCGATAAGACCCAAACTAGCCAAAAGAGATGGATGGCTTCACTCTTTGGTTTGCTCAGTGGCTTAATGGTCGGTATTGGTGGACTAAGCGGCGGTGCGACTACAGCCGCTGGTTTGGCAATTTTAGGTTTAACAGCCGTTGAAGCCGCCGGAACTGCAACTTACGTTTTAACATGTATGTCCGCAATTAGTTTGATTGGACACCTCTTCACTAGTACATTTGCCTGGCAAGCCGGATTAGTAATCATGTTGGGAGCTATCTTAGGATCCGTTATTACTCCGCTAGTTATTCGATATCTCGATTTAAATAAGGTGAATAAAGTTCTGACTCCTTTTTTAGGACTGCTCATTATTTACTTTGGTATCAAAATGTTTATTTAAAGATAATATGAATTTTAGACAAAAATAGACCATGAATTTTTTGCAAACTCATGATCTATTTTTTTACATTTAATCTACCAAAATAATTCTTAAATTATTTTAAATACAATCATATAATTACGATTTTACTTTCTTAAACACAATGCCTAACCCCAACATAATCACGCCAGCAACTGTCATCAAAATACCACTAGTAGCACCAGCTTGTGGCAATCTACTCAATCCACTTGCTGAACTCGTATTATTTGATTGTGCAGTATTAGTTAATGGAACCAAACCACTACCTCCATTTATTGAAGATAATGTCTTTTCTTCAATACTACTATTAGGATTTGAAATGCCTACTTCTTTACCATCAAAGTCTAAATCCCCTTCTGAACTACCGTTGATAATAATTTCTTGATCATCATCATCTTCTTCGTCCACATTTTCATCAGTATCTGGACTTGTTGGTGTTGGATCAATTGTAAAGCCAGGGTCAACTATTTCTTTACCTTCGTTGTTTTCATCTGGTTCGCCCGGTTCTTCTGGAACAGTCACAATATTGTTGTTATCTTGCAAGTCCCATCTGTGAGTTTCGCCACCAACAACATTCACCTGTTCAGCTACAATATTGCCATCTAAATTGTGATGAATATTGATTGTAGCGTCTGGAGCCAACACACTTCCTTGGAACGTATTATTCATTTCAATCACACCATCGAACTGCTTGTTAGTGTTTGTACTATCATAAAAGTTCCAAAGCAAGTGGTTGTCATCAAAATACTCTGTTTCTTGGTTTGGTCGTTCGATAGGATTTTCTGCACCATTATTGAATCTCAACTTGATCTGAGAATTCATTACATAAGGATTTTGCCCCTTAGTGTCAACGTTGATAATAATTGAAGTACCACCTTTGTCAGCTGATAATCCTGAAATTGTTAAAGGTGTACTGGCATTCAAAACTTCTGGATCTAAGTTGATCACGATTTGATTATTCGCATCAACTTCAAAATCACTGAGATCAATTACTCGTTGGTTTTGGTCTGGAAAATCAGCATTAGTAATTGTCTTAGAATTCGCCGAAACTAAACCTGCTGATTTGCTTTCCAAATTAATAAACTCTTGGTCAAAATCTAAATACTCATTAGAATCTTTATCTTGGAAAATTTCATTATTAAGTAAATGATTGATTGGTGTTTCATTAACTAATGGAGAAGTGTTGTCTTTGCCCAACTCTACGTCATTTACTTCACCAAAAATCACTTTATTTGTACGATGATCGTTGGAACTAACGAATGAGCTTTCTGACATATTTTTTACCTCTTGAACATAAGAAATATCCTTATCCAATAATTTTTCGTCCGTAATGTTTGTCCCAAAGTTAACATTTCCGAACAAAGATCCAACCGCAAGGTTTCCATTTGTATGTGCGTTTAAAGTTGCTTCTTTAGCAAAGATATGGAATTTAGAAGCGTATCCCAAATTGTTTTTGGATACGTCCTGGAAGTCGTCACTGACTTTGCCACCATTTTGAACTTCTGGATTGAGTGACTTCTCTGCTACTTTTTGAATTGATAGTTCTGCATCATCACTAGCTTTCACATTTGTGATTCCCATCCCTGATAATACAACTGTACTAATTGCAACGCATGCTAAAATATTCGCATTCTTCATTTTCATTAATATTTTGTTACTCCCTTATTGATTTCTTGATATAAATATTATCTTATGCAAACGATAAATTTATTTCAAATTAAAAAATAATTTTTTTGGATTTTGAATAAAAAAGCATTTTGGCATAAAAAAAGAGCTGAATTTTAAAAATCCAACTCCACGTGCCGATTGAGGATTTTGTCCAAATAAATCGACTTTTTATAGTTTCACTTAACACTAATAACGTTTTAGCCATTCTCTAATCAATCCTTCATACTCCTGTATCAATTGCTCTTGTTCAACAAATTTTCCAAAGGTATGAATCGAGTTCATCTCTTCAATCAACAAAGGATGCTTAACTTTTAACTCCTTGGTGCGTTTTACGCTTTCTTTACCAAATCTAACTAACCAATCAATTACTTGATTTGGAGTTTGAATATCCAATAGTTCCACTGGATTTCCCAAGAGCTGTGATAAATGATCAATAATTTGAATTCCGCTGCTATCTATATCGCCTAGATAAGTCATCTTAACACCCTGCTTCTTCAGCATTAACATAATTTGATTATTGGCTTGATTGAAATCATTACCTGACTGATTGATCAGTGGCCATTTAGGATGCAACTCGTGCAAATAAATGAAAACGCCATTATTTTCCAAAATGATAGCTTTTTTAGTCATAGAATTAATCGTTTGCATTTTTTCGATTTGCCATTGATTCAACGTCACTGGTTGTGGTAAATCTGTTTGAAATATATTAGCAGTCGTAAACGAAGTTCCGATTAATTGTGCGGACAATTCCTTAATTGGAAATTCGGTTAGCATATTTTTAGTAACCCACCGATAATAATTAAATATCTCAGGGTTCTCAGTTGAATCACTCAGCGTATGGGCCGTAAAGCCGGCATCAACTGCCTGCTGACCACGTGGCGGCAATTTTGCATCATTTTCAATTCTTCGGAACAAGTCATCTAAATTACTTGCTAATTTTGGGGCATGTTTCCCTGTAACAGACTCATATTCATCTATATATCGACTCAAATTAACTCTCCGCTATATCAAAGCTTGTCGAACTTGATTTTGATGAAATTTACCATCATCGCGATTTTTAGGTGGAATAACATCATAGGCAATATTTTCCACTCCATCAGCCAAAATTTTATTCTGAGCGCCACCAGGCATAGTTGCTAAGAAATTGAAACCGAAGTGATCAATTGTTTTAGCAAATGACTTGGCAGTTTCCGGATCCAATTTATCAGCAAATTCATCAAACATAACTAATGCCGGGGCATCAGTTAAACGAGAACGGTCAAGAATCATCTTAGGAACCAATAGCAGTGGCAAAACCATAGCTTGAGCTTTTTCAGCCCCAGAACCACCCGATTGAACGAACTTGTCATCTACTTCTTCAAAATGACCAGTCTCACTGTGTTTACGATGGATCCAAATCTTAAACTCTGACCATTGACGAATATCCAATAACTTTCGAGCTTCATCATTAAAATCATCTGCTTGAATATCGGTATCACTGGCTAATTTATTAAGGCGATTCTTGACTTCCTCTAACAATTTAGGTCGCTGATCTAAGTTAGAATTACGGGCCTCATCGATAACCTCTTGGTCAACGCTGGTTGGCTGCAATGATACTTTCAATCTAATTTCTTGTTCACTCGTTGAACCGTGAGATAACATTTCATTATATTTGTTTACCATCGCATACTGATCTGATATTTGATGAACTGCCGCTAAAAGATAAGCTTTTTGAGCCATCTTATTTCCTGATTCCAATTGATCCAAGGATTTTTTAATTGCAATTCCATCCTGTTCCATCAAATGCAAAGCTTCATTGATGTCAAATGGTACAACTTGAATATCACCCAAATCAATCGACTTTTGTTGGCGCATGATACTAGCAAAATCCCCATGTCCGCGTTCTTCAAAAATATCATCTAAGGCATACTTATCTTCACCATTAGAATTGCTTTTACGAATCTGGTCACTGATTTTTACTGACAATCTTTTAAAATCATTGTTCCGAATCTTACTCTTATGTTGGTGAGTGAATTCCATCAATTGACCAATATTTTTCAATTCATCTTGAACAACTAAATATGGTGCTAAATTATGTAAATCTTGACTGCAAAGTTTCGATAATTGTTCTAAGTCAGCAGTCGATTTAGCGATTGGTTCCTTGAGACTTTCTGAATTGGCTCTACTAGAAGCTTTTTGATTTTCCCAAGTCCGTTCTTGAGTTTGATACTTAGCTTGAGTCGTTTGTTCAGCGGCAAGCTTCGCATTTAAATCCGGATCGATCACTAATCTTTTAAGTTGTTCTTCATAATTACTTAAAATAGTTCGTTGCTTTTCAATATCATAATCCTGAAAATTTTCATCTAAATCATGTTGATTAATGTTGATTTCTCGCTGTAAATTTTCGATCAAACTAGTCTGATGCTGTAATTGGGTATTGATTTCATTAATCTGTTTGATTTGTTGAGTTAAATCCTTGGCAATACTTTTCAGAGTTTCAAAAAGGTTCTCCTGTTGCAGAATTTCTTTAAGATCAGCATGCTTTTCAAGTAGTAGTTTGCATTTTTGATTCAATTCTAGATACTGTAAGTTCATTTTGGCAGCACCGGCTTCGTGGACGTCTAGATTATCTTGCTTCAATCCATCTTTTATCCGACTAACCATTAATCCCTTAGTTCTAGAATCAATCTTTGAATCCATGTTTTCTCGAATCTCAGTAACAATTTTGATATCTCGACTGATATTTGCTTGATTCTTCTTTATAGCTTGATATTTGGCTAAAGCTTGATCCATTTCTAATAAATACTTTTTAAATTTCGATTCTACTTGTAGATAATCAGCTTGATCTATTATTGTTGATAAATCTTTTAGTACTGGTGAATCTGTTTTCAAATCAATCAATAAAGCCTTGATCTGACCTTCAGTCGCTTGAAAACTGCCCTTCAACTTTGATTTTATCTGTTGTAAATCAATCAGTTCAAGGTTTTGTTGCTTCAATCGTTCTTCCAAAATTTGATATCTATCAATTTCCTTTTGTAATAATGCGATTTGGTTTTGCTTGTCTTTTCGTTGTGCCTCAATACTGTCTTGATTAGTCTTCCTATTCTTCAAGTCAGAGACCCGTTGGTCGACCTGGGCCATCAATGGAATTAACTGTTCCAACTGCTGAGAATAATTGGCATATTGTCGTTGATATTTTTCGCTATTACTCTTCAGATTTTCCAAATCCTGTTGTTTCTTACTGTAAGGAATAACTATATATTGCTGCATCCAATTAAGATTACACCAAAAGATCTCTTTCTTTATTCTATGTAATCGTTTTTGAGCATGTTCAACCCTTTGATTAGTAAAGTTCTTCCGATTAACTTCTTTTTGCGTATCAGCTACCGAATCGATGATTTGATTATCGATCTCCTCTTGAGCATTCTTCATTGCTTCTAGAATTGGTGTAACCTTGCCACTTCCCGCCGTAAGAATTGGCGAAGCTAGTAAACGATAGGTTGTCGCTAAGCGATTTAAGTTATGTGGTTCAAAACCATACAGTTTTTCCGCTATATAATTTTGAAAATCTGTCACGGCCGTAAAAATTTTAAATTCGGTTCCTGAATTTTCATTTCTCTTAATAAATTCACTTTTGCTAAGACTCTTACCCTCATCATCGACGGCTGAGAAATCTAATTTTTCTTTAGGATCATCGCTCAAAATTACAAACCACCAAGTAGGGTGACGATTTTCACCGACAGCTCGATAAGCACCAATTCCTACAATTGCCTGACGCTTGATGGACTTCATTAACATATAGCTGTAACCGGTTCTCACTTTCATGGCACCAGTTCCCCAACCCAATAACATCGTTTCAAAAGTCCGTGAATCACGGGAACTATTTCTGACCTTGGTTGCTTTGTCCAACTTATCCGTTCCCTTGGCTGGGTTAAATGACGGTGTGGCAATCGAGCCATCAATCAACATTGGGAAAAAGCAATTAGCCAATGTTGTTTTACCAGCAGTGTTTTCACCTATCAAAGTTAAATTACCATTTTCAGAGGCATTGATATCCAAACTAAGATAATTATTAAAATTTCTCAGATGAAAGCTGACTGGAACTAATTTTTCTCTTAATTTCATTAACTATTATCCCCTAACAAATCATTTGAAAAAGCAAACCTTTTAACAATAACGGTAGGACTGACAAAATCATTTTTAATCTCCACTAAATCGAATTCCAACAATGCTTGCTTGACTAAACTTGGACTGACTGTTGACTTTGTTAACACTTTCTTTGTTACTTTTTTAATTTCTGCCATCAGTTCATTTTCTGGAATTCCTTCATGAATTTTTTGGGCAACCGCAATTGCTACAGCCGCTTGTTTAGATTTGCTTGGTTGACGTGTCTTATCTAGTAACAGTGCATAGTTATTGCCACATTCCAAATCAAATCGTCCTAGTTGCGACCACTGTTGTGCTATTTCTTCTTTATTTTTCAATAACTCCATCCACAATCTTGGTGAATTTTTTGGACTCAAGTATCGATGGATCAATAAAGCTCGATTAACTTGTTGAATTATCGTTAATTTATTTGAAGTAACGCTATTTTTTAGATAATTAACCATTCCTTGAGCAAAGAAATTGAAATTAGGATCCACATCCCAAAATTCGGTAACTTCTTGATCATGTTCCATATCCTCGTATTCGGGCAGATCTGGTGTAAATAACTGAAAACGATCCACAAAAAGTTTCACTATCAACCGATAAATAACCTTTTCATCCAGTTCGACCACTTCACTGTGAACTTGCCGGACGACAGCTGCAGTCTCAACCACTCGATCATCTTGATTATTTTGCAAATCAGGGAGATTGATAATCGTTTTTAAAGTCGCCAATATCACATGAATATTCTCTGCAGTTTCTGATGAAGAGCTCAGTAACAATAATAAATTCTCTTGAAAATTCTCCGGTTTCATACCCAATAGATCATCCAAATATTTATTGATCCGTTGTTGGGTCGAACCTTTTTTCAAAGAATTGATCACATCTATTTTAGATTTAGATGTTTGCCTAGTAACACTGCTGGTAAACACCCCCGTATCGAGTAATTGATTGATAATAGTACATTCTGAATTTGATAATTTGGTCGTCAATTAAATTTCCTCCTTGTTCCAAACTCAAAACTAAACCCCGTTGGTAAATAAACAGCATATTTTTCTTTGCCACAGTGAATTTTTACTCGACCTGCTTTGACAATTGGCTCCGCCTTTTTTATCGGACGACCAAAAATCGTAAAACTTTCATAATGATCATAACCGGAAGCACTATAGAGCTTGATGATCTCATCTCTTGCGACCATAGAATGTAATTCCAAATCACGGTCAACCTTTCCATGAAGATCGTCTATCATGACTAATTTTTTAAACTCTGCTAAATCATTTTGATTATTCAACGTATTATTTACTTCATCTTCAGCGATCTCAGGATTATCAGCTAAAGTTGCTACACGTTTTTTAGCATCCACAGCTTGGTACTTTATCGGTCCTAAAGTCGTAGCGTCAAGTAAATCGTCAGTACTGATATTTTCAAGATTTCTATCTTGTCCTAAGTGTCGTGGAATCTGTTCGGGAATCGACAATTGCTGATAATTTTGCAATAGAGAATCGATATCTTTAGTCAGTTCTTTAATATCAACTGTTTGCTGATTGATATGGTCATATTCTTGAATCAACAAGTCATTAACACCTATGATGCGAATGTAGATCAAATAAATTGAATCATAACTACTGTCGATTGCAGTTTTTGTTGGTTCAAAACTAGTCGACAGTTCCTGCAATTGCGTCTCCACATAGCTTTTATCTTGCTGAAATTGACTCGATAGTTTCACTTCATCGTTTAAAGCTCGACTAACTTCCAGACTTCCTTTTCCTTGACGACTACGGGCAACTTGATCAGAAAAGTTAGGTTGCTCATCGAGATATTGCAATTTAGGCCCTTGATCCACCAACTTTCGTAAAGCCGGAAGTGCTTGGTCATTCAACATTACCTGAAGATGTTCAGCTACTTTGCCACCACGATCAAAGGCCAAATCATTGGCCAATTCTTCCAAGTCCTCACTGAGTTTGTGCATTCCTTTCATGACATCTGAATAAGCCGACAACATATTGTGAAAGTTATTGAATAATTCAGTACTAGTATCGTCTTCCTCAAAGTGGCTTATTTTTTTAATTAAATCGCAGTACTCATCGATTCGATTAGTATTAGCCGTCACTGTACTTTCAGCATCCAATACTTTGGGAATCAAATTTAAGTATTCGATGCCTCGACTGGTAATTCGGTAAACTGAGGCTTGTTGCATATGATAATTACCGCTATTCATTAGGACCCGTATTTTACGCGGAAAAGTTTCGATTAGATGGGCTTGGTCATTTAAGACATCTAAAACATTTTTCAAAACTGTATCAGAAATAGGACTTTCATCATTTTCAATATCCAAGTAATTGTTGTACTGGTCACTGATAAACTTAAATGTTCTCGGCGTGTCCAAACTGATTCGATTTCCATATAAAATTGTCAAAACATTCCACCCAGCTAACGGGTGATCACGGCTCTGACCAAGATTAGTAGCAGTTAGTAAATCTTTCAATTCTTGCTTTATTTTTAGGACCATTATCTATTCCTTTTTACATTGATAATTCAAGTATGACTAAAAATTATAGGTCATGCAATACCTAAAACGACTCCAAAAAAATATTCCTAACGTCATTAGATTACGTCTAATAGCGCTAGGAATTTTTAAATTTTATATCAAGTTCGTTAATGAATCTTTTTGTTGTGAAAATATTCCACAATCAGAGAAATAACGAAACAAATAAAAGCAAGCAACATGAATGGCATCAACATCCGACCCGTTTCAACGACTGTGCCATCTGGTAAAATATCATCACCTAAATACATCGCATAAAAAGCTATACCAACAGTAATTAACAGGAAACCTATGGAAAAAAAGTGCGATTTAATTTTTTTCATAAAAGCCCTCCTCAACAGAAATCAATAATCTAGTAGCCGACCGTAATCATTCCAATCTCCAAACATTTTATTCCGTTCTGAATTAGTTATTAATTTATTCAAACGTTTTTCAAAAACTTCTCGATCTTTACTCTTATCACGTTGAATAGAATCGATTCTCACTCGCTGATAAAGTTCGGGGAAGCTTTTAAAATTGTCCCAGGCTTGCGAATTCTCATTAAAACGTTTTGCAATATCATTATCAATTTGAAAATTATTCGTTGTTAAATTTGGTAAGACAACTCTGCCTGCTTCAGTCATCTGACCAAGCTTTTCTAACCTTCGGCATCGTTCTTTATTCAATTCCGACCATGAACTGTTTTTAGTCCGCGGTGTGAACCTTTGCATATTGACGCCATCAATATTTTTGTGCATCGTATCGATCCAGCCAAAGCAAAGCGCTTGCTCAACGGCATCCAAATACCAGATACTATCACTAGGCTTGTTTTTACCTTTTTTTACAAATATCCAACACTCATTTTCTCGACGGCTATTTTTTGTTAACCAATCACGAAACTCCTGAATATCATTGATTTTTAAAAGATTTTTGACTTCCATTTTTCACTCCAATTATATTTAGCAATATATCCCAGTGAAAACAAATTGACTGATCACATATCTTTTTTATCATTTCGCATCGTCAACTGAATTCGGTTCCGATTCTCATCAACACTGAGTACCCAAACCGTTACGATATCACCAATTGTCACCACAGTACTTGGATCACTGACAAAATGATCGGAAAGTTGTGAAATATGGACTAAGCCATCCTGTTTGACACCAATATCAACGAAAGCACCAAAGTCGATCACGTTTCTGACCGTTCCTTGCAGTTCCATCCCTGGTTTTAAATCGGCCATTGTCAAAACGTCTTGACGCAACAATGGAGCTGGCATGCTATCACGCAGATCACGCCCCGGTTTACTTAGACCATCGATAATATCAGTCAAAGTTGCTTCACCAATATCCAATTTTTGAGCCCATTCCGTCTTATTTAGCTTACTTAATTTTTGTTGTAAGTCGGCTGTGCCAATAATATCAGGACTAGCATCAATTCCCGTTAACAATGTACGAGCAGCCGCATAACTTTCCGGATGAATATCGGTATTATCCAATGGATCACTTCCAGCAATGATTCTCAAGAAGCCAACCGCTTGTTGATAGGCTTTAGGTCCTAATCTTGGTACAGACTTCAAAATCTTTCGATTATCAAAAGCTCCATTTTCATCTCGAAACTTGACGATATTTTTAGCAGTCGTAGCGGTCAAACCTGAAATATGTGTCAATAACTCGGGACTGGCAGTATTCAAATTGACTCCAACTTGGTTAACTGCCGTTTCAACGACTCGGTCTAGTTGTTCATCCAAAGCCTTCTCAGGAACATCATGTTGATATTGACCAACCCCAATAGCTTTAGGATCAACTTTGATCAATTCAGCTAGTGGATCTTGCAAACGACGACCGATACTGATAGCCGAACGTTCTTCAACGTGTAAATCAGCGAATTCCTTACGAGCATTGGCGCTGGCAGAATATACTGACGCTCCTGCTTCATTGACGATTACGTAATACACTGGATGGTCCAAGGTCTTCAAAATTTCACTGACAAACTCTTCTGATTCACGACTGGCAGTTCCATTACCGATAGCAATCATTTCAACGTGATACTTTTTGAGTAATTTCTTAAATTCGGGACCGGCAGCCTCTCGTTGTTTACTGCTAGCTGGTTTGTGCGGATAAATAACTTGTTTAGCCAAGAAACGACCATTTTTATCCATGATGGCTAACTTGCAGCCAGTTCGATAAGCCGGATCAAAACCCATCACGACTTTACCTTTCAACGGTGCCTGCATCAAAAGATGGTACAGATTATTGCCAAAGACTTGAATCGCATGGGTATCAGCTTTATCAGACAATTGACGACGCAATTCACGTTCGATAGCTGGTCCTAAGAATCGTTTATAGGCATCCTCGAAAGCAGCGTCAATTTTTGCCACTGCTGGTTCTTGGTGCTGGTGAACTAAATGCGAGTGTCCAAAACGTAAAATTGCCGTTGGATCCACATCGATTCCGACAGTCAAAATTTTCTCTTTTTCACCACGATTAATGGCCAATACTCGATAAGGTGGCAACTGTTTCAAGGCTTGTTGAAAATCATAGTAAGTCGCATAAACTTGTTGTTCATCTTTTTCTTTAGCGCCACGTTTGACCTTGCTAGTTAATTGACCGTTTTGCCACGTGTAGCCACGAATCCATTCACGAAAATCAGCTCGATCACTGAAAGTTTCAGCTAAGATCTCATGGACACCATCCCAAACAGAATCTAAATCTGGCAAATCTTTATCTTTAGCAATAAAGGTCTTTGCTTTGGCATCTAATCCACTCTTGGGGAAAGTCAATAACCAGTCAGCCAACGGTTCTAGACCAGCTTCACGAGCAATAGTAGCTTTGGTACGACGCTTTTGTTTGTAAGGAAGATACAAATCTTCAACTTGTTGTAAAACAGTTGCTTGTTCCAATTGCTTTTTTAGGTTAGGCGTCAACTTACCTTGTTCTTGAATCAACTTCAAAACATCCTCACGACGTTGATTGAGTTTCATCAAGCGATTAGCCTCATCTTCAATTTGACGAATGGCAACTTCATCCAAAGTTCCCGTCATTTCTTTTCGATAACGAGCAATGAATGGAACTGTGTTGCCATCTTCCAACAGATTTAATACCGCTTGAATCTGTTGAACTCGAAATTGACTTAATTGTTGATGAACTGGTTGAGCTAAATCGATCAGATTATTTTCTGTTTTTGTTGCCATGTGATCCTCCATAAATCCAAACTATCCTTTAAGTACAGTAAATAAGATACTGATAATTATATCATGGACGGCGTTTCTCGATTTCTTGTGTTTTAATTATTTTGCTAGATTATAATATTAATATAAATTTCCTTTTTAGGAGCAATCAAAATGACTGATAAAATATTAATAATTGGTGGGACTGGCAATATTGGCTGGCCTTTGATTCAATACCTAAATCAAAAACAAATTAGGATAATTGCCGGCGTTCATAATTTAACTAAATCTGCCAATAAGTTCCAAGGAATGGATACAGTTGAAATTAAACACTTTGACTTTTTAGATCCTACAACTTTTGAAGCTGCTTTCGACGGTGTAAACAAAGTTTTCTTTGTCCGTCCACCACAACTGGCTGATCCTAAAACTGATATGTTGCCCTTTTTAAAATTTGCTAAGCAAAAAAACATTGAACAAATTGTCTTCGTGTCACTATTAGGAGTTGAAAAAAATCCTATGACGCCGCATCACAAAATTGAACAACTGATTTTAGATTTGGAATTGCCATATACCTTCATCAGACCAAGTTTCTTTATGCAAAATCTCAACACGACTCACAAAGAAGATCTTCAAAAAAATCACGATCTATTCGTACCTGCTGGCAATTCACGAACTAGTTTCATCGACACTAGAGACATTGGTGAAATAGCTGGTATCACCCTTTTAGACAGTCGATACATCAATCAAAAATTAAATATCACAGGCCCAATGGCACTATCTTATTCAGAGGTTGCCCAAATTATGACTAAAACCTTAGGAACAACATATACTTACAATCGTCCCAGTCTATTGAAATTTCGCAAAGTTATGTTACAAAGGGGTCTTAAAAAAGATTTTGTTAATGTAATGGTAATGCTTTATCTGATCACCCAACTTGGTAACGCAAAAGAAGTGACTGACACCGCTGCCAAAGTTTTAGGTCATAAGCCACGAAACATTCAAAATTTCATTGAAGATTATAAAGAAGACTTCCTATAATATAGTAAAAAAAAGTAGATTATCATTTTACAAATGATGACCTACTTTTTTGATATGAATTTAACGTTATTTCATCTTGTTAGTTCGACTAGCTAATGCTTGAATAAACACTGTTGCAATAACTAAAATTATCCCTAAGGAACCGACCCAGTTGAAAGTAACTCCCATAAAGATAACGGCAATCAAAGTTGAAGTAATCGGCTCAACTGACTGCAAGATTGCCACCATCTCTGGCTTTAACAATGGCACACTCTGTAACTCCATCAAGTATGCAAACGTTGTCGCTGGAATCACCATGAATACCAAGGCCCAAAAAATCGTCCAAGTAAAAGCTGGCAAACCGACCCAAATTGGATGAACCACGTTCATTACTAAACCACCGATAAGAAATGACCATGCCACTACTGGTACGGCTCCATATTTTATCAACAATTTTTTAGGCAATAAAATGTAAATTGAATCTGTCACCGCTGTCAAAAATCCCCAGATCAAGGCCGTCATCGAAATACTCAAGGCGTTCAAATGCCCTTCAGTAATCAGCAAAAAGGTTCCAATGACCGCTACTACCACTGTGATAGCATCGACTCGATTAGGCAGTTTACGATTTCGTAACGCTAAATACCCAATGATCAATACTGGTGAAGTAAATTGTAAGACTGTAGCAGTGGCAGCATTACTGTAATTAATAGTCATGAAATAAGTTAACTGAATTCCTAACATTCCAAACACGCTGAATAGAATCAGCATAAAAGCACTTTGTTTACTCTCCCAAATTGCCATCAAATCTTTAAAACCGTGTGTTACTCCCCAAAATACTAAAAGAATGATTCCTGCCAAAATCAATCTAAAACTCACTAACCATTCAACTGTAATAGCAGTGGCCACAAAGAGATACTGCGCAACATTCCCTGCCATCCCCCAAAGAGTCTGACTAACAAGCGAAATAGCTATTCCCCGTTTTTTATCGCTTGATGATATTACTCCTTTATCACTCATGAATAATAATCCCCTTTTAAGCCACGAAAAAAATAAATATATCTCATTTCTTTATAAGAAAATCATTGGCATATATATAATAAAATTTAATAATCCGTTTGTAATTATAACATTATGATGTAGTTTCGTTATTCTCAATTGCAGATAATGTTTGAAAAAAAGGATTTCGATAAAAATTTTAAAGTGAAGTCGTATCTTTGAATGTGCTCAGAAAAGCGGCACATTTTTATAGTCATTTCTTTACTATCTTTGGTTCCGTACATTTATATAAAAAACGATCAAAGAAGTAAAATAAAACACTTCTTCAATCTTTTTTTGAAATTATATTCAATTAAGATTCTAATTCTTTGATGGCATCAGATAAGCTTGTTAGCGGATGACCCAAAATCTTCTCAAATTCAGTTTTATCAGCCCTTTCTTCACCGTTATTTCTCTTGAGTGTATATTCTTGATAAGCTGCAGATACGTTTGTCAAATTTGCTGAAATACCTGCTGAAACTAGCTTTGGGATAAATTCATTACTCCTAACTGTCTCAATATCTAATCCATGTCCCACAGCCTTTTGAGCAGCAAGTGATATTTCTTCATAGCTTCGAGGTGTATTTGCTAAATTTATTATTGATCCAAAATCTCCCTTAGAAATAACTCTAGCACCAGCTTCGGCATATTCCCGTTTTAATGCAAAGGAAAGTTTACCTTCTGTTGCAAAATAAACAAATTTATCAGTTTTCTTAACATATTCAAACAAGGCTTGGTTAACTTCCATATACCAACTATTTCTTAGAATTGTATAAGCAATTCCTGACTCTTTGATCCATTCTTCAGTCTGCTTATGATTGATCTCCAAGCCGAATTTTGAATATTCAGGCTGAAAAATGCTTGTATAAGCAATATATTTAACATCATTTGCAATCGCAGCGTCAACGACATTCTTTTGAATTCCAGGTATCGGTGAAGAAACGAATAATAACCGATCAATGCCATTTAAAGCCTTTTTCATTGAATCAAAGTCCGCATAATCACCAATGCGAATTTGAATTCCTTTTTCTTTCAGGGCTGCTCCCTTAGCTTCACTTCTGACCAGGCCATAAACATTTGCATTCGGTGCCAATTTTTGAAGATAATCAATCGCCAGACTTCCATAACCACCATTTGCACCAGTTACCATAATATTCATATTTATATATCTCCTTCTATCAACTGTGAAGAACAATATAAATGATAAAATACAATTAATCATTAGATAAAAATGGTATTTCATATAAATTTTAGATGTTATATGCATTTTATATAAAAAGTGAGGCTAATTTTGAAAAACAGAACTAAGATACTTTTCGCAGAAACTTTTGAAAGAATGATCAAAACTACTCCCATCGACAAAATTCGTATTGTGGATCTTTGTAAAAAATGTAATACGATTCCGCAGACATTTTACTATCATTTTCACGATAAATACGAATTGATAGCTTGGATCTTCTTACGTGATTTTTCACGAACATATGATGCAGATACTCCTGAATACTCGATTTCAAGTATCGTAGACAATTTAACTAATATGAACAAACTAAGATCATTCTATCAAAAAACTTATACAGACGATTCACAAAATTCAATCAATCAATACATTCAAAAATTTAATCTTGAAACGGCTAAAATTGCTGTTGAAACTGTATTTAAAACCAGCTTATCAAGAAAACAACTATATGAAATAAAATATCATTCCTATGGGACCATGGGCTTATTCAAAGAATGGTTAGACGATGATACATTCATATCCATCACTGATCTAGCCACTTTTCAATATGACCATACTCCTGAATTTTTAAAGATTGCATATCAAAATTTTTCCTTCAAAGATACCAAATTCGTCAAATAATCTGGCTCTAATTTTCCTTAATCAACTGACAATTTCTTAATCACTTTGGCAGGTACTCCACCAACCAAACTATTATCGGGAACATCTTTGGTAATCACTGCTCCTGCCGCAACGACAACATTATTACCAATCGTAACACCTGGCATGATGGATGATTTGCCACCGATCCAGACGTCATTTCCAATCTTCACTGGAAAACCTTTGGCCAAATAGTCTCTTCTTCCTTTAGCTGTCATTGGATGATTGACTGTATAAATATCAACATTAGGTCCAATCATCACATTATTACCAATATTCACTGGAGCCACATCTAAGATGGTTAAATTATAATTACTCAAAAAGTAATCTCCGACGTGAATGTTTTTGCCATAATCACAATTGAAACGACTTTGAACTGAGACATTCTTACCATACGAACCGAATATCTCTTTGATCTTTGCTGTTTGCTTTTCAGATTCCGTGGCAGAAATTTCATTAAATTCCTGACAAAGTTTGGCGGCACGAGCTTTTCTCTTAATAACTTCATCATCATCAAATGAATACCACTCGCCATTATCCAACTTCTCTAATTCACTTTTACTCATAAAATTCTCCTTAATACTTAACATTATTAGATGCCAGTCTAAGTTCAACGATTCTTGAGTTCTTTGGTTGGAAACAAATACTTACCATTGCTTGGCCAACATCCTCTGGGGTCAAAAAGCCTGATTGGGCCACACCTTTTTTAGTACGGCCGTACCCCACTTCAAAATTCGTTGCCCCAGCATGAGGACAAATGACACAAGTTTTGATTCCGTCAGCCAATAATTCCTTATCTAACGACTGTGCCAATCCGCGCAAAGCAAATTTACTGCATGTATAAGCTGATTCGTCAGCGTGTCCTTTGATACCTGTGACTGAAGATACCATAATGATCTGTCCATCGTGACGACGTTTCATTTCAGGAACGACATACTTAGTAAAGGCAAAAGCTCCTCTGACATTTGTATTCATAACCAAATCAAAATCACTCATGCTAGTTTCTTCAATCGACAAGGTTCTGCCAATTCCCGCATTATTAACTAAAATATCAATTTGACCAAAATTTTCCATTGCCAAATTAACCGTCTTAATAGCAGTCTGTTCATCCTGAATATCACCAGCAAAATAGACGACTTTAACGCCAAATTCTTTACATTCTGTGGCTGCGGCTTGTAGTTTATCACTGTTGAAACCGGTCAAAACTAAATCGCATCCGGCCTTAGCGAATGCCAAAGCAGTTCCTTTACCAAAACCTGAACTAGCTCCTGTAATAATTGCTGTCTTACCTTCTAAGTTTTCCATAACTAATCCTCCAATGATTTCTTTGAACCTTCGAGAATCAGTATTACAAATGGCAGGATATTATTTAATAGTTTTAGTATAAAATGGAATTAATGTTCAATTTATTAACATAATTTATTTTCTGACTGAACAAAATGTTCAAATTAGGAGGCAATATGTCCGTAATTCAATTACTTAAACAAACTGACAATTTTACAAATAATGAAAAAAGACTTGCTGATTACATTTTAAAAAATCTCGATACGATTTCAAATCTAACGATCACTGATTTATCAGAAGCCACCTATACCTCGCATTCTGCCGTCATTCGGTTGGCCAAAAAATTAAATTTTGCAGGTTATAAAGACTTCAAGAATGCTTTAATCAAAGCTTCATTGGCTAAGATCGAGCAAAAAGTCCCAATTGACAACAACTTTCCTTTCAATGACTCTTCTTCAGACAAGGAAATCACTGAATTGCTTGCCAACTTGACTAAAAATACTATCACTGAAACAGTCTTACAGTTAGATACGAAAATACTTTCCAAAATTTGCGATTGCCTATTAAAATCAGACAAAATTTTGATCTATGGTCAAGGAGACTCACAAATAACTGGCCGATCTTTCCAAAATAAGTTAGTTAAACTGGACAAAATAGCTATTCTGGCTGAAGAATATCGCGAAGAAGCTTGGAACACTACTAATTTAACCCCAAATGACTGTGCCCTCTTTATCTCTTACGGTGGTCAGATGAAACATTATCATAAAATAATGGGGTACCTTCGATCACAAAACATTCCAATCATTTTATTGACTGGAAATCCTAATTCTAACTTATTGAATTTTTCAACTTATACATTGATCACTGACAACCAAGAAACTGAATTTGCCAAAATTGCCCCTTTTTCTTCACAAATAGGCTTCGAATTTCTACTGAATTCTATTTATGCTTGTATGTTTAAACGTCATTTTAAACAAAATATCAAAATCCTTCAAAAGCGTCAAAAAATCATTCAAGAAGGCATTCTTTCTGATAACATTTAGATATTTTTAATCTTTATTACCATCTGAATAGTACAATATATTTTATAACTATCAATTTTAAGGGGAAATTTTATGAGTTTAATCTATATTAGAAAAGCAACAATCAACGATGGAATCGTTATTTTTCCACCCATAGTGGATTCATAGCTCTTTAATCCCGAAGTTATTCCATAAATTTTAACATTATCATCTTCTAAAATATGAGTGTCATGTAAGATACTTGTAGGAACAATACAGTACATGATATTATCGTGATTTTCATCGATAGCAACACGTAATTCTGTTAATTTGTCATCTTCCATTACCTGAACCACTTCTCCATTATAAGTAACCTTTTTGGACATATTCTCTTTAGGAGTTCTGGCAAGACTATCATATGGAATTGTCGAATCGTAATCCGTAGCAACAAAAGCTTTATCAATCTTCTCAGCTTCTTGTTCCGGTGTTGGTTCTGAATTTTCTTCCTTTTTTTGAATTTTCACTTTCTTTTTTGGCTTGTTAATTTTTGTAGAGTGCTTCTTTTCAACATGTGAACTACGAACACCTGCTGAACTTTGTTTTTTTGAATGATTATTTTGATTAATAAATAAAATAACCCCTAAAATACAGATAATGCCTATAACGTTAGTCCAAAATTGCCACTTTCTAAAAAAATTTTTGTTTTTCATAATTCTCCCCTTTTTATAAAATAATCTTTTATTCAATTTGATCATGGGTAATATCATTAGACATTTGTCTAGACCAAATCATGATTATTTTTTATTTTAAGGAAAATCAAATATCAAAACAAGCAAAAACTGTTTTCAATTATTAATATTTTATTTATATTCGTAAACTTATTATTAAACATAAAATTTTCTAATTATCGGACAAAAAAAAGCGAATCCTCTTGGATTCGCTTTTTTGTTCTTAAACGACATTACCTAACGACATATCTTCTTGAACAGATTTTTCAGTTCCGTCGACTAAAGCTTGATCATAATAAGCACATTTGAAATCAAGTACCTTCATAGTTTCTTGCATTTGAGCTAATTTCTTAGCAAAGTTCTCTCGAGCATTATAAAATAACTCTCTCCGCTCTTGAAGACTAGCATCTCCTTGTTGACTGAGTTCTGTGAATCGTTTGATTTCTTTCATACTCAACCCAGCTCGTTTCAAACATTCGATTATACGTAGCGTGTTGATGTCATTTTGAGAAAATTGACGAACGCCATTGGCACTCTTTCGCAACCGTGGCAATAATTCTAATCCATCATAATATCTAATTGTCGAACTTGGTATCTGTAAAATTTCACTAACTTGACTGATTGAATATGTTTTTAACATTAATTTATTTCCTTTCATTACTTGCTTTAAAGTGCACTTTAAGTAATATCATAAAATCATATCAGAATGATTGGAGATATTGTTTAAACATGAATAAACCATATATTATTTGTCACATGATGACTTCAGTCGATGGTCGAATTGACTGCAACATGACTGAACACCTTCGTGGCGTTGATGAATACTATGATACCTTGAACTCTTTCAACGCCCCTAACCGTTTGAGTGGCCGTATCACTGGACAACTTGAACTTGCCGATGGCGTTTTTGAAGCCAAGAACAAACAAACCATTGCTCAGGAAGCTTTCCGTAAAAATGCCAACGCTGATGGTTATGAAATCGTCGTCGATACACATGGAACTTTGCTCTGGAATGACGACCAAAACGCCTCACGTCCACATCTAATTATTACTAGCGAAACGGCTCCCAAAGAATACTTCGATTACCTTGATACTAAACACGTCTCTTGGATCGCTACTGGGGCTGAAAAGATCAACTTAAAACGGGCTATGGAAATTCTTTTAGAGAAATTTGCTGTTAAACGTTTGGCCATAGTTGGTGGTGGTCACATTAACGGTTCAATGTTAGCTGAAGGTCTCGTCGACGAAGTCAGTATTTTAATTGGTGCCGGTGTCGATGGTCGTAAAAATCAGGCTGCCGTTTTTGATGGCTTGGATAAGAGTGAACAACCAATCGCCTTACATCTTGAAAGTGTTAAACAATATGATTCTGACGCTGTTTGGTTAAGATATAGTGTCACTCACTAATCTCAAGCATTAATGTAAAATAGTAGCAATCCAAATGAGGGATTGCTACTATTTTTTACACTTCTTGCCCAGTAGGTCTGATAACCATTTCATTGACGGCCATATTCTTAGGTGTATTGATCACAAAAGCTACTGCTTCAGCGATTTCTTCTGGTTGTAAAGCTTGCATATCCGCACCGGGTAGATCCTTTAAACTTTCAAGTTGTTCTCTAATATCCTTGTTATTTATCGACTTGAATAATTCAGTCTGAACAGTACCTGGAGCAATAACTGTCGTTTTAATATTATTAGCGCGTTCTTCCTGACGAAGGCCTTCCATAATGGCTCGAACGGCATATTTACTGCCAGAGTACGCTGCATAGCCAGGTAATACTTCGTATCCCAAAACTGACGAAGTTGTGATGATATGACCGCTCTGTTGTTTTTTCATTACTGGTAAAACTGAAGCAATACCATTCAAAACACCTTTGACATTGATATCCATAATATTTTGCCATTCCTCACGGGCAATGGCATCCAAATTATTGACCGGCATGATTCCGGCATTGTTGAACATCACATCAACACGACCATATTTTCCAACGGTCTTATCGATCACATTTTGAACTTCATCGGATTTTGAAACGTCGGCTTCAACTGGTAAAATTTCTGCTCCAGTATTATTTTGAACGATTTTTTCTAGTCGATTCATTCTCCGGGCCGCAATCGTTAATTTGGCACCACTTTTAGCTAATAGGTTGGCTGTTGCCTCACCAATTCCGCTGGAAGCACCCATTATTACTACTACTTTATCTTTTAAAGTCATATTTTATTCCTCAATTTTTTTAATTATCTTTGCTGGAACACCGGCAACGACAGTATTTTTTGCAACATCATGTGTTACTACAGCCCCAGCACCAACAACTGCATTTTCACCAATGGTGACCCCAGGAGTAACGATAACACCAGCACCTAACCAAGCATTCTTTTCGATGTGAACTGGTTTCAATACCAAATTTCTACGATTATTAGGTTGCATCTGATGATTGACCGAAACAATTGTGACATTGGGTCCAATCAAAACATTGTCATCCAAATAAATTCCACCCATGTCAGTAAACATTGAACCATTATTGATATAGACATTTTTACCGATATGAATATTGGCTCCAAAATCAGTTTGAAATGGCAATCTTATTTCGACTGATTCATCGAGTTCCTCGCCAATAATTTCACTGACAATTTTACGTGTTTGATCAATCGTCCGTGGTTTCATATTCAATTCTTGAACTAATTCTAAATTTTTATCGATCACTTTTTGAATCTCTTGATATTTTTCTGAATTCAAATCCATTTTTTCTGACATTATTCACCTGCATCATCTATTACCATTTACATTACGAATGTATAGATTAAAGCTTCAGCATGATAATGTCTAATACTTATATTGTATTTAAAATTATACATTTTTGTAATAATAGAATGAACAAATAAAGGCTCAATTCCCATGTATCCGATTATTTCGAATTATTGGAAATCGAGCCTCTTTTTAATCATATTTAACGGTACTTCCAAATCTCAGTGGAACAAAACCATAGTGGTTATAACGATCAATTACTTCTGCGTCGACCTTTTTTAATTGTGGCTCAACAAAGTAATAAATATCCCTATATTCTTTTGGTAAACCCGAAATACGTTCTTTCAACTTCAAAGATAAATCGGCCTGCCTTCAATTTCTTTGGAAAATTGAACTAACTGAATTTTGAAATTACTAAATTTGGGATCTTTGACATTGTTATAGGCCGGTCTGAGCAAATTCATTAATTCCGTTCTATTGGCCTTGTCTAACTTTTCTGCTTCAACTTTACTCATCTCATTACCTTCTGTATGTTCCAAAATATCACCTGGTTGGCAATCCAGAACTTCACAAATTTTATCTAGCGTGGCAAATCTGATACCTTTAGCTTTGCCAGTTTTTAAAATTGATAAATTTGCGGGCGTTATTCCAATTGCTTTGGCCAAGTCCTTTGAGGATACACCCCGTTTGACCATCATTAGATCAAGATTAACTTTTACCATCTACATCACACCTAAATTACTGTATTTGCATCGTTTTGCAATTCTACTCCATATTTGAAAACAAGGTAAATCGTATAGAGAATTGCTATAAATATAACGTAAATCCCAATTTGTGACCACGAATTAGCAAAGATATTACTGACTAATGAGAATATCACTTGAGCCACAATTGTTAATACTGATAATAATTTTAAAATCAAATTAGTTATATTTTTCATATTATCCCCTCCGTCACTTGTATTGTACTACATAATTATTTTAATGTTAATCGATATTTTATTATTGTTTTACAATAATTAAAAAGAGAGTTATCAATTTTTTTCAAACTGATAACTCTCTTTTTTAACGCCGTTTAATCTTCAACATCTGTTTGCGGGCTTTCTGCATTTGCTTCTTTCCACCAAACATCCGTTGGATCTTATCATTTTCCAACTGTCGAGAATTCATATCATCATATGACATTTCTCGTTTTAATTTAAAATAACTATTTAATCTATCCTGTGAAAGTCTTCCCTGTTCAACCGCAGCTTTCACCGCGCAACCTGGTTCTTTTTGATGAGTACAGTCACGAAATTTACAATTCAAAGCTAGTTGCTCGATATCGCTAAAGGTCTTCGACAAATCGCCAAGGTAAATCTGTAATTCCCTCATACCTGGGGTATCGATCACAATTCCGCCATTTGGCAAAGTCAATAATTCTCTAGACGTCGTCGTATGTCGACCTTTGTCATCAGCGAAACGGATTTCTTTAGTTGCCAAAACATCAGCTCCTATCAACCAGTTGATCAAAGTCGATTTTCCTACACCGGATGAACCTACAAAGGCCACAGTGCGATTGTGCGTTGTGAATGATAACAGTTCATCATAACCTTGTTTGTCGGTGACCGAACTGACAATGATATCAACTCCAAAACAGACCTCTTCCAAAGCTTTTAACTTATCAGCCAAGTCATCGCACAAATCCGACTTTGTCAAAACTACCACTGGTAAAGCGCCACTGTCCCAAGCAATCGTTAAGTATCTTTCTACCCGATGAACGTTGAAATTATCGTTCAATGACATACAGATGAAAACTACGTCAATATTGCTGGCGATGATCTGACCAGTTCGATCACTGCCTGAGTTTTCCCGACTCAAAACACTTTTACGCATTAATATTTTATGAATTACGGCTTGATCGGTATTTTTAGAAACCAATACCCAATCACCAACCGCCGGAAAATCACTTGATGTTTCACTCTCATGATGCAATTTTCCCGATACTTGTGCTTGATAAAAACCTGATTTTGTTACTATTTTGTAGAGATTGCGGTGTTGCTCAGTTACTCTAGCTAATTCCCATTGGGCATCTTGTGCTGCTGCTTTTTTAAATTCTTCAGTCAAACCATATTTACTTAAATTAATTTCCAATTTTATTTATTCCCTTCGCAAGTGGTATATCCAAATGCTTGCGACAAAAAAAGGTCCAGTCACCCGACTGCACCACAAATTAGAAAAGGACGCTTACGCCATTTTCAGTCTTCGCAAAGCATTAGGGTATACAAAATAAGCAGTTTATTAACTGTTTTTCTTTCATATTCTCTAAATCTTAACGAATGACCTTCATAAAGCATTTACCTCATATTTTTAATATAAACCAAAATTAACATCAAGTAGACTAACTGTCAACTCGTAAATTCATTTTATTTAAATCACTGTTGATCTCGCAAAAATTGCATTTTTTCATGTAGATATTTAATACTAGCTTTAATATCACTTTGCTTTTTATTAAGTGTCTCAATCTTTTCTCCCATCAACTTTAATCGTGTCGGAATCGTTTCGGGACCTTGACCGCGGTAATCAGTGTAAATATGAATTTCATCTAATGTAAATCCCGCTGCCTTGAGTCTTAACAATAAAGCCACATGATCTACTTGGGCATCCGTATATTGTCGCAACTGTCGAGGTCCTCGATGTGGATGTATCAGTCCCTTTTTTTCATAAAATCTGATGGTATCTGGACTTAGACCAGTTATTTTAGAAAATTCACCGATCGAATATAATTTTTTGTTTGACATGGACTTAACTCCATTATGTAAGATAGAATTTGTTGTTTTCAGAAAAATGGAGGAATCTTATCTTGAATACTCATGAATCACTCTTCAGTCGTGACTTTTGGTTCTTGGCTTTAACCAACTTATTCGTTATGACTAGCTATTATAGCTTGATGGTTACCATCGGACTATACTCAGTAAATCATTTGCAAACTTCAACTAGTACTTCAGGGCTTATTGTCGGAATAACCGTTATCGGAATACTGATATCACGTTTTTCGAGTGGCTATCTGACTCACATTTTTAGCAATAAAAGTTTAATGCTTGCTGGTACTATTCTATTAATTCCAACTGCTTTATTATATCAATTCGTCAATTCAGTTGGTTTTTTAATTATCGTGCGTTTAATCCAAGGAATCGGCATCGGTTTAGTCAGTACCGTCACTAATACCGCTGTGGTACTACTTTTCCCTAAATCCAGAACGGGTGAAGGAATTGGTTACTTTAGTTTGAGTACCATTTTGGCGACTGCCATTGGACCATTTGTAGGCTTATTAATCGAGCAACATTTAGGTTTCAACAATATGTTTGTCATGGAAACAATGTTATCAATCTGTGCTTTACTATTTTGTCTATTAGTTAATAATAAGAATATTACTTTTCACTTCACTGATAAGCATCCCCAAATTACTATTCGCGATTTTCTTGAACCAAAAGCACTCCCAATTGCCAGTACCATTTTTATTGTCGGTCTAGGTTACGCTGCTATCCAAGCTTATTTAAGTTTTTATACGACTGAATTGAATCTTACCAGTTACTCATCATTTTTCTTTTTGATTTATGCTTTTGCTATATTGATCTCCCGTCCATTCACAGGCAGGATCATTGACCGTTTTGGGGAAAATTCCGTGATTGTTCCCTCAGCTATTATTAATATGTTAGGCATGGTTCTACTCGCCACGGCCAATTCTGGTTGGATGATCTTAACTTCAGCCTTTTTGATTGGATTAGGATTCGGTAACTTTCAATCGACCTGTCAAACCGTTGCGGCTAAAAGTGTTCCCATCGAGCGTCTCTCACCGGCAACGGCCACATATTTTGTCCTCTTTGACCTTAGTCTTGGCGTTGGACCATATGCTTTAGGTGTAATTGAGCCAATGACTGGCTACCGAGGATTATTCTGGTTGATGAGCATCACGATAATTATTGGTTTACTATGGTATTTATTTATTCATGGTCGTAAGAGCAAAGGATTTGTAAATCCTCCAGTACAAGAAAAAACCGAGAACGAATTCGATTAATTCAAAAAAAGGATGAGAAAAATATGAAAACATTCGATATACCAAATCAAACTTATTTTTCTACCAAAGAAGTAACCACCATCACTGGCATGACTAAAGATGCTCTCAGATATTATGAACATCTCAATATTCTAGGCGACATCAAGCGGGACAATAATAATTATCGCCAATATTCTCAGGAAAACTTGGAACGGTTACGTTTTGTACAAATTTTCCAAACTCTTGGCATGAATTTAAACTTATTGAGTAAGAATAATTTTGACGTGACTGACCAACAAAAAGCTACCGACTTACGCGAGTACCGTCAAAATGTTCGACAACAAATCGCCCGTCTGAAGTCGATTGATCAATTCTTAACTAAAAAAATCGATTATTTTGAAAAATAAGCTTGCTATGGTGTTAACACCATAGTTTAAGATAACCTTACTTACTTAAAAGAAGGTTATAAATATGAAAACAATCGCAATTACAAAATATGGTTCCGCTGATGAATTTAAAGAAATAGATATGGATCGTCCAGTTCCCCAAGAAAATGAAGTTTTAGTCAAAATCCATGCCTTTAGTATCAATCCCATGGATATTGCTGGGAGAATGGGTGCTTTAGGTACACCTTTTACAGACAAATGGTCTTTCCCACTTGTTTTAGGCTGGGACTTCTCAGGTGTCGTTGTCCAAGTTGGTTCACAAATCACTGACTTTAAAGTTGGCGACGGAGTCTTTGGCTCTGCTAAAACTGCCCACGAAGCTAACAATGGTACTTACAGTGAATACGTCGCTACCGATACCACTGAATTGACGCATTTACCCAATGGCTTAACTTTTGACCAAGCTGCAGCTTTACCAATTGGTGGCGTCACAGCCTATTACGGTATGAATCACAGTCTCAAGCTTCAACCTGGTCAAAAAATCTTGATCCAAGGTGGTGCGGGAGGCGTTGGTCTCTTCGCTGTTCAAATCGCTAAAGCCTTTGGTGCTTATGTAGCAACCACAGCTAGTGAAAATCATCGTGAATTATTGAAAAGCCTTGGTGCTGACAAAGTTATTGATTATCATAAAGAATCTCCAGCTGATGTCTTGAATGATTTTGATGCTGTCTTTGATACCGTTGGCGATATTGATACTGGACTAAAGGTACTGAAACCGGAAGGAAAACTAATCACAATTGCAGCTCAACCAACCAAAGAACAGAAAAATGCCAGTTTTCAATTCACTCACGGTACTGGTAAAGATCTGGATGCTTTAGCTGAATTGGTTCTCTCGAAAAAGATCAAATTAGAGATTCAAAGTCTCCCCTTCAGCGTTGAAAGTGTCGTTGCTGCCCATAAGTCAATTGAAGGTCGCCATACGACTGGAAAAATTGTTATTCATGAAGAAAATTAATTTAAACAATCATTGAAATTATAAAAAAGGCGTTGAAATTTAACAAAAATAAATTTCAACGCCTTTTTAAACTCATTTCTAATCGGTAACCATTTGATTACGATACAAGCCAGCATAGAAGCCATTTTCTTTAAGCAGAGCTTCGTGATTACCTTGTTCAATAATATTTCCATCTTTTAGAACTACAATCTTGTCAGCATTCAGAATCGTCTTCAAGCGGTGAGCAATTACGAAACTTGTCCGACCTTGGATGACTCGATCCATAGCCGCTTGAATATTAGCTTCGGTAACCGTATCAACGTTTGATGTTGCTTCATCAAGGATCAACAATTGTGGATTAGTCAAAATCGTTCTGGCAATCGACATCAATTGTTTTTGACCAGCTGAAAAGACACTCTGTTCGTCAGAAACTTCCGTCTCATATCCCTTAGGCAAACTCATAATGAAGTCATGAATGTTAGCCTGTTTAGCCGCATCGATAACTTGATCCATATTGGCATTAGGGTCGCCAAAGCGAATGTTATCGGCAATCGTACCTGAGAATAATTGCGGATCTTGCAAAACGATTCCGACATTTTTCCGCAAATTCTGCAAGGAGAACTCACGAATATCGGTCCCGTCGATAGTGATCTTGCCACTGTCAACGTCATAGAAACGATTCAATAAATTCATAACCGTTGTTTTACCTGATCCAGTTGGTCCGACCAAAGCTACCATCTCACCCTTGTGGACTGAGATAGATACTCCGTGCAAAATTTCCTTGCCTGGCAAATAACTGAAGTGAACATCGTCGATCTGCAATTCCTTTTTGATGCCAGGTAATGTTTTGCCGTCCTTTGGTTGGATCTCATCTGGTTGACTTCTAACTTCATCAACCCGCCGAGCACCGGTAATAGCCAATTGAATCATACCGTAAAGCGAAGTCAAGGACATGATTGGTTGATAGTATTGTTGTGCATAGTTGACGAACACAACGACCAAGGCCAAAGCAGCTCCAGTTGAAAGGGTTCCGTTCAAAGCAAACCATTAGTAATGATAACTTTTTGAGCAGTGACTTGTTCATTGATGTAACCGTTCAATCGACCGATATCATCTTGTTGACGATTGACGGCCACGCCAGCTTTTTTCATCACTAAAGCTGCAACAATCAAGGCTATTGGCGTTGCAGCCATTGTGACCCAAGCCATAGTCGTATTTTGCGTAAACATTACGATCAACAAACCGATAAATTGCGCTACGGCCAAGAAAATTTCAATCAAAGCTTGATTCAAGGCGTTGAAGATATTATCCAAATCAGATGTATATCTAGCCAAAATATCTCCATCACTGTGAGAATCAAAGTACTGTACTTGCATCCGTTGCATCTTTCTAAAAAGTCCGACCCGCATCGTACCAGTTGAAAAGGCCGTGATCCTGGCGAGAACTAAACCGGCAATCAAAAGTGTTCCGGCATCGCCAAAATACAATCCTAAGTAAATCAAAAGCGTTTTATGAAAATTACCTAGATCAGCACTAGAATGCGTCGTTGCGCTATTCCATTGCTGCAAATAAGTGGTCAATTCAGAAACTGCGCGACCGAGATATGTTGGAGCAATTACGATACAGGCGGTTGAAATTCCAATCAAAATAGCTGTCATAGTAAATCCGAACCAGTATTTCTTTAGATAGTGCCAATAATATTTACTTGCATTTCTTAAATCACTCACGACATTCCCTCCTCTCGAGCTTTCTGCGTTAGATAAATTTCTTGATAGATCGAATTGTTGCCGACTAATTCCTTGTGATTGCCATTTCCGACAACTTCACCATCATTCATGACCAAGATACGGTCAGCTCTAATAATGGAAGAAATTTTTTCAGCAATAACGACAGTGGTTGTAGTCGTCAGATCTTTGTCCAAAGCTTCTTGAACCAACTTTTCTGATTTAGCATCTAGAGCTGAAGTCGCATCATCCAAGATCAAAATCTTTGGTTCAGCGATTACTCCACGTGTGATCGATAGACGTTGCTTTTGTCCACCTGAGAAGTTAGAAGAACGTTCTTCAACTGGAGCGTCGTATGTCAAAGGCAAACGTTCGATAAACTCTGACGCCTGGGCAATGTTGGCTGCCCACTGCATTTGACTCGTTGATGCATCAGCTTTTACTTGGCGCAAGTTAGCTGAGATCGTACCTGAGAAGAGCGCTGAACGTTGTAAAACATAGGCAACTGTCTCACGTAATGATTCTTCAGAAAGTTGTTTGACATCTATTCCGCCAACTTTGATGACCCCTTCATCAGGATCATACAAACGAGCGATGAGTTGTGCCAAAGTCGTTTTACCAGAACCTGTGGCACCGACGATACCAATCATTTCACCAGCGTTAACTTTAAAACTGACATCTTTCAAAGTTGGTTTATCATCACCTGGATAAGTGAAAGTGACGTGGTCAAATTCAATATCTCCGGCAACTGGATCTGTATTGCCTTCAACGTAAGTCATGCTTGGATCAGTGTCCATAACTTCGCCGATTCTTCCGAGTGAAACATTAGCTCTTGAAGCCATGATCATTAAAAAACCACCATTGATAACCGAATATAAAATCTGCATTAAATATGAAATAAAACTGGTAATGGCAGCTAAATAAGCTGGATGCATAGTTAAATTCTGACCGACAATATAAACTGATACTGCCACAGCAATATTAGCGGTTAAAAAGAACGCTGGCATTAAAATGGCAAAATTATAACCAATTTTAGCTGTAACATTGGTCAATTTATCTGAAGCCTTAGAAAATTTATCGATTTCATGCGGCTCTTGAACAAATGACTTTACCACCCTGATTCCCATCAAGTTCTCACGAGCGACCGTATTGACATCTTCAATGTACTGTTGCGTCTGGACAAAGTAATCACTCATCTTCTTGTATGAATACCAGCTGACTCCCAAGACGATTATCATCATCGCAATCAAGACCCACCACTGTTGTGGCATCGTGATCATTGCTAAAGTGAAGGCTCCGATGAAGAATAGCGGAATTCGACTGATCTGTTGGAAACCAGCCATGACGATCTGTTGAACTTGGTTAATATCGTTAGTCATTCTAACGACTAAGTTCGAGGCCGAAAATTTTTCAACGTCCGCATAAGCAAAAGTCTGCACTTTCTCATACAGATCTGCTCTTAAATCAGTAGCTACCCCAAGTGCTACCCGAGCTGAATAAATAGTATTGATCACCCCAGCGATGATTCCGATTATCGCCAAAATGATCAAGATGATTCCTTGTTGGAAAATAACGGTTTTATTCCCCTTCAAAATGGCATTCATAATTACTTGTAGTAATCGTGGCTGCCAAAGTGTCGCAAATACTAAAGCGATGACCGAGACAAGTGCAATATAAGCATCTTTACGATATCGCTTGATATATGGCATCAATACTTTCATAAAATACCTCCCTTTTGACCGAGTTTTAATCCAGCAGTTAAAAAAGGACAAGATACCGACTAGTATCTTGTCCAGCCTGAATATTCACAGACCCTCCGATAGTGCAAATGAATTAAAACGTTATTAGAAATAGTACACTGATTAAATTAAAGTGCTTCATAATTGTTAGACAAGAAATCTAACAGTTATGGAGCCTTTTTT
>NZ_AZEZ01000004.1 GCF_001434275.1 Companilactobacillus mindensis DSM 14500 | reverse complement strand
TGCCTTAGCAGCTTAACAATATTTAATTTTGTCTAACTTTTGTGTTGCACTTTAGATTTTTGGATGGCCTATTAGTATATCTAAATAGTTGTATATAACCAAAGTTGAAAAAGAACCAAAATGGAATCAGAGGTCGTTTTTGATAATGAGATTATTTTTTGTTAACGTCTTTTTCGTGAACAAATTCATTAGTAGCGACACGATAGTGTTTTTCTTCCTTGTTACCAAGGTAGGCGATACGATCGTATTTCCAGCCAGTGTTAGCAGCTAGACCACGATTGCCGATTTTTGTAGTATCTGATTCTACCAGATTAGTTATTTCGACATTCTTAGTATTGACGACGCCATTTTCTTTTTCATAACGGTAAATTTCAGAAGCTTTTACCCATTCGTTAGTGGCCACACGATAATACTTAGTGCCATCGATCGTGATTGTTTTGTCAGAGATCCAATCGGTATGTTTAGCAAGGGCGCGGTTAGAAACGTCGGAGATCTTGCCGTCAGTTATTTTATATAAGAGAACGTCTTTTTTCAAAGTACCGACGAACCCATTGAATTTTTCTGGTTGAGGAGTTGTTGAATTACCAGAGCCATTGTTGTTGCCAGAGCCATTGTTGTTGCCAGAACCATTGTTGTTACCAGAGCCATTGTTGTTATCGGAACCATTGTTGTTGCCGGAACCATTGTTGTTATCAGAACCATTGTTGTTACCGGAACCATTGTTATTACCAGAATCGTTGTTGTTATTAGATCCATTGCCGTCATCTATTTTGGTATAAACAACTTCCTCTTTGGTAGTGATAGAACCATCGTCGTTTACATGTGCTTGAACCGTCTGTTTGTCGACTTTGTAGCCATCTACGTGTGGGACGGCAACTGTGATAGTTTCACCTTTTTTACCAGTAACGTTTTTAACTATTTGTGGTCCGATATTAGATGAGATTTTTACATCGTTGGTTACTGTTTGGTCGGGTTTATCGTTGGAAGTGTAATACATCTTGATAGATGAATGCATGCTGGCAAAATATGGATAGATGAGATTTTCATCTGCAGGGTCAGCGTCAGAGTCTCGAATAAAGAAACTGAGCGATTTATTCCAGAAACCGTCAACTCGGGGATCTTCACCTCTTTTATCGAAAATCTTTTTGTGTAGCAGACTACCTGATTGTGAGGCAGTTCCAAATTGAGGGAAGTAATCTCTTGAAGAAGCGTAGACCGTTTTATTTCTATCGAGGGTAGTTTTTTTGCCGTCAGGTAATTTAATTTCCTCTTGTTCGCCGATAATGTCGAAAACTTGGCCGTTGAGTTCTTTACTATCGAAAAGTTCGCCATCTAAAAATACTTCTAATTTCATATTATATGGTTCAACTTTTTCTAAATAGACCGTGTATTCGGCGTTTTCTTTACCGATAGAATTCCGATCAAAATTAACTTCGATGGGTGATTCGCCAAAACCAGAATCAAAGCCATTTAAAGGTTCCCATTGAGCAAGCTGGTCAAAGTCAATATCCCAGGCGTCAAAATGCCCAACTGGTAATGGAACTGAATCGTCTTCTTCATTAAGTTCACTTAGAAGGGCTACTTCAAAGGAGCCATCATTGTGTGCCAAAGTTTCATAGGCATCTTCGTGATTGTATTTATAAATTTCTTTACCGGTGTCTTTAAAAACGTAGTGAACTAATGAGTCACCAGATTCTAGAATGAGTTTAAGATGATCGCCTTGATCCAAACTAAGATCTTTTGTTTCGTCAAAAGTTAATGTGATATTTTCTTCTGAATTTTTGTAATTAAGTTTACCACCCCAGTTAGAATGGGTTTTTAAAGTAGGGGAGGCGATAGTGATTTTTTGATTGGCCTTTATTTCAGCAATATCCTTAGCGTCTAGATTTAAATAAATATCGTCTAAGTTTTGTTTGCCATCAACTGTTTTGGCAGGAATGACGATGGTTGTCTTTTCATCAAGGTCATTTAAATCAAATTTTTCATTGAGTTGGATTTTTTTGTCACGAGCCTCTTGATCGTTGGTCGTTGCCTGATTTTCTTTAGAAACAGTTGGCTTAACTTCAGTTTTAAGAGTTGCAGCTTGGGCAACAGTGGAAGTAATGACAGGAGTGAAAAAACCTCCCAATATGATAGTTGATAGTAAGATATTTTTAGCTTTCATATAATTGAACTCCTTGCAGATTGTGTTCGGGATTCTTCAAGCCATTGCTTGTAAGTGGTTTCAGTATAGCAATAAAAAAGCCAGTTTCAGGCACAAATATCATGATATATCAACAAACAATGTCACTTAAAAAGAAGTTTAATATTCGATATTTTTCAATTAACGCTTTTCTCTAAACAAACTTTAATTTATCAGTAATGTTAGTTATGGTTATTAGAAATAATTTTCATTAAATTAAACCGACGGCCATAATATGAATTTTTTAGTAGGTCAATCAAGGATATCTTTAAACAATTATTTTAATTGGTTGGATTTATAAAGATGAAATATTGAATGTTATTAAAATATTTGGTGTTAACAAAAAAGTAACGCCCAATCTAAAAAAATGATTAGGTATTTTAGTTTATTCAAAATAGTAATTAATTAGCATAATTGGAAATCTTAATACCTAGTTCTTTATTTTTGGCAACATCAATTACTTCGACACGGGTTGATTTAAAATATCGATTCTTACCGATTTTCCACCAAGTTTTATCATTGATTTTGACGGCTTTAGCTTTCCAGTGAACGATACCTTTTTTGTTATTGATCTTGACGGTTTTGCCAGTAGCAATCATTTTTTTGTTACGCTTTTTATAAAACTTGTATTTATTGGAGTTACTTTTTTCTGAAGCTGAAACGACGATTGTCTCTGTAGCGGTATCTTTAGCAAATGTTGTGTTGGTTGTACCAACTGAAATGAGCGTTAATCCTAAAAGGGTAGCCAGAATAAATTTTTTCATACTTTCTCTTCTCAATTTGATATAAGTTAAATACAAAGTAGAAAATGACAGTAATGATAAAAGTTATATCACCTTCAGTCGGATGTCTTCATAGGTACGTATCCGGGTAAATACTATCAGCTAAAGTGAAATTAGACAATTAGTACAGGTTAAAATAATAAAGAGCTTGAATTCTTTGTCTTACACTAATAATATTAAAGATAATTTAATATTATTCTATGGAGAAATCAAGGGATATCCATGAAAAAGTACATTGATCGTCGTAATTTTGGCTTTGCCGTCTTATTCAGTATCATAGTTGGTTTGGAGATGCCTTTTAATACGATTACATATTCATACATTTTTTATTTGATCAGTCAGAAGTCAATTAAATTGATTGTGCCAGCCATTAGTCTAATTTTGTTAGGGTATCTTGTATTTAGTGTTTTGAAGTATGTCAAAAATGTGGTTGTTAATCGAAGTGTCTATGAGATCAACTCAAAATTGAAACAAACATTTTTGTTGAGCAAGATGATGACAGTCACTGCCGATGAAAATGATTTTGAATCTAAGAATTTGTCATTTTTTCTCAACGATTTAAAACTTTTGGAGAACAATTATTGGCGTCAGATCTTCACAATGCTGGATTCTGCCGTTATGGCACTTGGTACGTTAACATACGCCTTATACAGCAACGTTTACATCACATTGATCTTTTTAGCTTTTATGATTATTCCCACTATGGCACCACGTTTCTTTAGTAAATCCATTCAGACAAGAACTCAGACTTGGTCAAAAACCAATAAAACTTTGTCAGGGACGGTCAAAAATTTGTTGCATGGGTCATTATTATTGAGGAGATATCACGCTAGTTTGGGATTCAAAAAGCAACTGCAAGTTTCGATCAACGGAATGGAAGATGCCAACGCTAAGATGAACAATCAGATATCGTTATCCAATAGTGTGATCAGCTTTCTCTTTGATATCTGTTCATATTTACCGATTGGAATTGGAATTTACTTCACGATCAGCGGTACGATCAGTTTGGCACAGTTCGTTGCGATTCAATATTCTTCTGCCTGGATCCTCAACGGTTTCAATTCGTTGATTACCGGTTGGAACACACTCGGCAGTACTAAAGAGATTCGCCAAAAGATCATTGATTTGCCAGCGATAAGTGAGAAAACAAATCCTCAGGCGGAAAAAGTCAATTCACTTGTGGCTCAAGATGTCAGTTTTAGTTAAGGAGAGAAATCGATTTTCAAAAACGTTTCCTTTGAAATCACTCCAGGCCAAAAAATATTGATCCGTGGCAAGTCTGGGGTTGGTAAATCGACGCTTTTTCGAATGATTTTAGGAGAGTTAAAACCAAACACGGGCATGATGTTATTGAATAAAAATAGTTATGACCATCAAATTGCTTATAGTGTCTTCGGTATTGTTGGTCAAACGCCAATCATCTTTGAAACTTCGATCAAATTGAACATTACTTTAGGAGACGAAAAGGCCAGTGATGAAGCGGTGATCAAGTCCTTAAAGCAGGCGGGCTTAACTGAATATGCCAATGCTGAATCATTGAAATTAGTCATCAATGAAAATGGGCATAATCTTTCTGGCGGCCAGTTGAAGCGTTTGGAAATCGCTCGGGCACTGTATTTTGACCGACAAATTCTTTTAATTGATGAGGGAACTGCCTCACTTGATCCAGTGACGGCACAAGCAATTCATCAGTCGATTTTACAAAATCCTGATTTGACAGTGATTGAGATCGACCATCATATTCCTGATGCGTTGTTGAAACAATATGATATGGTTTGGAAATTGACAGGTGATGGTTTGATTGGGTCAAAAAATTAAATAACTAAAAAAAGAAACACGAAGAATTTTCAGTCGATGATCTTTTTATGTAAATTAATTAAACTGAATGTAAGGAACAATTTAGTTGAGATAACTACGTAAATTGAAATCAAATTTCGCGAATTAATAATTAAATGGATTAACAATCATGAAGTGTTTATTACTTGTCCTTAACGATAAGTCAGTTCTTCATCCGTATATGGTGGATACTTTCTAGCAGGAGCAAAGGCATCATCGGGAACGGTATATTTTAACTGTCGGAGAGTTTCGATTGCAAATTCACGAAAGAATTGACCACTAGCAGTTACAATTCCGTTATCAGTAACGACTGGTTTTCGAACCAAGTTTTGTTTAGGAATAAATGGATTCTGCTCATAAGCCTCTTCGAATAACCCAGTCATAAATTTAGTGTCATCAAGCAAACCAGCTTTTGCTAATAGAATCGGTGAACTAGATATTGAGGCAATTAGTGGACGCTTTTTTTGACAATATAATTTTTTTAAAAAATCAATATTTTGAGGAATAGCCAAGGGAATATGATAATCATCGATTCCAGGAAGAATAAGCAACTGATAATCAAGTGGATCTACCTGTGAAAGTAATTTATCTGGTTTGATTTTAAAGTGATCTTCACTTTCACTCAAATTTGAATCTGCAGCTACTGTCGTCATTTGCCAATTATCTTTTGTAAAGGCTAAAGTCTCCGTTAATAAAGCGATTTCGTAATAACAAAAACCTGGATATAACATGACTAAAAAACGATGCATAATAACACTCTCTGACTTAAAATAAAATATTTAAGCAAATTGTAGTCTTGTCTAACGGTGAGGACAATAAATATTTGATTGTTCAGGGATAGGATGTAAAAGAGATATTTTTTCTGAGGTTAAATAAATAGGCCATGAACTCGATTTTTAAGTTCATGACCTATTATTTAAATTTAAAGTACATTTCTTAATTTTTTTTAATTATATTATTTATTTTTCTTCAAAGCAGGTTTCCAAACACCATAGATAACGCCAGATATCACCGCACCGATAACAACAGCGAGTAAGTAAAGCAATGGTTTATTAGCAAGTGGTGTAACGAAGATACCACCGTGAGGAGCAGGAACATTAACGCTCCAGAGTTGTGTCAAACCACCACCGATAGCAGAACCGATCACACTTGAAACGATAACGTGCAATGGATCTCCGGCGGCAAATGGGATAGCACCTTCAGTGATGAATGATAGACCTAAGATATAGTTTGAAAGACCAGCTTGTCTTTCTTGTTCAGTAAACTTATCTTTCCAGAATGTTGTAGCAATAGCAATTGCTAGAGGTGGAATCATACCACCGACCATAACAGCAGCCATCAAAGCACCATCTTGTGTAGCTGTAAAAGTACCAATAGCGAATGTGTAAGCAGCCTTGTTGAAAGGACCACCCATATCGATTGACATCATACCACCAAGTAAAGTACCTAAGATAACGGCATTACCAGTACCCATTGATTCTAGGAAGTGAGTAATAGCAGCATTAACAACGGCAAAGACTGGATCGACGCTGAAGTACATGACAGCACCAGTCAAAAGTAAACCAAGAACAGGGTAAATCAAGATAGTTTTAAGACCATCCAAAGTGTGTGGCAATTTCTTGAGCCATTTCTTCAAGAAGACGATGACCCATCCAGCGATGAAACCAGCAAGTAGACCACCGATAAATCCGGCTGGACTCTTAGAACTAACCACTGAAGCAGTAGCTTGTGAAGCCATGTAACCACCAACAAAACCAGGTAATAGGGCAGGTCTGTCACCAATTGAAACGGCGATGTAAGCAGCTAGAACAGGGATCAAGAAACTGAAGGCATAATTACCAACGTTGTTGAAGAACAAGAACCATTGTGAGTGAGCACCCACGGAGTTTTCTAATAGGAAGGAAATGGCCATCAAGATACCACCACCGACAACGAATGGAAGCATATTTGAAATACCATTCATTAAATCAGCATAGATTTTTGACCAAAGTGACTTCTTTTCGCCAGCATCAGAATCTTCTTCAACGGCACCACCTTCGGCATGGAAGACGGGAGCTTTTTGTTCAACGGCTAAGTTGATCAATTCTTCAGCTTTGTTGATACCATCACTAACGGGACGGTTAACTAAGTGTTTGCCATCGAAACGAGGCATGTCGACTTTCTTATCAGCGGCAATGATGACACCATCAGCACGTTTGATTTCATTAGCAGTCAACTTGTGCTTAACACCTTCGGAACCGTTAGTTTCGACTTTGATGTCGATACCCATCTTTTCAGCTTGTTCCTTCAAAGCAGCCTCAGCCATGTAGGTGTGGGCAATACCGGTAGGACAAGCAGTAACAGCAACGACGTAAGGTTTCTTTTCAGAATCGTCAGCTTTTTCAGCTGCAGCTTCTTTGGCCTTTTGTTTTTCTTCGTCGGCTTTGTCTTTAGCTTCTTTTTCTTGCATAGCCTTGTCGAATAATTCTTGAACTTCATCAGCTGTCTTAGCAGCCTTCAAGTTCTTAACAAGTTCAGGATTAATAAGTAGTGATGATAAAGCGGCTAAGGCTTGTAAGTGAAGATTGTCAGCCCCGTCGGGAGCAGCAATCATGAAGAATAGGTAAGCAGGTTGACCGTCGAGTGATTGATAATCGATACCCTTAGCACTCTTAGCAAAGAGCACTGTGGCACGTTTAACAGCTTTGTCACGAGCGTGTGGCATGGCAATTCCGTCACCGATACCAGTACTTGTTTGAGCTTCACGTTTTAAAATGTCAGCTTTGTATAGTTCTTTGTCGTCAATGACACCGACTTGATAGTACTTATCAACCATTTCTTCAATGGCATCCTCTTTAGTAGTAGCTTTCAAGTCCATGATCATGGCGTCTTTTAATAGTAGTTGTTTAAGGTCCATGTTAAAGGTCCCCCCTCAAATTATTAAAGTTCCGTGATAGAAATATTTTTATAAACTTCGTCGATCTTTGCTTTAACAGCGATATCTTGACTGAAGGCAGTAGCAGATCCACAGGCAGCACCGATATGGAAACTTTCGATTGGATCTTTAATTTCCATGAAAGTACCGGCAAAACCAGCGATCATTGAATCACCAGCACCAACTGAGTTGATGACCGTACCCTTAGGAGCGTTGGCTTTGTAAGCTTTGTCCTTAGTAACGAGTAGGGCACCGTCGCCAGCCATTGAGACTAAGACGTGTTTAGCACCTTTGTCCAAAAGCTTTCTGGCGTGGTCGATAATATCTTGTTCGTTTTTGAAAGTAACGTGGAACAAGTCAGCTAACTCGTGGTGGTTTGGTTTAACGACTAGTGGGTGAAGTGGCAAAGTATCGAGCAATGCTTGACCAGTAGTGTCGATCACGAACTCAGCACCTTGCTTTTGAATCGTCTTAGCAATATCTAAATAAAATGTTTGGTCTAGATTTTTGCAAAGGCTTCCAGCCATGATAACGATATCGCCGTCACCGATATTTTTGAGACCATCCATGAAGCTTTGACGTTCATCAGCACTGATAGCGGGGCCAACGCCGTTGATCTCAGTTTCCTCATTTTGTTCAACAGCATTGATCTTAACATTGATACGCGTATCTTCCTTGACTGTTGTAAAGGCTGTTTTTAAATCGTGTTGGGCAAGAAGTTCTTTGAACATTGAACCTGTGGCACCACCGACAAATCCTAAAGCGGTCGAGTCGAGGTTTAGTTCCTTTAAAATTCTTGAAACGTTGATACCTTTACCACCGGGAAGTTTTACATCGCTAGAAGTGCGATTGACCTCGCCGGTATTTAATTCATCCAATTGCAAAACATAATCAATTGAAGGGTTGACTGTAATTGTATAAATCAACTAAATTGCCTCCGTTATTTTGGTATATTTACTTAAAATGCTTGATTCTTTCTCAGATAGTCGATCAGTTATTAATGGGACTTCATCCAAAGTAGCAAAACGACTAAAACTGACTTGCGAAAACTTTGAACTATCAGATAAGACATAAGCTTGATTCGATTGAGCGATTGCTAGACGTTTGATGGCAGCTTCTTCGGAATCAGGTGTTGTGTAGCCGGCCTCGATCGAAAAGCCATTGGTACCTAGAAATGCTCTATCAAAGTGGTAATTTTCCAAAGTTTGGATGATGTTTGAACCAACCAAAGCTTTAGTAGATGACTTTAGCTTCCCCCCAGGAAGAAAGGTGTTCACGTTGTAGTCGGCCAACATCGAAGCGTTATCGACACCATTGGTAATGACTAACAGATCCGTATGTTCTATTAAATAAGGAATCATAAATTGAATAGTAGTTCCTGAGTCCAAAAAGATAACTTCGTGGTTTTGAACTAGGTTTGCGGCTGTTTGACCGATCATCTTCTTCTCATTGATGTGAACAGCAGCCTTTTGGGAAAGAGCCGGTTCTTCATGCAACGAGATAACGTTTTGAGCACCACCGTGAATTCTCAATAACTTATGACAATTTTCTAAGTCTTGTAAATCACGACGCAAGGTTGATTCGGAAGCACCAGTTAATGGAATTAAGTCATGGAGTTTGACAATATTGTGTATTTTTAATTGCTCTAAAATAATTTGTTGTCTTTCTTCAGTAAGCACTTACATCACCTCACAAGCAATATAATACATCCAATTTTGGTCAAAATCAATCATAAAAACTCAAAATCTTTCAAAAAACGTCAAAGAATAATTTTCTTCTAATAAATTACTGGACAATATATATGAGTTCAAAGTATTATGAAGTCTGTTTTTGTGCTAAAATTTAGAAATGATAATTATAGTTTAGAAAGGGGGATTTTAATGTTTGTAGATAACGTTAAAATCACCGTTAGATCCGGAAAGGGTGGCGACGGCGCAGTAGCCTTCCGTCACGAAAAATATGTTCCACTTGGTGGACCTTCCGGCGGTGATGGTGGTCGTGGAGGCGACATCATCTTAAAGGCTAATGAAGGTATGAATACTTTAATGGACTTTAGATACAAGAGAATTTTTAAAGCTGAGGCCGGTCAAAATGGTCAAATCAAAGGGATGTACGGTCACAAAGCCAATCCTGTTTATATCAAAGTGCCAACTGGTACTTCAGTATATGATGAAGATACTGGTCATTTGATTGGTGACTTAGTTAACAACGGTCAAGAATTAGTAGTTGCTAAGGGTGGTCAAGGTGGTCGTGGAAACATTCACTTTGCCAACTCAAAGAACCAAGCTCCTGAAGTGGCTGAAAATGGTGAACCTTCTATTGAAAGACACATCAAGCTTGAATTGAAGTTGATTGCTGACGTTGGTCTTGTTGGATTCCCATCTGTGGGTAAATCTACCTTATTGTCAGTTGCAACTTCGGCACGTCCTAAGATTGCGGCATATCACTTTACAACTTTGTCACCTAATTTAGGTATGGTTCGTTTAGATGATGGCCGTGACTTTGTTATTGCCGATTTACCTGGTTTGATCGAAGGAGCTTCCAACGGGGTTGGCTTGGGAATTCAATTCTTGCGCCACGTTGAAAGAACCCGAGTTATTTTGCACTTGGTCGACATGGATCCTAATAACGGTCGAGATCCTTATGAAGATTACCAAGCAATTCGTCAAGAATTGGGTAATTATGATGAGAATATCTTGAGTCGTCCAGAGATCATCGTGCCAACTAAGCTTGATATTGAAGGATCAGAGGAACGCTTGGCTGAATTCAAGGAAAAGTTACCAGCTGATGTTGATATTTTCCCAATTTCAAGTGTTACACACGCTGGTGTCAAGACTTTGATGAATCATACCAGTGAAGTATTGTCTAAGGCAGAACCAATTCACTTCGACGTTCAATCTGAAGAAACTAAAGAATACAACTACAAACCAGAAGAAAAAGCCTTCACGATCGAAAAAGATCCTGAATACGAACACAGCTTTATCGTTCATGGTTCCAAGGTTGAAATGCTTCTTCAAAGAACTAATTTGGATCACCAAGATGGTATTATGCGTTTTGCAAGACAACTAAAGTCGATGGGTATTGAAGATGCATTGATCGATGCAGGTGCTGAGTCTGGGGATTCAGTGACAATTCTCGATTTCACTTTTGAATTTATTTAGGAGCATGTAAGGATAATGAATAAATCACCGAAAAGAAGATTTATTACTGGATTTGATGGACTACGTACTTTAGGGGTTATAGGTGTTATTATGTATCACTTGAATCCCAATGTTTTTTCCGGCGGATATTTAGGGGTACCAATTTTCTTCCTAATATCGGGATACTTAATCACAGACCATTTCTTTAATACTGTGGATTATGGTGGTTCGTTCTCGTTAAGTAATTTTTATATCAGAAGAATTAAGCGATTATACCCAGGGATGCTGTTTGTACTCTTGGCATCAGGGGCATATATCGTGTTGTTTTTAAAGGGTTTGTTGTATCATTTGGACCAAATTTTCGTAACTAATGTTTTGAACGTCTATAACTGGTGGCAAATATTCAATGGCCAATCTTATTTTGAAAGGTTTGCCAATAATGAATCGCCATTTACTCACTTGTGGACGTTATCAATTGAAGGCCAATTTTATATTATTTGGCCCATTCTTTTGATTCTTTTTGCCAAGTTCAATGTTAAAAAGAGCCGTATCTTCGGTTTTTCAATGGTCGTATCGATCATTTCAGCTATTTGGATGGCTATCTTGTTCAAGCCGGGTGTTGATCCTAGTCGGATCTATTACGGTACTGATACTAGATTGTTCTCAATTCTTTTGGGTTGTGGACTAGCTTTGATCTGGCCAGCTGAAAAATTAAAGAGTGGACTCAAGAATAACGATAAGTTGAAACTGAATTTAGTAGGTTTGTTGTCATTTGCGTTGATGCTTTTGATGATCTTTACTATCAAAGATTCAGATCCATTCTTGTATCGTGGCGGAATGTTCATCTTCTCAGTTACGACATGTATTTTTATCGCGGTCGTAGCTCATCCAGATTCATTCTGGAATGGCATTTTGTCCAATCGAGTATTTCACTATGTAGGGACTAGAAGTTACGGTCTCTACCTTTACCAATTCCCAGTGATGATCTTTTTTGAATCAAGATTCAAGAACGTAGCTGATCACCCGATCCTTTATCCCGTGATCGAAGTTATTTTGATCGTCTTAGTCACTGAATTTTCATTTAGATTCGTGGAACAACCATTGGCTCATGCTAAATGGAGCGATGTTAAGAACTTCTTCAAGTCATCCAGTGCTGTTTCTCGTGTCTTAGCATTAGTCATTGCAGTGATCTGTCTAACTGGTTCCTACGGTGTTGTTAAGGCTGTTAGTGCACCAAAGCCTAATGTCAACCACAGTCAACTAGCTAACAAGATCACGAAGAACGAAAAAGCTAACAAGGCTAAGAAACAAAAAGCAATCGAGAATTTGAAGAAATCCAAGTCCCAAAAGAACGCTACTGGTAAAATGACTGGAGCTGACTATGCCCGTTATAAGAAGGCGGCTAAGTCACACCCAATCAATACTGAATTTGAAAAGTACGGTCTTTCACAGATCGACTTGCAACGTCTAAAGGATGTACCTTTGACAGCGGTCGGAGATTCAGTTATGGCTGATGGTTCGGATAACTTCTTGAAGTTGTTCGATGATAAGAAAGTTATTATTGATGCGGCAGTCAGTCGTCAGATGGGTGCCAGTGTTGATCTCTTACAAAACTACAAGGATCAAGGCGTTCTAGCACCAAATGTAATGATTGGTCTAGGTACTAACGGACCATTCAACATGCAACAAGTTGGTCAGATCATGACACTTGTCGGTCCTAAACGTCACGTTTACTGGATCAACGTACATGTGCCAACGAGACCATGGGAAAAGACAGTTAATGGTGTCTTGGATGAAGCAACGAAGAAGTATAAGAACTTGACAGTGATCGATTGGAATGCTTATTCTCAAGGTCACACTGATTGGTTCTATGATGATGATGTACATCCAAATCCAGATGGATCAATGTACTATACTTCATTTGTCGCCAAAGAAATTTTGAAATCATTAGACAAAAAATAGAATAGGACTTTTTTATGGAATTAGAATTTTTAGGAACAGGTGCCGGAGTTCCATCGAAGGGTCGTAACGTTTCGAGTACCGCATTGAAGATGCTGGACGAACGAAATGAAGTATGGCTCTTTGACGTCGGCGAAGCTACACAGCATCAAATTTTAAGAACAGCTATCAAACCAAGAAAGATCACGAAGATATTCATTACTCATTTGCATGGGGACCATATCTTTGGATTACCGGGGTTGTTAGCTAGTCGTGCTAATCAAGGTGGCGACTCGCCACTAGAGATCTACGGTCCAGTTGGAATCAAAGAATACGTTGAAACGTCTTTGAAGGTTACTGGCAGCAAGTTAGGCTACAAGATCAAATATATCGAGCTAAAAAATGATGGGGAAATTTTTAATGACAAGACATTCAGTGTCTTTGCTGGAAAATTGAAGCATCGAGTAACTTGTTTTGGCTATCGAGTAGTTGAGAAGCCTCGAGTTGGTGAACTTTTAGTCGATAAATTAAAGGAATATAATATTCCTAATGGGCCGATTTTTGGTCAATTAAAAGCTGGCCAGACGGTAACTTTGGAAGATGGCACGGTATTGAACGGTAAGGACTTCATCGGTCCTGACAAACCAAGCAAGATCGTAACTATCATCTCGGATACTCGTTATACGCCAGAGATCGACAAACTTTCAGAAAATGCGGACGTTATCGTTCACGAATCGACGTTCTCAAATGATGAAAAGAAGTTGGCCTATAATTACTTCCACTCCACAGCAACGCAAGCAGCTGAAGTGGCGAAGAGATGTCATGCTAAAGGCTTGATCTTGACGCATATCTCGGCTAGATACACTGGTCGTGGAGCATTGATCTTACAAAAAGAAGCTCGAAAAGTTTTTAAGAATACCAAAGTAGCAAGCGATTTTGACTTGTACGAGGTACCCTTTAAATAGAAAAGAGGACGAAAATGACTAATTTATTGAATCAGACAGTTATCGTAACGGGTGCATCTTCAGGAATTGGTAAAGATGTAGCCATCAATGCTGCTAAGTGTGGCGCAAATTTGATTTTGGTAGCTCGTAATGAAGAGAAATTGCTTCAAGTCAAAAATGAATGTATTCGTGTTGGGGCTGAATCGGCTCGTCATGAGTATTTGATTATTGATATGAGTGACCCTGATCAAATTGCTGAAGGCGTAAAAAAAGCTCATGAGATCAACGATGATATTGATGTTTTAGTCAATGCGGCCGGATTTGGCGACTTTTCAAACTATTTGGAAACTGACTTCGACAAGATCGAAAAGATGTTTCGAGTCAATGTCTTAGGCTTGATGCTGATGACACGTTTGGTAGCTGAGAAGATGATCGACAACGGTCGAGGACACATTTTCAATGTTGGTTCAATGGCTGGCAAGATCACTACGCCAAAATCAGCTGCCTATGCAGCAACCAAAGCGGCTGTGATCGCATTTTCAGACGGTCTCAGACTCGAATTGAAGCCTTTTGGTGTCTACGTAACGACTATCAATCCAGGCCCTGTGAAGACGAATTTCTTTACGGTTGCGGATCACAGTGGCAATTATCTCGATTCTGTTAAGAATTTGGCTTTGGACCCCGACAAATTAGCCTGGGAGATCGTCAATACTTTTGGTAAGAACAAACGTGAGATCAATCGTCCACGTTACATGGAATTGGCAGCAATACTTTATAAGTTAGCACCAACTCTGGGGGATTATTTTGCTTCAACACTAGGCAATCGTAAGTAGGGGAGGATTCATATGAACGGTAAACAGTCAAGATTCGTTATTGGATTGATCATTGCATTGGTTGTGGTGATCTTTGCGGTGCTAAATGTCAATCCGGTTACTGTTAGTTTTGGATTCACGCGTGTTAAGTTGCCATTGATTATTTTGATAATTGTGACATTATTGTTAGGGGCAGTCATTACGATGCTCTTGGCTAGCACTGGAAAGAAAAAGCCTGACACGTTAAATCGTCATGCTAAAAAACAAATTTCCAATGTCAAAGTCTCCAATGACAACCAAATCGCCGATGCATTAAAGGAAAATAATGCAAAAAGGCAAACAAAATAGTAAATTTGCTTGCCCAAACGTTTTTATGATAGTATTATATTAAACGTTAGATTTGATTAAGTTAATATAAATAAAGGAGTTTTTAAATATGGCAGTTCCAAAGAGAAAATCATCAAAACAAAGAAAGCGTCAAAGACGCGCACACATTAAATTAGCTACACCTAGCATGCAATTCGACGTTGCTACTGGTGAATATCGTTTGAGTCACCACGTATCACCATCAGGTATGTACAAGGGTGAAAAAGTTATCGACGATAGCAAAGAAGCTTAATGAAAAAGTCAAGTTTATCTTGGCTTTTTTTTAATATTTGAACTAGATGGGGAAACAACTATGAAGAAACTAAAATACTTGGTATTGATGGTTATTCCACTATTCTTTTTAGTACTAACGGGATGTTCCAAGATGAGCTTGTCCACGACCAAGAAAGAATATCAAGCCGATGGGCTAGTTGCGGTCGTCAAAGGTAAAGCTGCTAACTATAAGAAATTGACTTATACAGTCAATGGCAAGACTAGCAATGTAGCTATCGATGAAGGACATTTCAGTATTTCTGTACCGGTTTCCACAAAAGACCAAAACGTTCGTATCAAGGCTGAAAATGGCGATAAAGTAGAGACGAAGTTGGTAAAGGTTAAAAAAGCTAAGGCTTTACAAAGTTATTTAACTTTTGCTCAAGCCTATAACTATACTTTGTTGTCAATGGGCCAACCAACGGATCAATTGAAATTGATTGCTAAGGATGGAATGTTTACTCACAAGAAGGCTGATAAAACGGAGTGGTATTACAACGTGCAAGACAACCAACTTATGGGTATCGCAACTAAGTTTTCTTATAAGGATCTGAAATCAAAGCAGGGACAAAAGAACTTCGCGACCGACTTGATGATCACTTCTAAATTACTTGGTGCTGATGGTAAAAAAGTTCTAAAGGATTTCGGTAAGCAGACTAAAAATGCTAGCAAGAATTCAACGAAGACATCTATGAGCCAAATTACTTCAAATGGTATAAACTACAATATCAATTTGACGACTAACGAGTTTTATTTGTACATTACGAAATATTAGGAGCAGGCAAAGTAGAGCCTGATCTTTGAGCAATAAAAGATCCCAGTGATAACCATTAAAGATGGTCGATCACTGGGACTTTTTTGATTTGATGTTTCTGTTTACTGGTAGTTGGATATTTCAATCAAGTTTTGATCCGGATCACGTAAATAGATTGAAATAATTTTTCCTAAGGCACCGTGTTTTTCTATGGGTCCTTGTTCAATCACTTCAGTTAGAGGCGTCTTAGTTACTAGACAGAGATCAGCTGAACCAGGGGTTGGGTAAAGAGCTTTTGGTTCGTATTCGTGGCCCTTTTGGTGTAAATTGATCTTCTGTTGGCCGAATGACAAGGCCTTTCGCGTGTCGTCAAAAGTAATCACTTTCATTCCTAGGACTTCTGAGTAGAATCGACAGGTTGTCGGAATATCTTTAACGTTTAAAACTAAATGATCTAATTTTTCTATTTTCATAATGATTTTTCCCCATAAAAAAAACGCTTAAATTAATTAAGCGTTCTTTTCAGTCTTTGTATCTTTGACCGAGCTATCTAGAATCAATGGAATTACGCTGAAAATAACAGCGAATACTATACTAATGATAATAGAATAGGTTGAGTTAAACTTTTGTTGGTTCAAAGCACCACCGATAAATCCGGCAACTTGTCCCAGCATGATAGACCAGAAAATTACAGCAATATATCTCATTTCTTCCATCTCACTTTCTCAAGTAGTTTAGCACAAAAGGGGATTTTACCCAATAAACTTTCACTTGATTTTGATATAATTTTAAACAAAGGGGGCGACAAATTGCAAGCACAATTACAAGTAATGAGCAGTTACAGTCTATTGCATAGTCCCGCAAAACTGACCGAATTAGTCGATTACGGCAAAGCTCGAGGATACTCGGCAATGGCTCTAACCGACATTAATAATTTATACGGGTCGATCGACTTTTATAAATATGCTAAAAAAGTTGGTATAAAGCCAATTATAGGTCTAACAATTGAAATCGCCGGAATTATCGATTTAGAACAAACTTATCCATTATTGCTTTTGGCTAAAAATAATTTAGGATATAAAAACTTAATAAAAATTTCATCAGCCATTATGTCCCAAAAAGATGCTATCCAAATTGAGACTATCAAAAATTATTTTGGTGGATTATTCGTTATTACTCCTGCTGAAGGATCAGAAATACTGACGACTGATGTTTCGCAGTATGTTTCCAAATTAAAAATGCTGACTGAGAACGATTCTATCTATTTAGGAGTGGGTTTGTACTCGGGGCAGATAGATAATGTTCGCAACATCAAACAAGTGGCACAGACGCAGAATTTGCCTTTGGTAGCGTTGAGCGATGTCCGCTATATCAATGAAGATGACCATTTAGCTTATCAAGTCGTCAATAATCTCCGGACGGGCCAACGATTTGAGAGTTTGGACCAAGTTGTTGAAAAAGGCGACCATTATTTACGTGAATATCAAACTTTTGTAGATGACTTTATGGCAGTCGACATGACTGAAGCAGTGAAGAACAGTGAGAAAATCGCTGACGAGTGCAATGTTGAAATTGAATTCAAGTCGACTGAATTGCCAGAATTTACGACACCAGAAGGTCTCCCTTCACGAGATTTTCTGCATCAGTTGGCCACCAAAGGTCTCAAACGCCGATTGAATGGCAATATTCCGACCAATTATCAAACGCGGCTTGACTATGAGTTAGGTGTCATCGATAAGATGGGCTTTTCTGATTATTTCCTGATCGTTTGGGATGTGATCAAGCATGCACATGAAGTAGGCATCAAGACTGGACCGGGACGTGGTTCAGCTGCAGGGGCGTTGGTGTCATATTGTTTAGGCATTACTCAAGTTGATCCGATTCAATATGATCTCTTGTTTGAACGTTTTTTGAACCCACAACGTGCTAATATGCCCGATATCGATCTAGATTTACCGGATGATCGCCGGGATGAGATGGTGAGGTACATGCACGACAAGTATGGTTCTGATCATATGGCCCAAATCATCACCTTTGGAACTCTGTCGGCTAAGATGGCTCTACGTGATATTTCACGGACGTTCAGTCAAACCCAATTTCAAATCTCACAGTGGTCCAATGCTATCCCCAAGAAGTTAAATATTAGTTTGCAAGAATCCTTAGACGAATCGAGTGCTTTGCGTAATTTGGTTGACAATTCGCGTGAAAATCAATTGATCTTCAAAGTTGCCCAACGGATCGAAGGTATTCCCAGACACTATTCAACTCACGCAGCGGGGGTCATTCTCAGTAAAAAGCCCCTGACTGATATTGTCGCCGTCCAGTTGGAAGACGATGGGATTAATTTGACTCAACAGACTAAATACAACGTTGAAAGTATTGGTCTGCTGAAAATCGATTTTCTTGGTTTGAAGAATCTAACTATTTTGGACAAAGCCATCCAAATGATTTCTAAAAAATATGGCCGTGAATTTATTCCTGAACGAATACCTCTGAATGATCCAAAAACCTTAGAACTATTTCAAAAGGGTGCGACTGATGGAGTTTTTCAATTTGAATCCGATGGAATCAAGAGCGTTTTACGACGCCTAAAGCCAACTAGTTTTGACGATATCGTCGCTACTAATGCGCTGTACCGTCCCGGGCCAATGCAAAATATTTCGACTTTCATTGCCCGAAAGCATGGCCAGGAACCAGTTATTTATCCAGACCGCTCGCTAGAGAAAATTCTGCGTCCGACTTATGGTATTTTGGTTTATCAGGAGCAGGTAATGCAGGCGTCTTCAGAAATGGCTAACTTTTCACTCGCTGATGCCGATATTTTACGTCGGGCTATCAGTAAGAAGAACGAGCAACTGATTGAAGAGAATCGACAAAAATTTATTGAAGGCGCCGTCAACCAAGGACATGATCAAGCTTCAGCCGAGAAGGTTTATCAGTATATCGAGAAATTTGGGAATTATGGTTTCAATAAGTCGCATGCGGTGGCTTATTCGATGATTGCTTTTTGGCTGGCCTACATGAAAGTTCACTTTCCAGATAGTTTCTTTGCTTGTCTGCTGAATGCGAATTTGAATAATGAAAGCAAGGTATCGACCTATATTCAAGATGCCAAGGATGCCAAAGTCAAAGTATTGAATGTTGACGTTAATCAGAGTCAATATGAATTTACCGATGAGAAACAAGCGATTCGCTTTGGCTTTTTGAGTATCAAAGGGATGCGGCGTGATCTAGCACAAAATATCATAGAAGATCGTCAAAAATCTGGCGAATACGATAGTGCTTTGAATTTCTTAAAGCGGATCGATTCACGGTTCGTCAAACGAGATTACCTTGAACCAATGATACTTGCGGGAGCTTTTGACAGTTTCAACCGCAATCGCAAGGAATTGCTCTATGACTTTCGTGATCTGATCGAGAGCATTCAATTAGCTGGCAGCAATTTGTCGTTGTTTGACATGTTAGATCCTAAGAAACATCAAGTTGATGACTTCACTTTAACTGAACGCTTGAATCAGGAGAAAGAGTATTTGGGCGTCTACGTTTCCGGACATCCAGTGGAGAAATATCGCAATCGCTTGTTAGATCTACGAACGGTCAAAATCTCAGATTTGAATCAGATGCGTAACGAAACAGTCAACGTCTTGGGCTTGATCAAGAATCTGCGGGTCATTCGGACCAAAAAAGGTCAACGGATGTGTTTTATGACGATTGAGGATGAATCTGGCAGTATTTCCGTGACCGTTTTTCCGAAACTCTTCCAAAGAATCGAAGATATGGAACTGGATGGTAAGATTTTCTTGTTTGCAGGTCATGGAAATATCGGCCAACGTGGCGATTTGGAATTTATTGCAGACAAATTGTCTGATCCAAAACAGTATACAGTGCAGCTGCCAAGCGAAAAACTCTATTTGAAAGTTGCCAAAGGCGTCGATACGCCAGAAAATTTGGAACAATTGTATAAAATCATCGAGAGTTCGCGGGGAAAAATGCCAGTGATTGTCTATCGTGAAAAAAAGCATCAGGCATTACTCTTGAAATCTAATCGTTGGATAGATTTTAATAGTGAGGTGCAGGGCAAATTGGAAAACTTTTTGGGTAAAAAAAGTGTCTTCTTAAAAAAAGACTAAATTAATTTATCTTAAAACGTTTTCAGCTCTACAAAGTATTCAGTAAAAATGTTATATTTGACTAGGTTTTGTTTTAGAAACAAATAATTTTGGAGTGTGAACAAATGAAGCGTATTGGTATTTTAACCAGTGGTGGCGACGCCCCTGGTATGAACGCTGCTATTAGAGCAGTCACACGTAGAGCCATTGATAAAGGTCTCGAAGTGTTTGGTATCAATTATGGTTACGCCGGTCTTGTTGCGGGTGATATTTTCCCACTAACAAGTGACGACGTATCTGATCGTATTCAACGTGGTGGTACATTCTTGTACTCTGCAAGATATCCCGAATTTGCCAACGTAGAAGGCCAATTGAAGGGTATTGAACAATTGAAGAAGTTTGGAATTGACGCTTTGGTTGTTATTGGTGGAGATGGTTCTTACCATGGTGCATTGCGTTTAACTGAACATGGTTACAACACAATCGGTCTACCAGGAACAATCGATAATGATATTCCATTCACTGACTTTACAATCGGTTTTGATACAGCCGTTTCAACTGCTGTTGATGCAATCGATAAGTTGCATGATACAGCAAGCTCCCACGAAAGAACATTCGTTGTTGAAGTAATGGGTAGAGGCGCTGGTGACGTTGCTCTTTGGGCTGGTGTTGCCGGTGGTGCTCAAAAGATCATCGTTCCAGAACGTGATTTTGATATCAAAGAAATCGCACAAGAAGTTAAAGAAGGCCGTGAACAAGGCAATAAGAACATGATTATTGTTTTGGCCGAAGGTGTTATGCACGCCGAAGACTTCAAGAAGGAATTAGACAAGTATGGTGATTTCGATTCACGTGCTACTGTCCTAGGACATGTACAACGTGGTGGTTCACCAACACCTAAGGATCGTGTCTTAGCAAGTAAGATGGGTGCTTATGCTGTTGATCTATTGCTTGACGGTAAGGGTGGCCTTGCTGTTGGTGTCGAAAACAACAAGATTACTTCTCACGATATTCTTGATCTATTCGATAGCAAGCACAAACCTGATTTATCACTATATGACTTAAACGAATCTATTAGTAGATAAGTTAAGCATATAAAGTTTTAATTTGTTACAATGAACAAGGAATACAACAAGAAAAGGGGATTCTCGATGAAAAGAACTAAAATTGTAAGTACACTTGGACCTGCCAGTAACGATGTTGACACAATCGTTAAGTTGATTGAAGCCGGAGCTAACATCTTCCGTTTCAACTTCTCACATGGTGATCACCCAGAACACAAAGCTCGTATGGAAATGGTACACGAAGCTGAAAAGATCACTGGTAAGACTGTTGGTATCGTTCTTGATACTAAGGGTGCTGAAATCCGTACTACTGTTCAAGAAGGCAACAAGTTTGAAGCTAAGATTGGTCAAACAATCCGTATCTCAATGGATGATTCATTGACTGGTACACCAGAAAAGATTGCTTCTACATACCCTGGTCTATACGATGATACACATGTTGGTGGTCACGTATTGATCGATGATGGTCTTGTTGATTTGAAGATCACTGAAAAAGATGACAAGAACCGTGAACTTGTTACTGTTGTTCAAAACGATGGTATGATCGGTTCAAGAAAGAGTATCAATGCTCCTGGTGTTGAAGTTCGTCTACCAGGTATCACAGAAAAAGATTCTGACGATATTCGTTTCGGTCTAGAACAAGGTATCAACTTCATCTCAGCTTCATTCGTTCGTAAAGCTCAAGATGTCTTAGATATTCGTGCAATCCTTGAAGAAAAACACTGTGAATACGTACAAATCTTCCCTAAGATTGAATCACAAGAAGGTATCGACAACATCGATTCTATCCTTCAAGTATCAGATGGTTTGATGATTGCTCGTGGTGACATGGGTGTTGAAATTCCATTTGAAAACGTACCATTCGTACAAAAGAGCTTGATCAAGAAGTGTAACGCACTTGGCAAGCCAGTTATCACAGCTACACAAATGCTTGACTCAATGCAAGAAAACCCACGTCCTACACGTGCCGAAGTTACTGATGTTGCTAACTCTGTTCTTGATGGTACAGATGCTACAATGCTTTCAGGTGAAAGTGCTAACGGTGATTACCCTGTAGAAGCTGTTGCTGCTATGGCTCACATCAACGAACGTACTGAAAAAGAACTTGACAAGAACAACTCACTAGCTATCCAACGTTTCGAAGACTACAAGGGTTCAAACGTTACAGAATCAATCGGTGAATCTGTTGTTAGAACTGCTGAAGAATTGAACATTAGTACAATTGTTACAGCAACTAAATCAGGTTACACAGCTCGTATGATTTCTAAGTATCGTCCAAGTGCTGATATCTTGGCAATCACATTTGATGAAAAGACACAACGTGGTTTGACAGTTAACTGGGGTGTTGATCCTATCATCACTGACAAGCCAGAAAACACTGATGAAATGTTCGATCTTGCTGCTAAGAAAGCTCAAGAACTTGGCTTTGCCAAGGAAGGTGACTTAATTCTTATCGTTGCCGGTGTTCCTGTTGGTGAAAGTGGTACAACAAACGTTATGAAGGTTCAATTGATCGGTTCAACATTGGTTAAAGGCCAAGGTGTTGGTGAAGAATCAGTTGTTGGTAACGTTGTAGTTGCTCACTCTGCTGAAGAAGCAAACAAGAAGATCAACGAAGGTGACATCCTTGTTACAGAAATGACTGACAAAGATTACCTACCAGCTCTTGAAAAGGCTAGTGCCGTTGTTGTTGAAAACGGTGGTCTAACTTCACACGCTGCTGTTGTTGGTATCGCTATGGGTCTACCTGTAGTTGTTGGTGCTAAGAACGCTACTACACTTGTTAGAGATGGTGACACTGTTACTGTTGATTCAAGACGTGGTGTTGTATACAAAGGTGCTTCACGTTCACTTTAATTTTTAATAAATAAAATTAAAATGCTTTAAAATATAATTAAACTGAGAGAAACTGACGAGTTTCTTTCAGTTTTTTTGTGTTTGCGTTATTATTTTGTTATTAGATTTTTATGAGGTGAAATTATTGTCAAATAAAGATATACTTGTATTTGAAATTGATCAAGCAAAAGGTAAACCAAGAGATGTAAAAAAGAAGAGCAGTGGCATCAACAATAACTGCCCATTCTGCGATACGGCTAATTTAACTAATATCATTGACCAAAAGGGCGACATGATCTGGTTAGAAAATAAATTCAAGACGTTGAAAGATACTAATAAGACCATTGTCATCGAATCTCACGATCACGAGGGCGATATTTCTAATTATTCAGTCGAAAAGAATCAGGAAGTTTTCAATTATATTTATGAATGTTGGAACAAGATGATCCAATCAAAGAAATACGAGAGTGTCTTGATGTACAAAAACTTTGGCCCCATGTCTGGCGGTTCATTGCGTCACCCACACTTTCAAATTATTGGTTTGGATAAGGTAGATGGCTACAAACACATTGAATCGGAGAATTTTACCGGTATGGATGTCTTTAACTCCAAACATATCAATGTTAATATCTCTGAAAAGCCAGTTATGGGCTTTGTTGAATTTAACGTGGTGATCAATAATCCTAAGTATATTGATGATTTGGCTGAGTTTACGCGAGTAACAGTGAAGTATGTTTTGGATGACTTCTATGGTGGGAAGTTTGATTCCTACAATATTTTCTTCTACCGTGAGAATGAGAAGATAATCTGTAAAGTTACGGCCAGATACGTTGTTTCACCATACTTCGTCGGTTATCGATTGTCTCAACGTGATGGTGACAAACAAGTGCGTGGAATCGCTGACGTATTGTTGCAAAGGTTCCGTGAGAATGTACATTCCAAAGAGATAGAATAATTCGACTAGGCTAGAGGAAAATCTCTAGCTTTTTTGATTTAATTATTTTTATTCAAGAGGTGGTTCGATAAAAATTCTTATGTAACCTTAAACCACTTTATGAACGAAAACTGTCTTTTAAAGAGGGGAAAAGTATATTTGAAATTTGTTTATTAGTGAACATAAATGTTTTACGAAAACATACATTTAAAAATCTAAAAAAACCACAGCATAACCGTGTCTCATAACTTAATCAATAAAAAAGAGTTTAGAAACCCAATTGTATTTGGTCCTTTCTGAATCTTAGTTACATACAATTATTTAGATACATTAATAGGTCACCCAAAAATGGATGACCTATCTTTAGAATTATTTCAATTTACCCTTTTGTAAGTTGCCACTCCAAGTCCAACCGGAAACTTTTTTATCACTGGAAGTAATGTAATAGTAAGTACGTTCCTTGCCGTGGTGGATCTTAACAGAAATCTTCTTAGTTACATACCAAGTAGTGTTGTATTGACCGAGAGTCGCTTTTTCGGTTAAGGTCACTGTCGATTTATCAGCCATAAAAGTGGCTTTATAAAGCTTGCCTTTTGTGTTTTTTGAATGGTAGGCGGTCTTTTTTAATCTCTTGAGCGAACCACTGCCAGTACCGGTGTATGTATGTTTAGTATGTTTCTTGGCGACGGTTGCTGCTTGAACATTATTAGTATTAACGATGGGGAATGTTGTTAAAGGAAGAGCGGCAGTTAAAATTAAGGCTGTTGCTTTCAGATGGTTCATACGGGTATCCTCCAAAAATTGAATTAATTATCGCTTATAAATATTTAATCATATTTATGGAATGGTAACTATTATTTTCTACCGAAACAAAAATGTAATTGGTAAATTAATATAGTTCAATAATGATACTTTTTCATCATAATTAATATATTAAATGAATATATGATAGTATATACATATTAATTTATAAATTCATTTAACAAGTAGGTGTGGATAGTGACAAGGATGCAGCGGCGCAATGAATTGAAGGCTAGTCAGAAGTTGAATCATAATATAGCTTTTTTGTTAATTTTGTTAAGTTGTAACGTAATCGTGTTCGTTTATCAATATACAGATCTCGTCAAGACGGTTGTCAAAGCGATGTTGTAAAAGAATCCCTGGTCATTCAGATCAGGGATTTTTTGGTGCAACTGAATTATAATATTAGTAGTAAGTCAGATCAGAGGTAGAAAATTATGAATTATAAATTAATTGCTATCGATATGGATGGCACTTTATTAAATAGTAAGAGTAAAATTTCTGCAGCTAATAAACAGGCAGTTACTGAGGCCGTCAAACAGGGAACACAAATCGTCATTTGTACTGGGCGTCCTTATAAAGAAGCTCTGGTTTTTGCTAAAGAATTAGGTTTGAATCAGACGGATCAATATATTATCGACTATGGTGGCAGCATGATTCAAGACGATAGTGGCAAAGTCATTTATCAAAAAGTTTTGCGTAATCAAGAGTGTACCGATATTGCTCAGACTTTGTTTGCTAATAAGATCAACTATCACTTGATCGATACAAAGGGCAATCTCTATGACAGTGATCAGGACTGGACTGAGAAACGAATGCTACAGCCAAAACTAAGTATTTTAAAGTTCTTAGTGAGCGGTCATAAGGGAAAAATTGCCAAGTGGGCAGAATTTTTACATGAACAATACGATTCTGACTACTTTGTAGTCAAAACAAGTCCTAAAGAAGTTGAGCTTTGTCCTAAGAATGTCAACAAAGGTACCGCTTTGGAGCATTTGATCAAGTATTTGAAGTTAAAACCAAACCAAGTGGCGGCAATTGGCGATATGGACAATGATCTACCGATGATGAAAGTGGCTGGTTTGAGTATTGCAATGGGTAATGCCAACGATAATATTAAACAAGCTTGTGATGTGGAGACACTCGACAATGACCATGATGGCGTTAGTGCCACTATTGAAAAATATATTTTAGAAAAATAATAGGTAACGAGAAATATTCGTTAGTATTAGAGAAATAAAAAGATGGTTCAATTCAGGTCATAACTCCCGGATTGAACCATCTTTTAAGTTTTATTAAGCTTCTGGTTGATAATCTTTATCAATGATCAAAATAGGTTTGATCGTTTCACCACTAACTGAAGCAGCGTCGGCTTCGTTGATTTGGTCGAAGTCATAGAACTTTTCAGTCAAGTCGAATGGGAAGACACCCATTTGATAGAACTTGATCAAGCGAGGAATATCAACTTGAGGAATTGAGTCACCCATGTTGACCCCAACGATCTTCTTGTCGTCGACACAGAGATCGTTCCAAGTTGAAATGTCGATGTTGTGTGGTGTAACGGCGATTGTGGCTGTTGTACCGCCTTGTGTCAAGGCAGCGATTGAATCGGTCATAACTTTAGCTACACCGGTTGTATCAACGGCCCAATCAACGCCTAGACCTCCAGTGATCTTCTTGATAGCTTCGACAGCATCTTCGTTCTTACTATTAACGACGTCAGTAGCACCCATCTTCTTAGCTAATTCCAAACGTGAATCAACGATATCAACCGCGATAACATTGACACAGCCGGAGATCTTACCAGCCATCATGGCAGCCAAACCAACAGCACCAGTACCGAAGACAGCAATCGTGTCACCAGGTTTTGGTTGGAGAGTATTGAAGACCGTTCCTGAACCAGTTACGTAGCCACAGCCCAAAGGTCCGAGCTTTCTCAAATCTAGGTCCTTAGGTACTTTAACGGCATTTCTCTTGTCGATAACGGTGTGGGTAGTGAATGATGATTGATTGAACATATCACTGACGTGGTGGCCATCTTCAGTAAAGTGGTCAGAACCGTCAGGACGTGTACCAGATAAGTTTGAAGCGGCATACTTACGACATTGGGTAGGTTTACCTTTCAAACAATTGTCACATTCGCCACAAGAATAGAATGACATAATGATGTGATCGCCAGGTTTGAAGTTAGTAACGTTCTTACCAACTTTTTCAACAATACCGGAACCTTCGTGTCCTAAAACAACAGGGAAGGTAAAACCAGCATCGCCTTTACGAAGAGCTTCATCAGAGTGGCAAATACCTGAAGCAACGACTTTGACTTGGAGACCATCGTCGGTCATATCAGCCAATTCGACGTCATCTTTGATTACAAATGGATCATTAACTTTATCAACTACAGCAGCTTTAATTTTCATAACTAATCCCTCTTCCAATAATTGTAAACGTTTTCTACAAGAATTAGTATTTCACTTTTATTTTAAAAATTCAATCTTGTTTTTTTAAAAAGACTAAATTTTATAAATATTTTTATCTAAAGAGTGAGGTGGAAAGTGAAGGTTTTTAAAAAATATTCAAAATTAATTGTGAAAAAGGTTTTATGTAACATTGCCGATAAGGTAAAATAAGAAATGATTAAATACGAATATAAAGAGTATGGTGAAAAATGGAAATAAGTGAAATGTATGGTGAGGTTTTACCTGGAACGGTAACTGATCTTAACAAGGATGAAGCATTCGTACAGATCGAAGGATATACGTTTGCTTTAGATTTAGATGAATTGACCGAGATTCCCGAATTAGGTGATGAGGTTGCTGGTTTTCTTTACGAGAATCAAGCTCACAAGAACAAAATGACGACAGTTATGCCTTTTGTGACGAAAGGTGTTTGGGATTTTGCGGAAGTAACTAATGTCAGAACTGACTTGGGTGTTTTCGTCAACGTTGGTTTGGAAGATAAGGACTATGTAGTATCTTTGGACGATTTGCCATTGGAACACAACGAATGGCCTAAGGTCGGCGACAGTTTGATGGTGACGCTCGACATCGATCACAAGGGACGTTTGTGGGGTAAACTAGCTGATATTGAACTTTACACGCAGATTGCTCGTAGTCCTGATTCAGAATTGAAACAATTGATGAACAAGGATGAAGAGGGAACAGTCATCGCTATCAGAGAGTCAGGAGCATTTGTAATGACTGAGAGTTATTACATGGGCTTTATTTACACTGACGAACAAGGTGAACCATTGCACATTGGTCAACACGTTAAGGCTCGTGTCATTGGTTCAAGTCACCGTCGACTAAATCTTTCAATGAAGCCACGTGCTTACGAAGAGATCACTCCGGATGCTCAAATGATCGTGGCCGTTTTGGAACACTCGATCGACAAGAAAATGCCTTATACCGATAAAAGCAGTCCCGATGACATCAAAGAATATTTTGGTATCAGTAAGGCTAGTTTTAAGCGTGCTCTGGGTAATTTGATGAAGCAACGTAAGATCGAACAAAAAGATGGCTACACTTATCTCAAATAGAGGTGATAATTTATGAGTGATAAATTATCGATCAAGAATCAAGAGATGCGTGATACCATTGCCGATTACGCACGTTATTTGCGATTGGATCGGGGACTTTCCAAGAATACGATCGTCTCATATCAACAAGATCTCTTGGAATTCAGCAGTTTTTTAGAGAATAAAAAAATGACCTTCTATCCGGAAGATCATTTTGTCGTGACGCAATTTTTTGCCAGTCAGGATAAAGCAGAAAAATCCAAAACGTCACAGATGCGGATGTTTTCATCTTTACGAAAATTTTATCAGTGGATGGAATTAGTTGATAAGATCCACGCTAATCCAATGAACGAACTGGATGCTCCTAAGAAGGGGACTCATTTGCCAGTGGTTTTGTCGATGGATGAAGTTAATTCACTGATCGAATCGCCAGATATTTCAAAGCCTTTAGGCATCAGAGATCGGACGATTTTTGAAGTGATGTATGCGACCGGTTTGCGGGTCAGCGAGCTAGTCAATTTGAGTATGGATGACCTGCATTTGGACTTGGGTTTGATCAAAACGTTGGGCAAAGGCGACAAGGAAAGACTGTTGCCAATCGGCGATACAGCCATTACTTGGTTGAAAAAATACTTTGCAGAAACGCGCCAGCAATTAGTGGAAAAATATGGTCAGCAAAAAGAAGTCTTTTTGAACTTCCGTGGTAAAAAGTTGACCCGTCAGTCGATTTGGCGAATGATCAAAAAATACATCGCTCAAGTGGGCATCAAAAAAGACGTTACGCCACACACGTTGCGTCATTCTTTTGCGACTAATCTGCTGGAAAATGGTGCCGATCTGCGAGTCGTTCAAGAATTATTGGGACACTCCGATATTTCGACGACCCAGATCTACACGCACATTAACAAAACCCGGATGAAACAAGTTTACAATGAATCGTTCCCTAGAGCTTGAGGAGGTTGTTATGCTTAACAAATATAGTGATGAGAACAAAAAAATCGCTATGGGCTTTTTGTCTTATATAAGTGATTTCAAAGACTTGAACAATTTAGAACAAGAGCTGAAGTTGTATTCTGAAGATGAAAACCGGCAGCTTTACTTGTGGAAGAGCAACATTGAAGATTATTCTGGGATCGTTGCCTTGTCTTTTTCTAAAAAGACAGTTTTCATTGAATATATTTCCTTGAATCCTTCGTACCGTTCCCAGAGCAATATTTTTAAGATCTTCGATGATATTCAACAGAAGTTTCCGGATTATGTCATCTTAGGCAATTTCAATTTGAGCGATCAACTCAAACATTGGCGTCAGAATAAGGAAAAACTTGAAAAAGATATGAAAGAAACGAATTAATGCAAAAATTAAATTTAGTATTAACTGATTTTGAAGGACCAATCGACTTATTGCTGCATTTGATCAAAGAGTCCAAAGTCGATATTTACGACATTCCGATTGCTCAGATCACGCAACAATACATCGATTACTTACAGAGTATGAAAGTCTTGCAATTAGACATTGCCGGTGATTATTTAGTCATGGCGTCGACTTTGATGTCGATCAAGAGTAAAATGCTTTTGCCCCAAGCACCTGATGAAATCGCCGACGATTTAGAGAGTGACGACCCGCGTGATGAGTTGGTTTCACAATTATTGACTTATCAAACGTACAAGCGAGTAGCCGCTTATTTCGAAGAAAAAGAACAAGTTCGTAAGCAGCAATTCGACAAAGAACCCAGTGTTCCTAGTCAACAATTAGATCAGTTCTTAAAACCAGGTTCAGTCGTTTTGGACGATTTGGCTGCCACTTATGCTGAGTTATTGCGGACTGAAAAATATCACCAACCAGAAACCGAGACGATTGAAAATGAGACACTGTCGATCGAAGATGCTACGGACAATATCATGGCTAAGTTAAAGACCGCTAAAAAGATGACTTTCAAATCGTTGTTGAAACTCAACCACAATATTGAAGAGATCGTTACGGATTTTATGGCTATTTTGGAATTGGCTCGTCAACAAATCGTTTCCGTCGATCAGGCAGATTTTAAGAGTGAATTATTTATTGAATTGAGGAATTAAATGTGTATCAAGCAAAGATAATGGCCTTGTTGTTCGTGGCCGGTGATCAAGGTATCAAAGAAAAAGATCTAGCGGGATTGTTGGAGATCGACAGTGCTGCTTTACGACAAAATATTGAAGAATTGACAGTTAAATTGTTAACGGATGCTGATTCAGGCGTGCAATTAGTCAATTACAATTCAATCTATAAATTAGTTACTAAAAATGAATTCAGTGAATTATTGACGAAGTATTTCAAATCTGGCTTAGGCAGCAAACTCAGCCAAGCAGCTTTGGAAGTCTTGTCGATCATCGCTTATCGCCAACCAATCACCAGAATCGAGATCGATGAGATCCGTGGCGTACAGAGTTCCGGTAGTTTGAATACGTTGTTGATGCGGAAACTGATCAAGGAAAACGGCAAGAAGAATGTCCCCGGACATCCAAACCTCTATGTCGTGACCGATGAATTCTTTGATTATTTTGGAATTAAGAGTTTAAAGGAATTACCAGCAATAGAAAAATTTGAGGATGATTCAAAAGTAGGAGAGATAAATGGAGAAAGTTAGATTACAAAAGTTCATGGCCGATGCCGGTGTGGCTTCACGTCGTAAATCAGAAGAATTAATTGCCAAAGGTCATGTTAAAGTTAACAATAAAGTCGTGACGGAGATGGGTGTTAAAGTCGATCACAGCGATAAGATCGAAGTTGACGGGATGCCTTTAGAAACTGAAAAGAAACGTTACATCTTGATGTACAAGCCACGTGGCGTTATTTCAGCTGTAACTGACAATAAAGATCGTAAAGTTGTAACAGATTTGTTGGAAGATGACGTCCGTGAACGAGTTTACCCAATCGGTCGTTTGGACTACGATACATCAGGCTTGTTGCTATTGACCAATGATGGTGAATTCGCTAATCATTTGATGCACCCTAGATATCACGTCGACAAGTCATATGTTGCGAAGATCGAAGGTGTGCTGACGACTGAAGAGATCAAGCACTTGGAAAAAGGTATCAAGTTGAAGGGCTATACTTCCGCTCGGGCCAAAGTGACGGTTATGTCTAAAGACAAGAAAAAGCACACGTCATTGGTAAGAATCATTATTCACGAAGGCCACAACCATCAAGTTAAGAATATGTTTGATGCCGTTGGTCATAAAGTTGAAAAACTATCACGTGAGAGATATGACTTTTTAACTTTGGAAGGCTTAGTATCAGGTCAATATCGTGATTTGACACGTCAAGAAGTCGCTGAATTAAAAAAAGAAAATCGTAATTAAGTAAATAAAGCTGATAACTTTCATTTGGGGTTATCAGCTTTTTTGAATAACAAAAAAGACCATCCACTACGTGGACGGCCTTTGTAATATAAAAAAATATAAGGATGGTATCAAACTATGAGTTTGAACCTAGTTGCCGAGGACATGACAACAAAAATAATTATAGCACTCGATAAAGATTAAATTATAAAATTTATTCAGAAGAATTTTAAAAGTGATCAAAAAAATTTGAAAATGCTTTTTTTACAAAGTACGCGAACAATTTACAATATTTATATAAAAGTTTACTTGTAATTAGTAGGATTTTTTTGTAAATATGACTATTGGAAGTAAAATTATTAACAAAGATATTATTGCCAATTATTCAAATCATCTGGTTGTACGTACCTTCGGACAATAACATGATGAAAGTCATAAAGTTATTAATTAATATTTAGGTAATAAAGCAAAAGCAGTTGTAAATGAAGAAGTAAATATTATTACTGTTATATCAGGGGAAGGAAAAAATAAATAATGGAAAAAATATTCTTTCAAAAGGGTGATTTAAATTTTATAAAGAATAATTATCCAGATTCATTTGAAGATTTACGTCCGATTATTAATTCCGATATGATGAGTGTTAACATTCCGTCAGACAAGGATTATGAAAAACTAGTTGAGATGCCACTAATTGATGCACTAACTGATGATAAATCCTTAGATGGTATAGAACTTAATAATATGGGTTTAAAAGTTGAAGCAATAATTGATTACGTTAACCTCAACAATTAGAAAATTCTTTTTTACAAAGTACACAAATAATTGGTATTCAAGTTGACAGTGAAGTTCGTGCACAATCAAACATACGATTACTTGAACAATGTTGTTAATAAGTCGTTAGTTAGTCGTAGTATCCAGAATAATTCGGCTCTCAGAACGTATCAAGATATAGTCAAACTATCATTGAAATAGTTAGTGGCCTTAAAACACATAGGAAGATTATCTTTGATAATATCTATAATATGATTCTATTTATAATCATGATTATGGGAAGGCTTCCGGAACACAAGGTGCTCATTGTCATCATGAGTTATATCCATATTTGGAAGGTATCAGTACCAATCCATTTGAACATCCCAATACAGCAAAGGCCATTGCTAATGGTGAAATTCAACAACATCAACGTGCTTTAGAGCGTAAGGTACGACATGACAAAAAGATGATTCACTATTCCGAAAAGATGAAGGATGTCGTTGGTCAAAGCCATTACAAGGATATGTTGTCTCGACATCGTTCGCAGTTGAGGGATGTTGTTAAGAATTATGACTTTCTACATCGTGATTATAGTCGTGAGAAGATTGCTACTGGATTAAGTAAAAAAGAATCCAACAGAATTACTCAAAAACGCATTGATCAAGAGGCAAAACTGAATAGTCTTAAAAAGGAATTTGGTAAAGCTGGTTTCCCTAAAGATATGGATGAATATCGTCGAGTGATTTATAATAGAAGTGATACCAGAGCCTTGAGGGCACATACTTCTGGCCGAGAAAAAGGGATTGTAGAGCCGGTAATTAGATATACTGATTTCATAGCAAAATCAAATGAATTAAACACTAAGTTGATAGGTTTAAAGACAAAAGATGGTAGAACTGTAGAGTCATATAGTCAACATATGATTGCGAGAACATTTGATACCAAAAATGACGAAAGTCATGGCAATGTTGTGCGGATAGGAAATTCACCTGATGAATTAGTTAATGATTTAAAGAATGGTACTGTTATAGAACCAGATAAAGAGAAATTAAAAACATGTCTCCTGAAGAACGGAAAAAACATGATGGAATTAAATATGTCGGTTCAAAGTCATATGTAATGCTTAGTCAAAATGGAAATATTATTACTGTTTTACCCAAACACAATAAGAAAAAGAAGGGGAAATGATGGAAAATGATTTTTACCCAGCTTATTTTAAAACTGGTGATTTAGATTTTATTGAGAAAAATTATCCAGAGTTATACTCCTTCTTGAAGCCGGACATTACTCCGAATCGATTAAATGTGACCATTCATTCAGAACAACAATGGGATAAAATATGGAATCTTTTCTCAACAGCGTTGGCCGAATCTCTGAATGATAGCGGCAATGATCTTAGTGAGAATGGTTTTAGAATAGAATCAATTATTGATAATCTTTAAAAGAGCTACCTAGCTTTTAGCAATTACGTCCTAAGCATGACGTTAAAAGGCTTATTTTTTATGCTTTCAAATCGATGTCGTAGCATCGTAAAAAAATCGTAAGGGAGTAATAAGCATGAAAAGAGAGCTTTTGAAAGATTTGAATTTAACAGATGATCAGGTCGATAAGATCATGTCTGAATATGGCAAGAATTTCCAAGAGATTAACGTCAAATTAGCCGATACAGAACAAGAAAGAGATAGTTTTAAGACTCAAATTGCTGACTGTGACACTCAAATTAAAGAATTGAGTGAAAAAATCGATAATAGTAATAATAACCATAAGACAAAAACTCTCAGTTGAACTGCCCCAGTCACTCTGCTATAGTAGAAATATAAAAATAATAATTGGTTTTCAGGGCAGGGTGTGATTCCCGACCGGCGGTGTAGTCCGCGACCCAACGTAAGTTGGTTGAATGGGTCTTAGTATCCCATACCGATAGTTAAAGTCTAGATGAAAGAAAACAGATTGAGGTCTGTTTTGGTGTACCCAAAACAGGCCTTTTTTCTTTGGAAATCAATGAGAGAGGTTGATTTTATGGGAAAGAGTACAGCTAGATTTCAGGATATAATTGGAGTGTCGATTTTTGCGGCATTGGGGACGATTTTGATGTTCTTTGAGTTTCCGATTCTGATTTGGTTGCCATTTTTAAAAATTGATTTGAGTGATGTAGTTACCTTGATTGGAACGTTTGCTTTCGGTCCGATAGGAGGGACTTTGATTGCTTTGATCAAGTCATTGGTTCACGTTATCGTTACTGGCAGTGGCTTGGGCGGACTGATTGGAAACGGCTCAGCCTTTGTTGGTGCCGTGGCTATGTTGATACCGTTTAATTACTTTTGGAAGAAAGAACAAAAGACAATGGCAATAGTAATGGCCACAGTTTCAATGACCGTGATCATGTCAATTTTGAACTATTTTGTAGTAATGCCTTTGTATATGAACGTTATGGGGATGAAGTTGAATATGAACTTGGCACAGTATGTTTTAACTGGTGTCGTACCGTTCAATATCATCAAATCATTAATCATTTCGGCTTGTGTACTGATTGTTTATCCAAGAATCAAGGGACATTTTGCAATTAAATAGCAATCTAAGGGAATTTTATAAATCTTTAAAGAAAAATTTTAAACTTTTATGATATGCTTTAAGAGATAGAAATTAGGAGGTTGGTTTTTAATGGCCGATAAGGATAAAAACAATATGTCTGGCAATTCTCGTATTCCTAAATCCACTCAAGGACTAGAAGGATCTGTTAGTCTTGAGGACTTGAAGAAATATCATCTGATCGATACGGGTGATACAGACACACCTACGAATGATACAGTTTCTGACGATCAAACTTCTAATGATGTTCCTGACGAACCACAACCAGTTGACAATAATCAAAGTCAAGATACTGGAAATAACGGTTCAACAGATCATCTTCAATCTGAAGAAAACAATGATCATTTAAGTGAAGCAAAACAAGATTCTGATACAGAACCTGAAAACACGACAAACTTCGTACCGACACCACCAGTGTCAACACCAAAACACACTGAGGATGCTACTCAAGATGCTTCAGAACAACATGCTCAAGATCAAACTGAGAAGGCTGATGACAAAGATCAAAAGCCTTGGGAAAATAGTTTTGATTCTGATACTGACGACGAGGGTCACGTATCTCGTACAGTAACTAAAGAGAAACAACGTGGCAATCATACGTTAGTAGTTACTTTGGTAGTTGCTTTGATCGTGATTATGTTCACACCGGTAGTCTTGAATGCCGTTCGCGGAAGCAGCAGCAGTGACCTTGACAGTGCTCAATCGCAAAAGTCGGTTGAAAACAAAGACAAGGCAACTAAGAAAGCTAAAGCTGCTAAGGCTAAAGTCAAAGAAGAAGCTGCTAAAAAGGCCGCTGCCAAGAAGAAAGCTGAAGCCGCTAAAAAAGCTGCTGCAGCCAAGGCTAAGAAGTCTACTACAACATCTGACAATAGTGCTGATACTAACAATAATAGTAATGATACGACTAGTGACAAGAATCAAACTGTTGACAATTCAACAGCTAGTGATACTAACAGCAACCAAACGGCTGCCAATAGCAACACTGATTCACAACAAACACAACAGTCGCAAACTACTAATCAACAAGCATCAACAACTAATAACAATTCAACTACTTCAACGAACACTGACAACAGTGCTGCAAGTACATACACTGTTAAAGCCGGTGATAACTGGTTCAGAATTGCTTACAACAACAATTTAACAACCGCTCAATTGAAGAGTATGAATGGTAATGTTGGTACATTGACACCAGGTACGACATTAAGAGTTAAATAATTTAAATATAGGGTCTCTGACATTTTTGTCTGGGCCCTTTTATTAAGGAGAGAAACAAGATGCAAATCGCCATTGATGGACCAGCATCAGCTGGAAAAAGTACCATTGCTAAATTGATCGCTAAGAATTTAAATTTTGTCTATTGTGACACTGGAGCTATGTACCGTGCGGTAACTTTACTTGCAAAAAAGAATAATGTGGGTTATGGTGATACTCTCAATATTTTAAAATTAATGTCAGAACATAAAATTCATTTTCTCAATGAGGCTGATGGACAACATGTCTTGTTGGATGATGAAGACATTTCTGATGCAATTAGAACTGAAGAGATCACGAACAATGTCTCTCAAGTTTCTGCAATCAAAGAAGTTAGAACTGATTTAGTCAAAATGCAAAGAGATATGGCCAACGATATAAACATCGTTATGGACGGCCGTGACATTGGGACGACTGTTTTGCCTAATGCCGAAGTTAAAATCTTTTTAATTGCCAGCGTTGAAGTCCGTGCTCAAAGACGTTTTAAAGAAAATATTGAACGTGGTATCAATACGCCTTTAAAGGAATTGCAAGATGAAATTGCTGCCAGAGATTACAAGGATTCACATCGTGAGATCTCGCCATTGAGAAAAGCTGACGATGCCATTGAAGTTGATACTTCAAATATGACTATTGAACAAGTAGTAAATAGAGTAACTGAGATAGTTAACGAACATAAGTAGGGAGGCAAAATATGTCTATTCCAGTAGTTGCGTTGGTAGGACGCCCCAATGTTGGGAAATCTACTATTTTTAATCGGATCATTAATGAAAGACTGTCGATCGTCGAAGATACGCCAGGTGTAACACGTGACCGGATCTATGCCCGTGCCAGTTGGTTAGGAAAAGAATTCCGTTTGATCGATACCGGTGGTATTGAAATGAGTGGCGAAAAAATGTCCGTTCAAATCAAAAACCAAGCCGAGATCGCCATCGACGAAGCTGACGTTATTGTTTTGATCGTTAACGGTCAAAATGGGGTAACTTCAGAAGATGAAGATGTTGCTAAGATTTTGTATCGGACTGATAAGCCAGTTATTTTGGCTGTCAACAAGGCTGATAACCCTGAACAACGTCAAGATATCTATGACTTTTATTCACTTGGATTTGGCGATCCTAATCCAATCTCTGGTGCCCAAGGTACTGGATTAGGTGACCTATTGGATGAAATCGTCAAGGCCTTTCCTAATGAAGAGAAGGAAGAAGAAGACGATACCATTAAATTCAGTTTCATTGGTCGTCCTAATGTTGGTAAGTCATCATTGGTCAACGCTATCTTGGGTGATGAACGAGTAATCGTCTCTGACATGCAAGGTACGACTCGAGATGCTATCGATACTAAGTATCATGACGAAAAACTCGATAAAGACTTTACAATGATCGATACGGCCGGAATTAGAAAACGTGGTAAGGTTTACGAAAATACGGAAAAATATTCCGTTCTACGTGCTTTGAGTGCTATTGATAAATCAGACGTCGTCTGCGTAGTCTTGAATGCTGAAGAGGGGATCCGCGAACAAGATAAACGAGTTGCGGGTTATGCTCACAACGCCGGCAAAGGTGTCATCATCGTCGTTAACAAGTGGGATACTTTGAAAAAAGATACGAACACCATGAAGGACTTTGAAAACCAAATAAGAGTTGAGTTCCAATACTTGGCTTATGCTCCGATTCTCTTTACATCAGCTATCAAGGGTCAAAGACTCGATCAAATTCCTGAATTAGTCGCACGAGTTTACGATAACCGTGACCGTCGTATTCAATCAGCCATCTTGAATGACTTGTTACTACGGGCTACATCGATCGCACCAACACCATTAGTTAACGGTAAGAGATTGCGGATCTATTACATGACGCAAGTGGCTATTCAACCACCAACATTCGTTGTTTTCGTCAATGAACCCGAATTGCTTCATTTCTCTTACGAACGTTTCTTGAAAAATCAATTGCGTGATACTTTCGACTTCGAAGGAACACCAATTAAGATTTTACCTAGAAAACGGAAATAAAGCGGAATTTAACAGTATTTTATCCGCTTTTATAAATATATTTATATTTGAGAAGATTTATCAGAAAAAATGGCCTAAATGCTTGCCACAACGGCATTGCTATGGTAATTTTGTACATAGAATAATGAACGCATTACTCGATGTTCATGTGTTCTAAAATTTTTTACAAATATCCGGAGGTATTCACATATGGCAAATAAAGCTGAACTTATTGATAGTGTAACAAGTAAAACTGGTTTGACAAAGAAAGACGCAACTTCTGCAGTTGACGCTGTCTTTGAAACAATCCAAGAAAACTTATCAGAAGGTAACAAAGTTCAATTGATCGGCTTTGGTAACTTCGAAGTTCGTCAACGTGCTGCTCGTAAGGGTCGCAACCCACAAACTGGCGAAGAAATCAAGATTCCAGCAAGCAAGGTACCTGCATTCAAACCAGGTAAGGCTTTGAAGGATTCAGTTAAATAATTAGATTTTAACTATCATGGGGCGGTCATTGGACCGTCTTTTTTTACGCAAAAATATGGAGGTATTAATTTGAGTAAAGCAGATGAAGTTATAGAAACAATTGATGACGGCGATTTTTCGAATGTCGACCGTTTGATTCAAGAGTCATTGTCAGAAGACGATGACCAAACCCAATTTTCATTGGCTGAAACTTTAATGAGTCGAGGCCTCTCTGTTCAAGCTAAGACGATTTATGATCACCTATTGACCATTTACCCTAATGAAGGTCAAATCCTTTCGAGATTGGCTGAAATTGCCGTTTCTGACGGCGATAGCAACCAAGCGCTTGATTACATCTCAAATATCACACCCGATTCGCCGGCTTATGCAGAAAATCTGTTAGTGTCAGCTGACATTTATCAATCGCAAGCTCTCTACGAAGTCAGTGAACAGAAACTCTTGACTGGTATTCGTGAATTTCCTGACGAAGAAGTCTTCAAGTTTGCTTTGGCCGAAGTTTACTTTGACGAAAACAAATTCAGTAAGGCTTTGACGTATTACAACATGCTCCTAGATATGGGGATCAAGAATTACTCCGGAATCTCGATCACTTTGCGTAAAGCTAGTTCACTGGCCGGGGATGGCCAATATGAAGAGGCTATTAGTGAATACGAAAAATTAAACGCCTTAGAGTTGAACGAAGATGCTCAGTTCCAGTTGGGCTTTTTGTACAACCAAGTTAAAAATTATAATAAGTCGATCCAAATCTTGGAAAAATTATTGTCGACTAATCGTGATTATCCAACCGTTTATCCAATTTTGGCTGAAGATTATTTGAATATTAAAAAGACTTCGGATGCCTTCAAATATGCTCAATTAGGTTTGAATATCAACGAGTTGGACGAACGTCTGTATCAGATTGCTTTTGAAGCTGGTCAAGTTGAAGATGCATCAGCTGCTATCAAGATCATCGAAAAGGGGATCAAGAAGGCAGAGAACCCATTGCCATTGATCATCAAACTCAGTGATTATTACATCACTAAGGGACAATTCAAGGCTAATTTGGACTTGTTGCAAGGTCAAGATATCAGTAACAATCCTAAATTAGTTTGGAACTTGGCTAAGTCGCAATTTGAAACTGATGATATCGATCACGCTCAAGAGAATATTCTGGTCGTCTTAGACGATTTCAAAGATAATCTGGACTACTTGTCTGACTTGATTGAAATCTTGCGTAGTACAGGTAACAACGCCGTTTTGAAGCCGGCAGTTCAAATGTACTTGAAACAGGATCCTGATAATGAAGATATGCAAAGTTTATGGGATCAATTAACCGAAAATTAAAAAATCAATATAGATGCTTATTTTGTAAAACCGTTGGCTTGGATTTGGGCTAGCGGTTTTATTTTTTTAGAGTTGTATAACTAAAGTTAAAAATTAGAAACATTAAAAATATGTGACTTTTTTTAATATAACTCTTGCATTCTAAAAAAATACTGCTAATATTACATACATAAATTGATTTTGATTTTAACGCAAGTAGTGAAATACCTCGGTGTTCAGAGAATTGGCGGTCGGTGCGAGCCATGCAGGGTATCTTCATAAAATACAAAATCAGATCACGTATCCCACGTTTCGGGAATAAAGAGCAAATGGACTAGTCTATCCATTTGAATTTTGGGTGGTACCGCGCAAAAAAGCGTCCCTGCATATAATGCAGGGACGCTTTTTTTATACCCTGGGATACGAATTGAAGGAGGAAACGAACATGAAATTTTTTGAACAACTGAGAATGCAAGCCACATTCAGTCAGATCCTTAATGAAAATGAAGTTAAAGAAGCTAAAAGAAATTACCTTTACCGTCCCTATCAAAGCCTCAACTGGTGTTAAAAGTAATCAAAGATTAGGGAAAAATTAGGGTGATAAATATGAAAAAAGCAAGTCGTTTAACGTTTATTGAAAGTTTGATCATTATGTTAGTCATGTTTGGAATGTTAGGAACCATGATGATTGCTTGGAAGATGACTCCTCAAATTCCAATTTTACTAACATTTACTTTGTTACTGTTTTACGGAAGGTTTCGCGGTTTCTCGTGGAAGGAACTACAAGATGGCATCACTGAAGGAGTTAAGCCAGGTATCATCCCAATGATCATCTTCATCATGATCGGGGTATTAGTTTCAGCATGGTCAATGTCCGGGGTTATTCCTACGATCATGGTCTACGGTCTTGAATTATTGAATGTCCGTTTCTTCTTATTTACAGTCTTTGTCAGTTGCTGTTTAGTCGGTATCATCGTCGGTAGTTCATTTACGACTATCAGTACCTTAGGTATCGTCTTCATGGGTATCGGCCAAGTTATGGGCATCAACGTTGCTTTGACCGCCGGTTCAATTGTATCTGGTGCTTTGTTCGGAAACAATATGTCGCCACTTTCTGGAACAACCAATCTTTCTACTGGAATTGCTGGAGTTGACAATGTTTTTGACCACATCAGAACCATTTCCCACACTGCTTTACCCGCAGCTACTATTACCGCCATTATTTTCTTGATTGCTGGTCACACGTCAGCCAATCCTAATATGAGTTCGGTACACCACATCATCAATGCCTTGAATGCTAACTTCTTCATCTCACCATGGATGTTGATTCCAATCGCAGTTTTGATCTTCTGTGCTATCATTCAAATTCCAGCTATTCCTACACTTTTAGCCGGTTCAGTTGCAGCAATCATCATGCACATCTTCATTGACCACCCAACTGTTAAAACGATCAGTGACCAAATCATGAATGGTTTCCAATTGAACTCAGCTGATAAAAAAATCAACGCTATTGTCAGCGGTGGTGGTATCACTAGCATGCTCAGCAGTATTTCCTTAATTCTAGTAGCTTTAACGCTAGGTGGTGTTTTGATCAAAATGGGTGTCGTTGACAATTTGATCGGTCGTTTGAACAATCAAGTCAATACACCAGGTAAATTGATCCTCACATCAATGATCAGTGCTATTGGTGTCAACTTTTTAGTTGGTGAACAATACATTTCAATCATTCTTCCTGGAACAACTTTTAGAGATAACTTTAAGAAACAAGGCATCCAACCCGAATACCTTTTGCGTGTACTTGCCAGTGGTGGTGCCGATATCAATGCTTTGGTTCCTTGGGGTGTTACCGGAATCTTTATCTCCGGCGTCTTAGGTGTTAGTCCCGTCGTCTTCATCTCATGTGCTTTCTATGTTTGGCTGAATCCACTATTGACGGTGATCTTCGCGTTTGTCTTTGGTAAAAATTACGACCAGAGTCATGTCAAAAATGTTAAGATGGTCAAAGTTTCTGAACCAATCAATAATTAATTTGTCTTATGCAAATAAAAAATGCGGATTAGAAGTTAAATCTTTCCGTTTGATTCAAAAAAAGCCACTGATTCCAGTTTAGAATCAGTGGCTTTTATGTTAATATTCGAAAACTGACCGTGTTAGTCTGCTTTCTAAAACGAGCTACACAAACCAACTTTCTACGTTTTGCTACATCTTCCAAATCACTTGCAAAGTCGGCAAGCAATCTGGAAGATTAGGCAAATACTCAAAAGTTACCCAGTTTATTTCGCTCTCTATTGAAACGAGCTACACAAGCCAGATTCCTGTGCATTTCTACAACCTAAAAATCATCTGCCAAAATCGGGCAACTAATTTCTAGGTCTAGGAAATTGCTCGGAATCTAAGCGGGCTTGTTTCGCTCTCTATTTCTTTTCTTTACCAGCTACCATGCTGATAAGTAAAACAATTGAGTTGAGCAGAAGTGCTGAGAAGGTCAACCAATCTAGACCAACGACAGTCCCGATCCAAACGCCGATTAGAGAAATCAAAAGTATTATGTTTACCATATCTACCGAATACTAGAAATCATTATTTTTGCGTTGATACTATCGTCTAGTGTTCTTTCACATCCTTGCTGACTCCATTATATATAATTTTGTCATATTTGACGGCTTTCAGGACAAATTATTCTAACTATTTTGGAGTCAAATAGCTTGAAGTCAACGTCCAAAAGTGGCCTAAGAAGATTTTTCAAAGGATTTTGTGACTTGGTATATAATAAAAGGTAACTAATAAAATTTTCACAACTAATATCATAGAATTGAGGTACTTATATGCAAATCAAACAACTTCCTGCAGACTTTCAAGCAGCATTGCCAGTGTTAGAAGAAATTGAAAAGGCCGGATATGAAGCCTATTTTGTCGGGGGAAGTGTGCGAGATCATATATTGGGATTGCCGATCCATGATGTTGACATTGCTACCAGCGCTTATCCAGAAGAAATTAAGAGTATTTTCAAGCGGACAGTCGATACTGGAATTCAGCACGGAACGGTGACCGTTTTGATAGGGGATGATTCTTATGAGATCACGACCTTTCGAACGGAGTCAGGCTACCAAGACTATCGTCGGCCTGATAAAGTAACTTTCGTAAGATCTTTAGAAGACGATTTGAAACGCCGCGACTTTACGATCAATGCGTTAGCGGTCGATATTCACGGTAATGTGATCGATAAATTTGCTGGTCTCAAAGACCTAGATAAAAAGACGATCAGGGCCGTCGGTCAAGCTGAAGCTAGATTTCATGAAGATGCCTTGCGAATGATGCGGGCTGTCCGTTTTCAAGCTCAGTTGAATTTCAAGATCGAGGATAAAACGGCTCAAGCCATCGCTGACAATGCGCCACTGTTGGAAAAAATTGCTGTCGAACGGATCCGGGAAGAATTCGTCAAAATGATGCTCAGCAACTCTTGGCAGACTGGTTTAGCAGATTTTATCAAGTTGAGTCTCAGTGAATACTGCCCCGGTTTTCAAGCTCAAAAGGAAGCTTTGACCGAATTGTTACAAGTACCTGGCGAAAAGTTTGCAGACGAAGAAGAAGCTTGGAGTGCTATTGGCTATGTGTTGAGTCTTAATCACGGTGAATTCAATAAGTTGTTGCGAGATTGGAAAGTTTCCAACAAGACGCGTGAAGTCAGTTTGAATACTTTGAATATGCTGCATCTGTTCGAAAATCAAGATTTTGACCTTTGGAATATTTATAAACTAGGCGTCGATAATCTCACTCGAACGATCAAACTTTGTCAGATGTTCAAAGAAGAATTTGACTATCAAGCTTTGCAAGAAAAAGTAGCTAAAATATCCATCAAAAGTAGTCATGATTTAGCAATAACTGGGAAGGATATTTGTGAGATCCTGGAGGTCAAACCAGGGCCGATCATCGGCAAATCGATGTCCCAAATTGAGCGTGCTGTCGTGGAAGGAAACGTTTCCAACAATTTCAGTGATTTGAGACATTATTTGTTAAGTAATCAATAATGCTGTGGTATCATAAAACCAGTAAGTATTTTAGGACTTGAAAGGGTGATTTTATGACTAAACATGTTTTTAAAGAACTTAAATTCTACTTTAGAAATGACGATACATGGACAGTTAGCCACAGTGAGATGAGTGATGTTTGGATCGCACGTGTAACGACAAGTTATGGACGTATCGAAGGTGGACGTATGCAAGAGATTCACCCATGCAAACGTTTCAGAATCGAGATCTTACCAGAAGCTGATTATATTAAGGATACGGATGTTTCAACTGCTGCTATGGCTGATGGTATGTTCAACCGTATCATTAAGTATCAAGATATTGAAAAGTGCGATATCGTCTTTGAGGATGACCAAGACAAGGAACCAATGCAAATTTACTTCCCATTCAAGCAAAAGGATGTCGAAGGACTAGATAACGCCTATCAATCATCAGCAATTTCATCAAAGACTGGCAACCTTTATATTTCAATCGATCCAGAGAATACCGTATATGATATTTATAAAAATGATCTTTAATTAAAAAAATGGGACGTTAGTTAATTTTGATTAGCTAAGTCCCTTTTTTAGACTGGGGGAAAAAATGGGTGATTTAAAAATTGGTACAATGGTAAAGATCGTTGACCAAAAAGATGGCATGCATGATCAAATTGGAGCAGTGGTCTTTTATGATCAAAAGAATGAAAAGCTCTTGGTACGATTCGGTGGCACGCAGCAGCTGTATTACACTGTAGACCAGCTCCAACAATATTAAGTGATGTTTTACAATCGTCTGCTTACATGTAATAATAATTGTTGAAAAGTAACATTACCTCTATCTACTTGGGTAGAGGAATTTTTTATTTATAGTGGTGAAATAATTGAAAACCTTAAATATCTCAAACGCATCAAAATCATTCGGTGAAAAAACTCTTTTCACTGACGTAACTTTTACGATCAATGAAGGCGACCGCATCGGACTTCTAGGACTCAATGGTACTGGTAAAACAACACTGTTGGATGGAATCGTCAACACCAGTGACCTCAATACGATCAACATTGAAAAACCCAAAGACTACAAGATCTCTTATTTGGAACAGCAACCTAAATTGGATGCAGAATCAACGGTTATCGACTCTGTATTCAATGGTAGCGGCGAAGTTTTCCAATTGATCCGTCAATACGAAAATGCCCTCGCTAAATTCAATGAAAATTCGACTGATGCTAAACTCCAAGACGAATTCTTCAAATTACAAGAAAAAATGAATGCGGCCGAAGCTTGGCAAATGGAATCAGACGTCAAGTCGATTCTCAATAAATTAGGCATCACTGAATTGGACAAAAAGATCGGCGAACTTTCCGGTGGTCAACAAAGACGAGTTGCCTTAGCTCAGACGTTGATCTCTGATGCTGACTTGTTGATTTTAGACGAGCCAACCAACCACTTGGATTATGAAGCTATCGACTGGTTGCAGTCATATCTAAGCAAATATAAAGGCTCAGTATTGTTCGTGACCCACGACCGTTACTTCTTGAATGAAGTAGCTACCCGTATTTTTGAACTCGAAAATCGTAACGTAACTGAGTACGACGGTAATTATGAGAAGTATTTGCAACAAAAAGCTGACAATGAGGATATTTTAGCCTCCGAACAACACCACAAGACACAACTCTACAAGCAAGAATTGAAGTGGATGCGTGCTGGTGTAAAAGCTCGTGGAACAAAGCAACAAGCTAGAAAAGATCGTTTCAACGACTTAAAGGAAGATTTGCAAGATAAACCTGATGTTCAAAAAGAAATGTCGATCGATATTGCGCAACAACGTTTAGGTAATGATGTTTTTGACATCAAAGATGCTAATTTAGCCTTCAAAGACCATGTGATCTTAAAGGATTTCAGTTATTTAGTTTCTCGTGGCGACCGCATCGGTATTACTGGTGCCAATGGTTCTGGTAAAACGACCTTTTTGAATGCGATTGCTGACCAATTGCCACTAGACAGTGGGGAAATCAAGACTGGTCAAACCGTGCGCTTAGGTTACTACACGCAGCATACGCGTAATATGGACCCTGACAAACGAGTGATCAGATATTTGGAATCGATCGGTCAAGGGGTTAAAAACAACGATGGTTCACACATGTCGGCCTCACAAATGCTTGACACTTTCAAGTTCGATCACCAAATGCAGGGAGCCTTTATTAGAGAACTCTCCGGTGGTGAAAAGCGTCGTCTCTACTTGTTAGCTATTTTGATGGACCAACCTAATGTATTGTTGTTGGATGAGCCAACCAATAACTTGGATATTGAAACTTTGACGATCCTTGAAAATTATCTCGACAGTTTCAAGGGAACTGTTTTGGCCGTTTCCCATGACCGTTACTTCTTGGATAAAGTGGCTGCCAAATTATTGATCTTTGAAGGTCAAGGTGAAATTGAGGAGAGCTACGATTCATACTCCAACTATCTACAAAAGGCCACGGCCGCTAAACAGGCTAAGCACCATGCGGTTCAAGAACAAAAGCATGAAGAAACGAAGCAAAAAGCGGCTGAGAAACCAGACGTTAAGAAGAAATTAACTTACGCCGAACAGATGGAATTCAATAAATTGGAGCCAAAAATTGAAAAATTAGACGATGAAATGGCACAATTGAAAAAGGAACTCAATGATCCAGAAAATGGCTATGAAAAATTAATGGACTGCCAACGCCAGCTCGATGAGAAGACGAAAGAATCTGATGAATTGATGGATCGTTGGGAATACTTAGGTCAATTTATTTAGGAGAATATCATGCATAACGAACAACAATATTTGGATCTTTTAAGATATGTTTTAGAACACGGTCATCAAAAGAGCGATCGAACGGGAACAGGTACTATCAGTACTTTTGGATATCAAATGCGCTTTGACCTTCAAGAATCATTTCCACTGTTAACGACAAAAAAGATTCCTTTTGGATTGATCAAGAGTGAATTGTTGTGGTTTTTGCATGGCGATACGAATATTAAATATTTATTGGAGCACAAGAATCACATTTGGGACGAGTGGGCTTTCAAAAATTACATTGAGAGTGCTGACTACAAAGGCCCAGATATGACTGACTTTGGCCGTCGTTCACTAATAGATGACGAATTCAATCAAGCCTATAAAATCGAAAAAGCTAAGTTTGATCAAAATATTTTGACAGATGATGCATTTGCTAAAAAATATGGCAATCTTGGCGATGTCTATGGGGCTCAGTGGCGTCATTGGCAAACTCGTGACGGTGGTTTTATCGATCAGATCAAAAATGTCATTGAACAGATCAAAAAAACTCCTGATTCACGGCGCTTGATTGTCAGTGCTTGGAATCCCGAAGATGTGCCATCAATGGCCTTACCACCATGTCACACGTTATTCCAGTTTTATGTCAATGATAATAAGTTGTCTTGTCAGTTGTATCAAAGAAGCGGCGATTTGTTCTTAGGCGTTCCGTTCAATATTGCTAGTTACGCTTTGTTGACGCATTTGATCGCCCGGGAAACTGGTTTAGAAGTCGGCGAGTTCGTACATACTTTGGGGGATGCCCATATTTATGACAACCACTTAAAGCAAGTCAAAACTCAACTCAACCGCACAGCTACAACCGGTCCACAATTAGAGATCGAAAGTGACAAGAGCATTTTTGATATCGATGTTGACGATATTAAGGTGACCAATTATAATCCGCAACCAGCTATCAAGGCTCCGGTTGCCGTTTAGGAGAATTTAGATGATAAGTTTTGTTTGGGCAGAAGCTAAGAATCACGTTATTGGCGTTGACGGACACTTGCCATGGACCTTACCCAATGACATGAAACGATTTAAAGATGTGACGATGAATCATCCCATTGTGATGGGGCGAAAGACTTTTGAGAGTTTTCCCAACGGTCCTTTGCCAAAACGATTGAATATTGTGATCTCACGTAATCCGGATTACCAAGTTCCTGAATCAGTCGTTTTGATCACGGACAAGAGCCAGTTAAAAGAATTCGTGCAGCCAGATGATGAAGTGATGGTGATCGGTGGAGCGGGGATCTTTGATCTGTTCAAGGATGACGTGGACCGCTTGTATGTTACCAAGATCGACCATGAGTTTAGTGGCGATGTAAAGATGACTAAATTGGACTATGATCAATTCAAATTGACCGAAAAAAAAGAAGGTATCGTGGACGATAAAAATATCTATCCGTATACCTTCGAAACTTATCAAAGAATTTAATTAACGTACAAGTAAACTGAAAAGTACATCAAAGCAGTTCCAATCATGACAAAAATATGCCAGATGACGTGGATGTACTTGAGATTTTTCATCAGATACAAGCAAGCTCCAACTGTAAACGCTACTCCTCCGGCGACTAACAAGGCGATCCCTTTGGCACCGATGGCAACGTAGAGTGGTTTCATCGCAATGATGATCGCCCAGCCCATCAAGACGTAAAGTAAGGTCTCGAAGTATTTGAAACGACCAACATTGAAGATCTTGTAGAGGATGCCACCGATTGCTAAGACCCAGATGAAAGCTAGAATACTGTAACCAAAAGCTGAGTGTAACGCAATCAGACAGTAAGGAGTGTAAGTCCCAGCAATCATCAAAAAGATTGAACTGTGATCGAATATTTGAAAGACGCCCTTAGCTCTAGTGAAATAGAGACTGTGAAACAAGGTTGAACTCAAATATAAAAAGAATAATGTGAAAGCATATATAAAATAAGCTGTAATGTTCAAAGGATCCCCTTGATGAAACCCTTTAATGAGAAGAAAGATTGCACCGATTATCGCTAAAATGATCCCGATTCCGTGGGTCACGGCACTAAAGACCTGATCTGTAATCAGATAGGCTCTAGAAAAATTATGTTTTTTCGACATTTTCAAAGCTCCAATTGTATTGAATAGTTACTTTGACTATTATAAACGTCTAAGGACTTGGCAGACAATGGTGATTGATGAAATTTAAATGCTTCATAATGGTTGGATTTTTTGTCTAACAGTTGTGAAGCATTTTTATTTGAAGATAAGAATTTATTCCGTAGCTATTGAGCAAGTGAAAGAATGTTAACATGGTTTTAAAGAAGTGGAGCGATAGTATTATGAAAAAATATAGGCACCAAGCAAAGCCAAATTACAAAGATATTGTGATCATAATAGGCTATTGGATCGGAATAATTTTGTGTATAGCAGTTTTGATAGCAAGTTGGACCAATTTCATTTAACATGTTATTTTGATGATCGATTAATATTTGGTATAAAAAAATCAGTAAACAAGATGCTTAATAAATGATAAAATAAGTTCTAGCTATTAAACCCACAATCAGCAAGATTATGGGCTATTATTAGTTTAAGTGTATCTTTGAGCCGTATTCGTAGCCATGAAAAAATGACAATAGAAACGCTTGATATAAAAGAGCTTTTTCAAAACGGCTATATTATTGGTATAATTGAAGAAATTAAGAACTAAGACCCTATGAAAGAGGGATAAAATGAGTAAAGTAAAAATCCTTGCCGATTCGTCGGTACAATTAACTCCAGAAGAAATAGAAAAATACGATATTGGTATCGTACCTTTGACAATCAGTATCGATGAAAAAACTTACACTGACGGTGTTAATATAACTAGAGAAGAGTTCGTTCGTGAAATGGACGCTTCAAAAGATCTTCCCAAAACATCACAGCCTTCAATCGGTACTTTCATGAAAGTGATCGATGAAGTTCCTGACGATTATACTGATATTTTGGCATTGATCATGACACCAGCAATCAGTGGTACAATCAACGCTGCTAGACAAGTAGCTGAAATGACCGACCGTCACATGGAAGTGATCGATACTCAGTTCACTGACCGTGCCCAAGGTTTCCAAGTTCTAAAGGCTGCAAAGTTGGCTCAAGAAGGTAAATCAGTTGCCGAAATCAAAGCAGCAGTTGAAAAGGTCCGTGACAATACTAAATTGTACATGGGTGTTACAAGTATTGAAAACATCCTTCGTGGTGGCCGTTTAAGCAAGTTTGCGGGAACTTTGTCAACAATTTTAAATATCAATTTGGTATTGATAGTTAAAAATAACAGCTTGGATGTCGTTAAACGTGGCCGTGGTCGCAAGACGATTGAGAAATATATGAGTGGCGTAATTGACGAGATCAAAGGTCTAGAAAATATCAAAGCCATTGGTATCTCATATGTTGACAAAATGGATTATGTAAACGAATTAAAAGCTAAATTGGCAGAGATTGTACCTGACGTACCGCTGTTGATCAGAGTAACCAGTCCGGTCATCGCGACGCACGCTGGGTCCGGTGCCTTTGCAATTGAATTTTATACAGAGTAAAAGGTAAAAAGCTGATGATTATTGCATCGGCTTTTTTTTGAAAGATGGATTAATAAATGAAGAAAAAAAGTATTTGGATCATTGTTATCATAGTAGTTCTAATTGCGATTGGCGGTGGAGCTTATTATCTGGTCAATAATAATCACCAGGAACAAGCTCAAGTCGTTAATACGAAGACTAAAACAAGTAAACCAAAAAAGAAGGTCATCCCTAAGAAGAAAAATATCAGTATCGTAGCGATCGGTGACTCCTTGACTCAAGGTGTTGGTGATTCCAAGTCAGTCGGTGGCGGATATGTGACGCGTCTGAAACAAAAGGTTCAAAAAAAGTATGATGTTCCAACGCAAGCCTATAACTACGGCGTATCTGGCGACACAAGTACTCAGATCATGGCGCGGATGCATTCAAACAAAAAGATGCACCGAGATCTTCCCAAAGCCGATATCATTACGGTAACTGTCGGTGGAAACGACTTTATGCACTTGTTGCAACGTAAGGGTCTAGACTTGACCGAAGGCGACATTGCGGACGAACAAGTCAAATTCGACAAGCGATTGACGACTTTATTAACTGATATCAGAGGCTACAACAAGACGGCACCGATTTATTTGATCGGTATCTACAATCCATTCAGTATCTACCTCAGCAACGTCAAGAATGCCAAAATTGCGTTTGTCAATTGGAACAAAGGTTCCGCTAAGGTGGCATCGACTTTTAACGATACTCATTTCGTTGATATCAATAATTTGTATCAGACCAAAGAGGTCAACAACAAAGTTAAAAAAGATGGTGTCAATCCATATCTTTACAAGAAAGACCACTTCCACCCTAATGGGACCGGTTATGATATGATGACTGACAAAGTATTTGAACAAGTAAGTGGGACAACAAAGGAGTGGCTTTATAAATAATCATGAAGAGAAATTATTGGAAATATGCATTTATCGCTTTAGTAGCGATCATCGTCGTTGGTCTGGGGATCATTGGTACGAAAGTATTGAGCTCGCCAACTGACAACTATCAAGTTTCATCGAAGATTGCAAATGACGATAGCAAAGTCTTTACAGTGAACATGAACAAACAAGAAGCCAACAAAATGGCTCAGTATTATTTGAAACACACGTTGAATGACGGCAAGACGGACTATCAATTGATCTTGAAGAATGATGCCGAATTGACCGGTTCGATCGCCTTTTTGGGAGCTAAGATCCACTTTACAATTTTGATGCAACCTTACGCCAAAACAAATGGGGATGTACTCTTAAAGGCTAAAGAGATGAAGATCGGCAGTTTATCATTGCCAATTTCCTTTGTTATGAATTATATTAAGAATAGTTTTAAAACTCCCGAGTGGGTAAGTATCGACGGTGGCAAGAAAACCATCTTGTTGAAATTCACTAAGTTTACAACCAAAGAGGGTTACGGTATCCGAGCTAAAAATATTGATTTGAAGAATGACAAATTGTCATTTGAAGTAATGAATAGTAAAATTACGAATAATCAATAGGAAGGAGCAGATATGAAACGTAGTTTTTATGAGTTTTTAATGACTCTTCGCAATTCGGAAAGCGTTGAACCTGAGGCGGAGTTTGCCAACAATGCCTTTCGGGACGTATCTTTTCCTAAGCAAGAAGAAAATTATCAAAAGTTATCAGATTACTTGGAGTTGAATGCTGGATATTTACCTAGTATGACGATTTTTGATGAAGCATATCAAAAGTATCAAGAGATAGATAGAAAATAAATGAGAAAATAGGTGATGGGAATGGCACTACAATGGTATCCGGGGCATATGAACAAGGCAAAAAATCAAGTACAAGATCGATTGAAATTAGTCGACATCGTACTTGAGATCGTTGATGCAAGACTACCTTTTTCATCGAGAAATCCCGTTTTGGAACAAATCATCGATCAAAAGAAGCACATCATTATCTTGAATAAGTCTGATCTAGCTGACCCTAAGATCACAGCCGACTGGAAATTAAATTTTGAACAAGAGGGGACTGAATCGATCGAACTTGACGCTAAGCACAACAAAGGCTTAGGCAAGATCAAGAGTTTGATCCGTTCAGAATTGTCCGAAAAAATTGAACGCTATGAGAAAAATGGCGTTAAGAATTATCAGATCAAGGCGATGTGCGTGGGAATTCCTAACGTTGGTAAATCAACTATTTTGAATCGTATGGTCGGTAAAAACGTTGCCGTGACTGGGAATAAACCTGGCGTAACAAAGAATCAAAATTGGTTGAAGACTAACATTGGTATCGACCTTTTGGATACTCCCGGTATTTTATGGCCTAAGATCGATGATCCAAAAGTAGGGATGAAATTGGCTCTCTCAGGCGCTATCAAGGATAAAATCTATGCTCCTGATGATGTTGCCATCTATGCCTTAAATTTCCTTGAGACCCACTATATGGAGCAATTACAAGAAGGCTACGGCTTAACTAATGCAGATATCTTCAATCACACGACTCCAGAGTTGTTGATGAACTTGACTAAGAAGTTTGGCTATAAAGAAGATTATGACCGAGCATCCAGAAGGATCATCGACGATGTCCGCAAATTGAAGCTGGGACGTTTAACGTTTGACGTTCCCGGAGAATTTTATGAAGAGTAAATATACGATCAAAGAAGTTAAAGAATTGCTTTTGAATGAGTCTGTCGACAGTGTTTTGTTGGCTGAATTGGCTGACGACTCACGGACTGGCGTTCAAAAATTGTTAGAACAATTTCACAAAAAACAGCAACATCAACAGGACTTGATCGAGCGATTCCATCACAAAGAATTTTTGGAAAAACCATTTTGGCAAAACAATTTGACAGTTGCTGGAGTGGACGAAGTTGGTCGAGGACCATTAGCTGGACCAGTTGTGACGGCAGCCGTTATTTTACCAGCTGATAATACTTTGTACGAAGTTGACGATTCCAAAAAATTGTCACGGACTAAGCGAGCTGAATTGTACAAACAGATCTGTGATCAGGCCATTGATATCAGTGTAGCTGTTGGTAGTCCGCACTTGATCGATACTGAAAATATTTATCATGCGACTGAATTGACGATGGCCGATTCGATCAATCGTTTGTATCTCAAACCCGATCATATTTTAGTCGATGCGATGACCATACCAGTTGATATCAAACAGACTAAATTGATCAAAGGCGATGCTAAATCTATCAGTATCGGAGCAGCTAGTATCGTAGCTAAAGTGGCCAGAGACTGTCTAATGACGATGTATAGTCACATTTACCCTGAGTTTGATTTTGAACAAAACGACGGCTATGGGACTAAGAAACACCTTGAGGCCTTGGCAGAAGTCGGTCGAACGAAGATTCATCGCTTGAGTTTTTCACCAGTCAGAAATGTTGATAAGTTGTATTCTAAGTAACAGTGACACTAAAATAGCTCCAGAAATTGTTAAATCAGCTTAACGATTTCTGGAGCTATTTTTATTATTTTTTGAGGAGGGTAAAAGCGTGTGGTTAGTCTTCGAAGAGTTCGGGGTCGATTTGGCGATTCTTAAAGTAGTATTCACGGTCATGTTCACCGATCTTGCGGAGAATGTGTGCTGGATTACCAACGGCAACGACGTTATCAGGTAAATCTTTAGTAACGATACTACCAGCTCCTACGACAACATTGTCACCAATAGTTATACCTGGTAGAACGATCACGCCAGTTCCTAGCCAACAATTTTTACCGATGTGGACTGGGGCGTTGTATTGATAGTAATTTTGACGTAAGGATGGCCAAATGGGGTGGCCAGCAGTTGCTAAAGTAACATTAGGAGCCATCATTGTGTAGTCGCCAACGTAAATGTGGGTGTCGTCGACAAGGGTCAGATTGAAGTTAGCGTAGACGTGTTTGCCAAAGTGGACATGGTGGCCACCAAAACTACTGTGAAAGGGTGGTTCGATATAGCAGTCAGGACCGATATCAGTGAACATCTCCTTGAGTAAATGTTGACGTTTTTCTTTTTCATTGGGGCGAGTTTGATTATAATCGTAGACTTTTTCCATGTAATCGGTTTGTTCTTGTTCCAATTTAGGATCGTCGGGCAAATAGAGTTCTCCAGTATGCAATCTGTGATTATTATTGCTTGGTTTCATTTGAAATACTTCCTTTCGCTGACTGTGAAATGATAGTTAAAATGGCTAGTAAAAATAAACTGATAATGATCCAGAGTAAGACGTTATCGATCAAGCTTAACGGACCGATTTTTCCCAACAGATTCCAGACTAACGGAGCAAAAAAGGCACTGATGATCGTGGCGATAGTCAAGTAGCTGCTGATGGTATTGACTTGATTTTTCTTCAGACCATCGTTGCTAGTAAAGACTAAGTAGGGTCCAGTATAGGAGTAAATAAAATTAAAGAAGATGGCCGAACCGATAGCTATATTAGTATCGTTGGTGGACCATAAAATAACTATGGCGATACCGGCTCCAACGTAGCCTAAAGTCAGTGTGAAACGTTGTAAGTGTTTGTATAAACGACCAAAAGTCAGTCCTGCCAATAATCCGCCGATATTCATGGCTGAGAGCGTTAGGTTGAGAACTTGAGCATTGCCTAAGTGTCGGTTCTCAAAATAACTTGGTAGATTCAGTTGAACGCCCCAGATCAGAAGATAAGTGATAAAAGTTAAGACTATCAATTGCCACTGTCGTTTAGGCAAGTGCACTAATTTTTGAACTGTTGTCACTGGCTCCTTGATGGGTTCGGGGACAAAGGAAAAAATCAACCAAGCAACTAAGAAAAGGACAATGTACAGCCAAAAGACCAAGTGCCAATCTAGACTGATCAAAAGACTGGCCATCCCTAAAAGAAATGCGTTTCCTAAAGCTGATAAGCCAGTTTGATAGCCTAACAGACGGGCACGCGTGTCACCATAATAAGTATGAGCAATCAAACCAATCGCGTGAGGTGAAAAGAGACCAACCCCTAAACCTAAAAGAATGCGACTGATCATGACCAAATAAAAATTATTCGTCATTGCTGGTACTATGCCCATCAGTGCACTGAGGAGTAAACCGATGATGACGATTTTTTTAATGCCAAATTTTTTAGTTAATGAAGGGTTGAGCATTAAAGTTAAAAGAGCACTGAAGTTAGCAATCGTTACGATCCATTCGATGACAGTAGTTGGAATAGTTGGAAAGGCTTTCTTTAGTTGCGGGATGATGCCGGTTATGATAGTCGTAATTCCACTGACCGTTGAGAGGGCAAGAATACTGGCGGTAGTTTTAAGTGGTATCTGTTTCATTATCAGTTAGCCAAGAATTCTTCGATTTTTTGTAAAACACCCTGGTTTTGATTGTCCGCAGTCGTTTGATCTGCAACAGCAGTGACTTTTGGTTGAGCATTTTCCATCGCAACGCCCCAGCCAACTTCACGTAGCATTTCTAAGTCGTTGCCTCCGTCACCAAAGGCCATCATTTCACTCAAGTCGATATCTAAGATTTTTCCTAGTTCCTTTAAACCAGCTGCTTTGTTCATTCCTAACTGGATCACATCGATATCTCCGTGTCCGCTGCTAGTTGGTTCAGCTAAGCCTTTTAAAGCAGTTTTTAGCGTTTCAACGATTTCATCGGTTTGCTCGTCAGGACAAGTGATGGCAAATTTTAAGACGTCATCATCGATTTGGTCGAAATTCTCGATCACATCCAAGTGATGATAGTAATTACGCATTTTTTTTACGTGCTTGGGGTCAGTAGTAGTTAGAGTGTAAGCACTTTTTTCTCCACAGACGAGTAATTTCAAATTGGAAATAGCTTGAAGCTTTTCAAGTACTGTTTGGACTGTTTCTTTCGTAAAAGAGTGCTTGCTCAAGGTGTTATCACGCTGACGGATCAAGGCACCATTTTCAGAAATATAAATAATATCAGGATATTTCTTGAAAAAAGATTTCAATTGAAAATATTGATTTCCACTGGCTACAACGAATTGAATCTGTTGTGATTGTAATTTTTGATAGAGTTTATCGAATTTGGCTTCATCGTAAGTCATATCGTCGCGCAAAAAGGTTCCATCCATGTCAGTTGCAATTAATTTAATCATTTTCATTACCTCATTAATAATTGATGACCGTAGTTTAGCATGCCAAAGAGACCTTTAAGGGACATTTTTATAAGCAGTTGGTGTCAATTTTGTGATCTTGGGCAAAACAGGCCCGATATTCACTCGGAGTGAGTCCTTTCCAAGCTTTGAAATTTCGATTAAAGGTTTTGTTGCTCGAAAAACCACAACTGGCAGCGATATAATCGATAGTCCAATCGGTTTCCAGTAGTAATTTACGCGAATTCATCAAGCGAATCATCCGTAAGTAACGATTGACGGACATTTGTATGTTGAAGTTGAATTGTTTGTTCAAAGTAGTCAGTGAGACGTGGAATTGTTCAGCCAAAGTATTGCCATCGATATTTTCAGCGTAATTTTGGTTGATGTTAGACATGACAGTGTTTAATAACGGAAGATTAGGGTTAGTCGTTGGGGATATTTGTGGTTGATTGAAGTTTGCTCCCAATTCGTGTAACAAACCGTAAAAGCAGCTCATGATCTCTAAACGCGATAGATCTGTTAACGGTTGTTTTAGCAGTTGTCTGATGTTTGATAATTGTCCTTGGACTTTTGTCAGTGAGTCCTGCTGGCGAGTATTTTTACATGACATATTTAAGTGCTAATTTTTACTGGCAGGAACTTGGTGTTGTAAAAAATCGTCGTCAATTATCAAGCCGAATTCCAAATAATGAGCTGGTTTTAAGCTACGGGCACTGTGAATATCACGATGATTTATCGTCCAAATATCGCCAGGATGATACGTGGTCGTTTTACCGTTGATGACAAAATTCAAATCGTTACCGGCAATCAAATAATTGATCTCGATACCTTGATGCCAATGGGGAGCAACGATGATTTCTTTGGTGGAATCATGTTCAAAATATTTGAAGGGCAATTGAGCAATCGTTTGGACATTTTCATAGATTATTTTCATGGATAACTACCTGTGCTTTATATAATAGGATACTTCACATATTATCTTATTAAACAAAATTAATAAAGCTATTTAATAGGATAAATAACCTTTTGACCAATAATTTTAAGCGATATTTTGAGACTCGTAAATTTTTGATATTCACTGCGTAATTTGTCGCAAAGGGAGTGATTTTTACGATGACAAAATTAACTAAATTCTTGATCAGATGTCGAATGACCGGGATGGTTTCTAACCAAATAATGCTAAAAATTATTAAATTATCAATTAATAGTGCTAATCTAGAGAGTGAAACTTTTAATTTGTTGAAAAAAGAACTAGACAATTTGCAATTTGAAAAGTTTCTTCTATTATTTAGCAAGAATCTACAGACGAAATATCAAGCAATAAATTATTTAGATGAAGCATATCCACAAATGCTGCGTACGATTTATAATCCACCGGCACTCTTGTTTTTTTCGGGAAATATTGCTTTACTTAAAACTGATTGCATCGCAATCATTGGCTCACGTCATGCGACAGATTACAGTTTTAGTTGCATTGCTAGTATTGTTCCCCGATTGGTAAATCGTTATACTATTGTGAGCGGTTTGGCTAAAGGCGCTGATTCAATGGCCAACGAAGAAGCCTTGCGTTTCGGTAAGACTATCGGGGTCATTGGCAGTGGCTTGGATGTTGCCTATCCAGCTAATAATATGATGCTGCAAAGACAGGTCAGTAGAAATGGCTTGGTCATCAGTGAGTATCCTGAAGGCAGCAATATTGAACCGTGGCATTTTCCGCAGCGTAATCGGATCATTGCCGGTTTGAGTCAAAAAGTTATCATAACTGAAGCTCAAGCCAAAAGTGGTTCGATGATCACCGCTGATCTGGCGTTGAATCAAGGGCGTGAGGTCATAGCGGTTCCAGGACGAGTGGGGGATGAATTTTCGGTCGGTTGCAACAAATTGATCGAACAAGGTGCCACCCCACTGCTCGATTTTAATAATATTTGAGATTAGAATAGTTGATTTAAGGATTATTTTTATCTTTTAAATTGACAAAATAAAAATCAGTGATTAATATATTGACAGTTTTAATTGATTCATTGGAAAGGAGCACTTTACGTGCCAGCAGCAAAGCAGAAGAATTTGGTGATCGTAGAATCACCCTCAAAAGCAAAAACAATTGAAAAATACTTGGGACGTAATTATCACGTCGTAGCTAGTTTGGGTCACGTCAGAGATTTGCCTAAGAGTCAAATGGGTGTAGATATCGAACATGACTACGAACCAAAATACATTTCCATTCGTGGTAAAGGTCCGGTTATTAAAGATTTGAAGAAGGAAGCCAAAAAGGCTAAACGAGTTTATCTGGCAGCCGATCCGGATCGTGAAGGGGAAGCCATTGCTTGGCATGTTTCCCACTTGCTCGGATTAGATGAAAACGGTGAGAACCGCGTTGTCTTCAATGAAATTACTAAAGATAAAGTTAAACAAGCTTTCAAAACACCACGTTCGATCGATATGAACCTAGTTGATGCTCAACAGGCTAGACGTGTTTTGGATCGATTAGTTGGTTACTCAATTTCCCCAATCTTATGGGCTAAAGTTAAAAAAGGCCTCAGTGCTGGACGAGTACAGTCGATTGCCTTGAAGCTAGTCATTGAACGTGAAAATGCCATCAAGAAATTCGTTCCAGAAGAATACTGGACGATCGAGTCAACTTTCAAACATGGCAAAGATAAATTCAAAGCTAATTTTTACGGTTTAGACGGTAAAAAAGCTGAACTTAAAAACAATGACGATGTTCAAATGGTTTTAGGCAAGGTCGATAAGAAAAAAGATTTCAATATCGACAAAGTTACTAAAAAAGAACGTAAACGTATGCCAGCCGCTCCATTTACAACCAGTTCACTGCAACAAGAGGCTAACAAACGTTTGAACTTCAAGACTAGAAAGACCATGATGATCGCTCAACAATTGTATGAAGGAATCAACTTGGGTCGCAAGGAAGGTACCGTAGGTTTGATCACTTACATGCGTACTGATTCCAAGCGTATTTCTAAAGTCGCTGAAGCAGAGGCTTCAAAATTCATTCACGAAGAATACGGTGAACCTTTCGCAGCCGTCAAAGAACGTAAGGATAAGAACCAAGAAGGTGCTCAAGACGCCCATGAAGCTATCCGTCCTTCATCCGTTATGAGAACACCAGCTTCTTTGAAAGAAATCTTGAGTCGTGATCAATTCAGACTTTACAGTTTGATTTGGTCAAGATTCGTTGCTAGTCAAATGACACCAGCTATTTATGACACAATGACAGTTGATTTGTCACAAAACGGCGTAATGTTTAGAGCTAATGGTTCTAAGATGAAATTCGAAGGTTACCGTAAGGTTTACCAAAGTACCAGTGAAACGGCTAAGAAAGACAATATTTTGCCCGAATTAGCTGAAAATGACAGTGCTAAGCTGCAAACTAATGATCCGGCTCAACACTTCACACAGCCACCAGCAAGATTTACCGAAGCCTCATTAGTTAAAGCTTTGGAAGAAAATGGCGTTGGTCGTCCCTCAACTTATGCGCCTACTATCGACACGATCCAACGTCGTTATTACGTTAAGTTGAATGGTAAGAGTTTTGAACCAACTGAATTAGGCGAGATTGTCGACAACTTGATCCAAGCTTACTTCCCAGATATCGTTAATATCGACTTCACGGCTCACCTAGAAGATGAACTCGATAATATTGAAGAAGGTAAGGAAAACTGGGTCAAAGTCGTTGACCGCTATTACAAGCCTTTTGCTAAAGAACTTGAATCCGCTGAAGACAAGATCGAAAAAGTTCAGATCAAAGATGAACCGGCCGGGATGGACTGTGATATCTGTGGTGCTCCAATGGTCATCAAGATGGGGCGTTATGGTAAGTTCTACGCTTGTTCAAGATTCCCAGATTGTCGTAATACTAAGCCAATCGTTAAGGAAATCGGCGTAATTTGTCCTAAGTGTAAGAAGGGCCAAGTTATCGAAAGAAAATCTAAGAAGAACCGTATTTTCTACGGCTGCTCTAGATATCCAGACTGTGACTTCGTTTCATGGGATAAACCAATTGGACGCGACTGTCCAAAAGATGGCCACTACTTAGTTGAAAAGAAAGTTAAAGGTGGTCGCCAAGTACTCTGTCCAAACGGAGATTATGAAGAGGACATTCAAAAATAAAATGATAGAACAAGATTTAATCGATAAATTTGTTGAGAATTTAATGGTTAATCATCATTACTCAAAAGAGACAAAAAAATCTTATTTAGAAGATATAGATAATTTTGTTTCTTTTTTGTCTAAAAACGGTGGTTTCAATGGTTTCACACCGATCCAACGAGTCGACGTCGAAACTTATTTGACTTATTTAGATGAGCAAAATTATGCCTCAGAGACGATTGCTAGAAGGATCTCGGCGTTACGGTCGTTTTATAACTTTTTGGTTAAAAATAATTACCGCAAGTCGAATCCATTCGATCTAGTACAATTGCGTCATAAAGGCCGAAAGTTGCCCCATTTCTTCTATGAAAAGGAAATGACGCAGCTGTTTGAAGCTGTCAAAGGGGATGACCCGCTGACACAAAGAAACTCAGCTTTATTAGAATTGCTCTATGCCACTGGCATGCGGGTCAGTGAGTGTGCTAATCTATTATTAGATCAATTGGATTTTTCTAATGGAATCGTTTTAATTCATGGTAAAGGCGACAAGGATCGTTATGTTCCCTTTGGAAGCTATGCTAGGAGCGCATTAGAAACTTACTTTGATCAAGGTCGAAAAGTTTTGATGACGAAAAATCATCAAGACCATCAGTATGTTTTTGTAAATAATCGTGGTAGAAAATTGACTAGTCGTGGAATTGAATATATTTTGAATCAAATAATCAAGAAAACTAGCTTGACATCTGATATTCATCCGCATATGATACGTCATACCTTTGCTACGCACATGCTCGAACATGGTGCTGATCTGAGGACGGTCCAGGAACTCTTGGGACACGCCAGTCTTTCGACGACTCAAATTTACACGCACGTAACAATGGAACATTTACAAAAAGATTATAAAAAATATTTTCCAAGATAAGAGGAAGGTTATTAAATGACTACAATAGTTGCTGTTAAGCATGATAACCACACCGCAATCGCCGGTGATGGCCAAGTTACAATGGGTGAAAAATATATTATGAAGGGGACTGCTCACAAAGTAAGACGAATCTATGATGACAAAGTTATCATTGGTTTTGCTGGTGGTGTAGCAGATGCTATTACTTTGCAAGATTGGCTGGAAAAGAAACTCAAAGCCTACTCAGGTAATTTAAAACGTGCTGCAGTTGAACTAGCTCAAGACTGGAGAAAAGATCCAACTCTTCAAAAACTAGAAGCTTTGTTGATTGCAATGGACAAGGATAATCTCTTGTTGATTTCAGGTAGCGGCGAAGTTATCGAACCTGATGAGGATGTAGTAGCTATCGGTTCTGGTGGTAACTTTGCCCAAGCGGCAGCCATTGCCATGCAAAGACACGCTCAGGATATGGATGCACAACAAATCGCTGTCGAAGCAATTAAAATTGCATCAAGTATTGATATTTTTACTAACGAAAATATTATTTCAGATAAATTTTAGAGTGGAGATTAATAATAAATGGATACATTAACACCAAAAGAAATTGTTGCTCAATTAGACAATTACATTATTGGTCAAACAGATGCTAAAAAGGCCGTAGCGATTGCTTTGTACAACCGTTATCGTCGGATGCAAGTACCAAAGAAAATGCAACAAGAGATCACACCCAAGAACCTTATGATGATCGGACCTACTGGTGTCGGTAAAACTGAAATCGCCAGACGTTTGGCTAAAGTGGTCAAAGCGCCATTTGTCAAAGTTGAAGCTACTAAGTTTACTGAAGTTGGTTATGTCGGTCGTGATGTAGAGTCCATGGTACGTGACCTTGTCAGCGTGGCAGTTTCAATGGTCGAAAAAGATAAAATCGACGAGATCAGACCAGAAGTTCGTCGTGACGTGGATAAGAAATTAGTTAAGTTGTTGGCTCCCGGTGTTAAAAAGGAACAAAAACAAAATAACAATGACTTCATGAGTATGCTCAACAACATGCAAAATGGTAATCAAAGTCTAGGCAACATCTTTGAAAATGCGGCTAACAACGATGACGATCCTGATAGCAATGCTGAAGTTACTGATGAAGTTCGTAATGAACGTCTCAGCGTCAAAGAACAACTCGACAAGGGTTTGTTGGAAGACGAAGAAGTTACGATCAAAGTCGAAGAATCTAAAAAAGTTGGACCAATGGATGATCAAATGGGCCAAATGGGTGTCGACATGAGCGGTATGATGGACTCCTTGATGCCTAAAAAGATGATCACTAGAACTTTACCAGTTCACGATGCACGTGAATTGTTGATCCAACAAGAATCACAAAAGCGGATCGATCACGATGAAATTTATCAAAAAGCAATCGAAAAGACTCAAAACAATGGGATCATCTTCATTGATGAGTTTGATAAAATCGCTGCTGGCGACAAGAAGACTTCTGGGGAAGTTTCCCGTGAAGGGGTTCAACGTGATATCTTGCCTATCGTTGAAGGTTCAAGAATCAATACTAAATATGGTCCAGTTGACACTGATCACATTCTCTTTATCGCCTCAGGTGCTTTTGCTGAAAGCAAACCAAGTGATTTGATTGCTGAACTTCAAGGACGCTTCCCAATTAGAGTTGAACTGCAAGATTTGACTGAAGATGACTTCGTACAAATTTTGACTAAACCAGATAATGCTTTAACTAAGCAATATGTAGCGCTTACACGAACAGACGGAATACATTTAACTTTTACTAAAGAATCTGTCGAAGAGATTGCAAAAATTGCTTTTGAACTAAATAATAGTAATCAGAATATTGGTGCTAGACGTCTTTCAACTGTTTTGGAGAAGATCTTAGCTGATATCCTTTATGAAGGTCCTGACATGCAAATGGGCGATATTACTATTACGCGAGAATATGTTCGTGAACAAGTTGGTAAGATTGCTGCTGACCAAGACCTTTCACGTTATATTCTTTAGGGGGAAAAAATGACAGTCTATCAATTGAAGAACGATTTCTTAACTGTAAAAGTTAATTCATTCGGTGCTGAATTGAACAGCATCACGAATAACGAAGATTCAGAATTTATCTGGCAAGCGGATCCCGAAGTGTGGAAACGACACGCACCAGTATTGTTCCCAATCGTTGGTCGCTTAAAGGATGATCATTATTTTGTTGACGGCAAAGAATATCAAATGTCTCAACATGGCTTTGCCCGTGACCAAGAATTTGAACTCGATTCCCAAACTGATACTAAGTTAGTTTTGAGTTTGACGACTAGTGCCGCTAGTTTGGAAAAGTATCCATATCACTTCAAATTACGCATTGTTTATCAACTTATCAAAGATACGATCCAAGTTTCTTACTTAGTTGACAGTATGGAAGAATCAGAGGATATGTATTTCTCAATTGGCGCACACCCTGGCTTCAACGTCCCATTCGATAGAGGTTTGAACTTTGAAGATTACAAAGTTCAAGTAGCTCCAGCTGAATCAAGAACAAGAATTCCACTGGTTGGCAGTCAAGTTGACTTAAACAATGAAGTTAAGGTTGAAAACCAAGACTTTAACATGTCACGTGAATACTTCGTCGACGATGCGGTTATTTATCGTTTGAATGAACCAGCAGAAGTTACTATTGATAGTGACAAGTCGGGTCATCGCGTGATCTTAGATACTGGTAATGCTAAGTTTTTCGGTATGTGGTCAACTTATCCTAATGATAATGGTAAGTTCATGTGTATCGAACCATGGTGGGGTATCGCTGATAAAGTTGACAGCGACAATGACTTCAAGAATAAGTATGCTATCAACAAGCTTGCTCCTAAGGAACAATTTGAAGCATATTATTCAATTAGCATTAAATAAGCTTACGATTTTTCGTAAATTTAAATAGTTTTGTATATACTTAAAGCCCCAACACTCTTAGCGGATGTTGGGGCTTTATTTTTTTATAGTTTTAAAGCCTTTTTTGGTACGTTTTAATGGCTTTTCTAATATCCAAATTGATTTGAAGCACTACCGTCAGGATTCAATGATCCATTCTCCATTCCTTGTTGAGTTTGTTTCTCACCAAATGTTTTCATATTATCCGGTGTGCTTTGCAGTGCTTGTAATGTTGACATACCCTCATGCTCGACCTTGTATGCAGCAGGGGATTCACCATACTTGTTAACGAATCCCGTCAAAGTATTTTCATCATATGAAATACCACCGGCCTGTTGTTGTGTATTTTGGTTATTCTGAGCTTGCGACTGTTGATCGGGTTGGTTGTTAGTATTTTTTGCATCAGCTACCTGTTGGGATTGGGCAGGAGTTTGATTTTGAGCTTGTTGAGTGTTGTTAGCTTGTGAGTTGGTATTCTGATCCGTCGGTTGTTGATCAGAATTATTATTAGCCTTATTAGCGACTTTTTTAGCAGACGTCTTCTTACTTGAAGATGTCTTTTTGGGAGCAGTTTTCTTTTTAGAAACTTGAATAGTTTTGTCCCTTTTCTCAGTGGATGAAGCTGTGGATTTAGTATTTGAACATGCTGCTAACGAAAGGGTAGTAGCAATTAATAGTGCAGAAGCAATGATACGTTTCATTTTGATATCCCCCAGATTATTTTTTTATTCTTTGACAGAATATACTAATTACTACTAAAATAATAACACTACAGTATATAGTATTAAAAGTACTCGGATAATCGAAAGCGTGTTGTTATAGAGAATCTTAACTTTTTTATATTTTAGAATGATGAATAGTGCTGACAAGTTGATTCTATGGATCAATTCAACATAAAGTTATGTCAATATTTAACCCCGCAATATCGATAATATTGTGGGGCCTTTGTCATTTAATAATTAGCATTCTGAGGATCGTTTTGATCGTGCAAATAAACAGAAGTGATGTGGTTATTCTCATCATCAACACGAATAAAGGTTCCGAATCGATTCTCCCACGTGTAACTCATCCCTTGGTCAGGGAGGTATTTGGAGCTATAAATAGAACCGACGTTGCTTTGGACGGTTTGAACATCTTCAATACCAAATTCGGTAGCATTGGCTTGGGTCAAATCCCAGTTACTTTCAGACGAATGCGTTTGGTCCTCAGCGTGATTTTGTTCAACATTGTCGATGACTTTGTCTTGATCGTCAGTAGTATCAGTTTCTGAGGCGTCCTCATTGGTTGCTTTTTTCTTTGAAGTAGGTTTGGCATTGAATGGTTTTTTTTGATTAGCTTTTTTAGTTGTTTGTGTTGTCTTGGCGTCATTATTGACTTGACCGTGTAAAAGATCACCACCAAAATGCCAAATATTGATTGCTCCAACGATGATCAAAAGTACTATCACCCATTTATTGTGTGTTTTCATTAAATGATCCCCTTAAAAAAGCTACCCCCTAAAAGAGTAGCTTCATGGACTTATTTTAATCCAGTTTGACTTTTACCACTGACCGTATCATTAGTGATCGTGACGATAAAGTTGGCGCCAGTTTCACCTTTGAGACCACTGGAGTAGGTGTATTCCTTTTGTGTCGTGTTATTGACAGAACTTTCAGCATAACCGTTGGGTTTGCCTAGATTTTGCAATAATTGGGTTTCAGAGTCGCCATTTTGAATTTTTTCGTAGTCGGCTAAAGATAATTTCTTGTTCCGAGTTACTTTCAGACCAGTGATAGCTTTACTGATAGCATGGTCGTTAGTGAAATTGACTGTCAGATTCGATCCTAGTTGACCGTCAGCAATCTTGTTCCAAGTGACGACATTAGTTGAAATATTTTGGACGGTGCTAGTTGAAGTGGAATTAGGTTCGCCGAAAAGTTTACCAAGGATCTCTTGGCTCAAGCCGTCAGTTTGGCTCAAATAAATTCCGTTGTATTGTTTGAGTGTCAGACCAGTTTTCTTGGCGACTTTCTTTTTGGGAGTAGCTTTTTTCTTAGCCACTTTAGTAGTCTTTTGACTGAAAGGGCCAGTAGAAGTCATTTTCATTCCACCGAAACCACCAGCAGCGAGTAACAGAATAAAGATTATTCCCCAAAACCACCAACGCTTGTAAAAATGTTTTTTAGTTTTCTTTTGAGACCGGTGCAATTGTGTTCTTGTCGGTAAATTGTTATTATCCATGAAAGGCTCCCCCTTAACTGATAACGCTTTACTAATATTTTATCAGTAACAGGAAATAAATGTGCTTTTATAAGCAAAAAATAAGTCTTAATTATTCGACTTTACGGATTGAAGGCACATAAAAGGGACTTGTGACAAAACTATATTTTTCATTAAATTAAACATGCAGCCATAAATGTGCAACAGAACTCAACTTTTTGTGCATAATAGTAAAGGCCTCAATATTCATAATGCGAATATTGAGGCCTTTGCTATTATTGCTCGGGAGGTAACCGAGTTCTGTTGCACTCTGTAAAATAATTATTTGTCAGCTTTCTTTTCAGCAGCTTCGCGTTGTTGTTTCTTGTATCTCAGACCAATAGGAACGAGATTTTCTTGACCTTTGAGCAAACGCTTGATATTAGGGATGTGGCGATAATAAATAATGACAGTAATAATAATTGCGACGGTTGTAAGGATCCAGTCGTGCAAGAAGAAGGTCGCAATGGTGAAGAATAAGATGGTTGTTAAACTAGCCACACTGACCATGCTAGTTACATAAACGATCATAGCTAGGAAAATAAAACAAATTACGAATAATAATGGGTTATAAGCTAACAAGATCCCTGCACTTGTAGCGACGGCCTTGCCACCACGGAATTTTAAAAAGATCGAATAGCAGTGGCCAACTACGGCACAGATACCGACGAACAAGACTAAATGATGATCGAGTCCGAAGAAAACTGGCATCAAAGCTCCTAGAGTACCTTTTAGAATATCGATGACCAAAACAACAGTTCCGGCGACTTTACCTAGAACACGGTAGGCATTAGTTGTACCAACGTTGCCGCTGCCGTATTCAAAAATGTTCTTGTGAAAAAATATTTTGGCGACTAAATAAGCAGTTGGAAACGATCCGATTAAATAGGCCAGAATTATACAAATGAGAAGTTTCATTAAAAAATCACTCTCTTAGCTTTATTTTTTGGTATATTGTAACTCTATGGTATTTTAACAGAATTATAAATACCAACTTAGATATTATCTACTATTTTAGCCAAAAGTAAAAGATTTCTCTTGAATACGAACGTATATTCGTATATTGTGAATAGTGTTATAATACTAGAATGTCGCTAGTAGTAAATGAAAAGGAATGATATAAATGCCAAAATCATCTTATGATGATTCGTCAATTCAAATCCTTGAAGGATTAGAAGCTGTACGAAAAAGACCTGGTATGTACATTGGTTCCACAGATTCACGTGGATTACATCACTTGGTCTATGAAATAGTTGATAACGCGGTCGATGAAGCTCTGTCAGGCTTCGGTAAAGAGATCAACGTTACGATCAATCAAGATGGCAGTATCACCGTAGTTGACCATGGACGTGGAATGCCTACGGGGATGCATGCTTCTGGTAAACCGACTATTGAAGTTATCTTAACCGTCTTGCATGCCGGTGGTAAATTCTCTGAGAATAGTTACAAAACTTCCGGTGGATTGCACGGTGTTGGTTCTTCAGTCGTTAATGCTTTGTCGGAATGGATGACTGTTCGAGTTGTGCGTGACCACAAAGTTTATGAAGAACGTTTTGAAAATGGTGGTCACCCAGTAGGAACTTTGAAGAAGACTGGGACGACTAAAGAAGGTAACGGAACAACTATCAGTTTTAAACCGGATGCCAAAATTTTCCAAACAACTAAATACAATTACGACACGTTAGCAGAAAGATTGCGGGAATCAGCCTTTCTCTTGAAGGGCGTTAAGTTCACAATCACTGACAAACGTGGTGCCGAAGAGAAACAAGAAATTTTCCACTATGAAGACGGTATTCAGTCATTTGTTAAATATTTGAACGAAGACAAGGATACCTTAGGTGGTATTTTTTATGTTGAAGGCGAGAATTCCGGTATGGAGATCGAATTCTCCGGTCAATATAATGACGGTTATTCGGAAAACATTATTTCTTTTGTCAACAACGTTCGAACTGGTGATGGTGGTACGCACGAAGCCGGAATGAAATCTGGTTTGACCAAAGCGTTCAACGATTATGCTCGTAAAGTTGGCTTGTTGAAAGAGAATAGCAAGAATTTGGAAGGTAGCGATGTTCGTGAAGGACTTTCAGCTATTATTTCTGTTCGGATCCCTGAAGAGATCTTGCAATTCGAAGGTCAAACCAAAGGTAAACTAGGAACTCCTCAAGCTCGTTCAGCTGTAGATCAACTTGTCTACGAACAAATGAGTTTTTACTTGATGGAAAACGGCGAGCAGGCTCAAATGCTAGTCAAAAAGGCATTGAAAGCTCGTGAAGCTCGGGATGCTGCTAGAAAAGCTCGTGAAAGCAGCCGCAGCGGCAAGAAGAATAAAAAGACCGATGGATTATTGTCTGGTAAATTGACTCCTGCTCAATCGAAGAATCCCGCTAAGAATGAATTGTTCCTAGTCGAGGGTGATTCCGCCGGTGGTTCAGCTAAACAAGGTCGAGATCGTAAATTCCAAGCTATCTTGCCATTGCGTGGTAAAGTTTTGAATACTCAAAAAGCCAAGCTGGAAGATATTTACAAGAATGAAGAAATCAACACGATGATCTATACGATCGGTGCCGGCGTTGGAGCAGACTTTAAACTAGAAGACCGCAATTATGACAAAGTTATTATCATGACCGATGCCGATGATGATGGCTCACATATTCAAATCTTGTTGTTGACGTTCTTCTACCGTTACATGCGTCCTTTAGTCGAAGCTGGACATGTCTATATTGCCTTGTCACCTTTGTACAAGCTACAAAAGGGCAAAGGAGCTAAGACAAAGATCGAATATGCCTGGACACCAGATGAATTGCAAGCTGGTATCAAGAAGATGGGTAAAGGTTACGAGTTACAACGATTCAAAGGTTTAGGTGAAATGAATGCCGACCAACTTTGGAAGACAACTATGGATCCTGAAAACCGTATCCTGATCAGAGTCAACATTGACGACGCTGCTATCGCTGAAAGACGTGTTACGACGTTGATGGGCGATAAAGTTAAGCCTAGACGTGACTGGATCGAAAAGAATGTTCGTTTCAATGGTACCGAAGAAGGAGACAACATTTTGGAAAAGGTCGATGATACTGATCCCATCGACAGTCAAATCGTTGACGATTTATTGAATAAGGAATAGGTGATAAATAGTGACTGAAAATTCTCCTAAAATTCAAGATATCTCGCTCGAAAAAATCATGGGAGATCGATTTGCGAGATATTCAAAATCAATTATTCAAGAAAGAGCTTTGCCAGATATTCGTGATGGCTTGAAACCAGTTCAACGAAGAATTCTCTATTCAATGTATTTGGATGGCAATACTTATGACAAAGGTTTTAGAAAGTCAGCCAAGGGCGTTGGTAACGTTATGGGTAATTTCCATCCCCACGGTGACTCTTCGATCTATGAGGCTATGGTTCGTTTGTCTCAGGATTGGAAATTACGAAATCCTTTGATCGAAATGCACGGTAACAACGGTTCAATGGATGGTGATCCACCTGCTGCGATGCGTTATACCGAAGCTCGCTTGAGTAAAATATCTGGTGAAATGCTTCGTGATATCAACAAGGATACCGTTGATGAAGAGTGGAACTTTGATGACACTGAAAAAGAACCCAAAGTTTTGCCAGCTAGATTTCCTAATCTATTAGTCAATGGTGCCACTGGTATTTCAGCTGGTTATGCGACTGAGATCCCACCACACAATTTAGGTGAAGTCATCGATGCGACGATTCGGATGATCGACAAACCTAATGTGACGTTGGATGAATTGATGACAATCGTTAAGGGTCCTGATTTTCCAACTGGCGGTATCTTACAAGGTGCTTCAGGTATCAAGGATGCTTATACGACCGGACGTGGGAAAGTCTTCTTGCGTTCCAAGACTACGATCCAAGAGATCCGTGGCCACAAGCAACAGATCGTGATCACTGAGATCCCTTACGAAGTCAACAAAGCTTTATTAGTTAAAAAAATGGATGAGATCCGTGTCCTAAAGAAGGTCGACGGAATCGCTGAAGTTAGGGATGAATCCGACCGTCAAGGATTATCGATCGTAATCGAGTTGAAACGCGATGTTGACGCTAACGGAATTTTGAATTACATGTTCAAGAACACTGATTTACAGATTTCGTACAACTTTAACATGGTTGCCATTGCTGACATGCGTCCTCAACAGGTCGGTTTAGTTCAAATCCTGAAGGAATATATAGAACATCAAAAAGACGTCGTCTTACGACGCAGTCAATTTGATCTTACTAAAGCTAAAAAACGCCTTCACATTGTTGAAGGTTTGATCAAAGCTTTGTCGATCCTTGATAAAGTTATTAAGACGATCCATGGCAGCAAGAATAAATCCGATGCCAAAACTAATCTGATAAAATCGTATAAATTTACTGATGAACAAGCTGAAGCTATCGTTTCCTTACAACTCTATCGTTTGACTAATACTGACGTTACTGAGTTGGAAAAAGAAGACAAAGAGTTGAACAGCCAGATCGATACCTTTACTAAGATTATTGAAGATCCTAAGACTTTGATGAAAGTGATCAAGAAAGAATTGCGTGAAGTACGTAATACTTATGCTGATGACCGTCGGACTAAGATCGAAGCGAAAGTTGCCGAAATTGAAGTCGATACGCGAGTTATGGTTGCTAGTGAAGATGTTCGTTTGTTGGTCAGTCACGACGGTTACGTTAAACGCAGCAGTTTGCGGTCATATCAAGCTTCAACGGCTGACGACAATGGCTTAAAGGATGAAGATTATCCTATCATCGATACGAATGCCAATACTTTAGACCATGTCTTTATCTTTACGGACAAGGGAAATCTGATCTATCGACAAGTCTTTGAGATTGAAGATAGTCGTTGGAAGGATACTGGTTCCCACTTGTCTCAAGTTATTGGTTTGGACAGCGATGAGTCGATCCTCAAAGCCTTTGTCTTCAAAGACCTTAAAGAAACTGGCAATTTCTTGATCGGTACGAATGAAAACTACATCAAGCAAGTCAGTTTCCAAGATCTATTGCCAGGACGAACATACAAGTCCAGAGCTTCAAAATACTGTAAATTAAAAGAAAGCACTGGCAGAGTTTTCGACGTTTATTATGTCGACAGTGATGCTAAAAACTTGATCTATGTCTTTACGAAACATTCATACGCCTCAGCATTCCCAGTTTCTGAAGTACCGGTAGTCAGTGGTAAGGCTATCGGGGTAAAATTTGTCAGCCTCAAGACTGACGACCAATTGGCCGGCTATTTCTTAGCTGGTGACGAGAGTGAAAAAATTGCTCTCTTGACTCAACGTGGTTCATACAAGCAAATGAAACTTTCTGAGATTCCAGTAACAAGTCGGGCTCGTCGCGGTGTCTTGACCTTGCGTGAATTGAAACGCCAGCCACATCGAATTTGTTTAGTAACTAATATCACCAATGATATGGATATTTCGATCATGACTGATGCTAACCAAGAGATCGCAATCGATCGAGCTAGTCATCAAAGTACCGACCGTTATTCCAACGGCTCATTTATTATGGATCCAGCAACTGATGGAACTCCAGTGAGATTTGTGAAAAAAATTAATGAAAAAGAATGATATAAATAACATACTTTAGTTTTATATAGTATTATTATCTTATTGAATATATTAATTTTTACTTTCATAAATACCTAGGAGGATTCTCTTATTGTTGGACGAAAAATCAAGAAGAGTCTTTAGTTCCAAAGCTTTAAATTATTTCGATGAATTAACCAAGAACATGAGTTACACTAAAACGGCGCAGTTGTTAGGCATTACGCAGCCAGCTTTGACCCAGCAGATCAAAAAGATCGAACACGTAGTCGGAGCGCCATTGTTTTACAGTGTTGGTAAGAAGATCTATCTGACTGACGCGGGAACATCCCTGTTGAAAGCTACGCATCAAATATTTGATTTGATCAACAACGTTACCGATCAGATTCAACAGGAGTCATCTGAAAAGAGCGGTACGATCAGTATCGGGTTGTTGTCAACAGCTGAGTCCGTTGTGATCGAAGATTTTATCGTTGAGTACAACCGGATCAATCCAAACGTCGTGATCGATTTGAACTTATTGACGCGAAAAGAATTGTGGGACAACATTCAAAACAATCAGATCGACTTGGCCATCATGTATTTACCAGATAAAAATATCAAGAGTTGGAAAGTCTACAAATCCAAGAAGATCATCAGCGACAATATCATGTTGATCCACAACAACGAAAAGATCAGCAAGCGCAAGTCAGTCTGCTATAAAGATGCAATCGCTAAACCATGGGCAACCTATTTGAAGACGTATTACTTCTCAGAATTATTGCGAGAACGCTTCAGGGATGCTTTGGTCGATTATCCGCAAGTTGTTGCGAGATTTTCATCGCCTTATCAACTCTTGAAGTTTGCTCAAGAATCTGACGATATATACACGGTTTTGCCATTGAGTTTTTGCATCGCACATCAATCAATGTTTAAACTTTATCAAACGCCACTTGAACCGACTATATCAAGTGATTTATCATTTGTATATCGAGAAGATAAAGAAAAGATTCCACGTATTGAAGAATTCCTGAATGAATGGGATAATTTTTTAAGTGAAATGAGTTACATTGATCGTCTAAAATCTTCTAGATAAAATTTAAAAAGGGGTATCGTACACATGCCAAAGGAAAAAGAATTAGTTTTCGGACACAAAAATCCTGATACAGATGCTGTTTCAGCAGCTATTGCTTATTCATATTTACAAAATCAACTAGGTTACAACACTGAAGCCGTTGCTTTAGGTGAACCAAACCTAGAAACAAAATTTGTTTATGACCATTTCAACGTTAAGTACCCACGTGTTATCTCAGCCATCAATGGTGAAGTTAAAAAGGTTATGCTTGTTGATCACAACGAAAAACAACAAAGCGTTTCTGACATCGACGACGTAGAAGTTACTCACGTAGTTGACCACCACAGAATCGCTAACTTTGAAACAACTCAACCATTGTACTATCGTGCAGAACCACTTGGCTGTGTAAGTACAATCGTTTGGAAGATGTACCTTGAAAATGATGTTGAGATTCCTGGCCAAATCGCTGCTATCATGGCATCATCAATCATCTCTGATACATTGTTATTAAAATCACCTACAACAACTGATGAAGATCGTGCTGCTTTGAAGAGCTTGGCTGAAACTGCTGGTATCGATTACGAATCATATGGTCTTGAAATGTTGAAAGCTGGTACTAACCTTGACAGCAAGTCAACTCAAGAACTTATCGATATGGATGCTAAGAGTTTTGACATGAACGGCAACTCTGTCCGTGTTGCTCAAGTAAACACAGTTGATGTTAACGATACTTTGAAACGTGAAGAAGGATTCGTCAACGATATCAAAGCTGAAAATGCTGACAAGGGCTACAACTTGTTCGTACTTCTAATTACTAACATTTTGACAAGTGACACAACTGGTATCATCATCGGTGATGACAAGGCTATTGAGACATTTGAAAAAGCCTTGAATACTAAAGTTACTGACAACAAAGCTAGTTTGCCTGGTGTCGTATCACGTAAGAAGCAAGTCGTTCCTCCATTGACAGATCAATTTAACTAAAAACTAAAAAAGTGCAATTGATTATTAGTGTAAAATCACCTCTGGTTCAAGAATACTGAATCAGAGGTGATTTTTTTGTAAATTTTTAACAATATCCTTTACAAAACATACAGATAATTAACAAGAAATTAATCAAGATTTTACAGTCGTTTATTATACTTAAATCAGTGATCAAGCTTAGAATATTCGTTGAAATTGATTTTAAAATAAAAAATAGCTATTTTTTTAAATATATATCATGTTTTTAGCGATTATTTACCAACAATATAAATGTAACCGATTCCTTTTATTGAAGACGGATTCAATTTTCTGATATAATACTTGCATTGTCAGAAAACTACTGGGGGTTTTGTTGCAGTAGTCTTGAATTTGAGATAATAAGTTTAGTTCACAGAGGGAGTTTTAGTTAATGAACGCATTAAATCTATTAATTGGTCTTATGCCAATGATCGGGTGGGGACTATTTCCTATCCTGACAGGTAAATTTGGTGGAAAGCCGGTTAACCAGATTCTGGGAACAACTTATGGTACGTTGATCTTTGCCATAGTTGTTGCTGTCGCACGTCAGACGCCGATGTTGGGTGGCAAAGAATTTCTCTTTACCTTCTTATCAGGTGCCTTTTGGTCCATGGGTCAGATTTTAGTATTTTATGCTTTTGCCGAAATGGGTGTTTCTAGAACCATGCCAGTATCAACTGGTTTCCAACTGGTCGGTGCATCGCTTTGGAGTGTTTTCGTTCTTGGCGAGTGGGCCAGTGGTAGTGCTAAATTGATTGGTTTTTCAGCCATTGTTTTGATTATTTTCGGAGTTTATCTCACAACGTTCAGTGAGCAAAAATTACCTAAAGAAGACGGTGGCATGAACGCCGTTAAGGGTGTTTTATTAGTCGCTTGTGCTGAGATCGGCTATCTAGGTTACTCAGCTTTCCCACAAGGGGTCAAAGTAAGCGGCTTTGAAGCCTTTTTACCTCAAGCTTTAGGGATGGCTGTAGTCGCAACTATTTTTGCAGTAGCTACTAGACAAAACCGTTCCGAAAAGCCTTTTTCAACTAAGAGTTCGTATACGAATATCATCAGTGGTTTCTTCTTCGCTTTCGCAGCTTTGACATACTTGATCTCCGCTAGACCATCAGTCAATGGTTTGGCAACCGGCTTTATCTTGTCACAGATGAATGTTGTCATTGCAACTTTGGGTGGTATTTACATCTTGCACGAAAGAAAGACTCACAAGGAGATGGCCTTTATCGTCGCTGGTTTGGTATTAGTTGTCATCGCCGGTATCGTAACGACATTACTATAAAAACGCAACATAAAAACACGTTGGAGGTCAATTCCAGCGTGCTTTTTTGTTATATATCAGAGAGTTTTAGATTCAAATGGTCTATCTTTTATTAATCTATACAAAATTGGGAGGATATTTATTATATGTAGTATTAATGAGAAAATCATATTTTGTAATGTATATCTAAGGAGTGTACATTGTCAGATGCTTTTATCTATCTGACGACTAGAATATAAACCCGAATGACTTCCCAGTTAAATAATCTGCTCGCTTATTTAGTATAGCTACGCAAAGCCGGTGGGTTATAGTTAATGATAAATTCACCGATTTCGGGTAAGGAATCGCTGAATAACAAGGTTTTACGAGTCTTTTCAACCATGAAATTCTTCTTTACCATTGTGTCGAAGAAACTTGCCAATTCGTCATAATAGTGATCGACATTGTAAAAGATACATGGCGTAATGCTATCGCCAACGATCGTCCATGAAAAGGCTTCAGAGATCTCTTCCAGAGTTCCTGGTCCGCCAGGCAAAGCAATGTTAGCTACAGAGTTTTTTAGCATCGCTTGTTTTCTGGCTGACATATCAGGCAAGATATCCAGTTTAGTTAAGTTAGGGTGTGCCAAGTTGCGGTCGTACAGTTCTTGAGTGATGATGCCGTGCACAGTTCCACCGTTATCTAAAACACTGTCGGCGACAACGCCCATCAAGCCAAAGCGGCCGCCACCATAAGTCAAGCCATAATTATTTTTAACCAGCCATTGGCCCAATTTCTTTGCACCTTTCGTATAGACATCATCGTTGCCAGTTGAGGCACCGCAGTATACTGCTATATTTTTCATAGTAACTCCTTAAATATCATAATTAGTTTCGCGTTTGAGTCGACGATAATACATTAATGACGGCGTATCCAAAGCGTCTAAAGCTCGTTGCTGGTCGGTCGACAACTCTTTTGTACTGAGAGCCAACAAGATAAACGTCGTGTAAAGCTTTTTAGGTGCTAAGTCTAATTTAGTTGCGTCGCTATCTCGTTTTAGATCTCGGTGCAAGGCACTGACAGTCAACAATGGCGTATTAGCCCCACGATTGCGGCTCAAGAAGAGATTGTCATTGTCCCAGAAAGTTTTATAGGGTTCGATATAATCTCGGTACTGGCTTAAAAATTGCTTTTGAGCGGTATCAAAGTCCAATTGTTGAAATTTTTGATAAAAATCAGGTTTAAGTGCTTCTTTATAATTGAAACCCTTAGAGATTATTAGAATCAACAGTCGCGTATAAATACTGAGATCCATCTTCAAGTACTCTGGAAGCTTCAAAAAAACGACCGTCGGAAAGTCAGTCTGTTTAGGAACAGTCACGCTGTTGATATTCAAAGTCGGTATTTCAGGAGTCTTTTTGACACCGAAGAGATATTTGAAGTAAACGTTGAGGTTACTGATGACTTTGTTGATCGTACTAGCGCTGAGCTGTAAGTTTTCCAGCATAAAGTTTTTAAATAGGCGGACATCCATTTCGTGGACATCTTTGATATCTTCGGATATTTTATAGTCATTGTTATGTTGGATCGTATAATTAAAAAAATCAGTCAGTGAATTCATGTACTCAGTGTGTGCTTTGGGTGAGATATTTCGAGTTTTTAAGTAGGCTTCAAAGCCTGAGAGATAAGGAATTTTAACCATAAGATAACCTCCTTGTAACTATTATACAGTTAGTCAAATTCACTCACAAAAAAATATATACAAAAAAAGAGCCAGAAAGTATTTTCCAGCTCCCACGATTTATTTTACAGTAACGTCCAAAGCTTCATCGCCAGGTTTGACAGCTTTTTCTTCGAAGTCGGGCATGTCTTTGACAGCATCGGAATTAGTAACGATCGTCATGATAGCCGTGTCTTTATTGGCAGCTTTGACTTGAGCCAAATCCATTGTAGCCAATTTTTGACCAGCTTTGACAGTGTCGCCTTCTTTGACGAACGTTTCGAAAGGCTTGCCGTTTAGTTCAACCGTATCGATGCCTAAGTGCAACATCACTTCCAAGCCGTGGTCTGAAGTGATCATCAAAGCGTGTTTAGTAGGGAAGACGGTTCCAATAACGCCACCGATCGGCGCAAATATTTCATCTTGATCGGGAGTTATGGCAAATCCATCGCCCATTAATTTTTGTGAAAAGACTGGGTCGCTGACTTTATCCAAGTGAATTAGTTCACCGCTAGCCGGTGCCACGAATTTATCGACCTTTTTTCTTGAAAATAACCCCATAGTAAAATTCCTCCTCAAAATATCTCAAAAATATATCAATGGGTCAATTTAGATAATGCGCTTACAGTTTGTGCATTAATACAATTATAAATAATTCAGGTTAGTTTGCAAGATACCGAGTGCAGCTTTAACTTAATTATTATATTTGGGATGCTTTTTGCCGATGAAATCGCTTAACCACGTTGATAATAATAGCTCATTTAAAATAAAATTACAATATATTACATTTATTCTATATAAAGATGAAATAAAAATCCATTAAGCTTGACGAAATTGCTGTGGCGTTTGAGTGAAGCTTTCTTTAAAACAAGTATTGAAGTAAGTGTCACTGTTAAATCCGCAACGAGCAGCAATCGTTTTGATTGAATAGTCAGTCTCTTGTAGCAGTTCTTTAGCATGCTTTAAACGAATTTGTTGTAAGTAACTAGTGGGACTAATGCCAGTTGCCTTAGCGAAGGTCCGTTGTAAGTTTGAGACGCTCCCATGGCAGTCAGCAGCAATCTTTTCCAAAGATAGGTGTTGCTGATAATTGTCGGCGAGATACTGTTTGATCTCAGTGACCCAGAGGTCATTGGGTAATTTGTTGCCAGTGGGAAGACATCTTTTGCAAGGACGAAAACCTTGAATTAAAGCTTCATCACTGTTGGCGAAGATCACGACATTTTCTCTTTTAGGAGTTTTGGAAGGGCAGTTGGGACGGCAAAAGATGTGGGTTGTTTTAACGCCATAGAAAAAAGGCTGTTTAGGGATCTGATTGGTTATAATGGTTTGCCAACGTTTTTGGGTTAAGGGATGTTTCATAATGAGCCTCGGTAGTTTGGTTTAAAGAATTAAACTGCAAGATTTTTAAATAGAGTTTAGCATATACTAGGCATATAGAAAAGTTGGTGACAAAAATGCAGACGATTTATTATCATTCTTATGAGATATTAGGACATCATTATCTAGTTGGAGCTACTGAGTTAGGCTTAGCTTTTGTTGGTTCACAGGAGGGGACGGTTGCCGAACTAAGACGGTTTTATCCAGAACGTGACTTAATTGCTGACAAAACAGTCATAGAACCGTATATTTTGCAATTAAGTGAGTATTTACAAGGCAGGCGACAAACTTTTGATTTTAAAACTGACATAACTGGGACGCCATTTCAAAAAGCAGTTTGGAAGCAGCTGCAAAAGGATCCCCTATGGACAGACGTCTAATTACTCTTTGGTGGCTCAACAGATTGATCGACCTAAGGCTATGCGAGCAGTTGGGACAGCAATCGGTAAGAATCCGCTTCTAATGGTGATACCTTGTCATCGGGTTTTGACTAAAACTGGCCAATTAGGGGGCTATCGTGGTGGTTTGACAATGAAAAAAGCGTTATTAAACTTAGAACAAGCAAACAAATAAAAGACTTATCGGAAATTTTTTCGGTAGGTCTTTTCATTTGCGTAAGAATAGCTTATACTAGCTTTAAATTTAGGTGAGTAAATACTCACTCACTCAACTTTTACCACGGAGGAAACACTAATGTATGAAGCAATAATCTCGTTAAATAACGTTGTTAAGAAATTTGGCAAGCAGACAGTGTTGAGAAACATCAATTTTCAAGTCCCTCAGGGACGGATCATTGGCTTGATCGGTCCTTCCGGTGCAGGGAAGTCGACTATTATCAAGGTAATCCTAGGGATGGAAGTCCCAGATAGTGGCCAGACAACGATTTTTAATCAGAAGATGCCCAATCGTAAGCTCTTAGGGAAAATCGGCTATATGGCTCAATCAGACGCTCTGTACGAACAATTGACCGGCCGAGAGAATCTACAGTTTTATGCGGACATGAAAGAACTCACTAAGACTGCTGCAGCACAACAGATCAAACATGTTACCCAAGTCGTTGATTTGACGAAGGCTTTGGACAAACGGGTCAGTGGCTATTCAGACGGGATGAAACGGCGATTGTCTTTAGCGATTGCGTTATTAGGTTTCAATCAGATCTTAATTTTGGATGAACCGACTGTTGGCGTGGATCCAGCTTTGCGTCGACAGATCTGGTCTGAATTGCAGAATCTACGTAACCAAGGCAAGACGATCCTAGTCACGACTCACGTGATGGATGAAGCTGAATTGACTGATGATGTGGCCTTATTGTTAGGTGGGCAGATCATTGCTTATAACGATCCGTACAGTTTGAAACAAGCGTACCAAGTCAATTCAATCGAAGAGGTATTTTTGAAAGCGGAGGCGATCCAAAATGAGAACAATCTCTATCGCTAAAAGAGTTACGAGAGAATTATTTCGGGATAAAAGAACCTTGATGTTGATGTTTTTAGCTCCAATTCTAGTATTATTTTTAATGAAGCTAGTTTTTTCAACTAATTCGTCAACCAATGTCGATTTGGCCACAGTCAACGTCAATACGTCCTTAGTTAAGACCTTGGATAAAGTTAGTCATGTCGATACGCATAAATATACGACTGATAAAAAGGCTCAAAATGCTTTAACGAAGATCCAAAGTCAACTACCTAACCAAGCACCAAAAAAGCAAACGCAGAGTAAGATCATCAATCATTACCAGTACGGTAATAGCGATACTAACTTCTTTGATAAGATCGTGCCAATCTTGATGGGATTTTTCGTCTTCTTCTTTGTCTTCTTGATCTCAGGGATGGCTTTGTTGAACGAACGGACGTCAGGAACTTTGAATCGACTATTGGCAACACCAGTTAAACGTTCAGAGATTGTCTTCGGATATATGCTCAGTTACGGCGGTTTAGCCATCATTCAAACCTTGATCATCGTCTTATTTACAGTCTGGGCTTTAAAAGTGGAAGTAGTTGGGAATATTCTTTACGTAATTTTGATTAACTTCATCTTAGCGTTAGTTGCCTTAGCTTTTGGTATTTTGATGTCGACCTTTGCTAAGTCGGAGTTTCAGATGATGCAATTTATTCCTTTAGTCATTGTGCCCCAAGTCTTCTTCTCAGGTATCATTCCTTTGGACACGATGGCAAATGGCGTCAAAGTGATTTCCTATATCTTGCCGTTAAAATACGCGGGGGATGCTTTGAGTGGCATTGTCATGTCAGGAAACGGATTTTTACAGATCTTGCCTGATATCGGCATTTTATTGGTCTTCTTAGTAATTTTGACAGTAATGAACATTCTCGGTTTAAAGAAATATAGAAAGGTCTAACAATTATGGAAAACGCATTTGAAGATGTCGGCATTTGGTTGACTAATACCGACATGCCCCACGGTAAAAAGCAAGTTATCAAAGCCAGCCTAAAACTCTTTTCAGAACAAGGCTACGATGGAACGTCAACGGCTCAGATCGCCAAAAGTTCAGGGATGAGTCAAGCGACGATCTTTAAATATTTCAAGTCTAAGGAAGATCTGTTGCTATTCATTATCGAACCGATCATTGAACATATCTTGCCAGCTTATGGAAAAGAATTTGCGACTGATGTAGCCCAAAACAATCAGAGTCTGAACAGTTTGATCCACTTCATTATTACGAACCGGTTTAACTTTTTAGTACAGAACAAAGATGCAGCTATCATTCTTTTCTCGCAAGTTATGATCAACGATAAAGTGAAAGATCTGTTGCTAAAGAAGATAGCATCGCTCAAAGGGATGTTTGTTAAAAATATTTGGCAAGTGCTGCAAGAAACTGGTGAGATGAGAACCGACATTGATATGATCCAATTCGTTCGTTTAGTTGCCAGTCAACTCTATTTTTACTTTTTGCAAAGTCAAAGAATCATTCCAACTGCGGACAAAGCCCAAATCCAAACGGATCTGAGCAATATTGAAAATATGATTTTGCGAGCGGTCAGGAAATAATTTATCTCTGAAAAACGATGTGCTATGCTAGATTTATCATTACTTTGAAACGGGGAGTATTTTAGTGAATTTAGAAGCGACATTAAAAGAAAAATTTGGTTATGATACGTTTAGACCCGGTCAAAAAGAACTGATCCAAAAGGTCATGGATGGTCAAAAAGCAATGGGTATCATGCCGACAGGTGGGGGAAAGTCTATCTGTTACCAACTGCCAGCTACTTTGCTACCAGGGGTCACTTTGGTAGTCTCTCCTTTGATTTCTTTGATGAAGGATCAAGTCGACAGTCTCAATGAGGTAGGGATCCCCGCAACGTTTTTGAACAGTACCGTTGAATGGCATGACCGTGAAGAACGGATGCGCTATATCGAAAGCGGTGCCGTCAAATTACTTTTCGTGGCTCCGGAGAAAATTGTCGATGATGAATTTTACAGTTGGTTGTCGGCACTGGATATTTCACTGATAGCTATCGATGAAGCTCACGTGTTGTCTTCTTGGGGACACGATTTTCGCAATAGTTATTTGAAAATGATCGAACCATTGCAACAATTACCGGGAGAACCTGCGTGGCTAGCTTTGACGGCTACGGCGACTGAACAAGTTCAGGATGACTTGGCTAGTATCTTACAAGTACCCGCCCAAAATATCATTAAGACTGGTTTTGAACGTAATAATTTAGCCTTGAAGATCGAACGGGGCGTTGATAAATCAGAGTATGTTTTGAATTATGTCAAAAATCATATCGATGAGTCAGGTATCATTTATGCTGGACGTCGAGAAGACGTCGATAATATCTATAAATTTCTCAACGACAACGATGTCAAAGTAGGACGCTACCATGCCGGTTTGAGCGATCAAGAACGCCACCAGCAACAAGAAGACTTCTTGTTCGATCGAATCAATGTCATTGTGGCAACTAACGCCTTTGGTATGGGAATCAACAAGACTAACGTCAGGTACGTTTTGCACTTTACGATCCCAGGGACGATCGAGAGTTACTATCAGGAAGTAGGGCGTGCTGGACGTGATGGCCTGCCAGCTGAGGCAATTTTACTCTATACGCCAGCTGATCTGCGGCTCCACCAGTTTTTTATCGATAAATCCCAAGGGGACGACCAATACAAGCTCAGTTTACGTAATAAACTGTTTGAAATCAGCCGTTTTGCCCAGACACAAGCTTGTCTGATGAAGTTTGTCTTAGATTATTTTGGTGAAACCAATACGACGCCTTGTGGACGCTGCTCTAACTGTTTGGATGATCGGGAATTGACCGATGCGACAGCTGATACGCAGAAAGTTTTGAGCTGTGTGGTACGCATGAATCAGCGCTATGGGAAAAAAGTCGTCACTAGAGTATTAGTGGGTAAAGATAACATGGCTAACGACTGGCGTCACTTTGAAAAATTGTCGACTTTTGGCATATTCAAGGATCGAACCTTGAAGGATGTCAGCCGTTTGATAGATTTTTTGACCGCAAATGGCTTTCTCAAAAGCAGCGGTGGGGAATATCCAACCCTATTAGTGTCAAAGAAGGGTCTAGCGGTCCTCAAAGGGAAAATGAATGTGGCTAGAAAGCAAGATCTTCGTCAAGAAACAGTCAAACCTAAGTCGATGGTTGCTGATGGGAGTTTTGACGTCGATCTCTTTGAAAAACTGCGAGCACTGCGCTTGAAATTCGCAAAGCAGCAGGGGTTGCCACCGTTTATGATCTTTTCCGATCGAACCTTGAAGGACATGAGCGTCAAATTGCCAACTAATGACCAAGAGTTCTTGGCTGTCAGTGGTGTAGGAAAGGTCAAATTAGAGCAATATGGACCCGATTTTATTGGTGAAATAAAAGACTTTCAAGAGGCCTAATAAGTAGGTATGAGTGTTAAAATAAATAATATGTTTATTAATAGATAGTCAATTAGTTGAATAATTGACTATTTTTTTGTGGAAATTAAGCAAAAGGAAAGAGTAATAAATGTTTTACGAAAACAACTATCCATTTGATCAACAAAAGGGTATTAGGGTGATTGAATAGTAAAATGCCTTTAAATAAGCGTTTGTAATGAATAGCTCGGGTGCTAAAGCTTAAATTCGGTCGAACATTAGTTCAAAAAGGCGATAGAAGCGTGCTGAGAGGCGAATTCTATGAAAGATCATCGATGAGTTGATGGACTTTAAGATGAAATGGATCAATAAATGCGTCATCAGTATTCTTAATAATGATTTTTTTGATGAAGCAATATTTAAAATATATGTTTTACGAAAACATAGCCATCAAAAAACAAGACCAAAGAAACAGACCGTCAAACCACAAAAAGTGCTAAATTAAACTTAACCGCCAAAATCAAAATATAAAGAAGGGGGCACAAACATGAAAAAGGTAGCAATAATTTCTGATATTCACGGTGACTTCACTGCCTTCAAGCATGTCGTTGAAGATGCGGAATCACAAAATGTTGATGAATACTGGTTTCTCGGCGACCTATTAATGCCTGGACCCGGGACCGACTCGATTTTGAGATTGCTGAATTCAATCAACACTACCCAAATGATTCGTGGCAATTGGGACGACTTTCTATTTGAGGACATCCTTTCAATCAGCAAGCAGTACATCGATGAGCCCCAAACTACCTATATTGTGGAGCTTTTGCAATATACCTTTAATCACCTGAGCACCAAATACCTCAATCAGATGCAGCATTGGCCTATCTATGCTGAAACGTCTGTCAGCGGCCTGAAGATTCTCTTAGCACATAACTATCCCAAAAAAGACTTTGGTCACGAGCTCTTACCGTATGAAAAACAGCAAAACTTCGATGAACTGCTATTTCAAAAGCCTTATGATCTGGCTATCTATGGCCACACGCATCATCAATTGCTTCGTACTAGCAGCAATGATCAATTAGTCATCAATCCTGGCTCGATTGGTCAACCATATACCGCCTGGCAAAAATTGAGTGCTGACAGACGCGCTCAGTACTCAATTATAACTTTTGATGATACTGGTTATGGTGGAATCGACTTTAGAAAAGTTTCATATCCAATCGCTGACGAGTTAAATTTCGCCAAAGAAAATAATTTGCCATTCTTTGAATTGTACAAAAAAATCTTTGATGATGGCAAAGCCTTTACACATGACAATGATGCTTTGAACGAACAAATAAAGAAATACAATTACAAAGCGGATGTTTTAAAATACCTAGATCAATTAGCTAAATTTAAGGAAAATATTTAACTTCCTATAATACATATTATGTAACCTTAAATATGTAAATTGCTTTCTTCTCAGCAATTTACTTCTCTTTATGTTTCTCTGTTCTTTCGGAGATCTTAATTTTAAATAAAAATCAATTCCCCTTAAATCCCTTTATTATCTGAGATTCATTGGTGAATTGCTTTTCTGTTTGCTGAATTTGATTCCTAAATAGTTATTTTGCTGAAGTGACCGTAGAATCAACGTCTCAGCCTTAAATAGTGATTGTTAGAAGAATTGGATAAGACTAGAAATTTTAAGTATTTATTTTGTATAAATACTAGCCCTATCAATATATTTTAATTCCTGATTTCAGCAATTAATAATATTGGTAATAAATGAAATTTGAATTATTTACAGAACTAATTGGCTAAATTCAATTAGAACTACTTACCCAGATTAGCAAAATAATATGTTCACATTCACGTAATTGAAACATAGAATTTAGAAAAATGTAATTTATTCAAAAAATCAGTTTAATTAAACTTCCTGACCAGTTGGTCGAATAACCATTTCATTGACAGCCATATTCTTAGGTGTGTTGATTACAAAAGCTACTGCTTCCGCAATTTCTTCCGGCTGTAGAGCTTGCATATCAGCTCCAGGAAGATCTTTTAAACTCTCAAGCTGTTCTTTTATCTCTTGATTGTTGATTGAATTGAATAATTCAGTCTGAACGGTACCCGGAGCAATAACGGTCGTCTTGATATTATTAGTCCGTTCTTCTTGGCGAAGGCCTTCCATAATTGCACGGACAGCGTATTTACTACCCGAATATGCTGCATAACCTGGCAACACTTCATATCCTAAAACGGATGAAGTAGTAATGATGTGACCACTTTGCTGCTTTTTCATTACAGGTAAAACGGCGGCAATTCCGTTCAAAACGCCCTTAACATTAACATCCATAATATTCTGCCATTCATCACGAGCAATCGCATCCAAATTATTGACTGGCATAATACCTGCATTGTTAAATATCACGTCAACTCGACCATACTTTTCAACAGTCTCATCAATCACATTTTGCACTTCATCATCCTTTGAAACATCAGCTGCAACAGGTAAAATTTCTGCTCCGACATTATTTTGAACGACTTTTTCCAATCGATTCATTCTCCGGGCAGCAATGGTTAACTTAGCCCCATTCTTTAGCAATTACTCCGGAAACAAAAGCGGCTACTAATAAAACGATGATCATAAAGTCCTTGAATTGATTGAAGAACTTTTGAACAATAGTTTGCTTCTTACCTTGAGCCAATGCATTTGGCCCATTTGTAGCCAGTCGTTTGGAAGCTTCAGAATCAACTAACCCCTCACTGTTAGTCTGTAAATCTTTCAATAATTGTTTCTCGGTCAAAGCGTAATACCTAGTGGTATCATGTTGATCTTTCATAAATAAATTTGCCTCTCTTCAAATTTTAAGGGATAAAAAAAGACTTGCACGCCAAATATGCGTACAAGTCTCACTTTTTAAGACAAAACCAGACTTTAAGTCTTGCTGACGATTTTGTCACAGGTAACTTCTGCTAGTTACTCCCTTGTTTGAGCTTAGTATAAAGGATACGACTACTTAAAGCAACCGTTTTCGATGGTTTATTTGTCAGAATAATGCGATCTGCAGGCTAAGATAATTAGGCTTTCTTTCGTGACACCATAGATCAATCGATCCTTTTGATTGATTCTTCGAGACCAGTAACCGGAAAATTCACCATGTAATGGTTCTGGCTTACCAATACCTTTGAATGGAGTCCTTGTAGTTTCTTTAATAAGGCTATTGACTCTTTTTAATGATTTTTTGTCATTTTTTTGAAGCCATAAATAGTCGGACCACGCATTATCGGTAAAACTTCTATTCATGATCGAAATCACTATTTTCTGGGTCAATTAAATCGTGACTGGTTAATAACCCTTTTTGAGCTTGATCTTTCGATTCTTCCAACCATTTTAAATTAGTCGGATTACCCAACACGAATTGGTTCTCAATCATATTGTTATAAGTATCTGCTGAAATTAAAACTGCATTGTGATTTCCTTTACGTGTGATAGTTATTGGCTCGAAATCATCAGTTGCCTTATCCAAATACTTTTTTAATTCTTTACGAAAATCTGAATAAGTAGTTGCTTCCATTTTAGCCACCTCAATTCTTTCATCACATAGTATTGTACTTGATTTTGTACTTATATGCAATTTTGAGAGTTTTAAATCGGAAAAAGTCCAAATGCTGAGAGGCGTGTTCTATGCTTTCTAGATATATAGTTGGTAGTCTAAAAAGTGAAAGTGACCGTAGAATGAAGATTCAGGAAGTAAGGAAATAATAAACATTAAATAGCCGTTATCTTGGATAAACAGGGGCTATTTGTAATAAATAGCCCCTAAAGAATGTTGACGTATCAACTTCGAAAAATTACAATATATACCTAGGGGTTATTTATCAATAATACTTAATAATAGACCCTAGTATAAATGACCTATAAAACCGTCTATTTTACCCTTTAAAGTGAAAAAATATCAAAATAGACTTAAATTTTTAAAAGAGACAGATTTGGAATGGAGACATTATGAAACAATTAGTTTTACCAATTAAAGACAGTAATATTTTGAGTGAAGTTCAAGATACACTTTTACGCAATTTTAAATACGGTCGCAGAAATTATACGATTTTTCAAACTGGTAAGGCTACCCTACTCCGTGTGTCGGATGTTCTTGCTCTAAAATACAGTGACGTTTTTGATGATTATGATGAGTTAAGAAAAACGGCTTTTATTCACGACAAAAAAACTGGCAAACCAAATACTTTGTATTTGAAACCGATCACCCGAGATTTGTTGATCTACCAAAAATGGCTTTTAGAAAATAAGGTGAATTCCGAATGGCTCTTTCCATCCATGCAGAGACCTGACCGTCATATAACTGAGAAACAATTTTATAAAGTAATGGCCAAGACCGGCGACTTACTCAATATCAATTATTTGGGTACCCATACGATGAGAAAAACTGGAGCCTATCGTGTTTATGTTCAGTCAAATTACAATATTGGTTTGGTAATGCGTTTGTTGAACCACAGTAGTCAACAAATGACCTTAGCTTACTTGGGACTGGATCAGGAATCTCGTGAAGCTATGTTGGATCAGATAGACTTTGGGTAGGAATAAAAAATACATCTGACTTTAAATGGTTAGATGTATTTTTTATTCCTATCAATTAGTTAATGTATTTATAATTCCCTTGTTGAGAATATCACTAAGAATTTGAGCTTTCTCATCAATAGAAACGTCTGATGAAGGTAGTGTTTGGAAACTTTTTACGACGATTGCAACCATTAATTCTTCAATGACCTTATTTTTAGGAGTTCGATTAATCTTTTCATGTCCAAAAAAGATATATGATACTGACCGTTGTATCTTTGCCACAAATCCAATGTCCCCATTCTCACTTAGGAGAATTCGGATTGTTGGCGCATATTTTTTAACCGAATCCATAGAATATTTAATCTGATCGAAGCTAAATAAATCACCACTTATCTGCTTAGAATCACGGATTGATTCAATATATTTAAGTGTTTCATCTTCAATTTCTGAAACCAATTCATATTTATCATCGTAATATCTATAAAATGTGCTTCGGGTAATCATCGATTTTTCAGCTATTTGATCAACTGTCATGGATTCAAAAGAATTAGTTTCCATGAGATCAATCATAGCCTGACGTATTAAATTTTTGGTTTGATTAGTTTTTCTCGTATAACTCATGTGTAATCACCTCGTCAATATAAGACAAAATATAACACATTGTTTGATTTAGTACAAAACAGCTTATTTTGTTATAGTACTTCTACTCTAAAGGTTTTATCTTTATCAATGTACTATTTTAATACGAGGAGATCTAAACATGAATAAAGAAATACAAATGAAATCGCATGATATTCATGGAAAAACATATAGACGTACATTAATAATGATACTAATATTGATGGCCACATTTGCTGGCACCATTATGCAGACATCTATGGGTACTGCTTTGCCGACGTTAATGTCAAAATTCAATATTAACTTGAATACTGCTCAGCAATCCACGACTTGGTTTTTATTAGCTAACGGCATCATGATCCCACTTTCGGCCTTTTTGGCTAATCGTTTCTCTACTAACTGGTTACATGTTTTTGCCTATGGCTTATTCATAGTCGGAATTCTAGTCACTCTTTCTACTCCTGAAAAAAGTTCATATTGGCACCTTTTCATTCTTGGACGCATCATAGCTGCTTCAGCCACAGGAATTATGATGCCATTGATGCAAATGGTAATTGTGAACATGTTTCCTCACGATAAGCTAGGTTTTGCTTTAGGACTGAGTGGATTGGTAATTGGAATGGGCCCAGCGATTGGACCAACACTAAGTGGATGGATTCTAAATAAAAATCACTACATTTTTGGCCTAACAATTACTAATTCTTGGCGTACTATATTTATTTTGCCACTGATCATTGTTGTTATTGCTTTTCTTTTAGCAATAGTTTTAATGAAAGATATTATTCCCAATAAAAAACAAAAGCTGGATCTTGTTTCTCTTTTACTTTCAACATTAGGGTTTGGAGTATTTCTTTTGGGTTTCACAAATGTTGCGACCTATGGTTGGACAAACTTTAAGAACGTGCTTTTATTCATCTTTGTTGGAACTATTATGTTAATTTGGTTTATTCTTAGACAATTACATCTAAAGGAACCCTTTCTTGATTTGAAAGTATTCAAGTCAAGAGATTTCACTGTAGCGACAATCGCTATCATTTTGGTAACAATGGCCATGTATGGAGTTGAAATGATGCTACCAACCTATTTACAAAATATCCATCATCTAAGTCCTTTGAATTCCGGATTAACATTATTGGCCGGAGCCTTAATGATTGGATTAATGGCTCCTGTTGCAGGGTTACTTTACAATAGAGCGGGAATAAGAAGACTGACCTTCGTTGGCTTTATAATTTTAATGCTGGGGACTCTTCCCTTCATGTTTTTGACTGATACTACTCCGACGATTATCATCACTATCCTCTATGCAATTCGAATGACTGGCGTAGCCTTAGCAATGATGCCTCTAACAACAAGCGCAATGAATGCTCTGCCAACCGAAAAATCTAGTGATGGAACAGCCGCAAATAATACTTTGAGACAAATTTCGTCTTCGATAGTAGTTGCTGTATTAACATCAACTACTCAAAGTATCATAAATAACCAAACTCCTAGTACTCAATTAAAGACCACTGATCCAATCCTTTATGCACATAAATTAATCGATGCTACAATGAACGGATTTAAGTCCTCTTTCACCCTCGGTTTTATTTTTGCATTTATAGGTTTACTTTTTGTCGTATTTCTCAAAGATGAAAAAAAAGAGGTGTCTGATAAATGATATTGTATCTATTAATAATTTTCACTATTATGACATTAGGAAGTTGGTTACTAATTGATAATATAAAAGTACGTCTTGTCACGGGATGGATTTCAATTCTGCTTCTGTTAATTTCGACTGTTAGTCTATCTGCCAATATGAACTATCATTTTGGTATGCAGAAAGAAATTACTTATTCTAGTAAAAAAATTATTTATACAGCTGGTCCATTGAATTCACCGCAGAATTTACTTATTACAAAAGAAATTGGCAGTAATTCAAATAATTATATATTAATCTATCGAAACAGTCAGAAGTCCATAAAACCTTCCGCCCATTTCGTACCTAATCGAAAGCAGACTGCTCAATTAATTAGAAGTCGAGCCACCTATAGATTAGCGGATGTCCAACAGGCAACAATCCAGACGGAACAGATCAAGTGGGTTTATCAGAATCAATTGATGAAAACGCTCTTTAAAGTAAATGATGAAACAGAATTGATTAAACAAAAAGCAATTGTTACTGTTCCCAAGACTGATTGGATCGTAATGCCATTTAACCAGATAAATAAAAATAACAATTTGAAAATTTAAATGAATCAAAAATTCGTTAACCTGTCTAACAAAGTCTTTATTGAACTGAGCTATGCTGCCATGTCCTGCATCGGGATAAATAATTAACTTACTATTCGCTGTAAATCATATGTGTTGGGCTCAGTTGGAACCATAATATCGCCATCACCATTAAGAATTAGAATACTCTATTTTATTTCGGACAAAAAAAAGCGTTCAGGAATTTTCCTGAACGCTTTTTACTTATTAATTTCGTGATAATTGATTTTGTTGGATCCAAGCATTAGTTCCAATACGATACATCTTAACGCCAGTTAAAGGATTATTGGCACGTCTGTCAACAATCCACTTTGAACCAGTAGCTACGGTGTGACCAGTATAGAAACCATCATTGTTGTAAATTTTAGCATTAGTTGTAGCTGTAACAGTTGAACCGGCTAAGAAACTTGCCCATGGCAAAGCGTCGTTAGCAGAAACGAAACCGTTAGTACTTACATGATAGAAGAAATTGCCATCAATAATAGCAATCATATCAGAGATCCATGAAGAATTTGGTGCTAGTGAGAAATCAGTACGTTGCTTGCCGTAACGATCGTAGACTACCGTTTGGTGATTCTTAGTAGTTACGCCACCACGAACATCAGCAGTATTGTAATTGTCACGAGTTACATAATCAGCACTCTTTTTCTTAGAATCGGCCAAGTCATATTTAGAAACGTTGGCATAGTCATTTTCGTTAGTTAAGTAATAAGCGTAAATATCACTGGCACTGTATTTACTGTGTGAAGCTTGATCATTTCCCATTTCTTGTGAGAAATAAACCATTCCGTTGGCGGATATACTTACACCGATACCGACATAGTTGATGTATGGATTGAGCATATTCTTTCTGTGACCATAGTTTGGTTCAGAATCATATGTTTCACTGTAAAATTCGTGGGTGATCTTTTCAGCAATAATAGTTGGATCAGTTGTACCTAACATTGAAAATGGCATTTGAGCAATATTTTCTTCGGCGTCCAAATAATATGGATACATATTATTTGAATTCCAACCGGCGTGATTATCTACCCCGGTATTAGTGAAACCATCAGTTCTTGATTGAGCATAAGAATTGAGTGTTCCAACTGAAACAAGCGCTGTCAAACCATTTTGAGCACGTAAGCGGTTCAATTCATTTAACATAGCGTTTCTAACAGCAGCGATGTTGATACCATCATAGGCTGCCTGTGTAGTAGCCGTATTGCTGGTATTATCAGACGTTGTAGTGGTACTATTATTAGTTGTCTTTGTAGTTGTATTATTAACAACTTGATTGTTAGTATCACTGTTGTTGTTAGTAGCAGTTGCCACACTAGTGTCAGCTGAATTGTTAGTGTTTGTATCAGTTGTTGTAGCCGTAGAGACATTGTTATTTGCGGTTACATCAGCATAAGCAATGTTCCCTCCTAAACTTGTTGCCAAAAGTGCACTTGCAGCCACTAAAATAGCTGCTCTCTTAGTTTTTGAAAACATGATACTCCCCTTTTCGTTGTGGAAATAATGGTTATATTCATTTTAACTCATTAGTATCATTAATAGCGCATTATTTTAAATAAAAGTTTTATATTATTTTAAGAAAAAAAAGCCTAACGGCTTTTTATGATTTATCGAAATCTCTGATCCAGGCAATTGCTAAAGCACCTTTACCCAAGTGCACGCCAATTACTGGTCCAAAGTAAGAACGGTCTAATGTAGAATTAGGATACTTCTCACGTAATTCACTAGCCCATTTGTCGCCAGCTTCTGGATCGTCAGCGTCTAAAACTAATAATCTCAACGGATATGTAGCATTTTCCATAGCGATGGAAAGCTTTTCTTCTGCTTTGAGCTTGGCCTTTTTCATGAGTCTAACTTTGTCATAGGCAACGGTTTTATGACTATCATTGTCAAATTCTAGTAAAGGTTTAATATTTAAGACGGTACCAATAACCGCTGAAGTATTGGAAAGTCTGCCACCTTTAACTAAGTTCTTTAAATCATCCACAACGAATGATTCGCCGATCGAACTTCTCAAGGTATCTAGTCGGTCGATGATCTCATCTAATGGTTTGTCCTCTTGTGCCATCTTGGCTGCTTCTTGAGCTAAATAGCCCATCAAGCGAACAGTGATTTGAGAATCATAAACAACGACGTTGATATTATCAATGGTTGCAGCAGCACTCTTTAGATTATTAACAAATCCTGAGATGGTACTTGCCAAATGAATCGATATTACGGTATCATAGCCTTCTTTAGCCAATTTATCGTATACGTTCATCATTTCACCAATTGAAGGTTGAGCCGTTGATGGTAACTCTGGTGACTTTTGTAGTCGGTCATAAAATTCAGAAGTAGTAATATCGATGTCTTCACGATAAGTTTTGTTATCGAAAACTACCTCGATGGGAACAACGGTTATATTATATTTATCAACTATTTCTTGTGGCAAATAAGATGTACTATCTGTTACAATGGCTATTTTCATAAATTTATCAATTCCTTGCTTGGTTACGTATAATGATTGTATAACCTTTTGATTATATCATATTCAACCAATTTTATAATTATTACAGAATAAAAGTTTCAGAAATTTACAGCAGTTTCAGAAAGGAAATTATCTATGTCTTTTGACGGAATGTTTACCCATGCGATGGTAAACGAATTAAATCAGAACCTCAGCGGTGGCCGAATCAGTAAAATTCAACAGCCATTCGCCAACGAATTGATTCTTACGGTTAGAAGCAATCGCAAGAATCGTCAACTATTATTATCAGCTCATCCCTCATATGCGCGGGTGCAAATAACAGATCAGCCATTTGCTAACCCTGCTAAACCATCGACTTTTGTTATGTCGTTGCGTAAATATATCACCAGTGCGATCGTTCAGGACTTTCATCAGTTAAACAATGACCGAGTCGTTTCAATCGATTTGTCAGCTAAAAATGAACTGGGCGATATTCACGAATATACGTTAGTTACAGAGATCATGGCTCGCCACAGCAATATTTTCTTGATCAATAAAGAAACTGGCAAGATCGTCGATCTAATCAAACGTGTATCAACAGAGAACAATAGTTTCCGTGGTTTACTACCGGGGGATGATTATAAATTACCGCCTGCACAAAATAAAATCAATCCATTTTCAACGAAAGACGAAAATCTTAATAATTTATCCGCTAGTGAGATCCGTGATAAATATGAAGGAATTGGCTTAGATACGTCGGCTGAATTAGTTGAATTTGTCAAACAAGGCAATTCTTTGGATGATTTCATGGCTCGATACAATAATGACCTACATCCTAATACGGCTAAATCAAACGACAAACATAAATTGGGCTTCTTCCCGATCGCATTCAAAAATACCACGACTGAAGTCAATAGTTATGGCAGTTTGAGTGAACTATTAGACAACTATTATGTCGACAAAGCTCGTTTGGATCGAATTGAACAACAGACTAAGAGTATCACGCACCGTTTGGATATTATCTTGAAGAAAGATAAGTCTAAGATCAAGAAGTTGAACAAACAGCTTCAACATACAGATATTATGAACAAATACAATCTTTATGGCGAATTATTGACGACATATATGTCAAAGATTCAACATGGCTCCAGTTCGATCACTTTGACTAACTATTACAACAATGAAGAAGTGACGATCAAGTTGAATCCTGAATACTCGCCTTCTTTAAATGCTCAGAGTTACTACAAGAAATATCGTAAGCTACAAAATTCCATCCCTCATATCAACGAACAATTAGCGATAACTACTAACGAAGTCAATTATCTTGAGTCCGTTTTGGCATCGCTTGAATACGTTGATATCGAAGACGTTGACGGTATTGTTTATGAATTGATCGAATCTGGTTATATCAAGAAGAAGCGTCGCAATGCTCCTAAGAAACGTAAGAAGAAGATTGGTGAAAACTTCAAGACGACAACTGGCGTTGAGATCACCGTTGGTAAGAATAACTTGGAAAACGATCAGTTGACGATGAAATTGTCACAAAAGAATCACTATTGGTTCCACGTCAAAGATATCCCTGGTTCCCACGTTATCTTAAAAACAAGTGATCCTGATGAACAATCGATCACTGAAGCTGCTACAATTGCCGCTTATTATTCCAAAGCTCGTGATTCTAGCAAAGTCCCCGTCGATTATGTTCAAATCAAAAATATCCGAAAACCTAATGGTGCTAAACCAGGTTTTGTGATCTTTGAAGGTCAAAAGACTATTTTGGTTGACCCCGATAGAAAGCTTGTTAGTGATTTAAAAGAATAAGAGAGCAAAACGTAGAAAGTTGGTTTGAATAGCTCGTTTGAGGTAGAAGGCGAAACAAACCGGTTTTTATAAGCAAAAAAGCATCCCTGAATTCAAAAATTCAGGGATGCTTTTTTAGTCTTCTTTTTTACGATATTCGGTGAGTTTTTCTTGCATCTCATCTTTATCTAATAATTTATAACGTTTGCAGTCGATTGCTAAGAGATATTGTTCATCGAAGTTAGCAAAGATTTTTTCCAACGATAAATCATCATCGATCTTATTACCTAGTAACAATTTAACTAAGGTGTCGATCACATGTACGGAACTGGCAAGTTCGTGTCGAATAATATCGGAAGTCATACCCCGATACATTTTAGTGACGAGCCAGTGATCGTGACTTTTGACCATTTCAAAGTTATAAATATCGACATGGTCGTAGTTTTCTAATTCTTGACTGATCAAATGAGCAATATCAGCTCGATCTTCAACAGTCATAAAATTATTGACGGAACTGACTTCATACAAGTGATTATCACGTTTGGCTTGATAAATTACTGATGGTGCTAAGTAATTCTTACCATCGCTGACGACCATCACTCTCACACTAGTATTGCCTTCAAGGTCAATGTTCTTGAGTTCTTGAGCACTGAATTGAAAGACTTGTTCATTCTCATCATCAACGATATTTTTGGACAAGTCGATAGTTCGTAAGACGCTGTCCTTGTCGATCAGACCAAGACTTTTGATCTCCATGTGCGGATCATCGATCTCAACGACTTTGCGGCGCATGACTAAAGGAGCATTCCATGGTTCGCGGCCAATGATAATTGGTTCCAAACCATTTTGGTCGATTGATTTAGCTAATTGGAACAAAACGAACTGTCTGATCATAATGTCAGTCTTCGAAGTAATGATCGGCGTTCTGACGATGATCTTCTTACGGTCACTGAGCTCTAATTCGTTGCTGATACCGCTAGTGACAAAGTAGTTGTGATTGATGTATTTGTTGTTTCCTACAGAAATGGCCCGTTTATTTTTAACAACTGTTTTAGTAACGATATCTTTACTATCTAGCAACAATTTGCTGTGACCAACGCCTTTGACACCCATTTCAACCATGCGTTCAACATTTTTACCATCGATCTCACCTTCACGGATGATCAGACTGTTGTCGATGATATTTTGCAAAGCGGAAAGATATGGCAACTTGATGCCAGTGATCTCTGACAAAACAGGTTTTTCAAAGTTTCTGCGCATAGCTTCTGACAAAACATCTAAGATCCAATTAGTTGGGTGAATGATTTTTTCAAATAACTCATCATCGTCTAATTTGCGTAATTCATTGTAGCGTTCAAAATTTCCATTGAATTTGTCATTCAAGGCACCTTTGTTGAGAACTTCTTCCAAGCTAAAACCATTGACGATAATACTTGAATCCGATGTTTTACTAGGCCCCAAGTATCTTTGTTCAGGTGTTTTCCATTGTGGGAAACGTGAAGTGATGTGGTCGACAAATGGTTCAGTTGCCCCATTGAAAGGACTGCCGGCATCTAATTGCAATTTGTCCAAGTGATATCCTAGACAAAGTTCAGCCACGACCGTAGCGATTGGATAGCTAGTAGCGTACTCCAAAAACTTAGTCTCTTCGCTCAGACGTGGGATGAACTCAGTGATGTAGGATTCTTTAGTTACATGGTTATAGGCAAAGTGGACAGTACAGACACCGACGACGTTAAAGACTCGAGCCAGTTTGATCGAATAATTGCGTAATCGTTGTAATTTAGAATCATTCAATGACAAAGCCGGTGAGACCAAATTGGAATCCAAGTGGTGCACACCAATTGGTTCCACGTCTTCAATCGTACCGATCAGGGATGAATTGTCATACTGGTCGCGCACGATCGTAAAGGAATATTCGCTGAAGCCACGGATACTACGTTCAATTTCGATCTTAGTATCTTCGATATCTTCCAAAGCCATGAAATTATCGAGTTCAAACAAATTATTGATGTTCGTCCAACCACTAGAGTGTCGATTAGAATAACGACGTCTAGCAATGATTGGAAATCCGATGGATCGGATAAAACTGTAGATTTCTTTTTCATCATTGGAAGAAATAAACTTGATCACTGGCAAATTGGCCTTAGTCAGTCGTTTGATAAAGAGCTCCCGCTTGAATGTAGCCAAATAAGCCGCAAAATTAGCTCCTAAGACCTTTGTTCCGCCAATCTTACCATTCAGACTCGAAACGATACCTAAAGCATTCCTATCCCCCACAGTTGGCAAAATAGCATCGGGATGGAATTGTTGGACATACTTCAAAACATTGTCGCCGGTAACTTTTTCAACGACGGATTTGTCGTAAAAGACGCCTGATGACAAAAGTGAAGTTGGATCTTCAACAATAATGGACATTTTATAGCCTAATTGATGCAAAATATCGACAGTATCGTATAGAGCTGTAGAGAGATCAACATTTTTATCGCTGCTAGTGGGGCCAATAATTAAAATCGTATGGATATCATCTAATTCCATTGTCTTCTAACCCCCTCTTGTTTCTTAGCTGATTCGACTAGATCAATGAATTCATCAAAGACGTAGTAGCCATCTGCTGGTCCTGGAGCGGCTTCTGGTTCAAAGAGTACACACATGATCGGTAAAAATTCATGACGAATGCCTTCGATCGTACCGTCAGCGACACAGACATTAGTGACGATGAAATCTGAAGAGCCAATGTACTTTTGGTCCAAAGTATAAGAGTGGTTGTGGTTGACGAAGTCGATCTTGCCACTGGCTACTTCTTTGACTGCCAAGGATGATTCGTGGTGCGGATGAGCAAGCTTTTCGATCTGACAGTCATTAGCTAAGGCAATCAAAAGGTTACCCAATCCAATACCTAGGAGTGGATAATTCTTTTGAAGCGTTTGGATAGTTTTGATGACATTAGGCAGATCTTTAGGATCGCCAGGTCCATTGGAAAAGATAATTCCATCTGGGTGTAAGTTGATGATTTCATCAGCTGTGGAATTGTAATTGACGATGATCGAGTTGCAGTCGCGATACGACAACTGTCTGAGAATAGAATACTTGAGTCCTAAATCCACAATAACGATCTTCAAGCCCATATTAGGATTTGGATACGATTGTCTAGTTGAAACTCGTTTGACTAGATCTGGTGGCAAAACTAAGGCCTTGATCTGATCAATCGCATGTTCGTCGTGAGTATCCATGATACTGGCTTTCATTTCGCCGTGTTCGTCAATGTGTTTAGCTAAAGCTCTGACGTCGACATTCTTGATTCCGGGTATTTTTAAACTGCTGATCCAATTTTCAAACGAAACCGAATCATCAACCGTCGACAAACTAGAGGAGCCAATGACGACCCCTTTACACTGTGAATTGATTGATTCATAAAAATCACGATTGATACCTGAGTTACCAACAGAGGGAATCGTAAAAGCCAGTATTTGACCTTCAGTATCTGGATCAGTCACGGATTGTTCGATTCCTGTACGGTTATTTGAGATTACCAGCTGTCCGGTGGTAATGATAGAAGACCCAAAGCCTTCACCAGGAAAGACAGTTCCGTCCTCTAAAATTAAATAACGTTTCATCTAAAGCAACTCCTCAAAATATTGATTATTCGATTTCGATCTTGTCTTCTCCATCGATTTCTTTCATTGATACTTTGATCTTTTCTTTTTGAGAAGTTGGAATATTTTTGCCGACAAAATCAGCTCGAATTGGCAATTCACGGTGACCACGATCTACCAACACAGCCAATGAGATCTTCTTAGGACGTCCAGCATTCATCAAAGCATCCATAGCAGCACGAATAGTTCTACCAGTGTAAAGCACATCGTCAGTTAAAATAACGTGTTTATTATTTATATCGATATCTAGTGGTTGCGCTTTCACTTCGGAAATATCTTTTTCTTCATGCGTCTTGTCATCACGGTATGGAGTGATATCCAATTCAGCCACGGGAATACTGATATTTTCAAGTTGTTTCAAGCGTGATTCGATTCGATGAGCTACAAAAACGCCACGAGTTTTGATTCCTACTAAAACAAGGTCTTCGATTCCCTTGTTTCGTTCAATAATTTCATAAGTGATACGAGTCAAAGCTCGAGTCATTGTTTGACCATCAATAATTTCTTTAGCCATAATTTTCCCTACTTTCAAAAAAGCACTCACAAAGTGAGTGCTTAACTTTTTTTATAATCGCACACAATTCTATTTTTAGATTATAGCACGACTCTAGAAGTGTCAATGACGTAATTGCGCCAAGGTTTCTTGAAAAATCTTTGGTGGTTCGATCGAGAACTCCATCCATTCATGAGTTCGTGGATGTTCAAATCCCAAAGTTTCAGCGTGCAAGAATTGTCCCTTACCAGGTAATGTGTGTTTAGGTCCATACAAGGGGTCTCCGGCAACGGGATGACCGATATATTGCATGTGGACTCTAATTTGATGTGTTCGACCAGTTTCAAGTTTTAATTTCAAAAGTGAATAACCGTCGAATTGTTCCAAAACGGTGAAGTGAGTCACTGCATGACGGCCATCTTCAACGACCGCTTGTTTTTTACGATCGACTTTAGAACGGCCTAAAGGTGCAGTGATCTTACCAGTTTTTTCTTCAAAGTTACCGTGAACGATAGCTAAGTATTCACGGAGATTGCTCTTATCCTTTAGTTGTTTCATCAATGATTGTTTGGCCAAATTATTCTTGGCAATCATCAATAACCCTGAAGTATCTTTGTCGATCCGATGAACGATTCCCGGACGGATCACGTCGTCATCATTGATCTGACAATGATAAAGGATCGCATTGACCAACGTTTTATCCGGATGACCAGCTGCTGGATGAACTACCATCCCTTGAGGCTTGTTGACGACGATCACATCTTGATCTTCGTAGACGACATCAAGAGGAATATTTTCAGGAATAGCCTTGATCGGTTCTTCTTCGGGAACATTCACTACGATTTTGTCACCAGTCTTGACTTTGAAGCCAGCTTTACTGACAGCTTGGTCATTGACTAAAATGTTACCATCTTTGATAAATTTTTGGATCTGTGAACGAGTTAAATCTTCCGCTTGATCACTTATGAAAGCGTCCAACCGTCCCTTCTTTGGTTCGTTGTACTCTAAATTAAAAGACTTACTTATTATTTTTCTCACCTGCTACTTGGATAATCAGTGAACCGATAATCAAAATCACTCCAATAGTGATGTAAGTATCGGCCAGATTAAAGATTGGAAAGTTGATAAAATCTAAATTGAACATGTCGACCACAAAATGTCTTGTAAAACGGTCGATGGCATTACCAACTGTTCCCGCTAATAAGAATATCAAAGAAAATCGATAAAGATAATCTTTTTTATCAGCTTTAACAAATAAATATCCTAAAACGATCACCGCAATGATTGTAACTAAGTAGAAGAAAAGCATTTTTCCTTCCAACATGCTCCAGGCAGCCCCAGTGTTAGTGATGTGAGTCAGTGATAAAACTCCGGGGATGAAATCGTGGACGCTCATTGTGGCGATATTGTTCATAACATAATATTTGAGACTTTGATCACCAATGACTAAAACAGCAAACAGCAACCAATAAATCAACTGCACTAGAATAATCCTCCGATAGTTCCTTCATTATCGACGTCCATTCCTAAGGCAGCTGGTTTCTTTGGCAAACCAGGCATTGTCATCACATTACCAGTCAAGACGACGACAAATCCGGCCCCGAGCTTAGGTACGATATCAGTGACGTGAAGCGTAAAGTCACGTGGCGAACCAAGCTTCTTAGGATCATCACTCAATGAATATTGAGTCTTAGCGATACATACAGGTAGATCGTCCCAAGCATTTTCCTTGAGGATCTTCAATTGGTTACGAGCCTTTTTACTGTATTCGACGTTGTTAGCACCATAAATTTCCGAAGCAATCGTAGCGATTTTGGCTTCAGTAGTTTCACCATCTTCGTAAAGACGTGTGTAGTTAGCTTCTTGTTCAGTTGCTCTGATAACAGCTTTAGCAAGGGCTTGACCACCTTTACTACCATTGTGGTGAATTTCGGCTAATTGTACGTCAACGCCAACTTCGTCACAGAGACTTGTCAAAAGCTTGATCTCGTTGTCAGTATCCGTGGCAAATTTGTTGATGGCAACGACTACTGGGATGTGATAGTAACGCATGTTGTGAATGTGACGTTTCAAGTTCTTGAAGCCAAGGTTCAAAGCGTTTAGATCTTCGTTTTGAATGTCATCCAATTTTTGACCACCGTTGTACTTCAAAGCACGAACAGTTGCTACGATCACAATGGCATTAGGTGCATGGTTGAGTCTTGGAGTAACAATATCCAAGAACTTTTCACCACCTAGATCAGCACCGAAACCGGCTTCAGTAACTGCATAATCACCGAGTTTCATAGCAAGTTTAGTAGCTAAGATACTGTTGCATCCGTGAGCGATGTTAGCAAATGGACCACCGTGAATAATAGCTGGTGTGTTTTCAAGCGTTTGAACCAAGTTAGGCTTCAAAGCATCCTTGAGCAATACAGTGATAGCACCTTCAACGTGCAAGTCGCGAACGAAGATAGGCTTCTTATCATATGTGTAGGCAATCAAAATACTTGAGATACGTTCCTTTAGATCGTCGATGTCTTGAGCCAAACACAATACGGCCATCAATTCACTAGCAACAGTGATTTCAAAGTGATCTTCACGCGGAACTGAATTGAAAGGACCACCGAGACCGATGACAATATTTCTCAAAGCTCGATCGTTGATATCCAAAGCACGTTTCCAAACAATGCGACGTGGGTCGATGTTTAGTTGGTTGCCTTGGTGGACATGGTTATCGATCAAAGCAGCCAAAGTATTGACAGCACTTGTCAAAGCGTGCATGTCGCCAGTAAAGTGAAGATTGATGTCTTCCATTGGTACTACTTGGGCGAATCCACCACCAGTAGCTCCACCTTTCATTCCCATGACAGGGCCCAATGAAGGTTCACGTAAAGCTAGAACAGTCTTTTTACCGAGAGATTGTAAAGAATCTGCTAAACCAATCGCAACAGTAGATTTCCCCTCACCCGCTGGAGTTGGATTGATTGAAGTAACCAGAATCAATTTACCGTCGTCGTTTTCTTCCATCGTCTTTTTGATACTACGATTAGAAAACTTAGCTTTATAGTGACCGTATGGTTCAATATCATCTGGCGTTAAACCAATTTTGTTAGCAATTTCGTTAATATTTTTCATATTATCGTGCTCATTTATTTGAGCAATTTCGATATCACTTGGAAATGACATTGCTTTCACCTGCTTCTTTTTTAATTATATTTAAAATTCCCTTTGTAGAAGTAATCTTAAATGGGAAGAAATCACGATTGCTGAAATCAAATTCCATCGTCCATTTATTACCCATCTTAATATCGACCTCGTGGTTTGCAAAAACTCTGGTCTTATAATATGGTTCCTTGATGATCACTTGGTCTTTGGTTATCTTAACCCAAGAGTTAGATATAATATAGAAGACGTAGATCGCATCAATGATCCAAATTAAAAAAGGAATGAAACTAAACGACATGATCTCCAATTGCAAAATGATTCCTAGACAAGCTAGACTCAATGCAATCGACCACATGATGACTCCCCATGCGCCAGTTGGTTGAACAAAATGTTTCTTTGACATAATATCTCCTGAAAGGTTCTAAATAATATGATTAAATTGTACACCGATGCTGGATTAAATACTAATTTAAATCTGGGGGTGGTGGCCTACGTAATAAAGCATAATAACGATATTTATAAAAAGGCACTTCACCACGACAGCCAAGATAATCACTACTTGGAGTTTTTAGCATTAAAACTAGCTCTACAAGTGATTATAGATCATCAGTGGAATGATGACCTGATTTTGATCCATTCCGATAGCCAAATTGTCATTGATAGTTTGGACAAGAATTATTCTAAGCATTACCAACCGATATTAGATGAAATCCTTTTGGAGCTGCAAAAGTTCCCTGGATACTTTGCTAAACACGTTGCTGACAAGGACAATGGTGCTGCTCACGCCTTAGTTCATCAGAAGATGTTAAATATTCGCACACATGGCGACAAATAGTTTCTGTATTTATTCAATTGTGGTACGATAAAAACGTTTTCAATTCACTTGAGGAGGTTTTCTTATGTACTACGTTGTAATGAAAGATCGCGATATTCGTGACAATCTTGCTACTGAACAATATTTAATGAATAATGTTGAATTTGACGCACCATTAGTCCTTTTTTACATTGAAAAACCATGTATCATCGTTGGTCGTAATCAAAATACGATCGAAGAGATCAACAGTGACTATATCAAGGACCACAACATTACTGTGACTCGCCGGATCTCTGGTGGTGGTGCCGTCTATCAAGACCTTGGAAACCTTTGTTTCAGTTTCATGGTCGACTCAGACGACAAGAACTTTGGTGATTTCAAGTCATTTACTCAACCTATCATTGATGCTTTGCACAAAATGGGTGCTACCACAGCCGAAGTTTCCGGAAGAAATGACTTGTTAGTTGATGGTAAGAAGTTCTCCGGTAATGCTATGTATTCACGAAACGGCAAAACATTCTCCCACGGAACTTTATCACTGGACGTCGATTTGGATGTCTTGACTAAAGCTTTGCACGTTCAAAAAGATAAAATTGCATCTAAAGGTATCAAATCGATCAGAAGCCGCGTTACTAACTTGCGTCCTTATTTAGCTCCTGAATATCAAAATCTTGATACTGAACAATTCCGTGACAAATTGCTCTTAGAATTATTCCACGCCGAAACACTCGATGAGATCAAGGACCACGAATATGTGATCACAGACGCTGATCAAAAAGAGATCGACAAGATCAAAGAACAATACTATTACAACTGGGATTGGGTCTACGGTAAGTCCCCTGCTTTTACTGCCAAACAAAGAAAGCACTTTGACATGGGAACCGTCGACGTTCGTTACAATATTGAGAACGGTAAAGTTGACAATGTCGAGATCTACGGTGACTTCTTCGGAATGAAAGATGTTCAAGATATTAAGCAAAAACTCTTGCATGTTAAATTTGACCGGGATGATATCTTGAAAGTATTGGACCAATTCAATTTGGATGACTACTTCAAAGGTATCCCCAAAGAAGACCTGGGCAAACTCTTTACTCCTTAAAAATTCAAATCAATTTAGTAAAAAAGCGAGTCGAGAAAAATAATTCTCGATTCGCTTTTTATTTTTGGTATGATTATTTCTAATGAGGGGATAAAAAATGATTAATGAAATTATGTTAAATCAAACGGTAAAATTGATCGATGTTCATTCGACTGAAGCATTGAGTGATGCCGACCGAGACACGTTGATTGAAAAATACCACCTAACCAACGAAATTTTGGATTACGCTGACGATGAAAATGAACGGGCTCGTTTTGAATACGACGAAATCACTAATACTTATTTGATCGTCTACAATGCACAAAACGAAAATGATCAGACGACTGACATTTCTCAGCGAGTTATGCCAATCTCGTTTGCCATTAAAAATAATCAGCTCTTTTTGTTTACTAACGACGCTACTCACTACGTCAAAGATTATATTCTGAGTGCTAAAGCACATTTAAAGACAGTGTCGCAAAATGAGACGTGGGAATACATTTTCAATACCTTCGACCAGATCTCCAGCGATTATAGCGACCAGTTGAGCGAGACTGATGCCAAACGCAACAAGATCCAACGTTTGATCAAAAAGCACCATTCTTCTGAGAATCAAATTTTGGAATTGGCCGATCTGCAGGATTTGACGACTTACTTAAACACCGCCATCAATGGCAACCTTACGGTGGTCAAACAATTAGAGTTGATCTCCACTGGCAATATCCAGACGTTGCATTTAACTAAAGCCGCCCGTGAACATTTGCATGACGCTTTGATTGAAATCGAACAGATCAAAAATCAAGCCGATCTAAGTTCAGACATCATTGATCGTATCTCTAACACTTACAATAATATTTTGAATAATAGAACAAATACGACCATGAAAGTACTGACAATTTACACAATTGTTCTCAGTATTCCCACGATCGTATCTGGATTTTACGGTATGAATATGAAACTTCCTTTGGCCGACCAAAAGTGGTCTTGGATCTTTTCCGTGATCATCACCGTTATTATGATGTTAATAATTCTTTGGGACTTAAACCGTCGAGATCGGCTCTAGTGACGTTTGTTAGCCCAATATTGATAAAGATCAGTTCTTAATGAACCATTGTACAATTTACGTTTTTTAGTTGCTAATTGACCATAATACTTTTCAAATTCTTCATCACTGGTCAAAATATATTTATTCCATGTGGGAGCGGTTGAGAAAACCTCTCCCATTTCTTTATACAATTTTCTAACCCCAGCCATGTCACTCATACGTTGACCGTAAGGAGGGTTGGAAATGATCGTTCCGTATTTCCCTTCGATCTTGAGATCTTTGACAGCAACTTGCTTGAATTTGATATCATGCAAGACGCCGGCATCGTGGGCATTTAGTTTGGCAACGTCGATCATTGAACCGTCGATATCGCTAGCATAAATGTCGAGGTCGATTTTCTTAACGCCAGCTTCAGCGGATTCTTTCAAGTTTTCCAGGATCTTGTTGTCGAACCAGTCGAAATCTTCAAATAAGAAGTGACGTTGAATACCAGGAGCAATGTTTTTAGCCAAACGGGCTGCTTCGATTGCAATAGTACCTGAACCAGTTGTTGGGTCCAAGAAGGGATCTTCTTCGGGATGCCAAACAGTCAACATGATCATAGCGGCCGCAAAGTTTTCCTTCAATGGAGCAGCACCGTGTTCAATACGGTAGCCACGTTTGTAAAGAGATTCGCCAGTCGTGTCGAGTGTTACTTCAACGACATCTTTGTGGATTCTTGTTTCAATTGGAAATTTTGCGCCAGTCTCAGGTAAACGTCCGCGACGCATGAAGACATCAGCCATCTTGTTGACGATAGCTTTTTTGGTGATGGCTTGAATATCACGTTCGGAATGTAATTGTGATTTAACAGTTCTGGCTTTAATTGGAAATGCAGCGTTCAATGGCAACCACTTATCCCATTCAATATCGTGAACTTTATCAAATAATTCTTCAAAAGTAGTTGCTTTGAAAGTATCGATCAAGATCTTTACTCGATCGGCACTTCTTAACCAAAGGTTAGCTTTGGCGATGTCTTCGTAACTGCCTTCAAAATAGACCTTACCGTTCTCGGTCTTTGTATCATATCCCAGTTTTTGTAGTTCTTTTGCGGTGATAGATTCAAAGCCGCTTGACATAGTTGCAATTAATTTCATATTGCCCCTCTTGATTTTTAATTTTTTGTATAAAAAAAGGACGAACAAGTCGTCCCTTTGCCTCGATAAACTCCTATAGGCCACGTTTTGTTCATGTATTAGGATGGCACCCTAATACAGTTAGTAATCATCTATCTCCAATTAAGGCTTCACAGTAGATTCATTTCTCGTTATGAAGCGCCCCTACCAAAGTTTGGGTTGCCCGCTTGCGGGGTTTACCTCGTTCCAGTATTGCAATTTCTCACAATAATACGTCTCTGTGGCACTTTCAAGCTATTCACACATAGTCTAAAAGACCTTAGCGCTTTCGCTGCCGTTACCAATTAAGGTACCCTGGCTTATTAGGCCAGGCACAAACACTGCAAACATCTCAGTTCGCGCGGGCGTGGACCTTCCTCAGCCTAGATAACTAGACCGCGATTACTCGTAATTTACCGACTTGAATAGTATACACTAAATTGAATTGATTTGGTTATTAATTTTAATTTTTTTCAAAATATTTTTATAATCAGCTTGATCGACCAATAATTAGAATTGGTTGAAGTTGTTATTATTGTTATTCATATTACCATTGAAACCATTTTGACCTTGGTTGTTACCATTGTTCATAGGACGGTTTGGTTGGAAATTGTTTGAATTTTGGTTGGGATTATTAAAACCATTGCTCATTGGTCTTGGTTGTTGGTTCATACGTGGGTTGATCTCAGTATGACCACTTTCAATACCGTTGTGATTGTTCATATTGTCAGGTACGACAGCGGAAGCAAATTGCTTTGTTTCGTTATTTTCCAAAGCGCCATTAGCAAAGTCGTGACCAAAGACACGTTTCTCAAGGTTTGAGAGACGTCTTAAAATGTCATAGTTAGTTGAAGCTTCAGCAGTTGAACTCATCATGGACTTTTGTTGAGGTCTCATTCGATTATTGGCTGGTTGTTGTTGGTTTGATTGTTGAAAATTTTGATTCGTATTGCCAGCACCAGCATTACGAGCTTGCATCAAACGTTCATTTTCATCCTTTAATTGGCTGATTTCCGTTGTGAAAGTTTCGTAATCTTTAATAATGCCGTCTAAGAATTGGTCAACTTCTGTAGGATCGTAACCACGCATCTTTGTTTTAAATTCTTTTTGCAAAATGTCATTTGGTTGATAATTCAAAGAAAAATCATTACCATTACCATTTGCTTGTTGTTGATTCATTCCATTCATATTGTTCATTACTAAACACTCCAGTGTTAATTATTGTCGATTTATCTTATATCTTAACTATCATATAACATATTAGCAAAGTCTTGCATAGAATCAAAATCAATTAATTCCATCTGATAGTCGTTACCACGGTCTTGATAGGCCTTCATGGCTTCATAGTCATACTTAGGTTTGCCACCGCTATCAGGATCATAAAAAATCAGGGACCCTGCAGTATGTTTAAGCATAAATTCCTGCCATAGTTTCAATTGCCTAGGGTTAGGATAACTCATATTGGAAACCTTATTGACATAGTCAGCATTTCTTAAAAAAACATTTAATAATAGCTGGTTGTTTTCGTTCCATTGACTACCAAATTGATCGAAAGGCAATATCACTGCATGTCTAATATTATAGCCTTTTTTTTTGATTTCTTGAACGGCTTTTCCAACTATTTGTTCAACGCCTAATTGAGCCCCGGTTAAGACCCATTCAGTGCCGTCTTCAACGTAATTTGTAATTCTCTGTTCAAAAAAGTCTTGAATTACTTTAGCTTTTGGGTCATTATCTTTAAAAATACCCAACTCAAAGGATCGATAACCGGTTACCCATAAATTTTTGATCATAAAGAATCCCTCCCCATAATTAATATTCTTGCCATCATGGTATAATTTCACAGTAGGAGTTGATATCTTGAAAATAAACTACCCCGATGGACGAATCTTTAACAGTCCATCAAAGCCTTCTCGACCTACATCTTCGAGCACCAAAAAGAAATTGATCTTCGGTGATCGTGGGATGACTTTGGAAGAGGAGATCAATGAAAGCAACAAATATTATCGAAGTCACGAGATTGCGGTAATTTACAAAAAGCCTACACCGATTCAAATCGTCAAAGTCGACTATCCTAAAAGAAGTCGGGCTGTCATTAAAGAAGCCTACTTTAGAAATGCTTCGACAACGGATTACAACGGTGTTTACAATGGCCATTATGTTGATTTTGAAGCCAAGGAAACCAAGAATAAAAACACGTTCCCTTTGAAGAATTTCCATCAACATCAAGTTGATCATCTCAAAATGTGTCAAAAGCAAGGTGGTATCTGTTTTGTCATTATAAAATATGTTACCCTAAAACGCTATTTTGTCACACCGGCTGACGTTATCTTCGATCATTGGGAGATTCAAAAGCACAAAGGTGCTAAATCGATCCAATTAAAAGATATCGTCCAAAACTCAATTGAGATCAAAGCCAATTACGACCCTACTTTGCCCTACATTGATGCCGTACAGCAATTGATCGAAAGTGGGAAGGAGAAATAATGAATAATAAGAACAATAATATATTCACCTTCAAGAATATTTTTAAATGGATCGTTTCGATCCTAGCCGTTTTAGTCGGTATATTCTTGTTCATCTTTGTGTATTATGCTTTTAGTGCGCCAACCGTTAGCCAAGAAAATCTACAAAGCGGTGGCTCGTCAACAATCGTTGATTCGTCTGGGAAACAGATTGCCTCTTTAGGAGACAACAAGAGAAATTACGTCACGATCGACAAAGTTCCCCAAACTATGGAGGATGCCGTAGTCTCAATTGAAGATAAAAACTTCTACAATGAGCCTTTAGGTATCGATCCAGTCAGAATCGCCAAATCAGCGGTCAACAACATTACCAAAGGAACTTTGCAAGGTGGTAGTACTCTTACTCAACAGTTAGTCAAATTGACCGTCTTCTCAACTGACAGCAAAGATCAAACTTTTAAACGTAAGATGCAAGAAGCTTGGTTGGCTATGCGTGTCAGTCAGAAATTCTCCAAGCAACAGATACTAGAATTTTATATAAACAAAGTTTATTTGAATAATGGTATTTATGGTATGGAAACCGGTGCTAAGTATTACTATGGTAAAACTTTAAAGCAACTGACGTTGCCAGAGATGGCGATGTTAGCCGGGTTGCCAAATGCACCAAGCAATTATGATCCATATGCTCACCCAGCTGAAGCTAAGCAACGTCGTGATCTAGTTATCAATGCAATGTACAACAACAACAAGATCACTAAGGCACAAGCGGATGCAGCTATCAATACGCCGATCACAACTGGTTTGCAGCCATACAAGAAAGTAACTAATAGTAACAACAACAAACGAATTATTTCGGATCCTTACATAAAAGAAGCTATTACCGAAGTTAAGAAAAAAGGCTTCGATCCATATCGTGACAACTTAAAGATCACCGTCAACATGGATTACGATGCTCAAAAACGTCTTTATAACATTGTCAATACTTCTAATTATGTTCAATTCCCTGATTCCAAGATGCAGGTTGGGGCTTCAATCGTCAACCCTAATAACGGTAAAGTCGTTGCTATGATCGGTGGTCGTAATCTAAGCGATATCCAATTTGGGCTCAACCGTGCTGTACAGACTACTCGTAGTAATGGTTCGACTATGAAACCAATTTTGGATTATGGTCCCGCCATTGAATATCTCAACTGGTCAACTTATCACCAAGTTGAAGATACGCCTTATACTTATGCCGGAACTGATATTGCTTTGAAAGATTGGGATGAGCAATATGAAGGTCAAATGAGTATGCGGGATGCCTTAGTCAATTCAAGAAATATCCCCGCTATTAGAACTTTATCAGCTGTTGGATTCTCCAAGGCTAAGCAATTTGCTTCCGGTCTAGGAATCAGTTCTGATAAGATGAAAGTTCTATCAAACGGTATCGGTACAGAAGTTTCTACTCTGCAAGGTGCCTCAGCCTATTCAGCCTTTTCAAACGGTGGAACTTATTACAAGCCTTACTTCGTTTCCAAGATCGAAACAGCTGACGGTTTGATTCACAACTACAGTAAATCTGGTAAAAAAGTTATGAAGCAATCGACTGCCTATATGTTGACTGATATGCTCAAAGGCGTGCCTGCTTCCTATGCAACTTATGCTAACATCTCAGGTTTACATCAAGCTGGTAAGACTGGTACAACTAACTATGACGACTCTGCTATCGCTAGCAATTCAGCTTTAAGCGGTACTGCGAAGGATTCATGGTACAACGGATATACGAAGAATTACTCGATCAGTGTTTGGACCGGTTATGATTCACCTAATGAAAAGGGAATTTCTTCAACCTATCAAAGTGTTGCTGGAAAGATTTACAAAGCTGAAATGAGTTACTTAGCTAGTCAAACTAACAGCAACCCTAATTGGAAACGTCCAAGTTCAGTAATTCCAATGATGATCAAAAAGGATGGTTCAACTACCCCAGTCGTAGCTTCGCCAAGTTCTAGTTCATCTACTTACACGAAGGAATTATTTGTAAAGGGTCATGCTCCATCAAATCCTTACAAGATCTCTGATTACTCCTCAAGCAGTGCTTCAGGCTCCAGCAGCAATGAAGTAACAACCAACCGTCATTCAAGCAGTTCATCTGAATCTAACGACGAGGAAAATGATACGACGACTGACAGTGACGAAACTGGAACAGGTACTACTGATAAGGATACAGAAACTAATAGCAATACAAACAGTACTAATAATTCAACTGAAACAAACAACAGCGATAGTGGAACTTCAACCAATACTAATAATGGCAATTCATCATCATCTTCAAACGGAAACAGTAATACCGGTGGCAACACTAATACAGGTAACACTGGCAATACCGGCGGTACTACTGGCGGTGGCAACACCAACACTGGTGGTTCAACTGGTTCCAATGGTGGAACGACCGGTGGCAATACTGGTGGATCTACTACTAACGGTGGTGGTAATGCTACTACCAATGGTTCATCAACAACTACCGAATAAATTTTAAATATTTTAAAAGGACTAATTCAAATGATGAATTAGTCCTTTTTCTATGCATTATTTTATTAAATAAAATCTTTACCGACAAAGCCAGTCTTATCAGCTGGAGTTACTTTCCTAAGCACTTTACAAGGATTGCCGACTGCAATCACGTTACTAGGGAGACTGCGAGTCACAACGCTTCCTGCTCCGATGATCGTTCCAGAACCGATAGTTACGCCTGGCAAAGCCGACACGTTGGCCCCTAACCAACATCGATTGCCGATTGTAATTGGTTTAGCTACACAACCGCCCAATTCACGTTCTTTAGCATCAATTAAGTGATTGCTTGTATACAGACCTACTTTGGGAGCGAACAATACTCGATCACCAATCGTTACTTTGGCACCATCAAGAATCACGCAGTCGTAGTTTGCATAGAAATAATTACCAACGTTAATGTTGCGACCGAATTCACATCTGAAATTAGGATTAATATCGGGATCTTTACCAGCACTGCCAAAAAGTTCTCGAATCAACTCTGCCTTTTTTTCAGGATCAGTTTCAACGTTTATTTTATTTGTTAAGGCAGTCGACTTATTTCGTTCTGCAATCAACAGTGGATCAAGGTCATTGTACGGTTGACCGCTACTCATATATGCAAATTTCTCAGTCAAGTTCATCTTAATCAGCCACCTTCGCTATTTTTGCTCTTTTTCATTAGCTTGATTCAATTTATCGCATTCCAAGATCAATTGATTGGTTTCCTTTTCAGGAGCCAATTTCATTGAATATTTGCGACCATATTCAATCATCGTATGATGGGCTCGATGCAATTCCTCAGGTTTCATTACGCTGACGATCTTCTTTTCAACTTGTAACGGATTGGCCTTTTGATCGACAAAGTGCAATCGCTTAGAAATGGCAGACACGTGCGTATCGACTGCAAAAGTTGGTTGATCAAACACATCGCTCAAGACAACATTGGCTGTCTTTCTGCCCGCACCTGGCAAAGCCATGATTCCTTTACGATCCTCAGGTACGACGTCATTTAATTGTTCGTGAACTATTTGGGCCGTTTTGATGATGTTTTTAGCTTTGTTGTGAAATAATCCAACACTCTTGATTATTTGTTCAACATCGTTAATATCGGCGTTCATCAGATCTTTGGGCTCAGGATACTTGGCAAATAATTCTGGCGTCACTTTATTGACCGATACATCAGTCGCTTGAGCACTCAAAATAACTGACACTAAGTACTGAAATGGCGTTCTTGAATCTAGTGAAGGACCAACAGGCCCAATATCTTCTTCCATCTGGTGAATTGCCCAGACAATCTGTTCATCTTTTAACATTAATATCCCAGCTTCTTTCGACGTTCTTGGAGTTGTTCCGCTGACTTAATATTACTCTTTTCCCAGCTGATTAGGATCCGATCCATGTATTTTAAAGAATAAGCTTGATTCAAAACTGATTCTCGTAAAGCTAGATCGATCAATTCTACACTGTAATGGTCATCATCGATCCATTGGTGAATTTGTTCTTGCTCGATCGGTGACAATGGCCGCCCAAATTCAACTTCAATTTTTTTAAATAATTCTTCAGTGTCAGACATCAACTTATTTTGACGGCTTGATTGGTGTTCTTGATCTAAGAGATTCTTGATGCGGTGATAAATAGGCGTCAACGAATAAATATCACGCTGTTGGTGATGGTCAATAACGGTTTTTAACTCGATGATGCCTAATTTGATCATTCCTTGAATAATGGCATAAATATTGGACTCACTCATTCCAGTGTCTTTGGCTAGATCTTTGGCCATCGGGAAAGTGTTGCCCTTTTGCGCATACATCGATAAGGCCAAATAAATAACTAGATCTTTTTCCGTCATGCCTAGGCGATGAAAGTTTTTCAAGACCAGGTTATTAATATTCGTACTGCCACTATCGATAAAGCTGTTAAATAATTCATCGTTCATATTAATTACTCCAGTGAATAAAAAAAGCCCGAGACATTTGTACTCGACTTTTTTTAAGATAGATTTTAAATATTATTGATAATTTGAACACTCTTACCAGTTCTAAAGTCAACTAAGTTGTAGCCAATACTGCCATTCTTGTTTCGGAAAGCAACTTCCCAAGTAGGCTTCTTTTTGTAGATACCTAGATTGATATGCAAGATCTTTTTGGCATTGTATCTTTGTGCTACCCCATCGATAACCGTTTGACGAACTGGAGCATTGTTCTTATTAAAGATTTCGGTTTTACCACTCTTAGCATCGATAATAATGTAGCGATACTTATCGCCTTTGGTCAACCCACCAACAGAATAGTATTGTTTTTGACGAGTGTAGTTACCGAAGTAATCCGGTTGGACAATACCCGCTTTTTCTTTAGCAATACTATTGGCTTGAGATTTGGCACTCTCATTAGGAGCTGAGGAAAGGTTCACGTAAGTCAACGCTGAAACTATCGCCAATGCAATTAAAGATATGGTCAATAAGATTTTTGTGCTTCTATTCATAATACGTCCTTTTTTTAACTAACAAAAATAGTATAGCAATAAATTGTCTAATTCAAAAACTCGTTTATATCTTTTTTAATTAAATCCATATCCTCATTGATAACTGGCAAACCTTTTGGTAAGGAATCCAAGATTGTTTTACCATAACTCTTCGTCAAAATTCGATTATCAAGCAATAGAATAACCCCACGATCATTCGGCGTTCGAATCAAGCGGCCCAAGCCTTGGCGCAACTGTAAAATTGCATTTGGCAGAGAGTCAACTTTAAAGACGTTCATATCTTGACTCTTTAAGATATCTTGTTTAATTTTGACGTCCGGTTGTTCAGGCGACTCAAAGGGAATTCGAGTAACGATAAGGATCTCCAAAGTCTTTTTAGGAAAGTCGACCCCTTCCCAGAAGGAATTTGCACCCAACAAGACAGAACGGCGACCGATAGCGAAACGTTTCTTGATCTTTTCGTTTGAACCGGTAACACCTTGAGCTAAGATCTCCCACTTACCTTTGACATCAGTTCCCATCAAGCGAGTATAAACCTCACTCAAAGTACTCAAAGAATTGAACAAGATCATTGTCTGATGATCAAGATTATCTAAGACGTCAACGATATAGTTAGTTACCATATCGTAATATTCATCGTTGTTGAGCTGTTGGATATCGGGCAAGTCTGCTGGAAGATAGATCTTACTATTTTTAGAAATACTGTTAGCATCTGGTAAGATCACCATTTGGTTGATCTGATTTTGATTGAGCTGCGTATCCAAAATAAAATGTGAGAAATCTTTTTGGATCGTGATTGCTGCACCAATCGCAAAAATTTGACTGAAACGATCAGTGGTAGCTTCAATTAGATTTTGAATATCGTATTGACGCCAGCTTAATTTGAGCGTTTTAGGATTATAGTAATCCCGCATGTCAATTTCGATCCCAAATTTATTATCAGAACTCTGCAAAGCTTGCAACAATTCGTCAAGATTCCTTAGAACGGTTTGTAATTTACTATTCTCAATCGTGAGATTCGAAATAACTTTTGATAACTCGACGGAAATAAAGTTCTTTTGGAAATTATATTGATCGAACAACGTTTCCACCCGATTAGATATCAATGATAATTCAACGATCAAGTCTGATAGCAGTTCGACTAAAGCTGTATTGTCTTTGCCAAACTCATTGCTACTGTCAAGGATCGAAATGAATTCCTCACGGTCTTTGAAACGAACCTTGTTGCGAACATAATTACCGAAAATATTGTATTCCAAACGTTCCAACAATTCGTCGACTGCTTGAAAATGCGTCTCCATACTTTGCAAGTCTTGATAGTTCCAAAGCTGCGTCGTCACTTCGGTAAAGGCATATCGCAAGGTTACTCGATTTTGATATAAGATATCGCTGATTTTCTTGACGTATTCATTCAGCTGTAAAAAGTCGATCGTAGGTGAACTAGCATCCCTTAGACTACCGGCAAAGTGATTGGCCTCGTCGATAACCAAATAAGAATTGCCACCCCAGAAAGGACTGTCCAGATGACGCGACAAAAAAGATTGGTTCGTTACTAATATTTTTGACTCTAGATAACGATTCTGTTGATAAAGCCAGAAGTCGTCATTGTTGAAAATCGTATTTTCTTTAGATTCCCCACGGTGTCTGATGATACTGAAGAGTGGACTATTGTAGTTAGTCAAATGCAATTCACTGAGATCCCCAGTTGTGGTCATCGTCAGCCAAACCAAAATTTTCATTTTGAGAATTGCGGTGTGACTGTGCAGGCGATAATTGTCCAAAGCTTCGTAAAAGCGGTCTAAATCAATAAAGTTGTAGCTACTTTTGACGATCTCAGCGTGGTAATTGTTGTGGGTCACTTGATTCAACAGTGGAATCGATTGTTCAACGATTTGTTGCTGAAGAACTTTGGTCGTTGTGGCGATGACTAATTTTTGATCATTGTTGATCAAATAAGACAATGGCAACAAGTAGCCCAAGGTCTTCCCTGCTCCGGTAGGAGCTTCAATCAGATTCCATTTTTTGGTTTTGTCACGGTGCTGGCTAGTTTTGTAAATGTTATCCATCAATTTTGACTGATTGACTCGATAATCCAAAACGCCGTCGAGCAATTTCTTTTTGGCTTCTCTTGATTGGGGATATTTAGTCGTATGATCGATCTGCTCAGTGACATGATAGTCCTTTTTGCGTAGGATCAGACCCTCCCTCTCATAGAGATAAGCTGGTAAAACTTCGGTTCGAGAATTTTTTTCACGTTGATCCAAAATGATTTTAAAGACCATATCGGTTTCTCGAAGCGTATTTTTACCGAATTTAGTCAACATCCGCAACGTTTCAAGTGGCAGCTGTTGAATCCTTTTGAGAATGATCAAGAAGAGTTCGGCAGTCACGTGTGCGTCACTGTTGGCACTGTGCGGATTTTTGTGTTGGATGCTTAAATAATGCGTTAGATCTTGCAGTTTATAACTGCTAATAGTTGGAAAGAGTATCTGCGATAATTCAACAGTATCGATAGCTTTGACATTGAGTTGGTTCATACCGATACGTTTAAGCTCTCGATTTAAGAAAGTAAAATCGAAATTCACGTTATGTGCGATAAAAACTCGATTTTTTAATAGTTTAAAAATATCAGGTGCAACTTCTTCAAAGGTTGGTGAATCCTTTACATCTTCATCACTTAAACCGGTCAGAGCAGTAATTCTGCTAGGAATCGGTACTTCTGGATTGATCTTTTGATCGTAGATATGTGTAATTTCACCGTTTTCGATAAGGGCACAGCCGAATTGAATTATACGCCCATTGTCGTGCCAATTAGAATTGGTCGTCTCTAAGTCAACAACAGCGTAAGAATTTTTCAAATCATTCACCTCTCATCTTTTACTTTTCTAGAAGATCTTGTGCTTCGGTTATCTTCAAGAAATAAAGATATTCATGTAAGACTTTTTTATGCTTAATGGCGCTGATGGCCTTGGCATATAAATTGAGTTGTCCAGAATATTTAGCAATTAATTCTGATTTATTTTGATCAGTCACATGATCAGTCTTGTAATCAAAAATAATAATTCCTTCTGGCAATTCAATCACACCATCAATAATACCATGAACTAATATTTTATCGGTAACTTTATCCTTTAGTTCCCCAGTTAAATCGTCATTTTTAAATAAGTCTTGGACCGGCATCAAAATTGAAACAGGATATTCTCTTGAAACATGCTCAGCATTATCCACGATCATTTGTCCCAATTTATCTTGATAGAGGCCAGCTAAATTTTCGGTGTTGATTTTGTCGGCTAATTCGGATGTCATTTGTTTATTATTAACCATATCTTGGATCAATTCGTCAAAGTCTTCTTGTTGCGGCGTTTTATCGAGCTTGATCTTTTGTAAGACTAAATGAGTAGCACTACCAATTTCAGCGCTGGTAATCTTCTTAGTAGTTGTCAAAAATTGTGGACGCGCGAATGAGTTGAGATTGTAACGAGTATTTTGTTTAGCTTCTGGTTCATAATCTCCCATTTCACCAGCAATTGGATCAGCAAAAATATCTTTGATTTCTGAAACGGACTGATAGGCAGTTGTTTCAACTAATTTTTGATAGTCGTACTTGAAATCGAGAATCTTATTAACCGAATCCTTAAATAAACCGCTCAATTCGACTGTTTCAGAATCAGCTGAATTTGAGTCAGCCATAGGTTCAACTTCGATGTCAGCCGGTGAAATAAATTTCATTTTAAGGTGGCAATTTTTGTTGATATATGTTTGATCTTTTTCAAGCTTACGGTCATTTTCAGACATCGTACTCATACCAATCAGATCTTGGAAACTATTAGTATTGCTTCGGGAACCTTCGTCGATAACCCCATTGTCGCCAACTTCGATCGTATCCCACTTGTCAAAAATTTTCTCGGGATCGGTCGTTGATCCAAACATAATCAATTTTTGTTCAGCCCGTGTCAGTGCAACATACAACAAACGCATATTTTCGGATAATGAAGCGAGTTTACGCTTGTCGGAAATCATTTGTCGTTGAGCGGTTGAGTAAACTAGCCGACTTTCGTTATTTAAGACTTTGATCCCGATACCGAGTTTTGAGTCAAAGAGTGTAGCTGCAGTGTAGTCTTTGCTGTTAAACTTACCTTTCAGATCCATCAAAATGACGATAGGAAATTCCAAACCTTTGGAGCCATGAATAGTCATAACTTTGACCGTATCATCGGTTGCTTCAATACTACTTGGCTGCGTCAAATCTTTATTAGACTTACGTAGTTTTTGAATAAAGATCAGGAATTGATGCAAGCCTTTGGAGTTGTTGCTTTCGTATGAGTCAGCATATTTGTAGAGTGCATGTAAATTGGCTGCTCTTTGTTTACCACCAGGCATCCCAGCCGAGTATTCCAAAAAGCCAGTCTCTTGATAGATTTTCCAGATCAAACGAGCCAAACTGTTCTGGTTAGCAAAGTCACGGTAACTGTTCAACTTCACTAAGAAGTTTTCCAATTTGTCTTTGATATCAGGATCAGCATCGCTCTTTTGTAAGTACTTCAAAATAGTTGCATAGTAGTTTTCGTAGTAAATCCCTTCATCTTTATCAAGCAGACGAATCTGAGCCAATTCTTCTTCATTCAAATGAACGATTGGTGAACGTAAAACGGCTAGTAATGGTACATCTTGATACGGATTGTCGATGATATTTAGCATCGAGATCATGACCATCAATTCGGATGTTTGGAAATAATTTTCAGCCCGTTTGACCATGACCGGAATATTATTTTTGGTGAATAGCGAGATCAAATCAGTATTGTATGAACTTGTTCGACTCAAAATGGCAATGTCACTGTACCGAATATCTCGATTAGTGCCCAAGTCATTATCGTAAACCTGATAATGACTTCTCATCAACTGCTGAATTCTTTGCGCAGTGGCCGCAATCAAAGCTTTGCCTTTGTCACGGTCATCGTCATCATTGTTGGAATTTTTTTTATTGTCATCACTCTTATCTAAAGTAATGATGTTAAATTCATTTTCAGTATCGAGTGTTTTGGGATCAAAGCCATCAGCGTATGGTTTGCCATGAACTAACTTAGATGAATCGTCGTAATCAATATCACCGATCCGTTTGTCAAAGATTTTTTTAAAGACGTCATTGACAAAGTTTACGACATCCAGCGACGAACGGAAATTCTTGGATAATTGAATCAATTTGTCATCATTAGTATCTTTTTGGAATTCGTCATATTTACCCGTAAAAATATAAGGGGCCGCTTGACGGAAGCCGTAGATCGACTGCTTGATATCACCAACCATGAAAAGATTATTATGATCGATTTTTAGCAACTGCACGATTTTTTCCTGCATGGCGTTGACATCTTGGTATTCATCGACCATCATTTCACGGAACTTATGTTGATAAAAATTAGCTGCAACGTTGTGGCCGTCGACTTGTTGTTGAAGGATCTGGACGGTCAAATGTTCCAAATCATTGAAGTCAATTACGTGATTGTTAATCTTCAAACGCGTGTATTCAGCCATGTAGCTGCGCTCGACTTTTACCAATTTAGAAATCAAAAATTGGGCATCTTTTAAAACGTCGTTAATGCCAGCTTCGGGTTTAATGAAGAAGGCTTTCAATTCATCGACAGAACCCTTCAAGCCACCTTTGATGACTACGGCTTGGTCCAAAGTGGTTGTATCAGAATCTTCAGGTAACTTGAAACGTTTTTTATCTGCAATCTTGTATTCATTCAGTTGCGTTCTAATAGTGTCGTAATTGTTGCTCTCTAAAGCAGTGATCATTTTTTTGACCCAATTAGTAGCATCAGTAAATGAATCGTCCAAATATTTTTCAGTAAGTGTATCGGCATCACAGAGCTGTTTTCCATGTTGGATATCTAACTGTAATTCGGAGACTTTCGTTCTAATTACCGGCATGAGTGAATTTTGGAAAAAATCTGAATCTGAAAATGTCTGATTGAATTCGTATGGTTTAACTAAACCGTCGAGCCACTTTTCTGTTTCGTCATTAGTGACCGCAAAGTTATAAATTTTGTCGATGACATCCCACAAACCAGTATCGTCTTTTTCATCCGTAAAATTATCGCTCAAACGAGCAAATTCTTCAAAATCATTGGCATAGTAGTCATTGATCACGTTTTGATAAGCTTGTTCTTTCATGATCGACTGTTCAGTATCGTCACTGAGCAAGCGGAAATTAGGGTCAAAGTCGATCACGTAATAGAACTTCTTGATCACACTCAAGCAAAAAGCGTGGAAAGTGCTGATATTTGCACTAGGAATCAAATAGATCTGTTGTTGCATGTGTTGACGAATATCAGGATCGATGGTTTTGTCATTGACCATTTCTCGAATTCTCTTTAAGAGTCGTTCCTTCATTTCAGTCGCAGCGGCATCAGTAAAAGTGGCAATCAAAAAGTTATCGATGTTCAAAGCATTATCGTCGGTAAGCATCTTTACGATCCGCTCGATTAAAATTTTAGTTTTACCCGAACCGGCAGCAGCGGAAACAAGAATATTCTGTGCACGATCGTTAATGGCATGTTTCTGATCTTCGGTCCAAACTATTTTATTATTCGCCATCGTCTTCTGTCTCCTTATCTAATTTTTCTCGGATTGCTTTTAAGATATCCTTTTTACCGTTATCCACGATATCGTGGTATTCATTTTCATCCAACATGGCATCGAATTGGAAAATCGGTTGGAAATCACTATACTTCAAAGCTGATATTTGACCTTTACGATATGGATTTAGTTTGAGTTCACCGGAATAAATATTTTCACCGGCTTTTTCAATCAAATATTGATTGTATTGCAAAATATCGTTCAGCTCGTCTTCCGTGAACAGGGTCTTTTTACCATTACGGTCGATAGTTGGCGAAGGTTTCAAACTTTGATAAGCATCTTTGGTTTTAGTCTTCTTGTGGTCAACTGGTTCAAAGGTCGTGTCGAATTTATCTCGCAATTTAAAGTCATCTAACAAAATACCGTTCATTTTGAAACCTTTGAGGACTTCAATGTTACTGTCAGCAATGATCTTATTCTCTTTGACCGTAGGATTAGTGATATGTTCGTACAATGCCCCACCGACTTTCAATGAGTCGCTATCTGAAACACCCAGAATCTTTTCTAGGATCGGTTGGTTGAGATTATTTTGCAAACTCCAGAAATAAGTTGGCATTTGCATTGTGATCCCTGCTTCAAATCCAGCTAAATCAAAGGTCTTATTACTAGATTTGTAATCGACAACTACCAAATAATCAACATCGTCAATTCGCATCATATCGATCCGGTCAATTTTTCCGTTAACATTGATTCGATTGTGATTCTTTGTATTTAATTCCCATGATGGGCCAATTAATTTTTTAGTACTCTTGACTGGACCAAAAGTGACTTCGGAAGCCTTGGGGTTGAACTGGTTACGTTGATATTGCAAGTGCATATTTTTAACTAATTGCAATAAAGTTGCTTCGAATTTATCGGAGAGATAGTTCATTCGTGGTGAGGACTGATAAATTCGATTGCTTGGCTTAGCAAGTTCAGTTTGATATAACTCGTGAACAACATTTTGAATAGTAGTGTCGTTCATTTCGCGAAGATTCAAATTCTCTTCTTTGAGATATTTCACTAAGCTATCCAAAAAGGCGTGATAAAGCGATCCCGTAGTGGCAGCATTAATCTCAAATAATTCTCGTGGACGAACTCGCAAACCGTACTTCAAGAAATACTCGTATTGATTGGCATAGAAGGATTCCAATTGTGAAATCGAAACGTTCAATTCATCGCCGTACAATTTAGCGACAGTATCTTCCCGCAATGCGTGTGGAGAATTACGATAATTGAGGGAGTCGTTGACGAATTGCGCTTCTTTGGAATCGTTGTCGCCTAATAAATGTTTGGAAACGTAGCGCCAAGCATTGGAAATATTGCGTTCCTTAGTGCCCTTGGCTCGTCGTTTATCTTCGGCATTACGATAGACTCTGATCAAATAATTCAAAGTGGCTGAACGAGAACCGACGTAACTGAGAACGTCACGTTCAGTGATTCGGTCAGTTTCAGTCGATTCAAGGTTTTCTTCAGGAATTGGATTCAATAATTTCAATTGTTCTTCCAGATGGAAGTGTTTTTTGATTCGCGTTACGTAAGATGACAATTCCTGTTGAACATTGTCGGCAGTTAAATTAGGGTACGTGAAGATCAACTGTTCTTTTCCAGTTGTGAAAGTAATGTCATGTAAAAATGGTTCCGCATTGTTGGTAACCTTGTCACTCTCACGTAAATACTTGCCATCAGTCAATTTTCGATTTAAGAAATCACGTTCATCGTCTGTTACTAAGTCATTGGAGACCGTAGTTCCGGGCATATTTGTCGAAGTTGCCCCCAGAATAAAAGTGATCTTGCGATTATTTGGCTGGATCATCCCTATTTCAGAGATACTGACGGCATCCAATGTTGATGGAATCTGTGAATAGTCGGCATTTTCAAAAGCTGAATCCAAGATGGTAATGAAATCTTTTGACTTGAAATCTTGGTCGCCAAATTCAGAAACGTACTCGTCGAGGATCTGATTAAAGAGGTTGACGATTTGTTGAGGTTGATTGGCCAAAGCTAAATCATTTTGTTCAGTAGCCATTTGTTGCCAAGCTAACAGCGTTTTAAAGACATTGTTTTCTTCCAAGAAGTTATATAGCTTGGTAATGATCGTAGTAGCTGACTGCGTAGTCTTGTTATTCATGAATTTTTCAAGTGCTTGATAAATTGTTTGAATAAAATGTTTGATCTGGTTGATAGTGGCTAGATCTTGCAATCTTTCTCGGTCAGATTTTTTCTCTTTGCTAAGCTTGTCGCCATCTTGCAATGTGAAGTCGTCGCCTAACCAGCCTTTTTTAGTGATACCATTGGCCAAAACAAAGTTTTCTGTTAAATCGACGGCTCTGCGGTATTCAGCAACATGGCCTTGATAGATTTCAGGTAATAGAAGTTCCGTTCTCAACAAACTGATAACGTCATCTTCTTGCATCCCATGGTTGTAAATAGCAAATAAGAGGTCGACCAAACGTTTGAACGGATGGTTGGCCATTTTCTTTTGTAAGTCGATAAAATATGGAATTTCATTGTTCTCCATGAATGATTCGATGAAAGATTCATAGTCGGATAAGTTACGAGCTAAAATCAAGAAATCTTTGTAACGGTAATCTTTGTTCATGGCCATCTTCTGGCGAATGTAATTCCCAATAATTGAAACTTCGGTTTGAATATCAGTACATTTCCAAATTTGGACTGCTGTATGATCGATCTTGGAAGTTTCAATGGGTGCAACGCCGCTGGATTGGAGCCAATACTTTTCCAAAGTAGCGATGTCTTGATTGACTCGTAATTCTTTAGCAAATTCATTATGTATTGCAACATCGAATTGCTTGGCAAATTGACTCAATTGCTGGTATGTTGAGGCTGAACGATAGAAAAATTCATCAGCGGCTAATTGGTCGTTCAAATAAGGTCTGTCGAGGACCAATGAGATATCCAGATTGCTGCTATTCAAGATCATGCTTTTAACTAGGTTAGCTTCGGCAGCTGTGAAGTTAGAAAAACCTTCAATGTAAAAGTGGTATTTGGAAAGATCAGTATTCAAATACTCGGCTAAGGCATTCAACTGGAAGTCATTTGTATTGAAGTTCTCGACTTGTTGGAGATACTTCTCATAGATCATCGTCAACTCTTTGATCTTATCGGAGAAGAAATCCTCATCATTATCCCCGAGAACTGCGTAGATATCGTCTGGTTGGACTTGACCGTTCATAAATTCGTTGAATTGTGAGATCATCTGATCCATGAAGCCTGGTTTGTCGATCATACCGGAAAAAATTTTTAAATCTTTTTTATTTTCCTGTACGATATTTTTTAGCATCATAGCGGCTTTAGTTTGCGTTAAGGTTTCAGCGTTAAAATTACTATTGCCGCGCAAAAAATACCAAGCTAAACGTGAAAATGAAAAAGTCTGCACGTTATGACTGGCAAAAACGTGGTCGTTATCAGAAGCATATAATTGTCCCAATTCATTGAGAACATTGACTTCCGATTCAAATTTAATATGGTTGGGAACCAAGAAAAAGAATTGGCCCTGTGGATCTTTGTCGTAGTCCGCTTTGAACAATTCCATCATTTTTTTGTGATGGTCAAAACGGTTTTCTCCTAATACAAAATTTAATGTCATTTTTCATCACCCGCAAAAATTCTATCATAGTTAATTGTCATAAAGTGGAAATAATAGCGATAGATGTATAAAATAAAGACTTAGAGAAATTGAGGTGAGCATGTGCTTAAAGGAATAGGAAAAAGTCATGGCAAAACTATAATTATGGGGGAACATGCGGTAGTTTATGGCTACCCGGCTTTCGCTATCCCCTTACTTAGTACGCCTGTAATCGTAAAAATAAAACAAAGTTCAGAAAATACTTTGATTTCTAAGTACTATGCCGGAAAAATCGATCAAATTCCTGATTCGCTTTCAGGCGTTAAATATTTGATCAACTTATTAGATGAAAAATTGAATCCCAAGCAAATCAAATACACGATCAGTATCGACAGCGGTTTGCCGATCGAACGAGGGATGGGTTCTTCTGCCGCTATTGCAGCAGCTATCACGCGGGCATTTTTTGATGCTTTCGATGATGCTTTAGATCATCAGACATTATTAGATTACGTCAATAAATCAGAAACCATTACTCACGGTAAAGCTAGTGGCCTCGATGCTTTGACAGTTAGTTCTGAATATCCAATTAAGTTTGGTAAAAATGTCGCCCCCAAACCATTTACTTTCAATTCTGAAGGCTTTATCGTCATTGCCGATTCAGGTGTTAAAGGTCGGACGAAAGAAACTGTCGCCGATGTCAGAAAAATGTATGACGCTGACTCGAAAACGATTGGAGCTTATTTGAAGCAATTGGGCGACTATGCCACAGCTGCCAGTGAATATTTGACTAAGGGCAATCTCAAACAATTAGGCCTAGTTTTTTCACTAGCTAATGAAGTCTTGACTAAACTCAAACTATCTATCCCTAAAACTGATCAACTAATTGAAGCTGCCAATCATGCCGGTTCTCTTGGTAGTAAAATTACCGGTGGCGGCCGTGGTGGTTGTATAATTTGTTTAGCAAGGAATTTGAAGAATGCACAAATGATTCAAAAAGCGCTCGTCAAATCAGGGGCCGAACAGACGTGGATTCAACCATTATCAATTTATGCGGAGGATTCAGATATTGACACGAACAGCTAGAGCTTATACGAATATTGCTTTGATCAAATATTGGGGTAAAAAAAATAAACAGTTGAAATTGCCATATACTAATAGTTTGTCGCTGACTTTGGACCGTTTTTACACGGATACGAAAGCTTCGATAGTTGACTCTGATCAAGATATTATTTATTTGAATCAGCAACTTTTAGATGATGCTCACAGTAAACGGATCCGTAATTATTTAGATATCGTTCGACAATTTTATTCATTTTCAGAACACTTTCAAATTGATTCAGTCAATCACGTCCCTACTTCGGCTGGTTTTGCTTCATCAGCGTCTGGCTTTGCCGCATTAGCAGCCGCTGTTAATGAAACCAAGCAGCTCAATTTGAACAGACGAGAACTGTCTATTTTGGCGCGCAATGGTTCAGGCTCTGCGAGTCGGTCGATCTATGGTGGTTTCGTAGAATGGATCGCCGGAAATGACAATGCGTCATCATTTGCTCAACCGATCGATGAACACCCAGACATTGATCTATCCATATTGTCAGTCGTGATCGATACGCAAAATAAGAAAATTTCTTCCACGGTCGGAATGGAAAATAGTGTAAAAAGCTCCCCTTTTTATCCAAATTGGGTTACACTGGTGACTTCAGAGATAGAAGAAATTAAGCAAGCAATTGCCAAAAAAGATATCCAAAAGATTGGTGAGATTTCCGAGCACAACGCCATGAGTATGCATGCTCTGACTTTGTCGGCCAATCCTTCATTCACGTATTTTGCTCCCGAAACGATCCGAATTATTCAAATAATTCAAGAATTACGTCAAAAAGGCATCTTTGCGTATGCTACAATTGATGCCGGTCCGAATGTTAAAATAATATGTACGAAAGAATCCCTTCCCAAGGTTCAGACATACATTGAACAACAACTATCAAATGTAACGACCGTTGTAGCCAACATTGGTTCAGGAATCGAATACATCTGATATAAATTGAAAGGTATGATATTTTTGTCTACAGGAAAAGCACCTGGAAAACTATATTTAGCTGGAGAATATGCCGTCGTTGAGACTGGCTTCCCCGCTGTTCTAACTTCAGTCGATAAGTACGTTACCGTAACGATCAACAAGACTCAAAATGGCGGAACGATTCAATCTAAAAATCTAAATCAAGAATTAATCCATTGGAACCGTCAAGGAACGGAATTAGTTTTCGACGATTCGGAAAGTCAATTGCAATATATTTTGGCCGCAATTAAATTTGTTGAAAAATACGCTTTAGAACGTAATGTTAAATTAAGTTACTACGACCTCTTAGTAACGAGTGAACTGGACTCCAAAGATGGTAAAAAGTACGGTCTAGGTTCTTCAGCAGCTGTCACCGTCGCCGTTGTCAAAACTTTAGGCGATTTCTACGATCTTGGGCTCTCAGCCATGGATATTTATAAGATCTCAGCTATTTCTCACTTGTCTGTTCAAGGTAATGGTAGTTTGGGCGATATTGCTGCTAGTGCCTTTGGTGGTATCGTGGCCTATTACTCACCTGATCGTAACTGGATTTTCAACATGATCAGAAATCACAGTATCACTGAGATTCTTTCACTTGACTGGCCTAAATTAAAGATTCAAACCTTGGATCTACCAACTGACTTGGAGTTGACCGTTGGTTGGACGGGATCTCCCGCCTCTACTTCGATTTTAGTTGATCGAATTGCTTTGACTAAAGCTCAAAAAGTCGAAAAATATCAAAACTTTTTGCACGCCAGTCGTCAAAACGTTGAACGTCTGATCGATGGATTTAAAACTAATAATTCTGCACTTATTAAAGATATGTTCAGTAAATATCGCGACCTTCTAGCCGATCTAGCTGAATTCAGTGACGTTCATATTGAAACTGAACTTTTGACCAAACTCTGCGACATTGCCGAAAAATTAGGTGGCTCAGCCAAAACTTCCGGTGCCGGCGGCGGCGATTGCGGAATCGTTTTGAGTGATAAGTCGCTTGATGTAGCTGAATTGAAGAAAGAGTGGCAAAAAGTTGGCATTACCCCATTAACTCTAAAAATCGGAGACATAATCGCCCATGCCTAAACAAGACCCTCAAATGCAACGTAAAGTCGAACATCTTTTCTTAGCTGAAAAGTTTTTTACTGACGAGGCATTTGCTGACTTTGATAGAGTTCGTTTGTTGCACGATGCTTTGCCCGAATTGCGGGTCGAAGACATTGACCTGTCAGTTGATTTTTTAGGCAAAAAGATGGCTCTACCAATTTATTTCAATGCGATCACCGGTGGCTCCAAGCCGTCGACTCGCTTCAATACTGAACTCGCTCAGTTGGCTCAGAAACTGGATATTCCCGTTTCCAGTGGCTCAATGGGTGTTTTTTTGCGATTACCCGAAACCAAGGATTCATTTACTGTTTTGCGGGAAAATAATCCCGATGGCTTCGTGATGGCTAATGTTTCCGGTAAAGCTAACGCTGAACAAGCTCAACAAACTGTCGATTTATTGCATGCCGACGCCTTACAAGTTCACTTGAACGCTTTGCAAGAATTAGCAATGCCTGAAGGTGACCAAAGTTTCTTTTGGCTCGACAATATCAAAGAAATTGTTGAAAATGTCAATGTACCTGTAATCGTCAAAGAAGTTGGTTTTGGTATGTCGCAAAACGATCTCCAAAAGCTTTTAGCAGTCGGGATTAAAAATGTCGATATCTCTGGTTTTGGGGGAACTGATTTTGCTCAAATTGAAAGTGCTCGAAATAATGAATTGGATCTGACTTATTTGGATCGATTCTCACTGTCAACGGTCGAGTCATTGTTAGAAACCAATCGATTCCAGGATAAATTGACTATTTTTGCTTCCGGTGGAATCAGAACGCCAATGGATGTCGTTAAAGCTCTGCGTTTGGGGGCTAAATCGGTTGGTATGTCAGGCCTTGTCTTGCATCATTTGCAAAAGTATTCGCTCAGTGAGGCCGAGATTTTCTTTGCCGAATTTGTCAAACAACTGAAATTGATCATGGCTGCTATTGGCGCCAAGTCGATCGACGATATCAAAAAAGCCCCCATCGTATTCGATGAGAGCTTAGTCAATTATGCTAAACAACGGCAAATTATTTTACCGTCTTAAACCTTTGGGATAAACGTTTTTAATTTCTTTATTGCTAAAGCGTCCCCAACTAAATAATTTATCTTGATATGCTAAACCAATCCATTTGTTGTCAAAGTCGGGTCGGTCGCTTAATATCACGGATTCACCATGTAAATATTTTTCAAACTGTTCTTGATCTAATTGATAGACAGTTTTTAACTCATCAGGTTTGAGTGCCAATATCCAAGCGATATCGGGCTCAAACCTATTTTTTTTGAATTCGCCTAGTTTCAGGCCGTTTCGTAGAATGTGCAATCCTTTGAAACGATTGTCCAAACTAGCGGCTTGATATAAGAAGTCGCTGATTTTGAGCCAATTATTTTGAGTCAAACCATTTAAATTAGTTTTGGCAAATTTTTGAACTAATTGCAGATCGTCTTTTTTAAGACCATCATTGATCTGACGTTCTCGCAATTCTTCTGGTTCACCGTCTTTGACCATTTTGCACATGAAGTGTCCTTCACCGTTGAATCGATCGGGAAACATTCGCAAAGTCTTCTTTAACTCTGGATTGCCATTGGCCCATTCTGGGCGACCATCTTCCATGCCAGGGAATTTTTTAACTTCGACTAAGTGCATGTCAGGATATTTATCCAAGAACCAAGCGACATTTTGTTCATTTTCTTCAGGCGAGAAAGTACAAGTTGAATAGACTAAGGTTCCACCTTGATTCAATAGTTTATAAGTGGAATCAAGAATATGTTGTTGACGGTTGGCACATTGCTCAACGTAGTCTAAAGACCAATATTTAACTGACTCAGGATCCTTACGAAACATCCCTTCACCGGAACATGGAGCATCGACTAAAACTTTATCAAAGAAGTTATTAAATTTCTTTTCAAAATCCTTAGGTGAATTATTGGTGACGACCGTATTGGTAATACTCATTCTTTCGATGTTTGAGGACAATACCTTAGCACGTTTAGGATTTATCTCATTACTGACTAAAAGGCCCTCAGAAGCCATTTTTGAAGCAATATAAGTCGTTTTACTACCAGGGGCTGCACAAAGGTCTAAGACTTTGTCATTTCCTGTCGGATCCAAGAGCTCGGTAACGTACATTGCACTAGGCTCTTGGCTGTAAACATAACCTGACAAATGATCGATGGAATTCCCATTGATAGCTCCATAATAGCCAATATTACTATATGGAATTGGTTGGGCTAACGAATAAGAAACATTTTTGTAGTTAGCCTTTAGAGGATTCAGCCGAAAAGCTTCCTGACTAGCTTGCTCAATCGATTCGAATAAACTGTCAGCTCGGTCCCCCATTAAATTACGATATTTTTCTTTAAAGTCATTGCTTAAATCGACTTTCATTAAATTACTCACTCCGTTTAACAAAGAATATTTGTGACAATCCTACGACAAAAGTCAATAAAATTGAAACGATCATAAAGAGATTGAAAGTATTGTGACTGATGATTGCAATCTTCCAATTTACGGCGGCAAAACCGGCGGCGTATGGAATTAAAGTATAGATCAAGTATCTGATCAATAAACCATTCCGATAGTTGTTCTTCAAATCACCAGTCAAGTGTGAACGAGACAAGTCATACTTCAATGGGATCAAGATATAGAAATCGACTGCCACGACAACGAATAATAACAAGACGATCCCCACAAGATACAACTCGCCGTTGTTGCTAGTCTCCGCATTAGTAAAGTCATCTGTTTGAGGGACATACTTGTGCATTGATTTAACGTGCAAAACGCTTTTGATCTTATTCAAACTCTCTTTATTAGAAAGTGCCCGACCATCTAAAACAGTTGTCACTTGATTCAAGTGGTACTTAGATTTGGGTTGATTAGGCGAAAGTGAGACTAATGTCTGTGAGTTTAAAATATCTGCCCCATCAAAACCGACATTCCCAATTACTGAAATATAGCGGTTGTCGACTTTGATATAAGCTTGACTCTGTGGTTTGTAAGGTTCGATCTCAGAAGTTTTGCCTTGAATGGCAAAAGGAATCTGTGATGTGAAGTCATCAGCCGAAAAATAACGACCAGATGTGATCGGTAACTTGTTGATCTTGTTGTGACTATAAATATAGCCAATGTCACTATTGCTCTTTTCAAAAAAGACCAACTGATAGCTTGCCAGTTTCTTTTTGCTATCCAGTTGTTGGACAGCCGTCACGAGATTCTTTTTGGACTTAGTGTGAAGTACGACCGCTTCTTCACTCATACCTAAACGGTTCATCGTATTGTTGTACTTGATCGAGTCGCTCTTGGAAATTGCGACGCCGGTTAAGAGAACGACCAAGAAAATGACAATACTTGAAATTATTTTTTTCATATAAAATTCACCTATAAATTTGTCTTACTGGTAATTCATTTTACACTAAAGAACAAGACAAGGCCGAAACAATTTATCGTTGTCTGGGCCTTGTGTCTATTTCACCAAATAAAGTTGGTCATGGACGATGTCGTAATGTGAATAAAATTGGTTGATCCGATTAATCCTAGGGTCATCGACTAAAATAGCCTCGTCCCAAAATTCCTTGCTGTCAGTGGCACCATATTTTTCACCGATGACCAATAAATTGACAGGAAGTTTTCTGACCGCTTGCAGAATTTTTAAATCGATATCTTCTCGATCAGGGCTCCAAGCAATCAAAACATTATCGACTCCTACGCCATATTTTTGCAAAGCTGACAAAGCGTCCAATGATTCAACTTCAGTCATTTTAAGATTGCCAGTCTGATTATACTTGGACCAACTCAGATCATCAGTACAATACGTTTCAACATCCAAATCGCGCAGACCCTTGGATAAATAGCCATTACCCGCCATCAATTCCAGAAAACTCTGATTTGGAAACTCTTTCTTGATAGCTTGTACAAAATCTTGGGTAATTGTAGCCCAATAGCCAAAGCGTGTCTGTAAATAACTGCGAAACTCCCCCAAGTCATGATCGAATTTTTCCAGATTAACCGATAATTCTTTAAAGCTTGTTTCGTCCAAGTTAGTATTATCCTCTAAGAAAGATGCAATCTCCTCTTCACTAAGTTCCAACTGGGGGAAATGATATTTAGGCAATTCATTGTTGCTCAAAGCCAAACAAATACGTTCCATAAATTTTATTCGGGCATTGAAAGACATTCCGTTCGGTAAAACACTCGTATCAAGTCGTAATCCATCTATATAGTTCATACTTCTCTCCCTCAGACCTACCGATAAATAAGTAGATATCGAGAATTATCTTACTAAATATTATCTTAAACATAAAGCGATTCCGCCTACATAGTTAACGCGATAGACATTTTTTAATATTCGATTAAATTTTATCATTGAAAATAGTACATTTATTTCCAATAATAACGAAAAAGTGTAATATCATAAGTAGTACATGTACGAGGTGAAATATGGCAGAAAATAATAAAAGACGACAACCTCAAAAGAACGAAGAAAGCGGTTGGCAGTTTTGGTTGCAAACAATTGCACTAACGATTGCTATCTACGCAGTATTCTTCTTGGGGTTTAAGTTTGTTCTTTCGAATGACAGAGTTTCTGGTCCTTCCATGCAGCCGACCTTTGAAAATGGAGATAAGGTTATCGCTGCAAGACATTCCAACATTACACGTGGTGATGTTATCGTTTTGAAAGCCCCTGACGAACCGGGATCATTTTATATTAAGAGAGTTATCGGTTTGCCTGGAGATACAGTAGTTTCTAAGAACAATAAGATCTATGTTAATGGTAAACTATTCAAAGAGGACTTTCTCAAAGCAGGCAACAAGGTCAAGGAACCTGATACCAGTCTTTATGCGGGTAAACCTTACAGCTATACGTATAATTTCACTTTGAGTACTTTGGCTAAGAACTCGCCTGAATGGTCTCAACGTTACAGCAGTTCTTATCTAAAGAAAGTTGAACAGACCAACAAAGTTCCTGCTGGTACCTATTTTGTAATGGGAGATCACAGAACAGTTTCCAAGGACAGTCGTATCATTGGGTTTATCAATAAGAAGAGTGTTATTGGTGAAGTCAAATGGCGTTACTGGCCATTGAACAGATGGACCATCTTTTAGGATTTAGATAACTTATTGGAGGTATTTATCATGGATAAACCAAACATCGCTGAAATGATCATTCAGTACGAAAAAGACAAGGATATGACTGATACACAATTTGCTTTCGAAAGTCATCTCCCCGTAGAACGTGTTCACAACCTTAAATCAGGTGAGTATGAACCAACTTCTGAAGAGACCAAAACAGTTCTAGAATATATTAAGTTACATCAATAATATAATTACAAACGATAACTTTAGACGGTTGTCGTTTTTTGTTTGGAAAAAAATAGAGCAAACCCAATCAAATCCGATTGAGCCTGCTCTATTTTTATTTGTTCAAATATTTATAAATCTTAGGATCGTGGAAATAAACGAAACATCCTTTAATGCCTCATTTCAATAAAACATTCATCGAGTTCAAGATAATTTGTTTCTTCGCATCTTCTAACTGGGCTATGTCGTTGTCATGTCTCTTCTTAAAGGCTTCTTGATCTTCATATTTTGACAAATCGACTTTGATTTTATTACCACCATCGGAGACGATCGAAGGACCGATAATTACAGCTACGTATTGCAAATCGAAGCCTTGAACTGTATAGATTGAACCGATTTCGTTAATGGTTTCCGGTTTTTGAGCCCAAGTTGTATGCGAATAATTATATTGATCCCAAGGTAAGTGAAATTGGCCTTCATTGACGTAATGTTTCTTGCCATCAAGTGTTGACGGATAATCAGCAGTTGAAACAATCCGTGACTCCCCCACTTGATTATTCTTTGATTTTAGTGCTTGATACATCGTCTGAGCGTCTTTATATATTCGAAAATCGTACTTAGTATCAAGCGTCAGATAATCGGTATTTTTTTGAATAACTGGATCTACTCGCTTTTTTTCAGTTAAATCATTTATCCAATCAATAACCGTTTTTGGTGCTTGCATCCGCATTTGAGTAGTCAATGTAGCCTGCATATAGTTAACATTTAGCCGCTTTACGATTTTATTCAGTAACGACTGTGACCAATAGCTCTTCAATTTTAAAACCTGACGTGCATCGAAGACTAAGATGACTACTTTACTGAGTTTAATAATCTCTTCAAGCTGATTCTTTTGGGTAAAATTATTGTAATTATCACTCTCACTCAATAACAAATGAGCTTCATCAATGACGACTACATCGGCATTCTTGTCAGACTTATGCATCGTGTTGATGAATGTGGTTGGACGTAAAAAGTGATTCTTGCGCAATTCGGGGAATTCACCGGCATTCTCTTGATAGACTTTTAGGAGTTCTGGATGGTTTACTAAGAAATAATTATTCGTTTTATTCAGCTTAGCATCCTTTTCGATCTTCAAAAAGAGTTTCGTTAAAATGATACTCTTACCTGTTCCCGCATCACCGTTCAGTTGAAAAACGGATCGTTGGTTATTTTTCACAGCTTGATTGCTGAAAGATAGGATCTGTTCAAATATCTTTTGTTGCTCGGTGGTTAAATCTTTATCGGGAAAAACTGATTCTAACATTTATTCTTTGGCTCCAAACTAATTTTTGACTATGAATATTGTAACAAATGTGGTTTACTGTTGGTTTGTTTTTGATTTTTTGAAATATATGTTTTCGTAAAACATATATTAAAACTAATATTGTCTGTCCATTGATCTTGGCAATAAAAAAAAGCCTTTCGGCTTTTTTCAATTATTTTTCATCGCTTTTTAAAACGCCACCAACGGCATAATGTTCTTTAGCCATTTCGTTCAAAACAACGTGAACATGTTCAGCTGGTGCACCAGTATTCTTAACGATTGCATCTGTAACGTCTTTGACCATACCTCTCAATTGTTCTTCAGAACGGCCAGCGATTAAATCAATGTGTACTAATGGCATAATAATTTCTCCTAACTACTTTTTAATATTAATATTATACCAAAATTCCATATATAGAATTGTACTCTTATCTATTTTGTTGAGTTTGTTTTTGTGTTTTATGTTATCGTAAAACATTTATTTAAATTGCATAATGACTTATCTACTTAGTATAATTTTCATAAGCTGAGGTTAATTCATCATCAAACATTGGTGCAGTTCCTTTGTAAATTTTACCATCTGAAGAAATACAGATAATTCTTCCTACATCTGGAGTTTCATTATCACCATTTAATGACGTCAATGAAAATAGTAACGAATAAACCATATTAGCATCGTCAATTGTATTTTCATCCTTTCTAACGGCAACTGTCACATTGGAACTAGCATTCAGAACATGAAAACCAGGATCATCATCTGTTGCATAATCTCCCTTATCACGATAATAATTAGTTACCCAATCAGCAAAATCATTTGCCGACGGAAAAACACTTTCGACTTTTGAGCTAGAATCTCTTGTATTGGAGTCGGTGCCTTCATCTACAGACGATTTCCCCTGTCCTTTTTTCATTGAACTATTAAAAGTCTTAAGAAATTCTGATTTACTCCATTCACTATAATTAGGGGTCCCATTAACAGTCCCATAATCTAACATATCTTCACTCGTATAATTTTTGTAATTTGATATTAAGCTTAACGTACTGTTTTTAGTAAATGAAAACACAAAAACTTTGGGAGTAACTTTTGAAGAATAATATTTACTGTAGCGATTTTCTCCCAATTGAACGACTGTTCCGCAATAAAGGTTTGTAGATTCGTCAACAAAAAGTGTCAATTTATTATTTTCAACTTTATAAGTACCTACAAGAATAGCTTTTTGTGCTCCTTGATCCAATCCACTAGTTGGTACATCCGTATTAGGAGCACCATACTTCCAAATAAATTTGTTGCCTTTAAAGGCAATTCCATTAGGAGTCATTTCAGTCGCTGGGCTCATAAAACCACGACCAGATAATTTGGTATATTTTTTATCATATTTCTTAATTTCTGTTTGATAATGTTCCTTGTAATTGACTGTTTGTTTGTCGGTAGAATACAACTTGACTTGATTGACCGTTCCCAGCAAGTAAGTTTGCTTATTCTCAATCTTGATTGCGTGATCTTCAGCCGCATTCAAACTGTTGCCTTGACGTTGAACGATACTCAACGGTGCCTGTTTTGTCCGTAATGCTGAATCACTAGCAAAACGTTCCTCTGTAACACTATCAATATTCATAGTAATATCACCATTCTTGGCGATCGTGTATGTTCCTTTTTCCGTAAAGCGGCCTGCAAAACCTTTAGAACTAATAATATCCTGAACAAAATTACCATCTTTGCCAAAATACATTGAATATTTGTAATCTGGATCCTTAGCAGTATTATTGCCACGATGCGTACCTTTAAAATTATGGCCTTTAACAACTAATGTCTTATTAACAGATTTTTGGTCGGCATTGTCAGCACTATTATTAGTGCTGCAACCTGCAACAGTCAGCAACATCAAAATGCTTAACCCCATCAAAAAATAACTTTTGAACTTCATCTTTCTCCCCCGGTTCAGTTGTTTATAATTAAATCATAATAAAAATTATATCATTTTTATTTTGGAGTAAGGATTATTTTCGGAATGAAGAATGTGTATATTTATACAAGGTTACATAAGAATATTTATCGAACTAACTTTCAAAATAAAAAAATCACCTCTGATTCAAGAATACTGAATCAAAGATGACCTTACGTTAATGATAGGCAGCTGGTTATGTTTTATCTCGCCTTCTAAAACGAGTCACACAGACCAACTTCTCTACAACTATTGAGCATTTCTTTTGTCAATTTTTCTGATAGTGAATACTAAAGCTATTGCAATCACTAAGATCAAGAATGCTGTGACATAGGCAAAGTGCATACCATTCAAAAACCAAGCCGGATGCGTCTGTGGGTAGTCATTGATTTGCCGATGGGCTTTTAAACTCATCCCATAATACAAACTAGTCGTAGCCAAACTGACACCGATCCCCATGCCGAGATTTCTAAACAAAGCAGCTAAACTGCCAGCAACACCTTGATACTCTCGAGGTGCATAACCCATGATCATGGGATTATTTTGAAATCCACCATTACCGATACCTAACAAAGCAATCATGACCGTAAAGAAAACTAGATTATCATCAGCCCCGATCATAGTTAAGAATAATAACGGAATGGCATAAACAAACAAGTTGCACAGTGAGACATTCGTTGCATTATATTTATCGGTAAAAATACCGGCAATCGGTGCCGCAATCACGTTAGCCAACGGGATTGCCATCATGATCAACCCAGTTAAAGCCGTCGACAAATTACGAAAATCGGTCAAATAAAATGGCATGATGACATTTGCATAATAACCGATCGAAAAGACTAACAAAGCACTGATCAGACTTAAAGTTAAACGTGGCAACTTGAATATTTTTAAATTTATCAATGGTGAACTAACGTGTTTTTCCACGTATACGAAACCGATCCAAAATAGCATACTCAAGCCAAAAATTCCGATAACCAGTGGTTTGCCAAAACCAATATCTTGGCCGAGAAAAATACTGATGAAAAAAGTTGCGATCCCGACAGCATAAGTAAATAGTCCTGTCCAATCATACGTAAGTTTGTCAGCTTTTCTCATTTCTTTAGGAAACATGAAACGTCCGTAAATAAACACGATGATGCCAATCGGAATATTGATAATAAAAATCCAATGCCACGACAAGAGACTCAAGACTAAACCACCTAAACCTGGTCCCGAAATGTTTCCCAGTTGCGCAATGATACTGTTTATTCCGTAAGCTCGACCGCGTAAATGCATCGGAAAGATCATCGCAATGATGCCAATATTAGTCGCCATACTCATACTAGCTCCAAAACCTTGCACGATCCTTCCAAACAGCAAAATGTTCAGCGTTGGACTCAGCGCACAGATCAACGAACCGATAGTAAAGATAACTGTCCCCGTTTGAAAGATCTTGATGTAGCCGATCTGATCTGCCATCCTTCCCCAAAACAATAGCAACATACAGATCATAATCAGATAAACTGAAACGATCCATTCCGCTCGATTCATTGGTACATGCAAATCTTTTGTCAAACTCGGTATCGCAACGTTGACGATACTCGCATCCAATAATTGCATAAAAGACATAAAGCTGGTCGCAAATAACGTCAACCAGATGTGATTCTTTTGTTCCATTAACCATCCGACCTTTACAATAAACTCATATATTTATCATAAAGCTAATTATCGAAAAAGTTTATCAGAAATTCTTTGGCAACCAATAATTTGGCTATGAATCTTGCCGTGTAGCCGCAATGTCAACTTCACGGATATTTACTTCTTGGGGCATATCGTACATAAATTTAACCGTTTCGGCCACATGCTTTGGATCAAGTACAACGCCACCCATTGTCTTTTCCCATGCAGCATAGTCTTTCAAAGCCGATTTGCTAGTTACGTGCGTCAATAATTCTGTTTCAGCTGCACCAGGAGCTACCATCATGATGCGGACGTTCTTAGACGAATTCTCCTCACGGATCGTTTCTGAAAGTCCATGGACACCGAACTTAGAAGCTACATAGGCGGCGTGATTAACAAAAGTCTTCCGACCGGCAATCGATGACATATTCAAGATCGTTCCGTGTTCACGTTCGCGCATGTCATTTAAAACAATTTGGGTTCCGTTCAAAACGCCCATGACATTTGTATCTAACATTGTTTGCCACTCTTGGGGATTTTGATCTTGAACGTTGCCCAGCAACATTACCCCTGCATTATTGACCAATAGATCCGTTTTTCCATATTTAGCTTCAGCCTTACGCACAGCCTTTTCAAATGCATCATAATCAGTCACGTCAACAGAATCGATCATGACATTATCCATTCCGGCAGCTACTTTGGCTAACTTTTCAGTTCGACGGCCTAATAACAACAAAGGAAACCCGTCAGCGTTAAAGATCTTTGCAATTTGTTCACCGAAACCTGAACTGGCACCGGTAATTACTACTAATTTTTTCATATTTAATATCTCCATTACTTAAATGATTTTTTCAACGATTTAAAGTATAATGGCAGATATTATTGACAACAAGTACGCACATTCAGGTTACTACTGCTTGTGGAAAACTCGAGGAAAGCTTTAATGGCAAAATATTTAAATGAATTTGATGCAACAATGCAAATGATCCAAGGCAAATGGAAGATCATGATCATGTATGAACTAGCAGAAGTCGAAACTAGCCGATTTGGGGCCTTACAGCGCCATATTCAAGACGTCTCACACAAAACTCTAGCTAACCAACTGCACGAACTAGAAGACGATAATTTGATCAGTCGACACGATTTTAAAACTGCGGAACCACATGTCGAATATCGATTAACTGAAACCGGTAAGTCTTTGATCCCGATACTAGACGCGATTTGTGACTGGGGCGATACTCACATTGATCACAATTTGATGGATCGTTCCCTATGCGATGAGTAAAATCGATCTGGCAAAACTAATATTAAAATTTAAATTCTAAAAAAAATAGATCATCCAAAAATCGGATGATCTATTTTTTCAATATTTAAAATTTTTTATTTATTATTTCTTTTCACTATTCAATCTGATGATTTCCAAAACAACATCAGTTGCCTTTTCCATCGCTTGTTCTGAAACATATTCAAAACGACCGTGCATGTTTTCGCCACCAGCAAACAAGTTAGGTGTTGGCAAGCCCATGAATGAAAGCGTTGAACCATCAGTACCACCACGAACTGGTTCTTCATCAGGAGTGATATCCAAGTTCTTCATAGCCTTTTCAGCCAATCTGACGACATCCATGTGGTCCTTCATAATATCGATCATGTTGTAGTATTGATCAGCCATATCGATCTTAACCGTACCTTCACCATACTTGTCGTTTAGTTGTTTAACGATCTCAGTAACTTTATTCTTACGTGCTTCTAGACCATCACGTTCAAAGTCACGGATGATATATGACATATCAGTATGATCGATCGTACCAGATTCGTCGCATAGTAAGAAGAATCCTTCACGGCCTTCAGTCTTTTCCGGTACCTCATCAGCAGGTAAAGCACTTTGGAATTCATTGGCAATCAACAATGAGTTGATCATGATACCTTTAGCGCCAGATGGGTGAACGTCTTTACCAGTGATGTGAACTTTCAAGCCCGCAGCGGAGAATGTTTCGTATTCCAGTTGTCCAACTGGACCACCGTCAACTGTATAAGCAAAATCTGCTCCAAAATCTTCTACATCAAAGTTGTTAGCTCCAGTACCGATTTCTTCATCAGGTCCTAAACCGATTTTGACCTTACCATGCTTGATTTCTGGATGATTGATCAAATACTCCATCGCCGTAATGATTTCTGAAACACCTGATTTATCATCCGAACCCAAAAGCGTATCGCCACTTGTTGTAATCAATGTTTGACCAGCGTATTTATTCAATGAAGGAAATACGGCTGGGTCCAAAGTATATTCGCCGGCATCGTCAAGTTTGATAATGCTCTTGCCATCATAATTTTCAACGATCTTTGGTTTGATATCGACTGAATTGAAGTCAGCTGTATCAACGTGAGAAATCAATCCCAAAACTGGAACATCATAGTCCAAGTTAGAAGGTAATTCAGCAGTTAAATATGAGTCGACTTTGCGGATTTTAACATCTTTCAAGCCAATTTCCATTAGTTCTTCAGCAACCCGCTTCAGAAATTCAGTTTGTCTTTCTGTTGAGGGAATTGTTGTCGAATTCTCATCTGAACGAGTATTCTGCTTTACATATTCCAAAAAACGAGGAATTAATTTTTCATATTTTATTGTCATTTTTATACTCTCCCTATAAAAAATTATATGGTTCTGTATCTACCTCTGATTGTACTATATCTAAGTCCCATTTATTAGACTTTTTCCACTCATTTAGTAGAATTGCCATTTGTTTTATAAAGATTGCTTCAACGTGGTGTCCAGGATCAACGACATTCAAACCGTTAGCCATCATATCGTGAGCTGTGTGGTAATAGACATCCCCAGTGATGAAGGTATCTGCGCCAGCTTTTAAAACCTCAGGATAGAACTTGCCCGCGTCGCCACCAATGATTGCGACAGTTTTAACCTTTTGTCCCAGATCAGACTTCACATAGCGCAAGTTTGGTAGATGATAAGCATCTCGAACCATTTTGGCAAAGTCGACCAATTCCATAGATTCCTTCAAGTCACCCATGCGACCGATCGAATAGTCATCATCTTCATCTAGGAAACGCACATTGTTCAAGCCTAACTCTTCTATCAACCAATCATTCATTCCGCCGTGAGCCTTATCACAATTAGTATGACTAGCGTAGACCGAAATATTATTAGTCAAAAGATCTCTGTACATCTTGTTTTGTGGTGAAGCTAGATCTAAATTGTGAGCCGCGTGAAACATTACCGGATGGTGGGCCAAAATCAAATCAACTTTCTTATCGATAGCTTCAGCAACAACGCTAGGACGAACATCCAAGGTTGTCATGATCTTATGAACTGGTTGTTTGCGATCCCCAAGTTGAAATCCAGTGGGATCTCCATCCATCTTGATTGATAAAGGTGCAAATTCTTCCATTCTATTAATAATATCTTGAACATTAACTATCATCGTAGTATCTCCTCAATATATTTAATATTTTGGTTCATTTCGGCAATTTTTTCTTGATCGATCTTTTTGGCATTCAACATGTTTTTAGTTGCTTTTTGGTAACCATTCAACTTGTGTTCCCATTTAGAAACAAAAGTTGGTGTCTTCTTTTGCATCAAGACCGGTCCCATAAGAAACTCTGGTTCTGTCAATGTAACTTTGGTTGTGACTTTCTTAGCCTTGATGATCTCATAAACATGGTGATCTTCTTCGACGATATCTTCATCGACAATTTCAAAATCATTATCAGCTAACCAGTGACGAACAAGTGGTTCACCAATATTTGGCTGCAATACGAGGGTCGAAACATTTTGTAATTGCTCAGTTGTGGCGTGAGCAAGGATATTTTGGATCAAAATCCCTCCCATGCCGGCAATTGTCACAGTATCGATCTTATCAGAAGCTTTGATGACGGCTAAACCGTCACCCAAACGTACATCGATCTTGTCACTGAGTCCAAACTTATCAACGTCTTCTTTTGAGCGAGACATCGGACCAACGGCTACTTCGCCAGCGATGGCATATGAAGAAACCTTTTGTTCAATTAATTCTACGGGTAAATAAGCGTGATCTGAACCGATGTCAGCCACTCTAGTATTATTGTCAACCATTTGATAAACGGCTTGTAATCTCTTTGAAAGTAAAGTCACTTTAACCTCTATTCTGCAGTCTTTTTATCTAAGTCTGTCATGTATTCACGTGTCATAGGCATAGCAGTACCACTAGGTCCATTTGTTAGTAAGAATTGAATCACATCAATATTACCACTTTCAAATGAGGCAGCACAGGCTTGAAGATACAAGTCCCACATTCGAACAAAACGATCTCCGTACATTTCGTTAACTTTGTCTTCAACTTTGTGGAAGTTACGGTCCCAAATTTCAACCGTCTTTTGATAGTGACGACGCAATGGTTCTAGATCATCGATCTGTAAGCCAGCATCAAGAATGTGACCAACGTTTTCTTTAACATCAGGAATATAGCCACCTGGGAAAATATACTTAACTAACCAAGCATCGACACCAACACCGTAGTGTTGACCAGTAATACCGTGAATCAAAGCATTACCGTCTTGTTTCAAAAGCTTCTTGACTGTTTCAAAGTAGCCAGGCAAGTTATCCTTACCAACGTGTTCGAACATCCCAACTGAAACAACGTGGTCAAACTTCTCATTAACCTCACGGTAATCTTCAAGCATAACTTCCATTTGGTCACCGAGATTTTCGTCTTGGATCTTTTGGTTCACAAAATCGTATTGTTCTTGACTAAGAGTAACACCCTTGGCCTTCAAACCATATTCTTTTGCTGCAGTAAACATCATTGTTCCCCAGCCACAACCAATATCAAGGATCGTTTCGCCAGGTTTAGTATTCAACTTGTTTAAAATGTGGTGAACCTTATTCATTTGTGCTTGTTCCAAAGTATCTTCAGGGGTTCTGAAGTAAGCACATGAATAAGTCATCGTGTCATCGAGCCATAATTTGTAGAAATCATTACCGATATCGTAATGTTCTTGGATCTCCTTTTTGTTTCCCTCTTCAGAGTGACTGAACTTAGGAATGTATTTCTTTAGTTTCAAACTAGACATAAAACTATCTGATTGAGTGTAAGCGGAAGTAATCAATTTTTGAATAGAACCGTCGATTTCAATTTTCTTATCCATGTAGGCTTCGCCAAGAGTCAAAGTAGCATGTTTTACAACTTCTTTAATAGGAACTTTCTCGTTAAACTTGATCGTTATGTCAGACTTTCCCTCTGGACCATAGTTCTTCTCTTTGCCATCCCAAAAAACAACCTTAATAGGAATAGTAAATGAACGTGAAAATATTTCGTCATAAATCTTTTTATCTAACATACAAATCCTCCAAAAAAAATAGATATATTAATTGTAAATCAAATTGTGAAAAAATATAAACTAAAACCACTGATTTTCAGAAACATATTTGTAAAATCATCTTATTTATCTATAACATGAGAGACTTTTTTGCCTACAAAGCTTGCGTTTATTCAAATTCACTTCTACCATAATCATATTATTGGAGGTATTTTTATGGCTACGTGGAATGAACGATTAAAAGCATTACGTAAGCGAAAAGGTGATTCGCAGGCCGATTTAGCAAAACTAATTGGTGTTGGTAAAACTTCAATCTCGGGATACGAGTTAAATACCAGTGTCCCTACTATGAAGTCCCTGTTGACACTGATCAATTATTTTGATGTATCGGCCGATTATTTTCTCGGTTTTTCCGATGATCCTACGCCAAATGATAACAAACTAGCTGATAATCTAGCTAGCAAAATGGACAATTCTTACGATGAATTAGATGAAATAGACAAAAAGGAAATTCAAGATTTCATCAGTTTTGTCATCAGTCGTAAGAACAAATAAAAAATGCCTTAACCCGGAAGGATTAAGACATTTTTTACTATTAATTTTATTCAAGGAAATCTTTAAGTTGTTTAGATCTTGATGGGTGACGTAGCTTTCTCAAAGCCTTAGCTTCGATCTGACGAATACGTTCACGAGTAACGCCAAAGACCTTACCAACTTCTTCAAGAGTTCTAGTACGACCATCATCGAGACCAAAACGCAAACGAAGTACGTTCTCTTCACGATCTGTCAAAGTGTCCAAAACATTTTCAAGTTGTTCCTTCAATAATTCATATGAAGCGTGATCTTCAGGACTCGTTGCATCAGAATCTTCAATGAAATCACCAAGATGGGAGTCGTCCTCTTCACCAATAGGTGTTTCCAATGAAACTGGTTCTTGAGCAATCTTCAAGATATCACGCACTTTACCAGTAGGCATATCCATTTCGGCACCAATTTCTTCAGGAAGTGGTTCACGACCTAGATCTTGAAGTAATTGACGTTGGATTCTGATCAACTTGTTGATAGTTTCAACCATGTGAACAGGAATACGGATAGTTCTGGCTTGATCGGCAATCGCACGAGTAATAGCCTGTCTGATCCACCAGGTTGCATAAGTTGAGAACTTAAATCCTAGACGATAATCAAACTTTTCAACGGCCTTCATTAGACCCATGTTACCTTCTTGAATCAAGTCCAAGAATTGCATACCACGACCAACATAACGCTTAGCAATTGAAACAACCAAACGCAAGTTAGCTTCAGCAAGTTTTTGTTTAGCTTCTTCATCGCCTTGTTCGATCTTCAAAGCCAAGTCAACTTCTTGTTGGGCATTAAGCAAAGGTACACGACCGATTTCCTTCAAGTACATACGAACCGGATCATTGACCTTGATATCAGTAGCAGCGGCAGTTTCTTCCTTCTTAGCTTTAGTAGCTTCCTTCTTTTCTTTAAGAAGGGCTAACTTACTAGGATTGCCTTTTTCATCAACAACACCAATACCAACATCTTCAAGTTCACTAACAAAGTTAGTTAAAGCATCACCCTTTAGTTTGTAAGGCTTGATGATTTTTTCTTGAAGATTGTCTTCAGTGATCTTACCGGCCTTTTTAAGATCTTTGATCAACTTCTTTGTTGCAGCTTTTAGTTCTTTTGATACTACAGGTTTCTTTGTAGCTGTTTTTCTTGTAGCCATATATTATATTCCTCCAGTATGCTTAATTACTAAGGGTTCTTCTGACATCAACCAATTGTTTGAGTAGATCCATCTGTAGCTTGCTATCGCCAACTAGTGCGGCCTTTTTGAGCTGTTGATTAATTTCCTTGAGCTGTGTCTCTAATCCAGAATTTTTGATATTGGTCATATAGTCATCGATCTCTTGATCGCTATACTCATCCGGCATATTCATCATTTCCAACTCTGCCAAGAGATTCTTATCGTTATTATCCAACACATTCATAAAATCGGAGATATTTATCTCATCGTCGATCTCTTCTTGCTCAACGTATGACAATAACTTTTCAAAGATTCTTTGGTAGTCTTGGTGAACGAATTTAAAGCCGTCACCCTTCAAATTGATTCTGACTTCGGGAAAATTAATTGCCCAATATAGTAAGTATCGTTCTGATTTCTCCAAACGATCATACTTAGGTCTAACACTTGATGTAACTTGTTCCAGTGCTTTTTGTTGAACATGCTTGTAGTTGTTAGCAGGCTGTTGAATTGCCATCTGCCGGCGTAAAGCGTCCAATTCTTTATTGATGGAATCTTTAGACACTTGCATTTCGTCAGCCACCCGACCAACATACATGTCAACTTCAACTGGTGATTGCAATTTTACGATCTCATGCAACGATTGATTCAAAAATTCCAATTGATCATGCTCATTATTTAAGTTGTAGTTACGCTTGAAATAATTCAAAATAAACGAAATTGGTGTTTGTACGCCATTATTCGTCAAATTTTGAAATCTCTGTGCACCCTCACTTCTGATATATTCATCAGGATCCTTTTTGTCGGGGATACTAATGACACCATAAGTAAAACGCTCATCAGTCAACTGCGTCAAAGCTCGATATGTCGCCTCAACACCCGGATCATCCCCGTCATAACAGACATTGATCTTGTCAGTCAGACGACTCAACGTATAGAGTTGCTGATCGGTCAAACTGGTACCCATCGAGGCAACTCCATTGGTCACTCCAGCCTTGTAGGCACTAATAACATCCATGAATCCTTCAAATAGGATCACATTACCTTTTTCCCGAATTTCTTTTTTAGCATTGTTCAAGTTGAACAATGTTTTACTCTTATTAAAAATCGGTGTTTCTGGACTATTCATATATTTGGCAGTCGATGCCTCTTTATTCAAAATACGTCCTGAAAAAGCAATTATATTACCAGATTCATCCGTAATGGGAATCATTACCCGATCGCGGAAACGGTCAAATAATTCCCCCTCTTGATTCTCAGCAAAAAGTCCTGACTTGCGTAAAACATCTTCACTGATATCACGGTCTTTAAAGAATTGTAAAAGCAGATTGTTATTGTTGGGAGCATAACCAATATCAAAGGTCTGAATCAAGTCATCGCCTAAATCACGACCGTTCAGATATTTCAAAGCCGCCGTCCCATTTTCAGTTTTCGTCAAGATGTGGCTGTAAAGCTTAGCTGCATCCGAGTACATCTTCAAAAGCGTACGACTGTCTGAATTTTCATATTGAGTACTTTGGTTCTCATATTGATCAGGAACAGAGATATTCCCCATTTGCGCAACTTCAATTACGGCTTCCGGAAAAGTCTTATTTTCCATCTCCATAATGAACTTATAAACATTGCCACCACGACCACAACTAAAGCAATGGAAGATCTGCTTGTCTTCAGCCACTGAAAACGATGGTGTTCGTTCTTCATGAAACGGACATAGTCCAAACAGATTCTTACCAGATTCTTTTAGCTGTACGTACTTACTAATAACATCAACGATATTAGTCTTCGAGGTAACTTCATCAATGAATTCCTGTGGAATCCGTGTCGCCATGGTCGTCACCTCCTCACATGTTTATAAAAAACAAGAAACACAATCTAACACATTCACTTTTGGAAAACAAACATGTTGTATCAGACACTCATGACTGTGGAAATAAAAAAGTGCTCCCACAAAAAGTGCAAACTGGGACCACTAGTCACTTGTCAACTTTTAATTATACACGATTCGAGTTAAAAGTCACGTAATTTACCTAATAAATGTATAAAAATAAGACCATAATATTTTAAAGTGCAACACAAAAGTTAGACAAAATTAAATATTGTTAAGCTGCTAA
>NZ_AZEZ01000031.1 GCF_001434275.1 Companilactobacillus mindensis DSM 14500 | reverse complement strand
GTACGTACGGTGGTGTGAGAGGTCGGTAATTAAAAGTTACCTCCTACTCGATTTGCTTTAAATAAAATATTGAATCATTAGATTTAATATTTTAATACAACTAATGTAAAGCAAATAAAAAACCGTTTAGTCTGGGGTTTCATGGAAGATGTGAACAACCAAACTTGAAAAGAACTGCATAATAGTTGATATGGATTATTTTTATGGATTATCATTGGCAAAACCGGCGAGCAGCACTGAGACTGTCACGTTTTTTACCATTCATTATTTGCTCGGTTAATTTTAGTCGGTGCTCGATTTGATTCAAGTGGAGTTTCGATTCATTGAGAGATTCTTGAGCTCGTTGTTGCTGCTCTAATAATACGGCATAACGCTTTTTGATTGAAACTGGGCCGTGTTTTTGACAGAGTTTGATATAAGACTTGATTTCTGGCAATGGCATACCTAGTTCACGAAAGAATTTAATTCCTTTCAACCAAACTAAGTCTTCGTCATCGAAGATCCTTTGTTCTTCGGAATTTCTTTTCAAATTGGGAATCAAATCAAGGTCGGTGTAATAACGAATCGTTGGGACTGGTATTTGTAATTTTTGACTTACTTCAGAAATTTTAAACATCTAATCGCATCCTTTGAAGGATGATTCTATTCAAATCAATCGTAGCATGTTTGAAGAAGAATAAATCAAAAAAGAGTATACAAAAAGGACTGGATGACCACACCCAGTCCCTTCGTGACACAAGCCAGATCGAGATGTCCGACTATTAAATACGTATCAGTTTCATTATAACATTGATTCTGTTGGATTAAAATAATAATTTTTAAAGTGATTATGTTATATACTGCTAATAATTTAGCAAATAAGTCGATTTTTTTATATAAAAATTGTCTATTTTAGTTTTGCTTAATAAAAATATTTAATTATAGCAAACTTTAATGTAAAAAGTAGTGAAAGCTAATAATTATTAAGGCTAGCTATTGTATAATAAAGACAAGGAGGCGAAGCTATGAGTCGCACACCATATACGTATCAAGATACTGATGCTTTCAAAAGTACGGAACAACTAATAATCAGAGGTCGTTTTTTTGCGACGACTGTAACTGATCAGTTTAATCAATTTGAACCTAAAAAAAGAAACATCCACAAGATTTTAAACATCAAAAATAAATTATTGGTGCCTGAACTTTTGGCCGTTAAACGAGAAAGAATGTCCAAGTCGCTCTTTGCTTTTTTTCGTGGAACAGTCGATGTGATGCACTATGATATGTCACGACACGAGAATAGTGGCATCAAAGTTTTAGTAGGTGGGGATGCCCATTTAGGAAACTTTGGTTTTTACGGATCATCGGAAGGACAACTGTTGTTCGATATGAACGACTTCGATGAGGCCCACTTAGGTCACTGGGAATACGACTTAAAGCGGCTATTGGTCAGTGCGTTGATCGTTGCTAGAGCACATAACTTTGTCGAAACCGATGTGCAAGGATTCTTGTTGACAGTCGTTGACACTTATTTTGATACACTAAAACACATGACAAAAATCTCCGAAATGAAACGTTTTATTTTACCAAATACGCTTCAAAATATTACGGAAATTTTTGGTGAGCTAAAAGATAATGAGGAATACTTTCAGGAATCATTCAACAATATGATTGCCAAGAGCATCAAGAAGGCTCAGAAGAGCAATTCCAAATTAGTTATCGAAAAATATACTGAAATCAGTGCTTCAGGGGAACGCCGTTTTGTCGAGAACAAACCAGTTACTCAACATATCAGCGAGAAAGACTACAAGAGTGTCGTTGATGGCTACAAGCGCTACAAGAAGAATCAACGAAGCGACATCAGACTCTTTTTGGAAGATTTCGATATTGTCGATATCGTTCGTCACAGCGTTGGCGTTGGTAGCGTTGGAACGCTTTGTTATTTGATTTTGCTCCAAGATTTAGATAGTAACTATTTGGTTTTACAAGCTAAACAAGCTTTGCCAATTTACAATGATGACAAATTGTATTCCGATGATGAGGTCACACAAGGGCAAAATATAGTTAACAGTCAACTGATCCTTCAAAGTGCATCTGATCCATTCTTGGGGGCTTTTGACACGAAGAAATACAGTTTCTATATGCGTCAGTTTAAGGATATGAAATCATCGATCAATTTGGACAAGTTGGACTTTGAGTCATTTGAAGATTACACCAAAGTCTGTGTCATTTTGCTAGCCAGAGCACATTCTCACTCGCCGAACTATCCATTGATTATCGGTTTTGGTGAAGAATACGCCGATATTGCTAACTCGTTGATGAACTTTACTAACAGTTACGTTAAGCAAGTTGAGTACGATTATGAATCATTTAAAAAGGAACAAAGGGATAAAGGTTAAATAAATATATGAAGGCTAAATATTATAATAGGGATTTAAGTTGGATATTATTCGATGGTCGTGTGATTGACCAAGCGTATGATCCCAACGTACCATTACTAGAAAAATTACGATTCTTAGCAATTGCTTCAAATAACTTGGATGAATTTTTCCGTGTTAGAATGCACAATATTCACACATTAGTTGATGAGCACAAGTCAGAACGAAGAACTGGTTATTCAGGTAAGGAAATTCTCGGTTTAGCTTATGAATATAACCGTGCCAATATTCTCCGTCAATATGCAGCCTACGATAATTTGATCAAAGAAAGTGCCGACCGTGGGTTGTTCCACCTGATGAAATATCATGAATTGACTGATGAAGAAAAGAAAACTGTCAAAAAATTCTACAACAAAAAGCTCGTACCCCGTTTGGATATGCAACGATTTGCTGAAGAGTACAAATTCCGTAAGAACTTATATTTCTTGATGAAGACTCCTAAGTACAATTACGTTTGTCCAATTCCAGAAGATATGGATCGACTAGTCGAAACTGGTGTCGACAATCACTACATTTTGATTGAAGACGTCATGCGTCACTGTTCTAAGGACTTAATCAGAAAATATAAGATTTCCAAGATGATCGTCTTTCGTGCAACTTACGACAAGAACAAACCTTATGATTTTCTAGATAAGAATTTAACCGATGAACAATATTTGAACACGATGATCAATTACGTTGATACGCGTGATCTACGTGAAATCATGCGAGTAGAATTCTCTGGTGAAGATGAACAAAAGGGCCGTGAATATTTCTCTAAACTACTTGGTATCAACAAGAAGGGTGTTTACAAGATTCCTGGACCAGTTGATCTGAAGTTCTTGGGCGGTTTCTTCAAACGTTACAAGACTCATAAGGATATGGTTTTCCCAAAGTTCAAAGCTTTGGAGTGGAATTCATCCAAAAATATTTTACAGTATCTCAATAATTCACCTATTTTTGTTCAATATCCTTACGATTCATTCAGCGTCTTCATCAGTTATTTGGAAGCAGCTGTCAATGATCCTAAGACGACTAAAATTTGCATCACGATTTATCGGACGGAAGAAAATTCAGATCTTTTGAGATTGCTACAAGAAGCTGCGGCTAAGGGAATCGAAGTCACAGCGGTAGTTGAACTCAGAGCTCGTTTTGATGAAGTTCACAATATCGAAGTTGCCAAGATTTTGAAGAAAGCCGGTGTCAGAGTTCTCTTCGGTGACAAGGTCAACAAGGTCCACTCAAAGATCTGTTTAGCTTTGCACGCTGATGGTACAGGGTACGTTCAAATCGGAACTGGTAATTACAATGCTATTACGGCTAATGTCTTTTCCGATGTCAGCTACTTTACCAGTGACCAAAGATACATCGACGATGCTACGAAATTCTTTAACTACTTAGTGACTGGTGAAAAGAAACCTTATCAATTATTTGCCACTTCACCAAATGGAATTGCCGAGATGGTTGTCAAAAACATCAAAAAAGCAACAGCTGCTTACTTGCGCGATGGTCAAGGCGAGGTCTTTATGAAGATCAACGGTTTGACGGATGTCGAGATTATCAACGCTATCTATGCGGCAGCTGAAAAGGGCTTGCCATTTAGATTGATCGTCAGAGGAACATGTTCATTGAAACTTGGCGTCTGTGGTCCTAAAGAAGATATTCGGGTGAAGAGTATCGTCGGAGAATTACTCGAACACAGTCGAATCTTCAAGTTCCAATATGGCAACAGCCACACCGATATTTGGATTTCCTCAGCCGATATGATGACGAGAAACTTGGAACGTCGGGTTGAATTGGCAGTTCCCGTGGTTGAAGAAAAACCAAGACGTCAGTTATTAAAGATTGCCAAGATGTTCTGGAAAGATACTGAAAATTCATATTTCATGAATGATGAAGGTACTTATGCTAAGAAAGATGAGAAGCATGGTTTTTCAGCCCAACAATCTTGGATCAATCGCTTGGAATGGCGGAAATATATTAAAACTAATTAGTCGAGCGTACGTGCGCTTATCTTAGATGAAAAAAATAGTCCCTATCAACTATGTGTCGTTGATAGGGACTATTTTTTTGAACTTATGAATTAATCGTTGAAGTTACCTGATTCAACATCCTTGATGAATGTTTCAAGGTGATCGAAGTAAACTGGAGCGTTATCGATCATGTGGTGGTGACCACCGTTTGGTGTTGTGACAAGACGTGCGTGAGGGATTTCCTTTTGCATGATCTTGGCAGTAGCGATAGGCATAGTTTCGTGTTCACCGAAAGTCAACAATGTAGGAACAGTGATTTCTTTAAGGTGTTTTCTGAAGTGCCAGTCCTTTAATTTACCAGTGATAACGAATTCGTTGTCGCCTTGGAATGTGTTGTAAACAGGAACAGCAGTTGTATCGACCAAATGTCTGATAGCTGTTGGTTGTTTACGGTCAACATATTCAGCGTTTAAAATGTCAACGTAGCTTTGGTAAGTAGGATCTGAAAGGTTGTTTTCAGCTTCGATTTTTTCCATGTACTTAACTTTGTCAGGACCTAAAGCATCCATACGACATTTGTTGATATTTTTAACATAGTCGTCAATTTCGTCGACCATACTTGAGATGATAGCACCCTTTAGGTGTTGTCCATATTTAGCAGCGTACATTTGAACTAAAGCGCCACCCCATGATTGTCCAATGAGGTAGAAGTTATCTAGTCCAAGTTTTTGTCTAACTTCTTCAACTTCTTCTAGGAAGTAGTCGTATGTTAGATATTTTTTAGCGATTTCGGGGTCGCTGTAATCTGGTTGATCGGAGTACCATGAACCGAGTTGGTCGTAGAAAGTTACTTGAACGCCCAAGTCAGCTAGTTTGTCGCCGAAGTTTTCCCAGTATTCGTGGTTTCCACCAGGTCCACCGTGTAGGCAAAGCAATTTGATATCGCCGTGACCAGCGGTATGTGTCCATAAGTGGTATCCGTTATCCAAAGTGAGGATTGTTGTTCCTTGTTTCATAAAATAGTCACCTTCCTGCAAGTAATAATAACCAGTATATATCTATCTCTTAGTTTATTTCAAATATTCTATAATATTATTTTAATAATTCTAATGAAAAGTTTATTTTATATTTTCGTGAAACATGTCTTAATATTTAAGTGTTTGAAATAATTATGATAAAATTAATACGTATGTATAAAGGGGCGATATGATGAAGAAATTGTTGATCAGTCTATTGTCTGTGGGGATGCTCTTGGGAATATTTGGTGTAGAAGGTTTGAATCAAACCGGTTCACCTAATGTAATGGAAGAAACAGTTCAAGCAGATACAACAAACGATAGCAATACGAAAACAATCAATTATGAAGTACTTAAAGAAAATTCTAAAGCTTTATCAACGATGAATACACTTTTCACGAAGAGTGCCAAAATCACACCAAACGATGACGGAACTTACAAGGTTACTTTGACAGCTCGAGTTCCGGGACTCAATCAACTCGATGTATCGACAATCGATAATCAAACACCTAAGGTTTCAACCATCGATAACGATTCACATCACATGAATATCAGTTTCAATATTAATGGGTTGGAAGATTTGAACAACGATATTCCAGCTACTGTAGCTCTACAAACGAAAGTTCTACGGTTAGATGTCGATAAGCAAAACGTTAATTTTATGTTTGATCCTAGTTCCATCGAAACACAAGGGACAGGCAGTTCATTTGCGGACAGTCTAAATAAAATCACTAACGCTGAAAATGATTTAACGACGGCAGCCAATAATGCTAAAAACGTCATCAACGATATTAACTCGGCTGCGGATTCGGCCAACGACATTATTTCAACGCCAAAAACTGATACAACCAACAATACCGCTACCAACACAACGACAACTAATAATCAAAATACTTCGGATTCGACAGAACCCAAAACGGTTTTGCGTGAATTGACATACAAGATTGCCAAAAATAATGGTGATGGTTCATTGATCTCACCATACTTCACTAATACGGCCAAAGTTATGCAAAATCCCGATGGAACTTATTACGTCGAAATTACGATCAAATATCCTAAGAAGTTCGGGAACAATGCCTTTGAAATTAATTTGGTCAATAATCAAAAACCATCCAATTTGAGTTTCAGAAGCGAAGGCGACAGCAATTACATCACGTTCGATTTTCCAATCAGCAAGATAACTGATTTGAGCAAATTGATCCCTGGCAATATTAGTTTGAACGTCCCTGACTTTGGCTTGAACAAAGATCTCGGCTTCAATCTTGATTTTGACAGTTTGGACCCATCTGATTTGAGTAGCTTGTTAAATAGTTCAGATACTTCAGGCTTATTGTCAGATTTGAGCAGCTTGAGCAATCTTGGCGACATCAAACCGGCTGAATCAGCCACTGCTGCAGCATCACAAACTAAAGGTACTTTACCTCAAACAGGTAATGCGACGAATGATATTTTGGCAGTAATCGGCGGATTAGTTTTGATTCTCTGGTTGGTTTTATTAAAGGGAACTTATTTGAAACGTTAGAATAATTACATAGAAGATCCTCTGATTCCGTTCGGAATTGGGGGATTTTTTGAGTTAAGCCGAAAATTATGTTCGGATTTGGATTTGTGATGTATATTTAATTTAAAAACGTAGATATGTCACAGCTTTTTGTGCATTTGAGGTAAAAAAATGAAAACAATCATGTTAGCTTGTGCTGGCGGAATGTCATCGTCATTATTAGTAACACGTATGAAAAAAGCGATGGTCAAACGTAATTTAGAATTCAATATTTTTGCGACTGGAGCGGACGTGATTCCTGATGAATATCGTAAAACTCATCCAGAAGTAATTTTGATAGGTCCACAAGTCAGTTATATGTTGGCGAAAGTTAAACCAGAAGTTGATGTACCAATAGCAGTTATTGATAGTAAGAGTTACGGTTTGATGGACGGTGAAAAAGTACTTGATCAAGCGTTGGCAATGATGTAAATACTCAAAAACTAATCATCTCCCAAATCACTTGCAAAATCGGCAAGCAATTCGTGAGATTAGGCAAATACTCAAAAATTAACCAGGTTTGTTTCACTCTCTGATTCCTACGATTAGTCAAGTGGATATATAGAAAATGAGA
>NZ_AZEZ01000030.1 GCF_001434275.1 Companilactobacillus mindensis DSM 14500 | reverse complement strand
AAAAAGGCTCCATAACTGTTAGATTTCTTGTCTAACAATTATGAAGCACTTTAAATCTCAACCAACTCACTTATCTTTATTTTCCATATTATCAACATGTATAATATTCAAATAATTATTTCTCAATAACTTTCTAATGTCATCGGATAATGACATATTATTACGCAAACCATTATATAATCTGTTCTCTAACTCATTAGCTATTCTTCTTTTTTCTATATTACTTACCTTACACATATTCATATTCTCAAATACATTAGTTGGGTATTCATAAGAAATACTTTCTTTACCATCCTTAGATTTTCGAATGATCTTATTAGCAAACAACATAACAAATGATCCTCTTAGAATATCATTTTTCTCATTAACTATACTATTATCAAATATAAAACTCTTCTTATTTTTTGTCTCTACAACTTCAATCATATAATATTCCCTTCCCATCTAATTCCTCACAAATCATGTCTACAAATAATGATTCATTAATTATTTTCAAATCCTGTCCCTTACTTATTAATTCCCGTGCCTTTTTTAGTTTAGTTGTAACTGTCCCTTTATTGTGCAAACTATACGCCGTATCCCCTAGAATCAAATAATTTGTTTTCATTGTTATACCATTCTGTGCAACACCACCCATATTTGTTACTATTTGTGCCGCTTGCCTTCGAACAAACATATCTAATTTTCCAGTAAAACAAACATTACAATCATAAAATGGATTAGTCTTATCAATTTCATCAGATTCCGGTTTTAATGTTGTTAAATCTAATTTACTCTGTCTTCTCCTTCTGAGCGATTCTAAAAAATCATTATTACTATTTTTTTTGAAATAATCCAAAACATACTTTGTATCATAGCAATCTTGTAAGCCTCTATGGGTTTGTTTTTTATTTAGTCCAATCCTTTTAATACAATCTTTTAATCTATTATGCCGTTCTTTAGGATAAAATCTTCTAGCCATTCTCAAAACATCGACATAATTATTTTGGAATCTTTTATTAAAATATTTTTTCGAAGTATCGTATATAAAATTGATATCAAAATTAACATTAAAACCAACAATCAAATCAGAACCAACAAAATCCAAAAGTTTTTGTATAGCTACGTTTATTTTTTCTCCCTGATTTTCAATCATTTTCTCAGTAATCCCCGTCATACTTTCAACATCAAATGGGACAAAATTATCATTAGGATAACTGACTAAATAACTAAGTTTATCGACAATGTTTTCATTTCTTACTTTTATGGCCCCAATTTCTATAATATGATCCCATCTAGGATCATATCCAGTCGTTTCCAAATCTATTAATGTATATTCATTAGGAAAAAATAATTGACTTTCACCTTTTTTTCGAACTATTTTTTTATCCTTAATCATCCTAACGGTATCTAAACCAATAACAAGTTCCATATACTTCCCCAACATTCTTTATTAAATTAACAATTACAAAACTGCTTTAATCCACCATACTTCGAATTCTTGTCATAGCTTTTATTCATACTATCTTTCTATAACTTCTTGTTCATTATTTGATTAATATCCTATCTCAATTATCAGCAATCTCTGTATATATTTTCAATTGTTAATAATGATTTACCATCTAGCACCGACATCACTCTTCAACAGTATCAATTGACCAACCCTTCTTTTATTCAAAACCTTTTCAATTTGCACAATAATAGTATCTTTAAAATTAAGTTATTTCCGTATTATTTGTGAAATGGTGATGCTTTAAAAAGAAGAGGCCTCGGTTCACGCATTAATAATATTTTCCTAGAAATTATCAATTTTTGAGTCCTATTGTAAATATTCTAAAGTAGGATATTTCACGTACAATTAGTGTTAACAGGTTCTTCATAATTTAATCTCTTAAACCCATAATACCTTTTGACTAGATCAAGGGACAGTAAATTAACAAAAGGCAATAATTTCTTTGATTGTAATCCATTATCCTCTAATCATTAATTACTATTTTTTCAATATTTGATCTATTCCCACTTCTGATATACTGAATTCATTGAAATAATTATTAACTGAGGTGGCCATATGAACATTGACGATGAAATCCGTAACGGATTAAATTTTGGATTCATAGATAATTCAACACAAGCATTAACCCGTTATCAGCCCTCATTAGTAACAAATAATAATGGAACTGTTCTAGACACCTTAGAAGAAGAACTATGTAATACTGACTCTTTCACTATTGCCGTTGCTTTTGTCACATTGGGTGGACTTTTAGATTTAAAAAGCACATTAACTGATATTGCAGCACATGGTGTTCATGGTCGTCTCATTACATCGACATATCTTAATTTCAATAGTCCAAAAGTATTCGATGATCTTCTACACATACCTAATCTCGAAGTTAGAGTTTTAAACCAAAATGGTTTTCATACCAAAGCCTATTATTTTAATCATGGTAATTACGAAAGTCTTTTAGTCGGAAGTTCCAATTTGACACAAAATGCTTTAAAGAAAAATTTCGAATGGAATCTTCGAATAACTTCAACTGAACGTGGAGATATTATTAATAAGGTCAAAGATGAACTGGAGAATCTTTGGCAACAATCAATTCCGTTAACAACTAAATGGATTGAAGATTATCGGCAAAATTGGCAACCTCCTACAACAACACCACAACTTTCAAAAAACATTGCTCGATCTAATCCAATTATTCCTAATAAAATGCAGAAATCAGCTCTTGAATCATTGAGACACTTAAGGGACGCAGAACACGCCAAAAAAGGTCTGATTGTTGCAGCAACTGGAACCGGTAAAACTTATCTAGCTGCTTTTGACGTTCAGCAATTCAAACCAAAGCGATTATTATTTGTCGTTCATCGAGAACAGATTTTGCGTAAGGCTATGCAAAGTTTTAAAGAAATACTAGGTGGACCAGATAGTGACTATGGAATTCTCAGTGGGAATCAAAAGGAATTATCAGCCCGTTACCTTTTTGCAACTGTCAATATGGTTTCTAAAAAATCGGTTTGCGAACAATTAGGTGAATCCGCATTCGATTATATTATTATTGATGAAGCTCATCGTGTGGGTCAAAATCAACTTGGTAAAAAAGAATCCATGTACCAACGTTTGATGAATTTTTACAAACCTCAATTCATGTTAGGAATGACTGCTACACCCGAACGAACCGATGGAACTAATGTTTATGCCTATTTCGATCATAATCTTGCTTACGAAATTTCATTACTTGACGCCTTGGACCATGAATTTCTTACTCCATTCCACTATATAGGTGTCACTGATTATGAAAAAGATGGTGAATCGATAACTGATAAAACTAGCTTGAAACATTTAGTCTCCGATGAACGAGTAAACTACATCGTTGCTAAAACCGAATACTACGGTCCTCGTAATCACGATGTTCATGGTTTGATTTTTGTCAGTCGGATAGAAGAAGGTCGAGAATTAGCTAATAAGCTTAAAGAACGTAATATCGATACGATTTTTGTCTCTGCTAGTGATACCGTGGAAACTCGTGAGAATGCAGTTCATCAATTAAATAATGGTGATCTACAGTACATTATTACCGTCGACATCTTCAACGAAGGTGTGGATATTCCCATAGTCAATCAAATCATCATGATGCGCCCCACTAAATCCAGCATCATCTTTTTACAGCAATTAGGTCGAGGTTTACGTAAAGCTCCTCATAAAGAATTTGTCACTATTTTGGACTTCATTGGCAATTATGATGAGAACTATATGATTCCAATGGCGTTTGACCGTTCAAATACTAGTAATAAGGAAAAAATCAGAAAACAAGTTATTAGTCCCAGTATCTCTGGCGTTTCAACAATCAACTTTGAAGAAATTGCACGTAATCACATCTTAGAATCTGTTTCAAAAGTTCGTTTAAATGACATGAAAAGATTCAAGAATGCATATCAGAATCTTAAAGATAAAATCGGCCTTCGTTCACCTATGCTGCTTGATTTTGCAAAAATGGGTAGCGTTGACGTACCCGATATCATTCAAAAATTTAAAACTTCATATGCCATGCAGCACAAATTTGAACAAGAACTACCTGAATCGCTTAACGACAAACAACAGTTATTTTTAACTTTTGTTTCTGAAGAGATTACAGTGTCTAAGCGTCCTATAGAAGCATGGATATTAAAACAATTATTAAATAAACAAACTCTAACCGATGAAGATATTCTATCGAGACTCAAGGAACAAAATATCTTTTGTGACAAGGAAACCATAGATAATGTTGCTTCAATACTAAATTTGAATTACTTTGCAAAAGGCAAACGTAAAAAATATGGCAACGTTGCATTGATTGAGCGAAACAACTCTATTTGGAAATTCACTGATAAATTACAATCACTGTTACAATCACAAGTATTCAAGAAATATTTTGTTGATGCTCTTGATGCAAATCTATGGAATTTACATCAAAATCCAACCATGTATCATACTCGATTTACTATTGGTGAAAAATACTATCGTTCCGATGTTATTAAGATGTTAAATTGGGAAAAGGAACCTAACTATTTGAGCGTTGGTGGTTATAGTTTGAGACAAGATAATCGTTTTTTACCAATTTTTATATCTTTAAAAAAGAATGACAAATTTCAAAACAAGATGATTTACGATAATACTTTTTTCGACCGTTCAACCTTGCCTTGGTTCTCAAAAGGCGGGCGTACAACCTCCAGCACTACTGAACAAAAGATTCTTAATCTTAAAAAGTTTGGAATAATCCAACTATTCGTTAGAAAATATAATGACGATAAACTCGAAGGCACTGATTTTTACTATCTTGGATCTGCTCGTGTTCTTAATGCTAAAGATATTGTTGAAGAAAATGTTGATGGTAAACCTACTAAATTAGTTGATTTTACGCTTCGATTGGAACATGAGGTTGATTCTGGATTGTATCGGGTTTTGACAGAAGATTAATGTCTTCTATATGTTCTTTAATCAAAAAAGCAGATTATTCAGTAATTCTTAGAAATAATCTGCTTTTTGAATTTCATTCCCAATATTATTTTGTGGTTAGGTATTATCATATTCGTAAAGACATTAAACACATAAGTGGTGAATAAAATGAAACATCCAAAATATTATGATACTGACAATAAAACAAGAAAAAGAATGTCTCACGTTCATCTTAAACGCGGAACTGCTGAGAATATTATTGCTACACAATTATGGCACAGGGGCATCAGATATCGTCGTAACTATAAAAAATTACCTGGATCACCTGATATTGCTATTACCAAATATAAAATTGCTATCTTTATAGACGGTGAATTTTGGCATGGATATGAATGGGAAGATAAAAAGAAAAGGCTGAAACGCAATAGAACATATTGGATAAAAAAAATCGAGGAGAATATAGCCCGTGACAAACGTGACGATAGACTCCTCGAAGATGATGGTTGGTATGTTTTACATTTTTGGGAAAAGATGGCACTGAAAAATACTGATTATTGTATTGAATTGATTATGTACTACGTCAAAAATAGAAATGACTCCATATTTTAATCTAATAGATCCGTAACTTTGCTCTTCACATATGTGTTATTTAAGAAAAAACATTGCTTTGTCATATAGTTATTTGAGTAACCCTCTGGTTTATTGGTCCATTGTGCTGATATCGGTAATTCATTAGAATTTTTACTGTATTTATATGCTGCCTTTCCCGCATGTGGCCTTACATGAATCACTGGACTCTCACTTTGTTTTGGTAAATTATTTTTAACTTGATGGCTATTTTGAGTTTCGATATATCTCAGCTTAACTCCTTCTTTTAACACTTTGACTGTATTTCTCCAACAATCAAATATCGGTCCATCAATATCCGTTTGTGGAATATTATAAAATTTAAATCCTTTAAAAAAATTATTTCCATTTGAATCATATTGAAATACGCAAAAAATCATAGTCGATTCTGAAAGCATCATATTAAGTTCAGCTGAGGGTGTCCCGCTTTGGTCTTCCCACTCTTCTTCACAAATATTTTTAAAATCAAAATATGGAAATGACATACTCTGTCTATTATATCCTCGTTTATCAAACTGAATAGTTTTAGCAAGATACATAGCTTTTTTTCCTACGATTAGTCAAGTGGATATATAGAAAATGAGAGTATTCTAAACAGTACT
>NZ_AZEZ01000029.1 GCF_001434275.1 Companilactobacillus mindensis DSM 14500 | reverse complement strand
GTCTTGGTCTAGTGAGTCTGTCAACTCCTTAAAGCCTCCTAGAACGGCTAAAAGCCGTTCTACGTCGATTTACCGTTGACAGACAGCTAATTATGCATTTAACAGCTAAAATGGCTTAGAGAGCAAATTAGAGCCATTTAAGGCCAACATTCAAAACAGTTAAAGTCCGAGGGAGCTGGCGACTGGACTTTAACTGTTTCGAATGTTCCAACTGACGCAAGTCAGTTTTTGTTTGAGCAAAGCGAAATCTGATACAGGTTTTAGTGGTTTTAGCGCAACGTCATCTTTGATGACGTGTAAGTGCGCCTTTAGCATTTTCTTTTGATTTTTTCATTGCTATTTTTAAAGCAATGCGCACTTACACACCACAATTAAAATTGATGGTGTTTGTGCTAAATTTCCTGTATCAGAAGTCGGCTAGCCGACAACAAAAAAAGGTGCTCGAATTGAGCACCCACTTTTTATTCACTAATCAATCTTGTATCTCGCCAGTTTCTTTGTCTATGTCTCCTCTGCCATACTTGCGTTCCTGATAAACAGCATCGAAATATAGTCTTATCAGTCCAGTATGAGCACGTAAAACCGAATTAACGACCTTGATACTAGGCATGCCATATTCTGAACCATGAGCTTTTAAAAAGCGTCTCAATTCACGCATATTTGCCAAATTATGGTCATCAATCAAATCACAAACATCATTCAGCATGTCGTCTTTATCTTCCACATCAAGCGATATATATCTATCAATATCAAAATTATTTATCAGCGTAATATCTTTTTTATTATATTTATGTTTTTTCTTCTCAATAGCATCTTTAGACTCATGTGTAAGGTATGAATACATGCTTGCCATACTTCTGATGACTATTTGCACTTTAGCGATACTCCGATCACCTAGAAGCTGTTTAATCTTGTACCGAACACTATCAGCAGTAACTGGATTTTTAGCCACATAGACAACATGATAATGCGGCTTTTTATAGTGCTTGCCATTTCGTATGACATCATCAGGTGTCCATTTTGATTTATCAGTTTTTTCATCCATATCATGAAATGGACTAATAGCAATTGGAACACCAATTAATTCTAATTTCGATTTCCAATCTTCTGGAATAGATTCGGGATATAACAAAAAGGTGAAGTATCTTGATTTGTCTTTTGCCATAATGTTAAAATAGCCTTGATAGAACAACAATGCTTAGCGGAAACTATCGTCTTGCCCAAGCCGAGTTTTCGCTTATTTTTTTTGTTCTAATTCCTTTCTTGAATAATTTTCTAAAGCTAAAGCTAAAATTGCAGACTTAGAAAAACCCTTTTCTTTCGCAAGATTTTCCAAAGTAAAATACTGATCTTCGGTTAGACTGACCGTAATTCTTTTTTTATTTGTAGCCATATTTTTACTCCAAACTAAATCAAATTTAAGTACACCATTATTATGCTTTTTTGCAACATTATTGTCAATAATATATGCTATAAATCTCTATTTCGCTAAAAACTCGCTAAAAACTCGCCGAAAACTCGCCGAGATTTAAAACTCTGTAACCATTGATATTAAAGGCTTGAAGACCATTTTTAACCAAAATTGGCACTCGGCACTTAAAAGGGGGGTCGTAGTACGGTCGCAAAATTCGCTCCCTCGCCCCCCTGATTTTCAAATTTATATCCCACACGAATAAAACCATGGGCGCTGCCCAAACCTGCAAGCTGTGTCAGCTTGACCCCATAAATGAGCGGGTGCTCCCGCTCAAACTCACCCCGCACTCGCCGTGAGGCAGGCAAAAAAAGCAGGTGTGCTTTTCTTTGCATGCGCAAAAGTGTCTTGGTCTAGTGAGTCTGTCAACTCCTTAAAGCCTCCTAGAACGGCTAAAAGCC
>NZ_AZEZ01000028.1 GCF_001434275.1 Companilactobacillus mindensis DSM 14500 | reverse complement strand
ATCGACTACATTTTGTCTGTTTATCGACTACATTTTGTCTGTTTATCGACTACATTCATTTACTTCCGTATTCAAATAAAGTAGTATTATTCAAGGAGGTTACTTTATGAGCAATGAATTAGTCAAATATGATCCTGAATTGAATACAATCCCTTTGAGAAGATTTACTCCTGTAGAAATGAATCTGTTCTTTTCTATTGTTTCTAGAATGCGTGATAAAGGTGATGATACTGTTAGGTTTACTTTTGATCAGTTAAAAGAATTAAGCGCATATAAACCAACCGCAAATAACCGATTTATTGATGACATACAAAGTACATATCAAAAAATATTAGGTCTTAGTTTTGGCTCTAGAAGTAAAGATGGGCTTGATAGAGAAATGTTTGTCATGTTCACTCGATTTGAGATTAAGGGTTCAGCAGAAGTCCCTTATGTTGATATTCAAATTTACCCCAAGGCATTGAAACTTCTAAATAATCTTGAAAGTTGGGTTCGATATGCTTTAGCAGAGTTTAGAGATCTAAAGAGTAGTTATGCAAAAACAATGTTTCGTCTCCTTAAACAATTTCGAACTACTGGTTATGCTTACTTTTCTAAAAGTGACTTTTTTGAATTACTTGATATTCCGCAAAGCTATTGGAACAAACCTGCAAATGTTGAATCCAGAGTTATTCAGCCAATTAAGGAAGAACTAACTCCTCTTTTCAGGGGTCTAACTATTAGAAAAAAATATGGTAAAGGACGTGGCAAGCCAGTTATTGGTTACTCATTTACTTGGAAATCAGAAAAAAAGAACGCAAACGACTTCTCACAAGGACAATTTCAAGATGAAAGACAAAAGCTTTTCAATATTCAGCATAATAGTGAACTAACAGACCATCAAAAATGGCGCGCTATTGATAAAGTTAAAGGATTAACTTTAGGTTCTACTGAGAAACAAGCATTAGTCGATAAACAGGCCGAGCATGATAAAAGAATAAGAGATCAAGCAAGACAAGAAGCACTTGCTGAACTCCGAAAGGGGTTTGGAAATAATGCCTAAAAAACTTGCTGATGAATTGGGCGTATCATCCTAAAGACGATTATTTTATTGATCTGCGGGGAGTTAGATTTAGTTTTTATGCTTACCGTAAGCGCAAAGATAAGTACGGATTTGTACGTGAATTTAAAGAGTATCAGGCAAACAAATACGATAACGATTTTAAAATTGATCACCGAGCATTCACTAAAAACGGAAATCCTCGTAAAATAAGTATTAATAGCGCATGGGAGTATTTCAAAGCTAAGGAACGCAAGTTGCTTTCAAATCACCAAACTGGTTCAATTTACGGACAACGTAAAATAGATGTTGAATCAGTTTTTGGTGGATTGAAGGCTTGTTTGGGTTTTAAAAAATTTTCGGTTAGAGGTCTTGAGAAGGTAAAAAGGGAAGCTGGAATTGCCTTGATGGCAATGAATATTAGAAAATTGGTGGCGAAAGGCACCAATTATAACTGTTTTATAAACAAAAAGAAGAGATTAGTGAAAATCAAAGAACGATTTTCACTAATCTCTTCTATTTTGAAGGACTTATGGCACAGCCCCCTTAATTCTTATTTAACTTAAAACATAGATTCTGTTTATTTTCCCTTGATGTAATTCTCTCCGTCTGCAGCAGGTGCAACAGCTTTGCCTAAGAAGATTACCAAAACAATGATTGTTATTGCATATGGTGCAATTTGGAACCAAACGGTATTAACATGCGATAATAACGGAATGTAGACACCGATAATTGGCAAGCTTTGCGCTAAACCGAAGAATAATGCCGCTCCTGTCGCTCCTAAAGGATTCCATTTTCCAAAAATCATAGCTGCTAATGACATAAAACCTTGCCCTGAAATCGTGCTTGCTGAGAAGTTTAAGGTAATAGACTGTGCCATGACAGCACCACCAATTCCCCCCATAAATCCAGAAATCAGAACTCCCATGTACTTATATTTTACTACATTAATTCCTAGAATATCAGCCGCCATAGGATTTTCACCAACAGATCTCATTCTTAATCCCAAACTTGTGCGAAAAAAGAAATACCAGCATAAAATCCCAACAATAATTGCAATAAAAGCTATAAGTGAGGTATGAGTAAACAAAACTTTACCGATAAATGGAATTTTAGATAAGAGTGGGAATGTAAAATTACCCATGCTTTGATTGATAACCGGTGTTTGCCCTTTGCCCTCATACAAAACTCGTGTCAGAAACACTGCTAATGCCGGTGCCATAAGATTCAAAACAGTTCCACTAATAATATGATCAGCTCTAAAAGTAACGGTTGCAACAGCATGCAATAGTGAAAAGACTAACCCAAACAAGGCTCCAATAAATAATGAAATCCATGGTGTAAGACTTCCAAAAGTACTTGCAAAAGTCAAGTTAAACACTGTACTTCCAAAAGCGCCAATTATCATCATACCTTCAAGTCCAACATTAACGACACCACTTCTTTCAGAGAAAGTTCCACCTAATGCAGTGAAGATAAGTGGTGCTGCATACACAAAAGTTGTTGAAAAGACTGTCATTAAAATAGTTGTTAAACTCATTTTTCAGCACCACCCTTCACTACCTTATTCTTGCGTTTTAGCCAACCCTTTTTAGTCATCAATTCGAATGCATACTTGATACCTACGAAGAAGATGATTGAGGCTATAACTATATCAACGATTTCACTTGGAGTATTTGAGTATACCGAAATACTCAAACCTCCTATTTGTAAAGCTGAGAAAAGCAATGCAGAAAAGATAATTCCAATTGGATTCCCAGCTGCTAACAGAGCTACTGCCATACCGTTATAACCAACATTAGGCAAATTATTAGAAACTGAGATATTCTCAAAATTACCTAAACCATCAATGGCACCACCAAGTCCAGCCAATAAACCAGAGATTAACATTGCAATAATTATTGTTCTCTTCACATTTACACCAGCATATTGTGAAGCAGATTCATTTAAACCAACTGCTTGAATTTCAAATCCTGATTTAGTTTTCTTGAAGTAAAACCAAACCAAACCCACAACGGCTAAAGCAATAAAGAAACCCCAATTAAACGTTGAATTATCAGTAATATGTTGTAAAAAAGGAGTGTTCAGATTTGCTTTAGTAGTGATATTTGGTGAAGAATCACTACCTTTGCTAGCAAGCCAACTCTTTACTGCAAAATTAACAAGGTACAAAATGATATAATTCAACATAATTGTAGTAATAACTTCACTAGTTCCAAAGTACGCCCGTAAGACACCGGCTATCATGGACCATAATCCTCCAGCTAAGGCGCCGCACAAAAGTGCCCCAATTATCAAAATAACTGCAGGTAAGTGTGAAAACTTCAATGTGAAAACAATTGCGCCAAACCAGCCAATTAAGTATTGTCCTGGTCCACCAATATTGAAAAAACCAGCCTTACTTGCTACAGCAAAACCCAAAGCCGTTAAAATTAAAGAAATCATGTTTCGCAAAGTTTCCCCAATCGAATAAATTCCGCCAAGAGATCCTTTCAAAAGATTTTGGTAATTTTGAATTGGGTCATATCCAAAGATTAGCATCAAAATCGCACCAACTATAAAGCCGGCCAATACTGAAATCAAAGGTATAGTCAATCCTTTAAGTGATTTAGTATGCACTATCTGTTCCTCCTCTATCCTTCTTGTCCAATTGGTGTTTTTCCAGCCATCATTAATCCAAGTTCTTCACTTGAAGTATGTCTTGGATCAATCTCACCAACAATCTGACCCTCATGCATTACAACGATTCGATCAGAAAGTTTTAAGATTTCATCAAGCTCAAAACTGATTAGAAGTACTGCATGTCCCGTATTTCTTTGCTCAATAATCTTTTCATGTATATACTCAATAGCTCCAATGTCAACACCACGAGTTGGATTAGCTGCAATCAAAAGATCTGGATTAGCAGAAATTTCTCTTGCAACAATTACTTTTTGTTGATTTCCTCCCGAGAGATCCCCCGCAAGTTCCTTTTCACTTTGCGAACGAATATCAAATGACTTAATAAGCTGTCTACCAATTTCATTGATTTTCTTATAATTTAACAAACCATGCTGACTAGCGGGTTTTTTATGATAGCTTTTTAAAACAAGATTTTCGGCAATGGTAAAAGGAAGTATTAAGCCCACATTTTGCCGATCTTCTGGAATACAACCTATTCCCGCCTCTGAGATCTTGCGAGCGCCCAAGTTTTGCAAGAATTTGCCTTTTAATTCTACAGTTCCCTTTTTTATTTTGCGTAGTCCTGTAATTGCTTCAATCAGTTCACTTTGACCATTCCCATCAACCCCGGCGACACCAACAATTTCTCCGCTGTGGACTGTTAGATTCAAATCTTTGACCTTAGGTAATCCATGAACCTCAACATTCAAATCATTGACTGCCAAAACAGTCTTTGTCTTATCAGTTTCTTCTTTTTCTACTGCAAAGTTAACCTTACGACCAACCATCATTTCGGCAAGGGTTTCTTCTTTTGTTTCTGCAACTTGAACGGTTTCAATAACTTTTCCCATTCTGATTACTACACAACGGTCCGCAACTTCTTTAATTTCTTTGAGCTTGTGTGTGATAAAAATAACTGAATTACCTTCTGCTGCGAGGGCGCGTAAAATCTTGATAAACTGGTCAATTTCTTGTGGTGTTAAAGCCGCCGTTGGTTCATCAAAAATAAAAATATTTGCTTTCCTGTATAATGCCTTCATTATTTCGACTCTTTGTTGCATACCGACAGTAATGTCTCGAACTTTTGCATGCACATCAATATCTAAATGATACTTTTCAGCCAATTCTTCAATATCACTAGCTGCTTTTTTATAATCTATCCTTGTTGCTTTTGTAGGTTCATCACCAAGAATAATATTTTCTAGTACTGAAAATGCCGGAATTAACATAAAATGCTGATGAACCATCCCAATGCCTAGTCGTTTTGCATCTCTAGGGTTGTCCATTCTAACAACTTTGTTATTAATTAATATCTCACCCTCAGTCGGTTCCAATAAACCTGAAAGCATTCCCATCAAAGTTGATTTACCAGCACCATTTTCACCCAAAAGTGCTAGAATTTCACCTTTTCTCAATTGTAATGAAATATCATTATTTGCCTTATAGCTACCAAACTGCTTGGTGATGTGTCTCATCTCAACGACATAATCTTCCATGTGCCCCTCCTTAAAGTTCACCATCTGACCACCTTACCTATGAACTAAAATGGTGAAGTATTGGTAATCTCCCCAATGCTTCACCATTTTTGTCCGAACAATTACTAATTATAGTAATAAACTATTTCTATTAATTGCAACCGTTCCTTAATTCATTATTTAGGGCTAACTTTAATTGTCCCATTTTCAATTTTTTCTTGATATGATTGAACTGCTTTCAATGCACTTGCTGACATATTATCGTTCACAAGTCCAACACCATTGCTCTTAAGATCGTATGTTACAGTTTTTCCACCGGGGAATTTGTTCTTCATTGCATCATTTGAGAGATCCTTAACAGATGTACCAACCTTCTTAACAGCCGAAGCTAAAGTAACATTTCCACCTTTGTACTTACCATCAGCTTTTTGATCTTGATCAACACCGATAACCCATACTTTTTTACCATTTTTGGCTACATTCTTCGCTGCCGTGAAAACACCTGCACCAGTTCCACCTGCTGCTTGGTAAACAACATCTTCATTATTGTTATACATAGCTGTTGCTAAAGATTGACCAACATCCGCTTTTGTAAATGAACCCGCGTACTTAACGTCAACTTTAATATCAGGATTTACAGCTTTAACACCTTGTTCAAATCCTTTTTCGAATGTTGTAAGAACATCACTTTGAATCCCACCAATAAATCCAACTTTATTTGTCTTTGTTGTCTTGGCTGCAGCAACCCCTGCAAGAAATGAAGATTGTTCTGTCTTAAATGTTACAGAAGCAACATTCTTACGATCACTTACAACTGAATCAACAACTGCAAAATTAACATCAGGATTTGCCTTTGAAGCCTTTGCAATAGCATTATCAATTTTATAACCAATTCCAAAAATCGTTGCATATTTTGCTTTGACTAACTTGTTAATGTTTGGTAAGAAATCTGAATTATCAGTAGATTGAGTATAATTGTAACCATTAATACCTTTTTGGAGATTGTGGCTTTTCCCCCAGCTCTCTAGTCCTTCCCACGCTGACTGATTAAATGATTTATCATCAATTCCGCCACCATCAGTTACTAAAGCTGCTGAATATTTTGTTCCTTTGCTAGATGAAGAATTATTTCCACACCCCACAAGAATTGCTCCCGCCATCATTGTTGCTGCTAATACTGCTAAGACTCTTTTTTTCACTAGAATACAGCCCCCAAATTTAATTTTCTTAATTAATATAATATACACATTAAGTTATTCAAAATCAATATGTTTTCTTGTTTTTTTTTTCAAACGTTCGTTTTTTGCAAAACGTTTTCTAACAGAAGATGTTATCTTATGAATAATTGTCTGTTTTGACGAACGTTATCATTTTATGTATAATTCGCTTTGCATTGGATTAAAACATTTTATGGAGGTTTAAATAATACATGTCAGAAAAAGTATATTTCAATCATGATGGTGGCGTCGATGACTTAATTTCTTTGTTCTTACTTCTACAAATGGACAATACTGAACTAATTGGGGTTGGAGCCGTTGATGCGGACAGTTATGTTGGTCCCTCTGTTCAAGCAAGTCGTAAAATTATAGATCGCTTTGGTCATGGTGTTAACCTAGCTGTAGCAACCTCAAACTCTCGCGGTGTTCATCCCTTTCCCAAGGAATGGCGTATTTCGACATATTCCGAGAACGCACTACCTATTCTCAACGAGAGCGGTAAAATAGTAACTCCCGAAGCTAATGAACCCGCTCATTTGGACTTACTGCATAAATTACAATCTTCTTCAGATAAAGTAACTTTAGTATTTACTGGTCCATTAACGGATCTAGCTCGAGCGTTAGAACTCGACTCAAGTATTACGAAAAAAATCAAACGTCTCGTCTGGATGGGTGGAACATTCTTAGAAAAAGGAAATGTTGAGGAACCTGATTCTGACAATACGCAGGAATGGAATGCTTTCTGGGATCCCGAAGCTGTAAAAACCGTTTTTGATTCAGATATCCAAATTGATTTGGTTAGTCTTGAAAGTACAAATAATGTTCCGTTAACCCAAGCAGTTCGCTTACATTGGGCCGCTCAGCGCCGTTATCCAGGACTTGACTTTATTGGTAACAGTTATGCTTTTGTTCCTGAACTAGGTCTCTTTGAAACTTATTCTACCTATTATCTTTGGGACGTTTTAACAACTTGCTATTTCTATGATTCAAGTCTTGTTAAAACCAAAGAAGTCAAATGTGATGTCAGCACTAAGACTCCTAGTGATGGTCGGACTTTCTTAACAGAAAATGGACGCAAGGCAAACCTTGTATATGATGTAGACAACACAAAATTCTTTGAACTAATTGATGAATTAGCAAAAAAAGTTGATTAGAAACATTTTAAATGCTTATGTTGTTCTTCTTAATGTCATTCATTTTGCGGTATAATAAGCTGATATTACTTCAAATCAAGCTTTTCTATAAAACTTATTCTTACCTAAGGGTGAACTAAATGACAAAATCTTCTGAACATAATTTACCAAGTACCCTTGAATTAGAACGTAGCGTACAGTTGTTTAAAGCATTCGGGGATCAGACACGCTATAAAATTCTTTCATTACTATCTAACAAGAAGTTGACAGTTAATGAAATTGCTGACGAAATTGGAATAACTCAAGGGTCTATAAGTCTCAAATAACCCCTCAAAAACATTGAAAGAATAGCCCCCAATATCTACATTATAGATATTGGGGGCTATTTTAATTTATTTTTTAATAAGTGCCCCTAAACTATAGCTATTGATTCAAGATTTCATGGGAGCCAGTTGCAACCAATAACAAAATCAATTCATCATGATCTAGCTGATAAATAACAATCCAGTTGTCATAATTTTTACCATAATTTCCACATCTGGCAGGGTGAAATTCACGATAGCCACGCCAATTTCCTTTTAATGCATGATCTTTAATCTGTTTCAAAACAAGTACATCTTGTTCAACAATTGCTTCTAAACAAGGCTTCAAGACAGTTATTGGGAAATGTTTTTTGACTAGTTTTTTTAATTCACGTTCAAAAGATTTGGTCTGTTTAATTTGCATCTAACTTATCGATCCAGTCTTCAAAGTCAGTCAATGAACCAATGTTTTTGACCTGCCCTGTTTCTGCTTCTTTTTTAGCGGCTAAGGCTTCCGGAGAATCTAAAAAGCTGACTAATCGAACTTCATTATTGGCCGCTTTAACTAAAGATAAGCGTATATACTCAGAAACGGTTAGCCCTTGTTTTGCTAGATTAGCTTTAGCCCGTTCACTAATGTCAGGTGTTACACGAGTTGAAATTGTCTTGTTTTTAATAATAGTATTACTCATTCTAATCCGCCTCCTTTAAGTTTACCATCGTACTACATTATAATATTCGATTTTTAGGTTTTCTGCAACTAAATTAATTTTAAAGTAAAGGAACTAACAGCTTATGCAACAAGTTGTCTTACCCATCAAAGATTCAAACGTTCTTAAAGAGGTTCAAGATACGTTACTCAATAACTTTAAAGCTGGCCGACGTAACTATACGATTTTTCAAGTTGGTAAAGCGACGCTACTGCGAGTGAGTGACTTTATGGGCTTAAAACAGGCCGATATTTTTAATCCGGACGGTTCTATTAAACAAAATGTGTTTATTCATGACCGAAAAACTGGTAAACCTAATACCTTGTACCTTAAACCTGTTCAAACAGAGCTCTTATTGTACCGTCAATGGCTGCTTGATCATAAGCTGGATTCTGACTGGCTCTTTCCTTCAATTCAACACCCAGAACGCCATATTACGGAAAAACAGTTCTATAAAATCATGAGCAAAGTCGGCGATCCTTTAAGCATTAATTACCTTGGTACCCACACTATGCGCAAAACTGGGGCTTATCGCGTTTATACGCAATCCAATTACAATATTGGCTTAGTCATGCACTTATTAAATCATTCAAGTGAAGCCATGACTCTAGCTTATTTAGGCTTAGACCAAGCCAGTACCGAAACTATGTTAGATCAAATTGATTTTGGTTAGTTTTATTTGGATTTTTAGTTGTCGCCAACGGCGACTTCTGATACAGGTTTTTAATGGGTCTAGCACAACATAGAATAAATTCTATGTGTAAGTGCGCATTGACCTTGTTTCACTCGGTCTGCTGATAGCTATGAA
>NZ_AZEZ01000003.1 GCF_001434275.1 Companilactobacillus mindensis DSM 14500 | reverse complement strand
CCGTACGTACGGTGGTGTGAGAGGTCGGTAATTAAAAGTTACCTCCTACTCGATTCCTGAAAAAACAAAAAAAGGAATTTCACTGAAGAAATTCCTTTAGATGACTAAAATCAAGTTTCCAATTACACGATAAACTAAATTAGGCTGTGAAAAATTACGATACTTTTTCAACAAGGACATTGTGACCACAAAGATGACGATCACTAAAGCAGTCCACATACTGATGTAATTGAGTAAGAATAAGACGACGCTTAAAACGGAAATGGCAATCAATTCGAGGTAGTCGTTTCTAGTCCCTTCAAAGTAGTTGATCAAAACGGTAGCCAAGTTGACTAATAACAGCGGCACGATAAAGGTGACCGAAATAAAATGCATATAAGTAAAGGCCAAAGCAATTGACATAAAGCTAGGGACGATGAAATCTTTTACTAATGAAACTAGATTTTGATATTTGTCAGGTAAGTATCTGATCATATATAGGAAAACAAGTTGTACGAAAATTAAGATCATAACAAAGTAATTGAGTGAACGGAACGAAAGAATCGCTAATAAGATATAAATAGCACTGTACAAAATATGAAAATAATTGTTAGGATTCAACGTCGAGATGAATTCTTTATATAAAGCGACCATGGCGACCATGATGATCAAAAAGCCGTGCAGCGAGTAATTATTGAGGTCGTGGACGAAAATAAATATGAAGGGAAAGATATGATAACTGATAAATTCAATAAAGGCTGCTAATAGTCTTTTAGATTTTAATTTATCCATAGTGACTCCTTTTGACTGATAGAATTATAGTAATGTAGAAAAAGTTGGACGTCAAACTATGTTTTTTTCATGAAAATGAATTTATTTTGTGTTAACCTATTAAAAGGTTCCTGATGGGATCCTTTTTTTTGTTTAAGGAGAGGCCCTGTAACCGAAAAGGTGGAAAAGATATGTCAAAAAATTATTTATTTACTTCTGAATCAGTTTCAGAAGGACATCCAGATAAAGTTGCTGATCAAATAAGTGATGCAATTCTCGATGCTATTTTAGCAAAGGACAAAGATGCACGTGTTGCCTGTGAAACAACCGTTACAACTGGTTTAGTTCTAGTTGTAGGTGAAATTTCAACTTCCGCATACGTTGATATTCAAAGTGTTGTACGTAAAACAATTACTGAAATTGGCTACGATGGAACAAATCCTGGCTTCAACGGTAATAGTTGTGCCGTATTAGTTGCACTTGATGAACAATCACCTGATATTGCTCAAGGTGTTGACGATGCGCTTGAAGAACGTGGCAATAACGATAAAGATCCATTGGATCAAATTGGTGCCGGTGATCAAGGTTTCGTCTTTGGTTTCGCTACTAACGAAACTAAGGAATTCATGCCACTTCCAATCTCTCTAGCTCACAAGTTGATGAGAAAAACAGCTGAAGTTAGAAAGAACGGAACAATTGATTACTTGATGCCTGATGCTAAGTCACAAGTAACGATCGAATACGATGAAAATGATCATCCTGTTCGTGTCGATACAATCGTTTTAAGTACTCAACACAAAGCTGAGGCTAGTTTGGAACAAGTTCAAAAAGACATCAAAAAGTATGTCATTGATGAAGTAGTTCCAGCAAACATGATGGACGACAAGACTAAGATCTTGATCAATCCTACAGGTCGTTTTGTTATCGGTGGACCAGAAGGGGATTCCGGTCTTACAGGACGTAAGGTCATCGTTGATACATACGGTGGTTTTGCACGTCACGGTGGTGGTGCTTTCTCAGGTAAAGATGCTACTAAAGTCGACCGTTCAGCAAGTTATGCTGCCAGATACATCGCTAAAAACCTTGTTGCTGCCGGCGTTGCTGAAAAAGTTGAAATTCAAATTGCTTACGCTATTGGTGTGGCAAGACCTGTTTCGATCCACATTGATACATTTGGTACCAGTGATTTTACTGAAGAACAAATTGAAGAGGTTATCAATAAGTTCTTCGATCTTCGTCCATTAGGTATCATTAAGATGCTTGATCTACAAAGACCAATTTATAAGAAGACGGCCGCATATGGTCACTTCGGACGTACAGATATCGATTTACCATGGGAAAAACTTGATAAAGTTGATGATATTAAGAGTTTCTTGAAAATTTAATCGGTGATTACAGAGGCGTTCTTAAAGTTAATTCTTTAGGAATAGTCTCTTTTTTTATGGGAGGAATTGTTTAAATATGGCTCAAAAGAATCAATCAAATGTTGTGATCGTCACGATTGCTGTGTTCATTGCGACTTTTATGACTGCAATAGAGGGAACTATCGTTTCGACCGCTATGCCAACAATCATCGGGAGTCTGCATGGGGTTAGTTTGATGAACTGGGTGTTCTCAATTTATCTACTAATGACTGCCGTAGCAACGCCAATTTATGGAAAGTTATCAGACATCGTCGGCCGGAAACCAGTTCTGTTGATTGGTTTAGTGATTTTTGTTATCGGTTCGACTTTGTGTGCGATGTCCAATTCAATGCTGACTTTAATTTTAGCCCGAGTTATCCAGGGTATCGGTTCTGGAGCGATTCAGCCTTTGACCTTTACGATCATTGCTGATATTTATCCATTGGAAAAAAGAGCCCGAATCCTAGGACTCAACGGTTCAGCGTGGGGTGTTGCGGCTGTTATTGCACCGCTGTTAGGTGGTTTCATTGTTGAAAAATTAAGTTGGCACTGGGTCTTTTTGATCAATTTGCCAGTTGGTTTATTGACGATGGCCTTGATCTGGATCTTCTTTAAAGAAGAGAAGAGAGAACACGAAAAATTACAGATCGATTATTGGGGAACAGTCTTATTAGTCTTAGTTTTATTGCCACTGATGCTTGCTTTACAAAATATCGGCAGCGGCAGTGCAATTTTACCGATCGGACTCGTCTTGGTATCAATTATTTCGGTATTTATTTTTATCAAAGTGGAACGCCACGTCAGTGATCCAATCTTGCCATTGGATTTGTTCAAAAATAAGACCTTCGTTATTCAAAACGTCTTAGCACTGTTAGTCAGTGGTTTTTTGATTGGTTTTGAAGCCTATATTCCTACGTGGATGCAAGGGATTTTGGGCTTGAGTCCATCAATGGGTGGTTTTGCGGTCACACCAAGTTCGATCGTCTGGATCTTTGGTTCATTCTGGGCTGGTTCATTGATAAAAAAAATGGCACCCAATCGTGTCATTTATATCAGTCTCTTCTTCTTGGCCGTAGCTAATGTCTTACTATTGTTAGCTAATCCGACGACGCCATTTTGGTACTTCTGTATGTTGGCTGGAATTGCCGGTTTAGGTTTTGGCTTGACGATCACCACTACGACTGTAACGACTCAAACAGTTGTCGAACCTGAAAATGTCGGTGTCGCTACTAGTTTCAATACCTTGCTTAGAACGATCGGTCAATCAATGATGGTTTCCGTATACGGAATCGTCTTGAATACGGCTTTGGCTAAAGGAGCAGCTGAAAACAAACATATCACGGTTGACATGATGAACAAATTGATTGATCCTCAGACGGCTAACTATTTACCACAGCAACTTTTACCCAAAATGAAACAAATTCTTTTTTCAGGATTGCACAATATTTACGTTGCCTCTCTTGTATTATTAATAGTGGGTCTAATTATTAATGCCTTTGAGCTGAAGAATCGAAAGATCCTTGGCTCTGAATAAGAGAGTGTTGAAAGTCAAAATAGTGGCTGCCAACAAGTAGCCACCTAAAACGTCGCTGGGGTAGTGAACACCTAAGAAAATACGACTGTAACCGACCAACAATACGGTAATGATACAGATTGCGCTGACGATGAGCTTGACGCTGAGTCTTTTGAAAATAAACAAGCTGATGATCAGAAGTGAAATGTATAAAGCAAATGAGCTGGCTGAATGGCCACTAGGGAAGCTAAAACCTCCAGCATAAACGTAATGTTTGTGACTAGGACGTGGTCGTTTTAACGTATTTTTGATTAGGCTGTTCAAACCAGCAACAACAACTTTATTGATAACCAAAAAAATCGAAGCGTAGTAGTACTTTTTGAGAACTAATACGACAAAGAAGATAGCAGTGACGAAGATGGTCTCATATGTATCGCCGATATTTGTTATTGGCCGAAAGATTGCCAAGGACAAGGGATTGTGGTGATATATTTGACTGATCAAGGTACTGTCAAAGTTTTGGATCAATTTAGTGTTGTTGGCTACGTTGATTGCCCAAGCGATGAATAAAATTAAAAAAAGTCCATTAAAGATAGATATTTTTTAGATATTTTCATAATTTTTAATCTCTCTATTGTTTAAGTTTTTGTTAAGAAATATAATAAAGTATAAAGATTTTGAGGGAGACAAAATATTTATGGCTATTACACGTCGAGAAAGAAAAATAGAAGATAGTCGTTTGACTAGATTAAATAATAAAAAAAATAAGAATGCAAACTTGCGTAAAAACATGTCGATTTTGGGATCGAGCATGTTTGTTGGTGCAGCCGTAGCCGAAGTCGCTAATATAGCTGCTCCAACGCCAGTTAAAGCTGATGCTTTATCTGTCGGTAATTTACTTAATCAAAATGCAGCGACAGTTAATACTCCCATTAGCTCAACTGGAGTCGGTGATCAGCAATTTATCGATTATATTGGTAATTCAGCGCGTAAGTTAGCCGCTAACAACGATCTCTATGCATCAGTCATGATTGCTCAAGCAATGATCGAAAGTGGCTGGGGTACGAGTGGTTTGGCTAGTGCACCTAACTATAATCTCTTTGGTATCAAAGGTGATTATAAGGGTGAATCAGTCAACATGGGGACTCAAGAAGATGATGGAACTGGGAGTCTTTATTCGATCAGTTCTAACTTCAGAAAGTATCCTTCATATAAGGAGTCACTAGAGGACTATGTTTCCTTGCTTCGTGGAGGAACTTCTGGCAATTCTCAAATGTACGCTGGCGCTTGGAAGAGCAATACGCAATCCTACAAGGATGCAACTAAGTATCTAACTGGTCGCTATGCTACAGATACGACTTATGCTGATAAGTTGAACAGTGTCATCGAAAAGTATAATTTGACACAATTCGATACCGAAAATGATGCCAGTCAAACATACACGGTAGCCCAAGGGGATACTTTGCAATCGATCGCTGACAAATTCAATATGTCGACTGACAGCTTGATTAGAATCAACGATTTGAAGACTGACAATTACATTTATCCTGGTAAGACTTTGACAGTGCTACAAGTACTCGGAGCTGATGGTCAACCAGTAGCTAACACTACAACAACTTCAGCAACGCTTACACAGACAAGTAATAAGACAACTGATACTGGTAATGTTGGGGATGCTTATGGTACTCAACAAGCTCCAGTCATCGTCCAAGATGAACGTGATGGCGTGAAGAAGTATGTTCCATCTGATGACTCAGATTCAGATAGTTCTTCAATCAGCGTTCAAAATGATTACAGCAATAATGATTCCAATAATTCAAATGGTCAAACTAATAGTTCAGTAACCGTTCAAAACGGCGATACGATCGATTCGATCGCCTCACAAGCAGGAACTACAGTTGACAATATCAAACAATTAAATAATCTAAATTCAGATTTATTGGTTGTCGGACAAACATTATTGGTATAAGATATAACACAACGGAAGTAGTAGATTATAAAAATACTTTTCAGAAAGCGCATGGGGATGTGAATGCGTAGGTTTTTATTTTCGAACTCGTCCACTAAAATAGTTGCCGAACTAAGAGTAAGTGACTACGCTTGATCCCCGTTAAGGATTTCAAGAGTCGTACTTATTTGAAGTGCGGAACTTAGGTGGTAACGCGATAACTCGTCCTATGATTATATTAATCATAGGACTTTTTTTGTATAGGAGGAAAATACATGTACAATCACAACACCGTAGAAAAGAAATGGCAAAAGTATTGGAAGGAAAACGATACTTTTAGAACAACCAATGATCCTAACAAGAAGAACTTCTATGCCTTAGATATGTTCCCATATCCATCAGGTCAAGGTCTTCACGTAGGTCACCCCGAAGGTTACACTGCAACTGATATCGTTGCTCGTATGAAACGTGCTCAAGGCTACAACGTTTTACACCCAATGGGCTTTGATGCCTTTGGCTTGCCAGCTGAACAATATGCTCTAAACACTGGCCATACACCAGCTGATTTTACAGAGAAGAATATCCAAAACTTCAAACGTCAGATCAACTCACTGGGATTCTCATATGATTGGGACCGTGAAGTTCAAACAACTGATCCTAAGTTCTATAAGTGGACTCAATGGATCTTCGAACAAATGTACAAAAAAGGTTTGGCTTACGAATCAGAAACATTAGTTAACTGGTCACCAGATCTTGGTACTGTTGTTGCTAACGAAGAGATCATCGATGGTAAGACGGAACGTGGTGGTTTCCCAGTTGTTAGAAAGCCAATGCGTCAATGGATGTTGAAGATCACAGCTTATGCTGACAGATTGTTGGACGACTTGGATGATATCGACTGGCCAGAAAGTATCAAAGAAATGCAAAGAAACTGGATTGGCCGTTCAGTTGGTGCCCAAATTACTTTCCCAGTTGCTGACTCAGATGACAAGATCAACGTCTTCACAACTAGACCAGATACTGTTTTCGGTGTTGAATACATGACTTTGGCTCCTGAACACAAATTGGTCGACAAGATCACAACGCCTGAACAAAAAGCTGCGGTTGATGCTTATAAGGAAGAAGTTTCTCACAAATCAGACCTTGATAGAACTGATTTGAACGATGAAAAGACTGGTGTCTTCACTGGTGCCTATGCGATCAACCCTGTTAATGGCAAACGTATTCCTATCTGGATCTCAGATTATGTCTTGGTTACTTATGGTACTGGTGCAGTTATGGCTGTCCCAGCTCACGATGACCGTGACTTTGCCTTCGCAACTAAATTCCACTTGCCAATGACACAAGTTATTGAAGGAAACCTTGAAGATGGTGCCATTACTGGTGACGGTAAACACATCAATTCTGATTTCTTGGATGGTTTGAACAAAGAAGATGCTATCAATCGCATGGTTGAATATCTTGAAGACAAGGGCATTGGTGAAAAGAAAGTCAACTACCGTCTACGTGACTGGGTCTTCTCACGTCAAAGATACTGGGGTGAACCAATTCCTGTAATTCACTGGGAAGATGGCACAACTTCACTTGTTCCCGAAGATGAATTGCCACTTAAATTGCCAGCTGATGACAACATCAAACCATCAGGTACTGGTGAAAGTCCATTAGCTAACTTGACTGACTGGGTCAATGTGGTTGATAAGAATGGTCGTAAGGGTCGTCGTGAAACAAACACTATGCCACAATGGGCTGGTTCATCATGGTACTACTTGAGATACATCGATCCACACAATGACAAAGAATTGGCTGATTACGACTTGTTGAAACAATGGTTGCCAGTTGATCTATATATTGGTGGTGCAGAACACGCCGTACTTCACTTGCTATATGCAAGATTCTGGCACAAGGTGCTTTATGATTTGGGCGTTGTTCCAACTAAAGAACCATTCCAAAAACTCTTCAACCAAGGTATGATCCTCGGTAAAGGTCACGAAAAGATGTCTAAATCAAAAGGTAACGTCGTTAACCCAGATGATGTCGTTGAATCATACGGTGCCGATACTTTGAGAATGTATGAAATGTTCATGGGACCATTGGATGCATCCATTGCTTGGTCTGAAAACGGCCTTTCTGGTTCATACAAGTTCTTGGACCGTGTTTGGAAGTTGTTCATCAATGATGATGATTACAGCACAATCAAAGAAGGTTTCTTGACTGATACAAATGATGGTAAACTTGATAAAGTTTATAACGAAACAGTTAAGAAGGTTACTAACGACTTTGAAGCTTTGCACTTCAACACAGCCATTTCACAAATGATGGTCTTTGTTAACGAAGCTCACAAGGTTGATCACATGCCTAAGGCTTACGCTGAAGGTTTGGTTCAATTGTTAGCTCCAATCGCACCACATATGATGGAAGAACTTTGGAGCAAGTTTGGTCACACAGAATCAATTTCTTATGCTAAGTGGCCAACATATGACGAAAAGAAATTAGTTTCTGATACCGTTGAGATCATTGTTCAAGTTAATGGTAAATTGAGAGACAAAGTTGAAGTTGCCAACGGAACTTCAAAAGACGAACTCGAAAAATTGGCAACAAACGATGAAAAGGTTAAGAAATTTATCGAAGGTAAGAACATTGTTAAGGTGATCGTTATCCCTAACAAGATCGTTAATATCGTTGTTAAATAATAGATAGAAAAAAGGCTTCGGAAATTTTCCGAGGCCTTTTTATATTGAATATCACCACAAAAGACAAATTGTCTAAGATATTTGATATGAAGGAATTGAAATTTATTAATGAATAATTGCATGATACTTGTAATGAAGTGAATTATTATATGGTGTTTGATAGAGATATTCAATATATTTATTTTAACATTGTTAGCGCTTTAATAAACCATTATCTACAGATAATTTTATTTTTCTCTTAAAGAAAATCCGATTTTGGGAAATTAATTTGCTTTTTGGCCAATTAAAGTGTAATTTAAAATTTTTAGGATAAGAATTTTGCTATAATTAAATGGATAGTTTTTAAGGTGGTGCAGGTTTTGGGCGTAAATAATAGCCGTGATGATGAAGAAGTAATGCCAGTGATGGATCCGGAATCATCTTCACAAGATACTATGTTGGCAGGGTCCGCTTGGATGACAGCTGGTAGTATTTTTTCACGTATTTTAGGTGCGATATATATCATTCCCTGGATGGCTTGGATGGGATCATATTATCCGGCAGCTAACGCGTTGTTTGCCAAAGGTTATAACATTTATAGTTTGTTCTTGATCGTTTCGACTGCAGGAATCCCTGGAGCGATATCAAAACAGATCTCACATTATAATGCTTTGGATCAATACGCAACAGGTAATAAATTATTTAAGCATGGGCTGAGGATCATGACTTTCATGGGAATCATCTTTGGTGCGGTGATGTACTTTGGTGCTCCAGTGTTGGCAATGCTATTTACTGACGGCGACCCCAGAAGTATTCCGGTCATCAAATCCTTAGCGGTAGCTGTGTTAATTATTCCTATTTTGAGTATTTTAAGAGGATATTTGCAAGGATATTCGGATATGGCTCCTTCAGCTATATCCCAATTCTTGGAACAAATTGCCCGGGTTATTTATATGCTGGTGGCAACTTATATCATTATGGTCGTTCAAAAGGGCAGCTATATCAATGCCGTAGTTCAATCGACTTTTGCAGCTTTTATTGGAGCAATTGTAGCGATTGGAATCTTGGTTTTGGCAATCCTCAAAAAATTGCCGAAGTTAAGACGCTTGTCCCGTGAAGGACAACCAGTGGCTGATGTAAATGAGAACAACTTTACCCGAGAAATTTTTGAACAAGCGGTGCCATTTATTATTTTGGATGCCGGAATCACGTTCTTTAATTTGTTCGATCAGTCGACTTTCAACCAATTCATGCGGATGTTCGTCAACGCAACTGGCGCTCAATTGGATAATTACTATTCACTCTTCGGATTCCAAGCTAACAAGTTGATCATGATCATCGTTTCGCTGTCAACAGCGATGGCAGTGACGGCGGTACCTATCTTGTCTGGCCTATATTCTAAAGGTGATAAAGAAAAAATTGAAAATCAAATTTCAAATACTTTGGAGTTATTCTTCTTCGTCATGATTCCTGCTTCCTTAGGGATGTATGCGGTAGCACAACCATTGTGGACGACGTTCTATCGTTACGATGCTTTGGGTGTCTTGATGCTCCAATTTTCATCAGTGATCTCAATTCTATTAGGACTTTTCACAGTTCTCTCAGCTATTCTACAAGCGTTATATCGTAATAAATTAGCCATTAGATATTTTGTTTATGGCTTGATCGTCAAAATCGTTGCTCAGTTGCCAATGATCTGGCTCTTCCACGAGTTTGGACCTTTAGTAGCGACAAGTATCGGTATGGGAGTTGTTTGCTGGTTGATGCTACAAGAACTACACAAAATCTATCCATTTGATACTGGTAGAATTTCACGCAGAATCAGTGGCATCATCTTATTCTCCTTGATTATGTTTGTGTCTGTTTTGTTCGTCGATTGGGTGGTCTTCCACTTCGTTGGCAACTCCGATCGAATCATCAGTGTAGTCGTATTAGTTCTAGAAGCTGGTTTAGGTGGCGTCATTTATGGATATTTAGTCTTGAAGACGTCCTTAGCTGATAAGATTTTGGGACCTCGAGTTGAACGGGTCAGAAGAATTTTCAATATTAAATAAAATTATTAGGTTTTCCAATATTAATTTAAAGACGCCTCTGATTCAGCATTTCAAATCAGGGACGTCTTTTTTTTGTTACCACGATCGGTTAGTTTTCAAGTTGATTATTTATAAAATCAACGATCAGTTGGGTGATCTCTGGGTGCCAAAATTTTGGATCCATGTGACGTGCACCCTTGATTTCGTATAATTCGTTGGTAATATTATGTTCAGTTAATTTTTGCGCCAATTCTTCAGCGTTAGAAATTGGGACGACTGAGTCATCAGTTCCGTGCAGAATAAAAAAAGGCACTGTTGTTGAATCGATATATTTAAGCGGATCAGCTCGATCGTTTAAGATTTGTGACTGATCAGGTTTTTTGCCTAAAAAATTCCGATACATGAAATTATGATCGTCAGTGCGATTGCTATTCATGGTCGTCAACGGATCAACGACGCCAGACCAAGGAATGGCCAAAGCTACTTTGCTGTCAAAATTAAGATTGTCGCCAACGTTAAATTTTTCTGAATCGTTAGTGACCCCCAGCATGCTGGCTAAATGTCCACCGGCAGATTCACCCATAGCAATGATTTTAGTCGGGTCAATTTGAAATTTAGCAGCATTTTTTTTGAGATAACGAATCGCCGCTTTAGCATCTTCTAATTGACCAGGGAATTTGGTTTTATTGCTGTCGCGATATTCGACGTCGACGACAACAAAGCCCCTTTTAGCATAAGCCGTCAAATCAGCTAGATGAACGTTATAGTCGACATCCATCCAAGCACCGCCAGCAAACCAGAGAATGACTGGAAATTTGTGATTGTCGAAACGTTTCTGGTGCCGTATGACTGATAAATGCAATTCTCTAGTCGTTTGGTTGAGCCAGCCGGGAACTTGAGCATAGGTAAGGTTGGAGTCGATCTGCAAAAGATCCGGAACATTAGAAATGTTCAATTCGTGTTTCAAACTCAATCCTCACTTTCAATTTGACTGTATCTAGCCATGTATTTAGGCAATTTGCGAATAATGGCCGATGGCAAGACGACATAATGCTTTTCGTTCAGTTGGTCAGCAATAATGCTGTGGATCAATAGGGCGGCTGAAATCGTGTCTAAGGAGAAACCAAATTGACCGATGAAACCTGCGATGATACCAGTCAACGTGTCTCCCATGCCGCCAGTCGCCATACCAGGATTGCCAGCTTCGATTTGGGAAACTTGATCGTGATAATAAATTTCTGAATGGTGTTTTTTCAAAACTAATACGGCATCGTGATTTAAATGTTCCAAAGCTTCGAAATTATTGCTGACGGTTTGTTCAAGAATAGGTAAGTTAGCCAGTCTTTGCCATTCGCCTTGATGTGGCGTCATAACGATGTTGGCGGTCGTTTGTAGAGGAATTTTTTCACTGGCAATAATGGTTAAGGCGGAAGCGTCTAAAATCACTGTTTGATTAGTAGCGGTATTATTCAAGACGGTTTTGACCAAACCTTTAGCAACTGAAGTTGTTCCTAAACCTGGTCCAATTGCGATAACTGAACTGCTGATAATGGCTTCCAAAAGGAGTTGCTTGTTGTGATAGTCGATAGTCATAGCTTCAGGAATGCGCGTGTTGATAGCGGTGAATTTTTCAGGGGTAGAGGCGACGGTAACTAATCCAGCCCCACTGTGAACGGCTGCACTGGTAGCCAAAATAGCTGCACCGCCAAAGTTGCTAGATCCGGCGATAATTAAAATTCTGCCATAGTTTCCTTTATATGAATTAGGTTTTCGAGGTAAAATAACGTTACTTAAAATACTTTTACTAATATTTTCCATTACAAGGACCTCCATTTGTAGTATCATTTTCATTGTAATCTAATTGGTAGATTATTTGTATTGATTTGCCGCCGTGGCGGAATTGGCAGACGCGCATCGTTCAGGTCGTTGTGTGGTTTTCCACATGCAAGTTCGAATCTTGTCGGCGGCAGAGTTTTATCGGTAAAAAAATAGCTAAAGTCCTTTTAAAACAAGGATTTTAGCTATTTTATTTTGCTTGAAATATTATTTTTTATTTGCACTGGAGAAAACATCCAAATTGGATTGGAAATGTGAGTAAGTAAAAGGTGTCTTGCCCTTTAAGGATTTATTTTTCAATTTAATATTTAAGCGGGTGTGAAATTTCATCTTCAAAGCAAAATCAGTTTTACAGAAGTAGTCGATTTGATAAGTTTGGGGGGCATTTAATTTTTTTACATAAATACCGGTATCACTCAAGTTATCGAAATACAATTTAGGATATTCGGATTTGACGGCACTGTGAGCGATGGCATAGAATTTTTTTCTCTGATCATCGTTTAGGTTATTGTTTTTTTTATCTATGAGCACATGGCTGCCAGTTTGATCATAATAGGGTGCTGACCAATGATGACTGGAATACAGTTTAAAGCCGCTAAAGCCTAAAGAAACGATCACTAAGGCCACAATCAACCAGAGCCACCATTTAGTGTAGAGTGGCTTTTTTTGCCTGCGATGACGTTCAACACGACTGTAACCATAAGTTTGCATAGATTTATTATCCCCGATTTTTGAATGATTTAAGACCTTTTTCTAATTATAGCAATAGTCGAATCGATTAATACGGTTGGAAGTTAAAAATCTCGAAAGAGAGCAGTTATAATATGTACTTAAAAACCTCAGATTCATATTTAGAATCTGAGGTTTTCTATGTTAATACTCAAAAGTTAACCAGTTTGTTTCACTAAATTGAAACGAGTTGCTCAAACCAGATTCCTGCGCATTGCTACGGCCTAAAAATCATCTGCCAAAAACGGTCAGATAATTTCCAGGTCTAGGCAATTGCTCAGGATCTAAGCAGTTTGCTTCACTCTCTAAAACGAGTTACCCAAACTAACTTTCTGCGTTTTGCTACATCTCCCAAATCACTCGCAAACCCGGCGAGCAATTCGTGAGATTAGGCAAATACCCAAAAGTTAACCAGTTTGTTTCACTCTCTAAAAGTCTTTTTCACCAAGGGCATGTTGAGCAGCAACGTTTAGAATACTCCATTGTCTGTCAAAGCCTGGTTGGAAGAAGAAGTCAGCGTCGGCCAAATCTTCAACGGTCAATTTGTGTTGAACGGCCAAGGCCAAAACGTTAGCTTGAGCAGTGACATCATAAGTTGACAAGACAGCGCCACCTAAGAGAACGTGGGAACTTGGATTGAAGAATAATTGGACACAAACTTGAGGATTTTCTTTGCCAGCAAGTACGTATGCAGGTCTGAGACTGCCTGAATAGAAGGATGATTTTATCTCTACATTGGAACGTTTAGCAGTAAAGCTATTCAAACCAGTTTCAGCAAAGTGATAATCGAAGACGCTCAAAGCTGATGAACCAACGACGCCTTTGAATGGCAAAGCGGGTGTCTTTTCAAATAAGTGTTTGACGACATATCTAGCTTCACGACGAGCAACAGTTGCTAAAGCAATCGGAACATGGTTGTCAGCTGGGATTGAATAAGCCAATGTAGCGTCACCTAAGGCATAGACATCGGGCAAATTAGTTTGAAGGTACTCGTTATTTTTGATCCAGCCGCGGTCGTCCAAATCAACGGTTCCTTTGAGCCAGTCAGTATTTGGTTTGACACCAGCAGCTTGGATGACTAAGTCACTTGGGTATTCAGCGTCAGATGTTTTGACAGCTGAAACTTTACCGGTACCAACGTATTCTTGAATGTGAGCACCTGTGACAACTTTGACACCTTTATCTTCGAGGTGTTTAGCTAAAATGTCAGTCATTTCGGAATCGAGGTAAGTGCCCAAAGGACGGTCGATCATGTCGATAATTGTGACATTCTTACCAGCTTTTTTGGCAGCTTCAGCAGCTTCAATACCAATATAGCCGGCACCGATAATAGTAATATTTTTGACTGCTGGATCTTCAAGTTTTGCTTTGATCTTTGTAGCCCAGTCGAAGCCACGCATCAAATAGACATTTTCTAAGTCGTTGCCGGGAACAGGAATTGACTTAGGTGTTACACCGGAACTCAAGATCAACTTATCATATGGATAATCTTGGGTCGTATTATTGACAGAATCAACAACTGTAACCGTCTTTTGATCGGCATTGATCTTGGTTACTTGATGGTTGTTGAGAATTTCTACGTTTTTATCTTGAGCAAAATCACTTGGTCTGAAGTTACGAACATCGTTCACGTCGGTAACTGCATTTTCGAGATACAATTCAGTACCACAGGACATGAAGGAAACAAAGTCGCCCGCTTCAAATAATTTGATATCGATATCATCATAACGCTTGAGTAATTCTAGAATTGATTGGTGGCCACCGTGGGAAGCTCCAACAATTACTACTTTAGTCTTTGACATAAAATAACCTCCGCTTATAATTTTTAAAAATCAAATCATACACCCATAGATTAAAGCTAAAAAAAACAAGTGTCAAACAATAAGTTAGTTGACACTTGTCGATATTTTAGCTTTAACTAAAAATATTTTGTTGAATCAGATTACATTAGAATACTAATTTTGAAATTGCTTTGGTCAATGTCTGTGGAGTTGACATTTGGCCATTTTCTTCGAGAATTTTTTTGACTTGATTTTTAGTATCCTCTTCACGTAATTTCTTGAGATATTGGAATCCAGCAATCGTCAGACCATTGAACTTGATCAATGTGACGTATTTTAAGGGACTGACGATACCAGAGATCAGACCATCATTGATCAAACTGAGAGTAGTTTCTTGAATATCGTCGATCAAAAACTGATTAACGTTGTCGCTTGCAATGTAATCTTTGACCAGTTGATAACGTTGAGCGTCGTCGAGAAGTTCTTGGAAGTCTTTGGGATTCTTGTCAGCGATGATTTCCAGAACCATTTTATAAATGTCAAATTTATTCATTTCTTCACAGCCTTTCAAGTTGATTATAGATGAAAAGAGAATAAAAAAATACTCACTGGTTGAGTAAGTATTTTATCTGTGATGATCAATAAAATAATTGATAAATTGTCGATATGTATACTGCTTTTTAGTAAAAAATTTGCAAAAATGACCTGAAAAACCCTATAATTAAAGTAATGAAGAAATTAGGAGATTGGGAATATGATAAAAGAATTTAAAGATTTCATCAGTCGTGGAAACGTAATGGACTTAGCTGTCGGTGTTATCATGGGGGCCGCTTTTACAGCCATCGTTCAATCATTAGTTGGTAATTTGATCAATCCATTGATTGGTTTGTTCTTAGGTAAGATTGACTTGAGCAATTTAGTCTTCAAAGTCGGGGATGCAACGTTCAAATATGGTAATTTTCTTGAATCGATCATCAACTTTCTGATTATTGCAATCGTAGTCTTCTTCCTAGTTAAAGCTATGAATAAAATCATCAGCAGTCGTGATGAGGAAGAGGAAGAACCTGAAACAACTAAAGAGGATGAGATGGTTATGTACTTGAAGAAAATTTCTGATGCTTTAGATGAAAAAGATGCTAAGTAGGGGATTAAAATTTTTTTGCTTAATTAAAAACCCATCTCTGATTCAGTACTTTCGAATCAAGGATGGGTTTTATGCTAGTATTTGAAAATTGACTATGCTTTGAAATGAGTTACACAAATACTCAAAAGTTAACCAGTTTGTTTCACTTTATAAAATGAGTTACACAAACTAACTTTCTGCGTTTTTCTACATCTCCCAAATCACTCGCAAAACCGACGAGCAATTCGTGAGATTAGGCAAATACTCAAAAGTTGGCCGGTTTGCTTCACTCTCTAAAACGAGTTGCCCAAGCCAGATTCCTGTGCATTGCTACGACCTAAAAATCATCTGCCAAAACCGGCCAGATAATTTCCAAGCCTAGGCAATTACTCGGAATCTAAGCGGCTTGTTTCACCTTATAAAATGAGTTACGCAAACCAACTTTCTGCGTTTTTCTACATCTCCCAAATCACTCGCAAAACCGACGAGCAATTCGTGAGATTAGGCAAATACTCAAAAGTTGACCGGTTTACTTCACATTAATAAATACGTTTGAAAACTTCACACAAACAGGGAATATTCTCGTTAAATGTTTGACCGGCTTCCTTGTATTCTTGCTTGAAGAAATCTTCGTGAACTTGACGCCAGTATTCTAAAGTTCGATCGCCTTCACCTTCATGATAGGCATGTTCGGCACTGACATATTTGAAGGGAACTACTTCGGTAACTAAGGTTTCTGTGATACAGACAGGGTCGCCATCGCCGTTTAAAATGATATTGTAATCGCCAACTTGGGGCATGTATTCGTTAGGTTCGTAGAGGGCGTACGAAGATGTAGTAGCCGTCTTTTTGCCATCATAGATCAATTCAGCCAATTCTTGAGCGGACTCTTTGGTACTTCCGTAGGAACTAATATCACCGAGTGGGTAATAAAGTGAATTTTTGTCTCTTAAAAAATTGAACCAGTAATCTTGAATTTTTTCCTTATCCATTATGGACACCTCAAATATTAATCTTTATAAGTTTATTAAAACATAGGTAAATAAAAAATCACAAATTCATTTTTGAATTTGTGATTTTATTATTTATTGAATGGAATCAACGGTTTGCCAAGTCCAATGGCTGACATAGTTACCAGGAGTGGAGCCAGTTTTACTGGCTTTGAAATTGAGGCGAAGATTATTCAATATATCATCAGTGAAGTCACTGGTTTGTTCCCACTCATGATGTTCTCCGAGTTTTGTTTGGCCAATTATCAGATTCTTTGGCTTAACTAGCTGATTTTTCCAATAAGTCCTATGAGTCAGTCGCTCTTTGTCATTGGCCATTCGATCGGGGTCACCGGTGAGTTCGCTGTCACCACCAGAATTACTGTCGTTGAAATCTTCATCTTCATCATCATCGTCACCATCGTTAGGATCATCAGCATTCTTGTAAAATTTTGACATCGTCAGTGAAACTCCCGCAGGGGTGGCATCCTTTTTGCGGAAATCAGTTAATATAACGCGTCCCTGAGTGATTTTTGGTTTGACCTTTGAACCATAGTCGTTTGAAACGGATATTTCACCAAAATCAATTTTTTCTGGAGCGGTTAAATACATGCTCCCAGGTTCATGTTGAAAATGAATTTCATCGGTACCGATATTTCCTTCATGATCAACGATTTTAAAATCAATCTTATGGATCTCGAAATCGTTATGTTCCTTAATATCAAGAGCATTTATTTCCCAATTGTTATAAGCACTCAAAGTTGGATTGTCCAAGCTAGTTTCAACTGGTTTCTCTTTGCCTCCGTCAATTGAGTAAGTGATAGACTTGATTTTTTCACTGTCAGCATCGTTCCAAACGCCTTTGATGTCGAGTGCATGATTAAAAGGATTGTGAGGATCATTAGGGGTTGAATGTGGAGAAGTAACAGTGATTTGTGGAACATCAGTAGCAGGTTGAATAAATCGAAAGACGGTTTCTTTAATACGAGATTTATTCCCTTCAGTGTGATATTCATCTTCCCAGTCCGTCATTTGAAGTCGTAAAGTGTGATTTCTTTTGCGATTCAAGTCCTTAATAGATATTCCATCATCGATTGAGAATTCGTGAATCTTACCAAAGTCGGATTCCTTTTGAACGCCCTTGAATAATTCCTTAGCATTTTTGAATTCAGAATCGTCAATTGAATATTTCATGGTGGTATATTTACTGTCAAAGTCATACCAAGAACCCTTAATAGTAAAGTGATCAAACATGTCCATGACTAATTCAGGGTCTTCATGAGTTCCTTGATGGTCTAGTTCAATAACTGGAACTGCTGATTGATCATTGATATCAGTCTGGGCAGCGTATTCCAGGGAGACAGTTTTTTCGGGTAATAGATCTTGTGGGGCAGTTCGCATAGTCAAGCCGGCATCCCAGAGTTCTTCTTTTTCATCAGCCCCGAGTCTTTTTCCAGCAATAAGAGCATTAGAAGTTCCTTTATCGCCAGGGTCACGCTGGTTTTCAAAAGCATTAAATTTATATCTGGGAACGAAAGGTGAATTGTAACGATTGGTACTTGAATTATAGAACCAAATAACATTGAGAATGTGGCTGATATAATGAGGTTTTCCACTCTTCCATGGATAGTATCTTTCTTTAGTTTCTAGGAGAGGTCCAATCCCTATAGTATGCATAAATCCCTTGGTAGCCAGATATGATTTACCAATCGAACGAGCGGCCCAAGCTTTAGGACCTTGGGGATAATTGGTAAAGATACTTGTTCTAACTTCTTTGTTGCCTGATTCGATGTACATCCCGCGGTCGCCACCTAAAGAACGCATAGGAACATAATTTCCAATTTTATTTAATTGTGCTTTTTCATGAGCTGATAACTTACGACTGGTTTTTTCGATTTCACGACCATCCTTGTTGAGCGACAGGTCGTGACTGGAGAAGCCACTGAAGTTATTAAATACCCGATCGCCAACATTTTTAAAATCAATTTTAGTCACAACTTTTCCAGCTGAATTGAAACTATGGGTGATAGTTGTTTCAATCTTACGATTTTCACGATTGTTAGTTTCTACAGGGTAGGCTTTTTGCAAATAGACCATTCGTTGTTCTTCAAATCCAGTAATCGGGTTTACCCGGAAGTAAAATGATGGTTTACCCGCCATAGCAAAACTATAACCATTTTTATCGGGACCAGAAGTCCCCGGCATCAACCAATTGTCGGTTTTTACAACAGAATTATAAATATTATTAGATATGAAACTATTTGGGGAACCGACGGGACGATCTTCAATATTTTGTTTTTCAAAGAATTCATCGGCCTTTTGGTTATCCCCATAGTGACTTGTGTAAATATGATTTCTATCACCTTCGGGACCATCTTCAATTCTTGCACCAGGACTAGAGTAGAGAACTGCAAAGTTAGCAGCAGTTAAGCTATTTTTACGTGCTTTTCCTTTAGGAGAATATGCATCAGCAATTGTCTGATTGGCTTTAGCCATTTCGTAATCACCGAAGTAAAGGTAAGGTTGAGTGGTTGAACCATTTTTGTGATTCAAAATAGGTCCCTTACTAAGACGTAGTTCTTTAGTTTTGATCCAGCCACTGTCAGCACCTTCATCATCTTCATGTTCAGGGTCATTCATTCTTTTATCTAGACTAGTTGGTTCGTCCTCATTGAAAGTTTGATAAAAGAGGGATTTTTCATCGCCATTAAAAGCCTCTAATTTAAAGGCTTTATTATTAGCAATCGCTAATCTGAAATTCTTGCTTTCACTAGGAGCTAATTTTACTGTTACTTTTTGATTATCTGAATCAACAGAAACATTTTCTGAACCCAGCTCTTTTTTTTAGGCGTCAAAGTCGATAACATCTTTTTCGCTAGTTTGAAAAACCAACGTTTGGTCAGATCCTAATTCGTAGTCGACGGTTAATTCAAGCTTGTCATCTTTTTCATGTAATTCAGTAACGTCAGCAGAAGTCATAGATTCAGCGTGAATGGTGGTAGTTTTTATAAAGCATAAGAGTAATAGACTTAAAAAGGTGGTAGTTAAGCATATTAGGGTTATGTTTTTTCTTCTCATAAAAAAAGTGCCTCCCTAAGAAATGATTTTTAAATCTTAGCATGAAGGTCTTTTTTATCTGATTCAAAAGATGTAAGTGCTTTTTTTGGAAAATGAAGTGCAAAATATTAAAATTAATATTAAAAATATTAAACATTACTTTAGAAATACAATATTTAAATATAATTAATAAAAAAATCATTCAATTAAGAATGATTTTTTTATTATCAATGTTTAATAGGAAGTTCAACTACAAATTCACTGCCATGAGGCAAGTTGTCACGAACAAAAATATGTCCATGGTGTAAACCGACAATCTGTTTAGCGATGGCTAGTCCTAAACCGTGGCCGCCACTGTTAGTATTGCGGGATTTGTCGACTCGGTAGAAACGGCCAAAGATTTTGTTTTTCTCATCGTCAGGGACACCAACACCGGTATCACTGATGATAAATTGATATTTGGAGCCTTCAACTTGATCGTAAATTTTGATGGTGCCATTTTTAGGCGTATATTTCGTGGCGTTGTCCAACAAAATGATCAGCAGCTGCTTTATCTTGTCCCGGTCCAAATTCAAGGTGGGATGTGAGTTCAGATTGATTTGAAAGACTTTTGACTGAGAATTGATGATGTCTTTGAACGGCTCGATGGGGTCTTTTAAAAAGAACTCTGGTTTAGTCAATTCAAAGTTGTACTTAGTCGTAGCTGAGTCGGAACGCGCTAAGACTAAGAGGTTATTAGTCAGGGAATTCAGACGATTGACTTCATCCAAAGAGACGGAAATGGCTTCAGCTTCATCGAGAATCGTCTGGTTAGGTTTAGTCAGCATATATTCAAGTTTTCCTTGAATAATAGTCAAGGGCGTTCTTAACTCGTGGGCCGCATCGTTGACGAATTCGGTCTGTTGTTTCCAAGATTTGACGATCGGCAACATATTGATCCGTGCCAAGATGTACGAGATGAGTAGGGCAATCACCCAGAATAGGAAGAACGTAATGATCAAGATTTTCTTGAAATTATCGATTGCTTGGATCTGGGTATCGATATTTTGCATGATCAAAACATAATTGCCGGCATACATTGGATTATTATTTTTTTTGGAAACTTTTATTAAAATGGAACGGAAATTCATATTCTTTACAACTAAAGTTTGTTTGACATTAACATTATCTTTATTTAAATTTATGTGTTTTAGAACTGAATAGCGATTACCCAAACTGGATTTGTTCAAGAGTTTACCTGACGAATCGAAGACTAAGATCGAAGCCTGAAAGGGGGTCTTGGGATCCGGCTTTTTGTTTTGGTCGTCGAAACGATTAGGGTCATGAGGATCTGGTGTGAGTTTCTTTTTGGCCATATTCGGTTGCTTTTGAATCGAAACGACTTGGTTTCTAATATCTTTATCGATACTGCGATACGTCGACGATTGAAAGAGATTGAAAATGATGATTCCTAAGGTCAAAAAGAGAATGGCAAAAGCAGCCATAATGGACAAGAAGAGTTTGAATTGTTGGCGACGTGTGATTTTACTTTGACTGGTTTTCGGTTTCATCTTGGAAAATATACCCAACGTTTCTAATAGTTTTGATCAAGCTGTCATTTTGTGAAGGACGAAGTTTTTTACGTAAATTACTCATATAAACTTCAACGACTGTGATTGAAGTGTCGGAGTCAAACCCCCAAATTCGTTCAAAAATTTGGTCCTTGGTCAAAATCGTATTTTTATTTTGTAACAAATAAACTAATAAATCATATTCTTTGCCATTGAGAGAAACTGGTTCGTCATTGGCAGTGATCACATGGTTATTCAGATTGACTTCTAGATTTCTAATTTTAAGCGTGGAGTCATCAGCTAGAACGCCACTACGTTTCAACAGAGCTTTCACACGGGCCTGAAGTTCCTCACGGTGAAACGGCTTAGTCAAATAGTCGTCGGCACCCAGATTGAAACCGTGGATCTTGTCATCGATCTCGGCTTTGGCAGTCAAAATCAAAACCGGAGTGTTGATTTTTTCGTTGCGGATATTTTTTAAAACGTCATAGCCATTCATTTCTGGCAGCATGATGTCGAGAATAATTAAGTCGTAAACATCCTCCGTTGCTGCAAACTTGCCACTTAGGCCATCGTTTTCAATATCTACTTCTGAAAAATCTGCCAAGAAGGAAGCAATATTGTTGGCTAGGTTCTGATCGTCTTCGACTACTAAAATTCTTATATTATTTGGCATAGTAATCTCCTTTTGTAAATTCTAGTAATAATTATAAAGCATAATTTTTAATTTAAGCTAAGTTTAAGTTAGTTTGGCTAATCTTGTCCTTGTCGTTAAGAAAGGAATTTGAACAGATGAAAAATAATATGCAATTAAAACCAATTCTATTATCAGTTTTAGTCTATTCAATCATTTGTTTCTTTATAAATATTGTTATTCAAGGATAGGAGAAGTTAAATGATGGAATCAAAAGAACCTAGTCGTGTTCAAAAAAATGAACGAACGAGTTTTTTCCATAAATTAAGAACTATTAAATATGACTATTGGCTGATAGCCATTCTCATTCTGGCAGCATTCTTGTATGCCTGGAACATTTGGGAAGCAGGGGAAGCCAACAACTTCTATACTGCCGCTATCGTCAGTATGACTAAAAGTTTTAAAAATTTCTGGTACGCCAGTTTTGATCCTGCCGGATTCATTACAGTTGATAAACCACCGGTAGCACTCTGGTTTATGACGATCAGTGCCAAAATCTTTGGAGTCCATGGTTGGAGTGTCGTCTTACCATCGATTCTGTTTGGGATTGGATCAGTCTACTTGATCTACAACATGGTCGCTAAAAAGTTTGGTCGTATCCCAGCCAGAATTTCAGCTTTGATCATGACTTTAACACCGATCGTAGTAGCCGACTCCCGGACCAACAACATGGATGCTACGTTAGTATTTTTCCTACTGTTGTCATTTTGGTTCGTACAAAAGGCGGTAACTAATAAACAACAACGTTACCTTTGGATCGGATTTGCTTTGATCGGATTTTCTTTCAATATCAAAATGTTACAAGCCTTTATGGTTTTACCGGCCTTGTATCTCTACTATTGGATAGCTGCCGAATTCAATTGGAAGAAAAAATTGGCTCACTTGTCAATTGCGACGATCTGTTTAGCAGTTTTCACCTTGATTTGGCCCTTGTCAGTCGATATGACTAATGCCAACAGTCGTCCTTATGAAGGTGGTTCTGAAACTAACTCAGCTTTGGAATTAGCCTTTGGATATAACGGTACTGAACGTTTGTTAGGTCAAACTACCGGTACTGGTGGAGCTTTCCCAGGAATGGGCAGTTCATCTAAGAAGAGCAGTAAGTCAATGACTCCGCCTTCTGGTACTAAAAAATCAAGTTCGAAATCATCAACAAACGCACCAACGCCACCAAGTGGAAGTAGTACTAAGAAGTCCGCTAGTGGTAATCCTCCAGCTAAACCATCAGGTTCTAAGAAAGGCAATGCGCCAACAATGCCAACTGGTTCTAAGAATGGTGGACCAGGTAGTTCTAAAAATGGTGGTGGAGCTGGTACTGGCGGTGCCGGTGGTGGTGCCTTCAACATTGGTACAGCCGGTCCGTTCAGATTGCTTCAAAAAGAATTGGGACCACGGATCAGTTGGCTGATGCTGTTAGCGGTCTTTGGAGTTATTTCCAGTTACGCTTACTTCAGAGGTTCCAAGATGAAGAAATGGTACGCACTAAACGCTCAGAGAAAAGAACTTTGGCTCTGGCTAGGATGGTTAGTACCTGTAGCTGGCTTCTTCTCAGTCGCTAGTTTCTTCCACCCTTATTACACGATCATGCTAGCTCCCGCAATGGCAGTTTTAGCTGGTGTCGGAATTTACACAATGATCAAACAGTGGCGTGAAAAGTCGCTTTGGGCAATGTTGTTGCCAATTTCCATTTTGTCTACAAGTATCTTACAAGCTTGGTATTTAACAGATTATTATCCAACCCTTGCTTGGGTATTGTTGATAGCTGGAATCATCATCTCGCTTCCATTGTTCGTCTTGCCATGGATCGCAATCAAATTGAAGAATAAACGAATTTGGCCAATCGCCGCTTTGATAATCGTTATGTTGGCCCCAACTTGGTGGTCATTGACACCGACTTTAGCTGGTTCCAGTGATGGTATCCCTAGTGCCGGACCAAGTTTACTATCGTCAATGGGCGGTGGCGGCATGGGTAACTCCCAAGTCGACTCGACCTTACTCAAATATTTGGAAAAACATCAAGGCAATGCAGAATACTTATTTGCTACTGATGATTCTAGTACCGCTGCACCATACATTATCAAGACTGGTAAAGCTGTCATGGCAATGGGTGGTTTCAATGGTACTGACAAAGCTATTACGTTGAAACAATTTAAGAAACTCGTTAAAGAGGGCAAATTGAAGTATTACTACTCCGGTGGTAAAACTGGTGGTTCTAATACTGAAATTGTCAACTGGATCAAGAAACATGCTAAGAAAGTTACTTTATCAAACAGCACGACCCAAACGAATAATTCTAGTTCGGTAACAGTATCGACGAAGAGCAAAACTTCTGCCGAGGCTCCAACTGGACAAGCTCCAAGCGGCACTAATCCAGCTTCAAGTAGCAAGTCGACTCCACCGGCTAAACCAAGTGGATCTAAGAGTGGTGCCCCAAGTGGTCAACCATCTGGAACAAAGCCAAGCGGTACAAAACCAAGTGGTACAAAACCATCCGGAACCAAAGCACCAACAGGTAAGAAGAAATTAACCAAAGCTCAACTCAAGAAGATGAAGAAGTCGAATAAAACTGGCGCACCTTCAATGGGTACAGGTGGCGGCATGGGTGGTCCTGGTCAATCAGGTACCCTCTATGATTTATCAAGTATTTATAAGTAATCAATGAAAGGAACATTTGCTTATGAAAAATCAATTAATATCGATTGTCCTTCCAGTTTTTAATGAAGAGGCTGGTATTCAAGCTACAATTGATACGTTATTAAATTATATTGAACAACAAGAGGAAAGTTATGAGTTGATTTTCGTTGACGATGGTTCCAAAGATAAATCAGTCGCCATCATCAACCAGGCTATCGCTCAACATTCCAATATTAAATTAGTCGAGTTCTCTCGTAACTTTGGACATCAGTTGGCGATCACAGCTGGCCTAGAATATACCAAGGGTGATGCTGTCGTTGTAATGGATGCCGATTTGCAAGATCCACCTGAAGTTATTCCCCAAATGATTGAGAAATGGCACGAAGGGTACGAGATCGTCTACGGCAAGAGAATGCAACGGGACGGTGAAACATTTTTTAAGAAATTTACAGCGAAGATGTTTTATCGGACTTTCCGCAAACTAGCCACGATCGATATGCCCCTTGATACAGGAGACTTTCGCCTGATGGACCGTAAAGCTGTCAATCAGTTGATGAAATTGCACGAGCAAGATCCTTTTGTCAGAGGACAAGTTACTTGGATCGGTTTCAGACAGACGAGCGTAAAATATCATCGTCAAGAAAGAATTGCCGGTGAAACCAAATATCCACTTTCTAAAATGGTCAAACTAGCTTTGGATGGTATCACATCATTTTCAATGAAACCCTTGCAAGTCGTTAATATCTTTTCGATTTTGCCTTTGGCAAGTGGAGTCTTCTCACTAGGATATTTGATCGTAACTAGCAACTATTCACTAGCATCTGTTGGTGTAACTATCTTATTGTTCACATTGGGCTTGTTGATGCTGTCGATTGGCATATTGGGAAGTTACTTGGGCCGAGTATTAGACCAAGTTAATAATCGCCCTAGATATATTGTCAGCAAAACTGAAGGATTTGAGGCTCGAAACAAGGGTATTCATGATTTCAGCGCTCGACAAATAAATAATTAATAAAATTAAAATTACTGTTTTATATATGAAAAGTTTTCACACTTTTTAAATAATAGTTTATGTGTTAAAGTAATGGTAAATTTGATGATTACAAAAGTTGTTTGATGGACAACTTCTGGCATCAAATTGAACATGAACTATCCCATTCATTAAAAGAAGCTGACGAACACCCAGTCGTCAACTTCTTTTTTCTTTGCTCCAAAAAAACGATTATGCTTTTTTATAAAATTATTTGATTCATCGATTATAAAAGATGATTATTTCACAAACTAGAGGGTGAAACAAACCGGTTAACTTCTGAGTATTTGCTTAATCCCCCGAATTGCTCACCGGTTTTGTGAGTAATTTGGGAGATGTAGCAAAACGCAGGAAGTTGGTTTGTATAACCCATTTAGAGGGTGAAACAAGCTCGGTCAGATTCTGAGCAATTGCCTAGATTTGGAAATTAGCCACTCGATTTTGGTGGGTGATTTTTAAGTCGTAGCAATGCACAGGAATCTAGCTTGTGTAACTCGTTTTGGAGAGTGAAACAAACCGGAAAACTCATTTTGGATAACAAGACATTATGTCTGTTTATTGCAAATTAAAAGGACCTCAATTCCAATCGGAATCGAGGTCCTTTTTGGTGAACTTTTAGTAGACATCACCATTGTAGATAGAATTTTTAACGATTACGTAGTCAACTTTGCGAAGCGAATTGAGATCTTTACCACCAGCATAAGAAATGGAAGATTGAAGATCTTGTTTCATTTCTTCTAAGGTGTCTTTGATTTCGCCTTTGTAAGGGATGAGCATCCGTTTTCCCTCGACGTTTTTGTATTCGCCTTTTTGAAATTGTGAGGCGGAACCATAATAAGCTTTGAATTTTTGACCATCTTTTTCGATGATTTTACCGGGAGATTCTTTGTGACCAGCGAGAAGAGAACCAATCATGACCATATCGGCACCAAAGCGAATCGATTTAGCAATGTCGCCATCGTTTCTAACGCCACCGTCAGCGATAATAGGTTTGCTAGCAGCCTTAGCACACAATCTGATAGCAGCTAGTTGCCAACCACCAGTACCAAAACCAGTTTTTAATTTAGTGATGCAAACTTTACCAGGTCCAATACCAACTTTAGTTGCATCGGCACCGGCGTTTTCTAGTTCACGGACAGCTTCAGGTGTACCGACGTTACCAGCGATAAGGAAAGATTCGGGGAGGTTTTGTTTAATATATTTGATCATTTGAATAACGCGGTCACTGTGGCCGTGAGCGACGTCGATCGTGATATAGTCTGGCTTGAGACCTTCGGCAACGAGTTCGTCGATGAATTGAAATTCTTCTTTTTTGATACCGACACTGATCGAAGTGAAGAGACCCTTTTGGTTCATATCTTTAATGAAGGCAACTCTAGTTTCGGGAGCAAAACGGTGCATGACGTAAAAGTAACCATCAGCAGCTAGTTTTTCAGCTAAATTTTCATCAATGATCGTTTGCATGTTTGCAGGAACAACAGGGATCTTAAAAGTTTTTGGTCCAAATTTAATAGTTGTATCACATTCAGAACGACTATCGACGATACATTTATTCGGAATTAGTTGAATATCTTCATAATCGAATACTTGCATTTAATATACACCTCATTAATTACGAACAATTATTATTTTTATATTCATGTTCGTTCGTACTTATAATTTAACGGTTAATGATTAAGAAGTCAAATTAAAATTGCTAATATTTTCATTTATTATGATAGAATTTTCCTATACAATAAAATTTGTAGCAAATATTCTTATTTTTACACTGGGCAATGAAAATATTTGACACTAATACATGGAATTGGTATTATTATCATATTATTAATAGAACAGTATATTAATAACGTTTATTAGTGACCTTTAAAAAATCGGTATATCCAATAGGAGTGGTTAAAAGTGCAACAGTATACTGCAGAAGATATTACAAAAATCGTTAAGGAAGAAAACGTTGAGTTTATCTGTTTGATGTTTACAGATATCAACGGAATCATCAAGAACGTCGAGGTTCCTGTTTCTCAACTAGACAAGGTGTTAGCAAACAAGATCACCTTCGATGGTTCATCAATCGATGGTTTCACACGTATTGAAGAAAGTGACATGTTGCTACATCCTGATCTATCAACATGGTTGATCTTCCCATGGGGCGAAGAACACGGACGCGTTGCCCGTTTGATCTGTGATATTTATAAGACTGACGGTACACCATTTGAAGGCGATCCTCGTGTAAACCTCAAGCGGATCATCAAGAAGATGAACGACATGGGCTATTCACATTTCAACATTGGACCAGAACCAGAATTCTTCTTGTTCAACACTGATGAACATGGCAACCCAACATTGCATCTCAATGATGATGGTAGTTACTTTGATTTCTCACCAGTTGATCTAGGTGTCAATGTACGTAAAGATATCGTTTTAGCCTTAGAAAAGATGGGCTTTGAAGTCGAAGCTAGTCACCACGAAGTTGCACCTGGCCAACAAGAAATCGACTTTAAGTACCAAGACGCTATCTCAGCTGCCGACAGTATTGAAACTTTCAAATTAGTTGTTAAGACTATTGCAAAAGAAAATGGTTTGTATGCAACCTTCATGCCAAAACCTGTTCAAGGTATCAATGGTTCAGGAATGCATATTAACATGTCACTATTTAATGGCGACGACAATATCTTTGATGATGCAAATGATATGTTGTCACACACAGCTAAGAAATTCTTGAGTGGTATTCTCAAGCACGCTCGTGCTCTAACAGCTGTCAACAATCCAACCGTTAACTCATATAAACGTTTAGTACCAGGTTATGAAGCTCCAACATACATTGCTTGGTCAAGTAAGAACCGTTCACCATTAGTACGTGTACCTGCTGCTAAAGGTAAGTCAAAACGTATCGAAATGAGATCTGTTGATCCAACAACGAACCCATATTTGGCCATCGCATGTATCCTTGATGCTGGTCTAGATGGTATCGCAAGTGATTATCCATTGATGAATGAAGTTAAGGATAATATTTACGAAATGTCTGAAGACAAACGTCGTGAAGAAGGCATCGTTGATCTTCCTTCAACATTGCACAATGCTTTGAAAGCACTTCGTAAAGACGAATACGTTCAACAATCGCTTGGCAAAGGTCTAACAAATAGTTTCTTTGCTGCTAAGAATGCTGAATGGGCTAGATATCAACAAACCGTTTCTCAATGGGAACGAGACACTTACATGTCACAATATTAATTTGAGAATTAAAAATAGTGGTGATCCGTTTTTGTGGATTGCGACTATTTTTTTATGTTTAAAACTATGGTGCCGAACACTTTTGCTAAAAAGTATAAAAATATCCATACAAAAGGTATACTATAAATAATATTTTTACTGAAAAAGAGGAATAACGAAATGGCTTATTCAATTGGACAAGTAGCAGAGAAGACCGGACTGTCTAGCTACACGTTACGTTATTATGATAAACAAGGCTTGATGCCATTCGTTCATCGCGATGATGTCGGTCGCCGGGAATTTACAGAAAATGATATGGACTTTATTGAATTAATTACATGTTTGAAAGAAACAGGGATGTCATTAAAAGAGATCCGTGAATTCGTCAATATGTCTATGGAAGGCAATGATACGCTAGAACAACGTTTGGAAATGTTCAAGAAACAACGTGACGAAGTGTTGGAACAGATCAGACAGTCGCAAAAGTATTTAGAAAAATTGAGCCACAAAGTTCAGTATTTTGAAATGGCTTGTGCTCAAGGAACGGAAGACGGTTTGGAAGATTTCTGCGATACTTTGGAAGCAGCTTCAAAAGCTAGTCAATCAATGGATAACTAAATATTTGTTTAATGGCTTTTCTCTGGAAATCATTAGTCTAAAATGTTAATATTTGGCGTAATCAAAATTATGGTTACTGCTTTCCCCCCAGAGAGCATAAGGGACACTACTAAGCTGGTGTCCCTTTTTTTGTGCATTAAAATATTTTTTATTCAAATATGCATAATCTAATTGTTAATAAATGGAATAAATGATAATAAGTTTTATAATATAAGTGGATTCTTAGTAACAAATTTCCGCAATTGATTTTATTTTGAAAATAAATTAATGAAACATTCAGAGAGAAGTGATTCTTTATGGGGGTAAAGAAACTAAGCTGTTTTTTAGCAATTATTTTGTTGACTGTAATTTCAAGCTTCCTTGTTGATGTGACTGATATTCAAGCAGATCCACCGGCCTTGAGCCCTTTTAATAGTAATGATGTTCCCAGTGGTGTCGCGGGGGATAAGGTGATCGATCCATACGATGAAAAAACCACGACCATTTTTAGACCACTGACTTATGACAATGGCAGCGGACTGGGTAATTCCAATAAGTTTCTTAATGGGACTAATAACCCGATTGCGGGTATTAATAATGGCTTTTCTACTAATCCAATCAATCATGGTGGTGGATACTTGTCGCTGTGGACCAAATCAAACCATGCAGGTGTCATGTGGAGCAACGATGCTTACAAAATGGATCTGGATAAGGACCAATATTTTTCCTTTTGGTTTTGGGGTAGTGACCAGGATATGACAACTAAGTATTCTAATGGTGGGATCGCATTTGCCATTCAAAATGATCCTCGTCAACAGAATGCTTATTCTTACGATAATGTCAATGGGACAGCGACAACTGATGCTGCGCTTAAATTGTCACCGGCAGAATCATTAGGGCTATTTGCAGCTGATCAAAACGTTCCCCATTTGAGTAGTGCTGTCAAAAATAGCTGGGCTTTGTCGATCGACTCGTATGACAATAAATCCGGCAATATCAATGATTCTTTTGATAAGGGTGTTTATCAAGGTGTACCAATAACTGGGCAAGTATATCTTTCCACAAGCTATCCAGGAGAGGCTGACTCATATTTGCCATTCACAACAGCCAATGGTACGACGGCCTATACGATTCCCCGAACTGTTGTTGATACAAGCAATATGAGTTTAGCAAATGGTGTAGGGATGTGGCATCACTTGAGATTGCTCTATCAGGCTCCTAAAGACGGTGGCAATCAAGCGACGATGACATATTGGTTCAATGATATATATACCAATGGCAGTTCGAATACTAATTCTGGACCAGATTCAGTAGATACACAGGCCAATCCACGCAAGATCCAACGCACTACCACAATTGATTTGAGTAAATTGCACGTAACTCAGGATTCCGATGGCAAGCGCTTAGTCAGATGGGGATTAACGTATCGTGATGATGCTGCAACAACTTCTGGTGGTAGTTTCGTTATTGAAAATGCTTCGCCAGTAATGAACGTTTCCGTTGAGCCGGAAGTGATCGACGTGACTCAGGATAATCGAGTTTTAACTGATGACAATGAGTATGTCAATTCGGGCGACCAACTAATATTTAGAAATGTTTTGAATTATAACCGTGGCGTAACTAATTGGACTAATATCAAATCGGTTATTGGCGTTCCTACAGGGACAATTTTAAACAAAAGTAATTATGGTAATGTCACTTATGGCACGGGCAGCAATACTTCGAGTGTGGCGATTCAAAATGCCACAGTATCTGGAGCATATATGAGCTATGCTTTGACCAAAGGCTTGGCCGCTAGTGAAACTACTACTACGTCCCCACATGCAGTTATGGATGTGAATATGTCTGCTCAAGCAGCGGATAATACCGATGTTAAAGTTCCGGGAATTACCAGTTATTTCAATGGCGATTACTATGTTGGAACTACCACCTCAAAGAGTTTCATTATTCGTGGCAAACAAACTAAAGATTTACAATTGTCGGTCAATGAAAGCAATCCAATCAAAGTCTTTAATGGTGGCAACGTGAATATCAGTGGGAGTTTGAAATACGGTGATGATTCAGCTTTTGTCAGTCCTGGTGCGTCGATCTACTTAAACGTAAATGGCAGCGATAAGAGCGCACTCACAGTTCCAGTTGCGTCCACTGGTGATAAATCAATCGATATTTCTGACGCCGTTTCCCAAGAACTGACCAAAGAGTTAAAGAATAATGAATTAAATGTAGGCGATAACCAAGTTACGATCTATGCGCGGGATTCACTAGGAAATGTATCCAACAAAGTAAGTTTGACGATCAATGTTTCTGATCAGTCAGTTGTTTTGGATCTGGATTCAAATGGCTATTCGTTCAAAGATATTCAAGCGCTTTATAGTGGTCTGGTTGAACGTAAAGGTGATTGGAAAGTAAATGTCGATGCTGTAAATTCAGCTTGGAATTTATCAGCTAGTGCTAGTTCTTTGGAATATACTGATGCTCTTGATCAAGTGCATGCATTTGATGGTGGGTTAGTTTATAAAAAAGGCAACAAAATTCAAGCAATGGATGTTAACGTACCAATTAGTTCATCTGCTGATAATACTGGTACATCGACAACTATCATTGGTCAGAATTGGTTATCTGACGAAGGTATTCTTTTGCAATCAGATGGTAAGACTAATACCAAAGGAAAATATACTGGTACGATTTTTTGGGATCTAGTCCAAGGACCGTAATTTAGAAAGTGGAATGAATTTGTGTCGCTCATTTCCAAATAAAAACAAAAAATTCTCTGATTCAAATGCGAATCAGAGAATTTTTTTGTAAGTGTGATTTTAGTCTCTAGTAATACTCAATACGGCAGTTGTTTTCAAGGAATTTTTGTTATCTTTTCCAATGGTGATCCAGTCGGCAGCGCTGATCAAACCTTCAAGTTTGTTCTCTTCGTCGTCTTCGGTAACTTTCCCATCTTCGAAGCTACCATTAAAGATTCGATCCAAATAATAATTGTCGTCGTTGCTTGCCATCAATGATGATTGATATTTCCAAGCAATTAAATATGTTTCCTCAGTAATGTGAATGCTGCGACCATTCACTAGATTAATATTCAAAGCCATGATACCGCCTCCTTAACTTGATTATAGCAAAGATAGCGCTTTATTCGTTATCGGAAAGCCATTTTATTAAATAAATAGGTATTTATATATAAGAAGAAACGTAATTTTAATATGGTAATTAATCAAAATATATTAGCGATTTAATTAACTTATTGGAAAAATGAATCATATAGACCAAAAGTTATGTTAAGTTTGTCAGTAGCAGGAGAATTTTTCAAAAAGGGTGTGCGTGATTTTTATGAAGAAAAAAGCCGCATTATTTTTATTGTTGAGTTTATTGATCATTTTGACAGGGTGTTCGCAAAAAGTTGCTACAGAAAAGTCGACGCGTTCCAGTGCCGAATTGGTCAAAACAACTGATTACAGTGACTATAATACTCAAGAAAAAAACTTAGAACATTTTATCAAGCAAAAGTTAGTGACGAAAAAAGGCATCTACACTAATTACAGCAAGCAAAAGTATATTGAAAGCGAAGCGCGGGGACATGAAATGCTGTCAGAATCATCAGGACTTTGGCTGGAGCATTTAGCGTATACGCATCAATATAAAGCATTTAGAAATTTTTATAAGCAGACGAAAGCTACTTTTGATCAAGGGAATCAATTCAGCTACCGTTATGTGCCAGCAAAGAACAAGAAGTTCTCAGTCAATGCGACTTTGGATGATCTAAGAATCATCAAGGCTTTGCAGATGTATTCACAGTTAACTAAGGATAAATCTTATCACCAAGAGGCCGTGACTAGATTTGCTAAACTTCAGAAGCACACGATGCAGCGGGGAAAGATCGCCAGTTTTTACGATACCAGTGCCCATAAGGCAAGTACGGACAGTGCTTTACCATATTATGATCTTTTGACTTTACGTTATTTTGAATCAGGAACTAAGGCTAGTAAAAAGATGTATCGCCAACAATTGACGGTCGTTCAAGATGGTTTCTTGGGGGATGCTTTTCCGCTGTATGCGACGACTTATAATTGGCAAAGCAAGTCTTATAGTAAGGATAATTTGAATACGTCTGAAGCGTTGGAAACGTTGTTGCATTTGTCAGAAGTTGGTAAAGTCAAAAAAGTTTCATTGAACTGGTTGACTCGTCAAGTCAAGAACAACACGTTATACAACGCATATACAAATACTGGTGGCATCGTTGATTCGGGACATTCGGCTGGTAGTTATGCTTTAGCAGCTGAGATATTTGCCACGAATGGCAATCAAAAGATGTATCACCAAGCGATGAATTTGGTTTGGAAATACCAAATCAGCGATAAAAGTTCGCCAATGTATGGGGCCATTGGTTTGGAACAGAAAAAAGAAGCATATTCATACAATAATTTAAACGCCCTAATCGCATCACAATATTGAGGTGAACAATTTGTCAAAGATACTCAAGAGCTGGTGCAGTAAATTTGCTAAGCGAGTTTCACCAGCTATGTTTGCCACTATTTTGGTTGCAATCATCAGTGGCATTATCTTGTTTATCCCACCAATCAAAGGATTAGGGGACAATGGGGATTTTTATAATGTACTTTTAACTAATGGCTTGTATCGCTTGCCGATGCATTACAATCAACTCAGTGACTATGTCATCAATAAATTTGGAATTCTTCATTATTATAATGAGAATCATTTTTATACTTTTACTTCACAGATGATCTCTGTCAAACTAGCGATGTTTTTAAATAAGCTATTTTATAGTCGGACGGTGTTTGACATTCGTTTTATGGGGTTGGTCCATTATGGATTTTATCTAGGTGGGATTTATCTTTTAACGAAGTCACTTGTCCATCCCTTCCGTAAAGTCGGCAGCTACGTGATCGCCTTTTTGGTCGTTTTGATCTTGGGCGATTCGGCTTATACATTATTCTTCAATTCGTTTTATGCGGAAGCCGGCATGTTCGTCTTGATCATTTACATCATGGCAGCAATTATGTCGCTGGCTAGAGACGTTTATGCGAAAAATTGGCCAATGGTTTGGCTGTTCTTTGTAGCATCGATCCTTTTGGTCACGAGCAGTCAAGCCAATGCTAGTTTGACGATCAGTTTAGTCATTATGGCGATCGGTTTGGTGTTTTTGCCAGGTTTCAAGGCCAGAAGACTTGCGGTAGCTTTTGGAGCGTTGACGATTTTTCTGGCTGGAGTAGGGATCTATTTCTCAGCTAATGAAGAAGCGGTCAATGCTAATAAACTCCAAGCTTTTTCCCAAGGGGTATTGTTGGAAAATACTAAGGATCCAACTGAAGATATCGACCGTGGCGGAGTTGACGGGCAGTATTCATTGATTCGTGGGAAAAATTATTATACGGACTCTTATACGGCCATCAAGCCAAGTGGGGCTTACACTAAAAAGCATCTATTGAAAAAAATCAATGTTGGTTGGACAGTCCATTACTACGCAACGCATCTGAAGCAATTCAATAATCTTTTAGATGTCGCCGCAACCGATATTCCAAATTTACAGATGAAAAATGTCGGTGACTTTTCTAGAAATTCAGGTCATAAACCACGGGCCCAGACCAGATACTTTACATTGTATAGTGCAACTTTAGGGGCTTTTTATCCTGGTAAATATGCGTTTGACTTGTTGATAATGATCGGTGCGATTGGTGCTTATGCGGTCGGCTTTTATTTGGATAACAAGCGCAACCATTATTACGGAATCGTTAGATTCTTCTTGGTCGTTGGCTTGATGTTGGCGTTAGTTTATATTCCAATTTACGCAGTGATAACTGGGGGAGAATTTAATCTAGCTCAAAGACTCTTTATGGCCGTAACTAGTCTCAATTTAACGATTTTGTTGTTCGTGAGCGATATTATCAATCACACATTGTGGCACACAACGCCGGAGGAGGATGACGATGAAGAATAATAAGTTTGCGGGATCATTTTTAGTAGTTATTAGTCTATTGTTGTTGTTGTTTATCGTGGATCCACCACAACCTGTGCAAGCTGCAAGAACTGATAACAAAGTTTTATTAGTCTACGATTCGCAAAATAATCTGCAAAAAAAAGCCAAAAATATCGACGCCTTGCAACGAGTTTTGACCAGTATGAATTTGCAAATTAGAACAGTTGAACAAGCTGATTATAAAAAAGGCGATTTGAACAGTAGTTACGTTGGAGTGATCACGATGATCAATTGGCGTCAGGTAGGCTTGAAAAATCGAACGTTTATAACTGATCGCAGTAAATTTTCTGGTATCAAACTGCATATTGGCAATAATCTCCTTAAAAGTGAAATTGAAGCGTTAGGTGGTTCGGCTCAAGATTTGTATCGGCAACAGTTCATTTTGAAGAATCACGCTAATACGCAAACTTTACCGTTCAGTGAAACTATCACAGTCGTGCAAAATTTACCTAAATCGGCTAAGACGTTTGGCACTTTGTCAACGCAGCAGGAGGATCAGAAAAGCTATCCTTTTGGTGTCATCAATGGAACGAATGGATATTTGCCATCGTTTCGGTCGAGTGGCTTGTCGTTGATGACGGAAATAGAGCTCATCGGTCAGTTGTTCAGTCGGGTTGGCAAGTATCAGCCATTATTGACTTTTACCAACGTGACACCTTATAGCAATTTGGAATACATCGACGATTTGAGTTTGTACTGTTATAAAAATGAGATTCCCTTTGCAATCAGTACGACTTCGGTCAGCCAGAATACTGATTTGAAGGCTTTTGATCGTTTCACAGCGGTTATGCGTAGTGTTGAAAATCGGGGTGGCATTATCTTTCTAAATGCACCTGAAGTCAGTAACGCCGACAATAGTGGACAGACTTTGAGCAATAAGTTTTCAGACTATTTAGTCACTTTGGCTCAGCACAAAGTCTTTCCAGTTGGCGTCAGTGCGCCAGGCTATTGGAATCAAGATAAAATTTTACGAAATAATTTTTTGGACTATGGCGACCACTGGCTGATGTTGCCCGATCCGGAAGAAACGGCATTTGTTCACCAAGATAATAAGGCCAATGTAGCCACAGAGAGTTTCTTTACTATGCCGTTGTCATCGTTAAAGGAAGTTAAGAAGACAAGTACGATGGCGTTTGCTATTCCAACAGCTCTGACGATCTCAATGCCTGATTCGAAGACGCACGTGCAGATGGTCAAACGAGAACTTTCACGTTCACAGTTGACTTGGTATGATCCAGCAAATAATTTAACAACGCGCATTGCCACACCAAGTACATTATTGGAATATAAATATGGCAACTATTTTGCCAATGGTCAGCAAGAGGATACGCAGATCAGCAGTTCGTTATTGAACAAAGAATTCGATGATGGCAGTCCTAAAGCAGCTATGAGCAAGTACTTCAGAGTGCAAGGCAATGTCTTTATGGTCTTCTTTGTCATCGTGACAGTTGTTCTTTTAGTGTTTATTTACTTGGGACAACGAGTTTATTGGAATAATTTCAGAAGAAAGTAAGGAGGGGGTCGCTATTTCAGCTTTAGATTATTTATTATTAGTGGCAGTAATGTCGATCTGGGTAACTTTGGTAGTCAATTTGATTTTGACTATCGCTGGATATACGTGGTATTTGCGCCACGCCAACAAACCTGATCCTAAGTTGCCTAAGACGCCTCCGTTCGTCTCGATCTTAGTACCAGCGCACAACGAAGGTATCGTGATCGTTAAGACAGTCTTAGCGTTGTTGAGCTTTGACTATCCGCACGACCGTTATGAAATAATTGTGATCAATGACAATTCCAGCGACAATTCAGCGGAATTATTGAAGAATTTGCAAGATGAATTTGGCGCCAGTCGCTTACAAGTCATTAATACCGACAATATTACTGGTGGCAAAGGAAAATCAAATGCTTTAAATATTGGCTTGAAACGTGCTAAAGGTAGCATTATTTCGATCTATGACGCCGACAATACACCGGAACACGGAGCTTTAAGAATCCTTGTGGCCGAGTTGTTAGGCGATGATCGACTAGCAGCAGTGATCGGTAAGTTTAGAACTCGAAATAAGAATGCTTCGCTGTTGACCCGCTTTATCAATATTGAGACGTTGTCCTTTCAATGGATGGCTCAAGCTGGTCGGCAGCAACTGTTCCATCTCTGTACGATTCCAGGAACCAATTATGTGATCAGAAGAAGCGTGATCGAAAAAGTTGGTGGCTGGGATGAAAAAGCTCTAGCTGAAGATACAGAGATCAGTTTTAGAGTTTATCAGATGGGCTATCGGATCAAGTTTCAACCCCGAGCAGTCACTTGGGAACAAGAGCCGTAGACTTTGGACGTTTGGTTCCATCAAAGAACGCGTTGGGTCAAAGGCAATATTTATGTCATCGTCAAGAATGCCAAATTGCTCTTTCAAAAGAAGGGCCGGCCGATCCGCTTTGATCTGTTGTATTTTTTGACGATTTATTTCTTATTGATGACGTCGTTATTACTGTCAGATTCGGTCTTTGTTTTGTCAGTCGCTGGTGTAGTTCATTCGAACTTGCAAGGATTCAGCAATTATTTGTGGTTATTTGCAATTTTAATGTTCGTTATCAGTACTTTTGTAACAATAACGACAGAACGTGGGGAATTAACGTTCAATAATCTGTTGTTAATATTATTTATGTATGTGGTTTACAGTCAAATGTGGCTCGCAGTAGCCGCTTACGGAATGGTGGGGTATATTCGTGAACAAGTCTTTCATCAACAAGCGAAATGGTATAAAACCAAACGCTATAAATAAAATAATTAGTTTTTTCATGGCCTTTTTCATCGCCATTGTTTGTTTATCGACCCAAGTGAACACAGTCAAAGCGGCCGATGACAATCAAACTTATACACAACAATTTCAAAATACCACGACAACGTTATCTGGAAAATCAGTAACTTCGAGTATGTATTTTACTAAAATGGGTTACTGGGATCTCAAAAAAGTAACGTTCAATTTTAATTATCAGATCTCGCAACTAGCGTCTCGACAGACTTCTGATATCACCGTGTCTGTCAATGGGGTCAAGTTCTATTCTTTCAGGCCTAAAGACGAAACTGGTTTTCAAACTGAAAAGATCACTGTACCTTTGGATCTAGTTCAAGGCAGCAATAAATTACAGATCAGTGGTCAAGTGTTGGACCAAGATGATCAGAACAATAATTATCAATTAGCTCAGACGCCAGCAAATTGGCTAACGATGGGCAAAGGTTCCAATATTAATTTTGAATATAGTTTAGACGAAGCTGACAATACGCTCAGTTCGTTTTATGATCATTTCACTGGTAAAGATACGATCTCTTATCAAAGATCAAAAATTGCCACAGTTAACAATCCAACCGCCGATGAATTGACGGCTAGTATGATTGCTCTGTCAGGTCAGTCACGAGTTATTTCAACTGACAACGATCAAATCCCAGTTGTGAAATATAATCAAGTCAAAGCCGCAGAAGGCAGCTATACGATGGTCATTTCTAAGTATGACAAGTTGAATAGCGATTTGAAGAAACAGATCGATGCTGACAAAATGGGCAATCGAGCTGTTATCAAAACGTATTATGCAAATAATCGTCACTATTTGACCAAGTCGGCGGATCGTTTGGAGGGTGCTGGGCACAGAGAAGCTGATTACTTTGTCCAGATGCCAAGCGACAAAACTAACGCAGACGGTTCTAGGATCAATTTACATTTCAGTTACAGTAAGAATTTGAATTTCAATCGTTCGTTAGTAACGTTGTATGTCAACAATACTGTAGTTGGCAGTAAGAAGTTGACGGCAGCTAATGCCAACAGTGATTACGTTTCACTGAAGGTTCCTAAAGGGGTAGCTTTGGACAGTAGTTTCACTGTACGGGTAGCCTTTGATTTGGAAATGAAAGATCAAGCTACTTCGGACAACAGTAATACGCCTTGGGCTCAAGTTGAACCACAGTCCAAGATGATCGTTAAGTCGCAAAAGAGCAACGACTTGTTGTTCACTAACTATCCAACGCTGTTCATCAACAATGAAACCTATGATCACTTGGCTGTAATAACGCCTAAGAAGTTGAACAACAATGACTTCAAGACCTTGACGAATATTTTCAATTTGGTTGGTAATTTCTCAAAGAGCAATACTGGTAACATTCAGTTTTATAACAAGATTCCTTCCAAGTCAGTTTTGAAAAATGATAATGTGATCGTCGTTGGTACGCCAAAAAATAATCCAATGGTCAAAGAATTAAACGACCAACTTTACTTCAAGTATTCTAAGAATTTCACTCGGCTCGTTTCGAATGAGAAGTTGAGTATTGAAGACGACTACGGTAAAAATATCGGAACCGCTCAACTCTTGCGTTCGCCATACAATGACAAGAAAGGGATGCTAGTTGTTACTGGTGTTAACACGAATGATACTTATTTAGCTTCTACACAGATCAATTTCCAAAAGAATATTCAACATTAAACCGGTGATGCGATCGTCGTCGACAATAACAATACTAATTACGGGTATCGTTTCAAGAAGAACAAAGCTATTGACAAATCCTTAGCTAAAAAACGTAGTTTTGATAAGAATTCGCAGTTGATCATGTATTTGGGAGCTGCTATTTTGGTCATTATTGCGATCGGTGTTGGTGTCTTTTTGACCTTCAGAAAACAAGGACAATTGAATGGGGGCAGTAAACATGGACAAAAATGATGCAAGGAGTTCGCTTTTTCAAGATGTTGGGTTGTTGACCTTTTTGGCATTGTCTAGTGCCACAGGAGTCCTAATGGCCATCAGTGGTCATATCTTCTTAAACGTAGTGTATTTATTCTGTACGGGGATGTTGATGATGATCACCTATTTCTTCGGCATCTTGCCTAGTCTGATCTCAAATATCGTTTTCATCGCCATTCAAGCGGTGATCATGGTTTATCAATACGTTACACAAACTTCACATTTGCCATGGCAGCTGAGTTTTTGGATGATAATGCCAATATTGTTGTCGCTAGCTTTGTATACGATGACTAGAAACCAAGTTGCTTTGCAGAAGTCTAACAGTGAATTGCGGACTTCTTTGATCGAACGGGGAGCCTTTGATGAACAGACTAATTTGAGAACTACGGTTGCTTACATTGAAGATATTGCCGTTTTTGCGGAAACTAACCGTCGTTTTGAGATTCCAGTTACAACAGCGATAATCAAGATTCGTTACTTCAACGACTTGAAACGAATGATGAGTCCGGATCAGTTGCGGCACTTGTTGAAATTGACGACTGAAACTATCAAAGAGAAGACGCGGACCAATGATGTTATTTATTTGTTGAACAACGAAGATCCAACTTGGGCTGTCTTGCTATATAGCGACACCAAGGGAACTTCGATCGCAACGAATAGAATTAAAGAAGGCTTCGCCGAAAACGTACAAGCCGATGTCTCCTTGAATACCTTGGCAATCTCAATGGTTGTAGGGATTGCTTCTTGGGATGGAGAAACAATGAAGACGCCATATGATCTAATGAATGCCGGAATCCACGAGACACAATATGATGTTTAACGATAAATAGAGTAAAAAAATAACCACTGATTCGATTTAGAATCAGTGGTTATTTTGTCCTAATTTTTGAAAGTTAGGAATGCTTTCTCAATTAGAAGTTTATGATAAGTAAAAAAATCGCAAAAAAGATAACGTCCAGAATGGCCGACCATTCGTACCATTTATCTGGCTTACTAAACTCTATAGTGTTATGCCCTCGTTTATGAGGGTACCACGACGGATATTCTTTTTTGGACATATTTTTCATTTTGCATCTTCTCCTTATTGATTGTATTCATTATATCTAGAATGAAGAAATTTTGCCACCGAAAAAAATAATGTCATGAGTTTTATTAAAAAGAAAGGGCTTGCATTTTAATAAATAAAGAATATAATTTCATTTATTATCCGTTGGGAATAATCTAAGAAATATAAAGATGGGGGTAGACAAATGGAATATCGAGTACAATTAAATACCAGTTCTCAATTGTTTACTGTTGAAGACAAAAACACACATGCTTTTGCTGATGGTAAAACAATCGAAGAAGCCGTCAGTAAATTAAAGACTGCTTAATATAACAATTTATACATAAATAAGAGACAATTAGAAGGCAGGACAAAATACGTTTAGCTTTCAAAGATCAATGTAAAATGACCTCTGATTCAGGATCTCTGAATCAGAGGTTATTTTTGTCAAAAGTTTTTATAAAAATTTCAGTTTAAATATATTCAAAAAGCCAGTTGTATCATGAGGTAGTTTGTCGGACAATATAGTGATTATTTTGAAATATGGAGGGCCTTATGAAGACGACTGACGAAAGAATTCAAGCGGCACTTTTAGGACTACTGAAAGAGAAGCGACTTGATGAAATTACGACCGTGGCAATCGCCGATCGAAGCCAACTCAACCGCACGACAGTATATAGACATTATGTAAATAAATCTGCCATCTTGAAAGCGATTGAAGATAACGTTTTAGAAAAAATATTTGCAGCTGACGAAAAGGTTCATCAAGGCAATGTCTTAGTTTTGCTGAAAGCTATCGATGAACGCCGTGATATTATTGGCATCCTGTTGAGCGACCATGCTGACTCGCGGTTCAATGACCGTTTCATCGCCTTTTTAGTGGAGCGGGGGTTAAATACGATCAATTCCTCGCCACGATTCAACTGGTTAGATGATCGACAAAAGGAATTGCTGATGCAATATTTATCCTCGTCATTGATGGGATTAGTTAAATATTGGCTGGAACATCCCGAGATGCCAGTTGAAGAGTTAGATGACTTCTTTGAAAACTTGTTTCAAAAAGGAGTCGACAGTTTTACTGGTCATCGATGGAAAAAGGGTGTAGAGCAACAAAAAACGCCAGTCGCAAAAGACTGACGTTAACGATTATTTATATAAGCGAACTACGAGAAAGATACCCTCAATGGTCAAAATGCCTTAATAGCAATAGGTACAAGGGCTACAGCCTGTTAAAATATATCCGTGACACACCCGTGACACACTTTAAAAATTCACAAACTTTGCGAGGTTGTTAACAGTATTCATTTGTGTTTTATTAGATATGTGCCAATAAACTTTCATTATTTGGGATGTATCGGAGTGTCCAAGTTGAAGTTGAACAGCTTTGATACTTGAACCAGATTCAAGCATGAGGGAACATGCTGTATGTCTGATTCCGTGAATGTTAATACGTTTTAACTTTTCGTCATGATTTTTATTGTATGTATTTATTATGACCTGTAACCATTTATTGATTTTAGTTAAGCTCAATAGTTCGTTGTGTGTGTTAGGGAACAATAATTGATCGTTTGAGCTATCAATATTATAACCAAGGACAAACATTTCTTTTCTCAATTCTTTAAGCCACTTTTTTAAAACTGAACAAGTTTGACTATCAAGACCGATAGTTCTAACAGACGTTTTAGTTTTAGGTGTAGAAATAATAGGTTTATTATCTATTCCACGACTTACAGTTTTATTGATGGTTAAAGTTTTATTATCAAAATCAATATCGTTGATCTGCAATGCTAAGAGTTCACCTTTTCTCATTCCGGAAAAAAATAAAAGTCTGAACATTGCTATGGCTTTTTGATTATGGTCGGAATAAGTTTTATATAGTTGGTCAAAGAACATAGCTGTTTCTTCCTTAGTCCAAAAATTAGCTGGTTTATTAACTTCTTGCTGTTTCTTCTTTGGCATTACAATTAAATTCATGGGGTTATCATAGATAATCTTTAATCTAATGGCTTCTTTAAATACAAGATTCGCATAGTATTTAACCATTTTGAATGATGATAGTTCATTAGACCACTTATTTACCGCTTCCTGGCACATAGGAGTGGTTATTTTTTTTATCTTGAAACTTCCTAGTGAAGGCAAGATGTGGTGCTTAAAAAGCCCTTCAACACGATTTAGCGTGCTCTCTTTGACTGTATTTTTATAGGACTCAAGAAAATATTCATATACTCTTTTATAAGTAAGATCAGAGTCGTTAGAATATCCATGGTTATCAATTTCAGATAATTTTGCATTTAGAAATTTTTGACATTCCGCTTTAGTTTTAAAGCCGCGTTTTGTAGTTCTTTTTACTTTATTTGTTAATGGATCAATGCTACTAGGATAAATACATCTCCACATTGATTTGCCATTTTTTAATGTATATTTTGTTATTGTTGCCATATTATTACTCCTCATTTTCAAGCGTGGGAGCGCAAATTATGAGAGTAAATCAGGCATCACCTCCTTAAAATTTGATATTGAATCTACACAGTTGCTATGCTATACGTGATATAATATTATATAGTATATATTAGGAGGGCTATATGAATTTAACGTCATTAATATCATCACTTATAGTTTCTGGTAGTTTAGGATATTTAAATTACAATATATTAACAAAATTAGATGTAGTAGACTTCTATAAAGATAACAAGGACGATAAAAGATATTTTGTTATTATGCTAGATGGTATAAACTATCTTTTATATTTAGTGATAGCAAGTTTTATACCACATGCTCAGCAAGGCAGTTACTTAGCAATAGCTATTACCATGCTTTTAGTATTACTAATAAGCGTTGTTTTAGACTTTACTGTTTTTCCATGGTCTAAAAAGTTTATTAATTGGTTAATTTCAAAAGTAAGAAACAGAAGCGGACTACCTGATTTCGACGTTAAATCCACACAAGAATTCTTTTTCAATAGTAATGAGCCACAGAGGGTTTACATTTATGATTTTGATAATAAATTAATCGATTGTGGATATCTTTACTATAGCTCTGGTTCAGATTTTGACGAATTGAGTCCGGTTTTAATTCCTTTTGAAAAACCAGAAGAGGAGAAATCTTACTTGGAAGTTAAAAAAATAGCTCGTAAGCAGAGTTCTCAAATGTTAATAGATTCCGATAGACAAATAAAAATTTTAAATCTTTCTTAAATTATTATCATCGCTCATAATAGAGTCCTTCTAGTCACGCTTAGTTGCGTGGCTTTTTTAATTTTGGTAAAAATAAATAAGCCTACTTGAGACTTAGATTTATTTTTGTGATTAATTACTGAATTTGCCCCTTCCAGGTCAAGTCATTAAATTTGATTGTTACTTCATTTCCTGAATGTTTTAGCCCGACACCAATTCTTAAATTAGCATTTTGCCCTTCAGATAAAGTATCAGGTATACCATTGTCTCTATTTGATGATTGAGTACCAATTGTTCCGTTGGAATCTGCAACAGATAGTTCTGATCCATCAAAATCATCCAGTGGAATGTCTCCCTTAACAGAACTAACAGTATAATTAACAATTACATATTGTTGCATACCTGAATAATTATGAGATATATCGGTAACAGACACATCATCTGGATCAACCTTTTGTACTGAATTAACAGTAATTGAAGCAACCATATCACTATTGCCAACCATATCGCCTTTACCAAAATCCATTGGTTTAGAGCTTGAAGATTCAGATTTAGTAGATGCTTTTTTATTTACATATGGATGAATAGTAAACTTTTTAGAAATCTTCTGATTATTAAAATATGAGATTATTTTAAATTCACCTGAATTATAAAGGGTCATATTTACAGAACCAGTTTCAGCTACCTTAGGTCCATAAACGGCACCATCAGAAATTCTAATGATTTTATATTTATTACCCTCATTGGTACTAAATTTAAACTTTGCCTTTCCGTCGGCTTGTTGGGTGATATTTTTAGTATCAATACTTAAAGTCGCCTGTTCCTTAGGTATCATTAGGTAGGCAATTGCAATAATAAACACGCCAAGTACAACCCAGAACCACCATTTTTTATATAGTGGCTTTTTTACCTTTTCTTTATCCATAATATAATTTCCCCCATAAATATATATTTGATCAGTATAAGTATATCAGAAGGGATGTATTAAAAATCACATTACAGCCATTTTTCTTTTGGCGATGTATTCATATCTCAATGGAATACAGAATTGCTGTAGAAACATAATATAGCTATTGAAGTGGATATCATAATCTTTACAATACTGTAGTAGTAAATCGATTGCTACCTTATTAGCAGCTCCCTCAGAACTAATCTTTCCAATATTTGAATGGTCATATATGTAGCAGGTATCGCCATTAAGCATATGACCAATCTCATGAGCTACCACCATTGGCAGTTCCTCTTGCTTGTACCAATTCGTATTAATAAACATCATGTTACGTTCTGGTATGGCTAAGGAAGGCCAATCAGAATCTATTCCATTAAGTAATTCGAATCCTATGTGATGATCTAGTGCGTAATTCAGTAAGTAAGTTGTAACATCACTCATATATTATTTTCCCCCGTCTAAGATACGTCTAATCATTTCTAATTCTTCTGGTGGTATTTCTCTACCACCATAGCTCATGATAGTGTAGTCATCTTGCATAGCATCTTTAATATCTACTTTTTTAGACTTAGTATTAACATCCGGATCATCCGTTTTACCCAATAGGTAGTCTACAGATACGTGTAAAACATTAGCAACCTTAGATAGGCTTTCAGTACTAGGCGTTTTAGTTTTCCAATGATATATGGAATTTGTGCCTAAGCCAGCTTTGTCATTTAGTTTTGTTAGGGAATAACCCTGTTCTTTTGAAACTTTTTTAATTCGTTCAAACGTCGTCATAACAATGTTCTCCATAAGTTTGACGAATTTAATTAGCACAAATGCGTAAATGCACTTGCAAAATTAGCATTTGTGCGTAATAATTAATTCATCAAGTAATTGAGCAACAAAAACACACGACCACCGATACAATGCTTTGGCGAGAATTGCGGTAGTAATAGGGTTTGCATTGCTTATTTAATATGCCTTCATATTAGCACCTGTGCTAATTAAGGTCAACAACTTGATGAAAAAATAACAGAATGGAAAGGAGTTGATCACATGCCAGAACAACAATTCGCAAAGGTAGCACATGACATTGAGCGATCAATTAAGATTGCATTGCTTAATCGAGATATGACTCAAAAAGAGTTAGCTGAATTGATTCATGCTAATCCACAACAATTGAATAGAGCTATTAAAGGCGACATGACACCTAAATCACGTGAATTACGTGAACAAGTTGCACGAGTTTTAAACCTATAAAAAAGAAGGCAAGTAAATGATGAACAACTTACAGGAATTTAATTTTAAAGGAAACAATGTACGAACGGTACAAATTGACAGCAAACCTTATTTTATGGGTAAAGACGTGGCGAGCATTCTCAATTATATGAATACTGCTAAGGCTATCAGAGATCATGTTGATGATGAAGATAAGCTGAGTGAACGAATCGTTCTGTCAGGTCAAAACCGTGAAGTAATTTTGATTAATGAATCAGGACTTTATAGTTTAATTCTTTCTAGTAAATTACCAGCCGCAAAAGAATTCAAGCGTTGGGTTACATCAGAGGTTCTACCAACAATACGAAAACATGGTGCTTACTTAACTGATTCAGCGATTGAACAAACACTAACTGATCCAGATTACCTAATTAAATTAGCCACACAGCTTAAGACGGAACGTGAGGGTAGGTTGATTGCTGAACAACAAGTAGCAGAGGACAGACCAAAAGTTACTTATTATGACAAAGTTCTCGCTAATCCATCATTAGTAACTATAACTATCATTGCTAAAGATTATGGGATGAGTGGTAGAGAAATGAACGCTAAACTTCATGAACTTGGAATTCAATATAAACAAGGTACAACGTGGTTGCTTTATTCTAAATATCAACATAATGGTTGGACTCATTCAGATACAACAATGGTTAAACGAAAAGATGGAACTGAAAAGGCTGTTTTAAACACTAAGTGGACTCAAAAAGGTCGTTTAGGACTATATGAAGTTCTTAAGCAGCACAACATTTGTCCTACGATTGAACAACTCGTGGAGGTCTAAACAATGGGAGAAATTAGGCCAATTGAAATGTTACTAAGTGAACGACAGTTTCAAATATTGAGAGATCAAGTCATTAAAGCTGTAACACGTAAATGGCTACGAACTAAAGACCTACCGAACTATTTAAGCATGGCTGACAGTACGATTCGTGAGAATTTACCAGGTCTTCCATTCCACATAGTAGGTGGCACCAAGCTTTATGATCCGAATGAACTAGACGATTACATTAAAAATTTATAAAAAAACAAGCGTGGGAGCAAAGTTTTATGAGTATAGGAATACCAATTATTTTAGTGATACCAGCTCTAGTATGGGCAATTACATACCTATTAACTAAATATCATGGTTTACGTGGATTTATAAAAGAGTTCTTTGACTTCGACTTGTAGGAGAAATTTAAATGGACAATTTAAAAATTAAAACGGATGCCGATTATGATCCAAATGGCGATTGTGAACCTTACGATGTCATGATTGATGACAAACTGACGGGAGATGAACCACGTGAATTCTAAAGAGTTTAGTGAATTACTATCCGAACACAAACAGATGAATAGAACGATTAAATACACTGAAACCTTAATCGATGAACAAAGACAGCTCCAGGCAAATGCTGAGAGTCGAGACGATGAGGAGGCATACAGCAATTGTATTTTAAGACTGCAAGTCACGAACAGCCGTTATAAATCTGAGAATGATGACATTGAAAGCAAACTAATTAAAGCATTCCAGGAGGCTAACCATGAATGTCAATAAAGACGTGGTAGCGATCGAGAATGCCTTAGATGAGTTCGTTCGAATCGGCGAAGAAATTGGACGTAAGTCCGAACAGATTGAAACGTACGAAGCTAAGAAGTATGTGGAAAACGTCCAAGAAATTGAAAACAAATCAATAGCCTATCATATTGAGCGTTTAAAGCATTATCGAGATGACTTGATGATTGATAAAGCTAGGGCTGAAACAGTAGTTAAAGAAGCTTTTGAACACTACTACTCATAGAAGGGAGGTGAGAGCATGGTAACAATCAGTGAACACGTCAACAGGGTGATTATGGCTTCAATCCATTATCGAAACCGACAATTGATATTTAGATTTGTTATGTCTGAACATAATCGAGCTAAATATTTAGCAGCAGGCAGTAAATTAGAGCAACAAAAAAACGCCCTGCTGAGCGCAATCAGCAAAGGCGCATACATTAACTAGCTATTAGTTAAATTATATCACAAAGAAGGAGTGCTACATATGAGTGTTTATAAGCTAACAGGAAAATTGTTAGAACTTCAAGAACATGCAGACGACATTGATCCTACCACGTTTAACGATACTGCAAATTCAATCAAACTAACTTTAGATAGTGAATACGATGGCTGCATGGATTTAACCACTAACTTAAAGTCAGACGAGGACGGGATTAATGCAGAGATTAAACGCTTACAGGCTCGTAAAAAGGCAATCGGTAAAAGCATTTCATACATTCGGGACTTAGTCGCCGCAAGTATTAACGCAAGCGGTCGAACTAAGGTTAAAACGCCTAATCATACATATAGTGTTCCAGGAACATTTAAATCTGAAGTTAAAGTAACACCGTCAACGGTTCCGGCAGAGTTTTACGACCAAAAACCCACTATGAATAGATCCAAAGTTAAAGATGCTTTACTAAAAGGAAAGACAGTCGGAGATGGTCGGCTTATTCAAACTTTCAATATGACGGTTCGATAATGTTTCACCTAAGGGACTATCAATTGGAGGAATTACAACGGATTTACGATTCATTTGACCAGGGTCATCGATCAATAATCGTACAATCCCCTCCCTAGAACTGGAAAAACAGTTTTGATGGCTGAAATAGCACGAAGAGCGACAGCCAAACATAACCGAATTTTGTTTGTTGTTCATCGTAAGGAAATCGTTGACCAAGTAGTTGCGACATTTAAAGCACAAGACGTGGACATGTCACTAGCAAAAATAGGTATGGTTCAAACAATTACACGTCATGTAAATGACTTAGAGGAGCCCGCTATTATTTTTGTGGACGAGGCACACCATGCCTTAGCCAAAAGTTATAGAAGAATACTTGATAAATTCCCCAATGCTTTAAAGTTACTATTCACAGCTACACCGTATCGACTGGATGGCAAAGGCTTTGATGACATAGCAGACGACTTGATACTAGGAAACTCAATAAAACAATTGATTAAGGATGGATTCCTGGCACCAGTTGACTACTATGCTCCAGTTCAATTAGATGTTTCACAACTTAAAACTAAAAGAAACGGTGAGTTTGATGAGAAATCAGTTGAACAAGCTTTTAAACCCAAGGTATATGGAAATGCAGTTAAAACTTTCAGAAAATTAGCTGGTAACAAGCAAGCAATTGCTTATACATACAACGTTGCTAGTGCTGAAAGATTGGCCGATGAACTCAACCACAATGGAGTAGTAGCAAGAGCTGTGAGTGGCAATACTCCTAAAGATGAACGTAATTCTATTATTAAAGATTATCGTAATGGAAAAATACAAGTAGTTACCAATGCCGAACTGTTTACAGAGGGTTTAGACCTACCCAATGTTGATTGTGTAATCATGCTACGACCGACACAATCATTGTCGTTGTATTTACAATTTGCAATGCGTTGCATGAATCCACGTAAAGGTAAGACAGCAATAATCATTGATCACGTTGGAAATGTGAATAGGTTTGGACTACCAACGCAACCACACAATTGGACTTTGGACGGCAAAGATAAATCTAAAAGCAATGATGGCAGAAGCGATATTAAGCCCGTTACAACGTGTCCAATGTGTTTTGCTACATTCTATCGTAAAGGTGATAAATGTCCGTTCTGCGGCGCTGAATTGACCGAAGAAAAGGTATTAGAAGTAGTTGAAGAAGCCAAACTTGAAAAGGTTAAAGAAGAACGAATTCGTAAAGCTAAATTGATTATGGAAGACAACTTAACGGCGAATGTTGCTGACAAAAAGGCTAGTGAATTAAAGAGTTTTGAAGAAATACGAGCGTTTGGTAAGTTCAAAGGTTACAAACCTGGTTGGAGTTACTTCTACGCTAAGAAAAGAGGATTTATTAAATGAAACGAACCACAGAAGTTTTGATTCAAGAAATTAATAAATTAGGTTACAGAACTGAACTAGCATCAAGTCACCTCGACAGACCTAATCAACAATTGTGGGTTTATAAAATGGACGGCTCAAAGCCGATTGCTAAAGTTTCATTAATGCTTCAATGTCGTGTTAATACGATGTTTAACGGTGTTGGTAAGAATGAAGCAAAGCTTTTAAAAATATTGTGTGAATATTCAACAAGGGGGTTATAAATTGTCAATTTTACCTGAAAACAAACCGCATACGCCACATTATGCACCACGTAACTTCTTTATCTGGGGTGCTACCATGTCCGGAAAAAGTTATCTAGCCTCCGCATTTCCAGACTCTTTTGTGTTTAGCACTGATGATAATGAAAAAAATTCCGGAACAAGACCGAGCGTACAGTTAAAAAATACTTTTGATGCAAAAGGCAATATTGTTACATCGGCAATTGACACCTTAGACAAATATATTTTGGCTCTAGGAACTGAATCGAATACGTTTAAAACTGTGGTAATTGATGTGATTGAAGACGTATGCACGTTACTAGATCAAGCAATTTGTGCCGAATATCACGTGAAGTTTATTGGCGATGTTCCTTATGGAAAAGGTTGGGGATTATTTGACTCAATGCTTCAAGAATTAGTTATGAATTTAAAGGCTTTGCCAATGAACATCATATATATCAGTCGTGAGAATTCCAAAATGGAAGATGGCGTTAGTGTCGCATCACCCGCATTAAAGCAAAAGTATTACAACGTCGTAAATGGTAACTGCGACTTAGTTATTCGAACACAGCACTTAGGTCATAACTATCTAAGAACAGTTACAGACATCAGACGTAAATACAAACAATCTGAAATTGATGATCCACAAATTTTAAGAATTTTAATGGCAATACCGGGGGCGCTCGTTAAAGACGTACAAACAACAACAACTAATAAGGATGGTAAATAACCAATGAGTTTAAGAGATAGAGCTAAAAACGTAATGAGCAATTTTGATGCAACAAAGGACGAAATCAACGGGTATCCAGGACTACCATCCGGCGATTATCATATGGCAGTTGAAAATGTACAAGAATCCGATTACGGACAACTAAGCATGAAAGCTCAAGTTATTGAAGGTGACAACACAGGACGTATCGAATTCATCAACATTGGTTTAGATGAAGTCACATCTAAGGGTCAACCTTTGCCCGATTTCGTAATCGATAGAAACATCAAAACCGTAGCACGTTTAGCAGCGGTTTTAGGAGTAGCTATTTCTGACGACGCTTGGGATAGTATGCAAATTATGGTACATGAATTTAGTAAAGCAATTGGTAAACAATTTAAGATGACTTTAAAGCTTAGTGAAAATAAAAAAAAGCCTCAATATCCATATAAGGAATATGAATTTGAAGAAATTAAAGAAGATCCATTTGATGCTAAAGATACACCAGAAGTTTCAGATGACGACGTTCCATTTTAAAAAGTAAATATCGCAGTATCGTATATGCCGAATGGGTGGAATGCCCGATAAATGCGAGGTGAGTATTATGGGTAGAGTTATTGATTTAACCGGTAAAAGATTTGGCCGTTTAACCGTTATTGAAAGAGATTATGAAACTCAAAAGAAAAAACATAGCAACGGTACATATTGGAAATGTAAGTGTGATTGTGGGAATAGCAAATCTATAAATGCTAGATGTCTTACATATGGGACCACGCAAAGCTGTGGCTGCTTAGGACTTGAAACGAAACAAAATAATTTCAATCAGGCCAGATGTAAACGTAACAAAGTACGAGTTGAAGGAACAGACTTATTCAAACTAACTGCTATTACACCAAGAAGTGATAATAAAAGTGGTATCACAGGAGTCCGTTGGGACAAGCGTTATCAACTATGGGTGGCACGATTGACTTTGAAAGGCAATCTACTTTTGGATAAAAGTTTTAAAAATAAACAAGATGCAATCAACGCTCGTAAAGAAGCCGAAGAAAAATATTTTAAACCTATCTTAGAAAAATATGATTATGAGAAATCTTGTTAATTACGCAGTCGCTTATGCCGAAAAAGGTTTAAGTGTCCTTCCAATGTTAGATAAGAAACCACTAATCACTTTTGCAGATAAGCCACCTTTAAACCCCGATGAGGTTAGACAACTATGGAAACAATTTCCGTATGCACAAATAGCTATTAGAACAATAAACATATTTGTAGTTGATATAGATACTAAGGAAGCTCATGGACACGATGGATTTAAATCAATTGAAGAATATGAGCATAAGGATCTATTGATACCAACGCTTGAACAGACTACTTCTAGTGGTGGTAGACAAATGATTTATTTTAAACGTCCTGATATAGATATGTCTCAACACATTGGATGGCTTCCAGGAGTCGATGTTAAAGCTCACGTTAATAATTATTTCATGATCGCACCTAGTGAACGAAATGGTAAGAGGTATACGTGGTTTAATCACAATCCGATTGTGACACCAAGCCGTGAATTAATTGAACTAATCAATAAACGACCAGTCAATAAATCAAACTATCAACCAGGTAATTATCAATTTAGTGATGAGAAAACAGCAACGTCTGAATTGTTTGAATCAATAGTTAATGGCTTAGGCGAAACTGGTGGTAGAAATAACGCCCTAGCGAGTTTTGTGGGTGGGTTACTATTCCGCAATGTAGAAGTAGAAACAGCATACGAACTTGCTAAACAGGCGAACGAGAATACATCTAAGTCATTACCAGCTAAAGAGTTTGAACGAACTTTTGAATCAATGGTTCAAAAAGAAATTAAAAGAAGGGAGGCTCTAAATTCTATTGGAAGCAAAATTGAAAAGTAGTATAAGTAAATTATCCAAAATGCAACATGAAAATAAAGTAGTACAAATGCCATTAGATTTTGAATTAAACGAAAAAGATAATATTAAAACAAACAGTTTAAAAAATATTGGTTTGATACTGGAACATGACAAAGTGTTAAGAAACATCTTTGCATTTAATGACTTCACACATGAAATTGGAGTGGTTAAAGATGTACCTGATTTAAGAATTGATAAAGGACAAATGTTAGATGACTATGATCCATCAATCCTTAGATATATCGAAGATAACTACCACTTGTTATTTAATAGAAATCTATTTCAAATGGCTGTAGTAAATGACGCCCGTAAGCGTAGGTACAACCCTGTGGTTGATTATTTCGACTTTGTTTATACACAGTGGGATGGTAAACACAGAGTTGATGATTTCTTACCGACTTTTTTAGGGGTAGAAAAATCCGATATTACCACATTGATAACAAAAATATTTTTCGTTGGTGCAGTTGCTAAGGCTTATGAGCCTGAAACTAAGTTTGACTTTGTTCTTGATTTAGTAGGAGGACAAGGAGCTGGTAAAACTACATTTCTTAGAAAAATGGCACGTGAATGGTACACAGATCAGTTCACAGACTTCAAGGATAAGGATAATTTCGGAGTTATGTTGCGATCATTGATTGCTAATGATGATGAAATGACAGCTACAAATAATAGTAGTTTTGAAAGTTTAAAGAAATTTGTTTCAGCCCAGGAATTGGAATTTCGTCCACCTTACGGTAAAACTTCAATCCGCTATCCTAAAAATTTCGTTTTAGCTAGAACAACTAATGAGATGACTTATTTAAAAGATAGAACTGGTGAACGTAGATTCTTGCCCGTAAAGGTAGATGGTACACGTCAAAAGAAAACACCATTTGATGATCTAACTGATGAAGTTATCAATCAAATGTGGGGTGAATTTGTTAGCTATTATCAACATGGTTTTGACTTCGGCTTAAGTCGAAAACAAGAACAAGAATTAGCTAAGTATCGTGAAGACTTCATGTATGTAGATGAAGTAGAAACGCAGATTGAATACTTTCTTGAAAAATATCCTGATGATTTTGTTAGCAGTAATCAAATAGCAAAGTTCTTAGGCGAAACAAGTTTAGTTAAGAATCGTAGACTATCTAAAAAGATTAAATATGTTATGGATAATAAAGCTGGTTGGAGCTATGTAAATCATCCAAAGCGAGGTTATAGGAGAGATTAGTACACTTGTGTACACATTGGGACACTAATATTTAACTTAGTGTCCGGTCGAAACTCTTAGAGCCCCATGTCTTATATAAATATAAGGACACTAAGTACACTAATAAGTAGTATAGGTTATATATATATATATATTAGGTATATATAGGGGATAAGAAAAATTAGTGTCCCAGTGTCAAAATGAAGTTAATCCTATGTGGCAGTAAGAGAAATAGTGTCCCAAGCTAGTGTACCGAAGTGTACGAAATATTATGAGTAAATCAGAGCAAGAAATTCAAAATGATATTCGCGTTGCTGTAAGTTTAGATAATTGCAGAATATTTAGGGCAAATGTTGGTAGTGTGAGATTACCAAACGGTAAGTTTTTTCAAACAGGATTACCAAATGGCTATCCGGATTTACACGGATATAAAATTTCAAACGGTAAGATATTTTACCTTGAAGTTAAAACACCAACAGGTAGACCACGACCAGACCAGATGCAGTTTCATAATCAATTGATGTCTGATCATATTATTCACGGCATAGCACGTTCGCCAGAAGACGCATTAAAAATCATTGATGAGGAGTTGGTAGGTTATGGATTTAAATCATGAGCATTGTGGAGGAAATAGAAAATGACTAATGCAGTAGTAAGTACGGTACTAGAAATCGAAGCCGAATATGGAACAGTACTCAAGTGTCCGATTAACGATAATCGCTTAGTAGCGATTAGAAAATTCTTAAATGACGGGAACGATCCTATTGAAAATAGGTCTCCCCTTGGGATTGATCTAAAAGTTGCGCAGAAACTATTAAATTCAAAATTGACTAAGCAAGAAATTGCCGACATTTTAGAAATCAAAGAATACAGACTGCAAACATACATCAATGACGGATATCTTGATGATACTATCTGGCACACCTTCGATGATAAGAGAAAAAAACGTAGAAATTTCAAATATAAAATGTTTAAAAACGGTGATTACATCGGGGTGGGAACATTCGAAGAGCTTGCTGAATTAACACACAAAACAGTCCAATCAATTAGATACTATCATACCGAAAAATACAAGCTTAGAAAACATACAGACCGCTTTAGACTTGTGAAGGTTGAGTAACATGGATGAATTATTAAATATCTGCGAAAATCCCGAATTGTTGGAGGCAGAAAAATATGTAAAAGAAAATAGTAATCCTCATGTTTATGATAGGCCATATTCAGATTTATATGAGGGTGGTTCACATGTTGAAAAAGTTGAATTAGGAGATTAATTATGAATTATAAAAAGATATATTCAAATTTCATTGAATCAATTTTTGAAGAACACAACAAGGATATTGAAGCAACGATTTCATATATCAATACCAACCAAGCCAAAATATATGAGTGGAAGCCTGAATTTAAAGAAGCAAAGCGACATCTAACTGCTGGTGAAAAAAATGACATCATTTGGAAAATTATTACACCATTCTAAGCAGGGATAAGATATGATTCAAGATATTAACTTACAAGTCTATGAAATGTGTGTATGCGTTAGTAAACGTTTATGAGGTGGAAAAATGAAACAAGTTAAAGAATTCATGCCCAATGAGGCTATCTGGCGAGAAGAAAAAACTTTGAATGAAGTTAATGATTTTTGTAAGCAAAATAAGGTTATTGATATTATGCCTAAAGTTTTTGTTGGAATGAACGGTAGGCCAATGCTTGCATATATCGTTATTTATGAGGTGAAGGAATGAGAAGAATTAAGTTTAGAGCGTGGAATAAGGGAAACGAAATCTATCTTTACAATGTACAAGATGCCTATGACACGTTGAGTGGGTTTGTAAAATATGATGATGGTGAAAATGCTGAATATGACGAGGATTGCTTTGGAGGCTTCTTAAATAATAAATGGTATGACGTTGAACAGTTTACTGGCCTGAAAGACGTTAATGGCAAGGATATTTATGGAGGCGATATTGTTAAGTCTAGCTATAAGTATGCTCAACCTAAAATTTCACAAATTATTATGGAGAACGGTAATAGTTATATTGCTGGAGAAGACTTGGCTACTGGGAACGAAATGCTAGTCAGCGACCACGTTGAGGAAATTGAAGTTATTGGCAACGTACACGAGAATTCGGAATTGTTGGAGGAATCTAAATGACTAATTTATCGAATGAAATTGTACATTTATCAAAAATCTTGGAGAAACAAATTCCAAAAGGGTATCACGAAATTGCAGCAGAGTACGTTAGACAGAATATTACAGGAGCAATCTATGATTTACTAGTAATGGCTTTTTGTATACTGGTTGTTTATTTCATTATTAGAACCATAAAAAATGCAAATCAGAATAAAAAAGATTCAATGTTTTTTGAAAATTACGACGATCCAGATATAAGTATGCTTGGAATCATAGCAGTTCCAGTTGTAGTAATAATTGGGATTGCCGTACTAATTATATTTGTTTCAGCATTCCTTGATATTCGAACAGCTATCCAACAAGCAGTAGCACCAAACTATTATCTAATCAAATCATTTATTAAGTAGGTGAAGAAATGATTTCGACAGTAATATTTTTATCAATTTATTCAATGATTGCTATGATTTTTATTATATCCACAGATAAAATTGCCAAAAAAATAACCTATCTTAGTACAACAACTATTTTATTATTGTTTGCTATAACACTTGGAGTTATTAAAATATCAATGCATTTTAAGTAGGGAGAGTGAACACTATTAGATCAGGAACACGAAGTAGAATTGAAGAAACGTTAAGAGACTATCCGAACCTCGATAAATATATTTCTGAGCGTAATAAGGAACTCAGACATCCTTATAGAGAATCGGATGAGAATGTGGGAGGCGGTAAGTCTAGTAAAATTTCTAAGCCTCAAGAACAAATGATAATTACCATTGAAGCTGATAAGCGTTTGGCCATGCTTGAACGAGAAAAGGAAGCCATTGATAAGTGTTTGATTGTGGCTAGTGATGATACTAAGACTATCATTTCAGAATTGTATTTCAGAGAACATCCCTATTATAGGATAGATGGCCTCATCTTAAATGGAATGATTCATTGTTCAAGAGCACAGGCATTCAGATTGAAGCATGAGTTCTTAAACAATTTAGCAAACGAGTTAGGTTTACTTGACCCGTATTAAATTATTGATACTAAGTTGAGACTATAGACATGTATATAAGTAGTAAATTAGTAGCATAGATGATTGGCAGAGATACTAACCATCTAAATAGAATGCAAAATATGTCCCTCAAACTATATTTTTGAATAGCGTTGTGGTAATCGCTATTTAATCGACAATGTAAGACGTGTGGAAAGCGTCTTACTTCTGTGAGATGGCTATGGTAGCCAGTTAATAAAGACCAATTTTAGATAGACGTTCCTTCTACAGGACTTAATATTATTTTACATACACCTTTAATTAACTTTGGGTTCGATTCCCAAGTCTCACATTGCTCGGCGGAAAACGAGCATAAAATATAAAGGAAAACCTCATTTTTTCTTTTGTAAAATAACAACAAGTATATGAATACGGTAGCGATGCTAATTCATATACTGGTAGTTAGTGGCGCAAAGGGTAACGCTAAATATCGATGATGGTGTATGGTTCGATTCCATACCTGACTATAAGGTGCGACATGGTGAAACGTATACTAGTTAATGCGTTTGTGGGTTAGATTCCCACTCACACTATATTAAAACTGAACGCGTACTTAGTACGCCACTAGCTGATAGGTTAATTCCTATCGGCTTTTTATTTTGGAGGAAACAATATGTCAAAGATTAATTTGGTACTCTTAAATGTCTAAGCCAAAGAAGCTAATGGTTATCAACGGAAGACGGCAGTTAGTTCCTATTGTTTACCATACCCGAACTGAAACAGATAAGGCATACAATCAAAAGCGGAACCGTGAGAACAAAGAGTACGTATCCTTTTACAAGACCACAGCATGGAGACATACACGTGAACAGGTCCTGCTACGTGACTACTCTACATGTGTTAGATGTGGACTTGAAGGAAACATAGTTGATCATATTGTTCCGAGTGAAGATGATTGGGAAGACAGACTTAATACAGATAATCTTGAGACGTTGTGCCAACGATGTCATAACCTAAAGACACGTAGAGAATGGATTAAGAAGAATAAAGGACGTGAGAGAGCTATGAAGATACATGTTGTGGTAGGCTATCCAGCTAGTGGTAAGTCTACATACGTTGCTAGACATATGACATCACATGATCTTGTATATGATTATGATTTACTTACATCATCATTAGATGGTTCGATGCTTAATGTCTTGAACACAAATGATAGTAAGGCTAATGACCTAACCATTCATAAGCACAACATAGATATGAATGATTACGTTCAGATTATATATGAGATGTTATTACGTAAGATTAAAGCAGAGAAGACTTTCAATAACGTTTGGTTAATCATGACTAAGCCTGATGAAAGGCTGACTACATTACTATCATCTAATGATGTAGAGTGGTTGATGTTAGATACTTCGAAGGAAGAGTGTATCAGTAGACTACACAGACTACACAGAGATACAACTGATTCATATAAGATCATGAATGATGTTGATAGATTGATTGATGAATTAGATTTAGAAATTAAAAAAGTAAAAACAAATTAAATAAAATTATTTTCTTTTCATTTAATGAATTGAATTTAGTTTTATTTTTTCTTTTTATTATTGTTTGCGCACAAAAAAATATCTATGAGGCTTGAGATTTTAACCAGATGGGTGAGGATATTTTCCAGACCTACCCCCTCAAAGTCAACGGGGGCGTACATTACCACTGCTTCTTGAACGCACGTCCTCTTTTTTGCGCACGAAATTCTATTAATTAATTTTTTGAAACGACCGATTTAGACCATAAATATTATTGGAAAGAAGATGTAATTCGATATAAAGATTGGAGGTGGTGATATGGCGGGAAAAGGTCGTCCTTATAAGGTTTTAGAGCAATCAACAGCTAACTTAACTAAGCAACAACAAGAGGCAAAATTCAATGCTGAAATACTTGCTAGTGATGGCTACAAGTTACTGCAAAATTCACCCCCTAATCGTCTCTCTGGCGTGGCTAAAGCGGAGTGGAAACGAATTATACCAGACCTTAAAAACTTGCCTGTAAGGGCAGTCGATAGGGCAATGGTTGAACAATATTGCTTCTGGTACTCACAATTCGTAGATTTAAGTGAACGTCTTGAAACTGTGGATGATATTGACGACAGAATGAAGATTTTAGGAACTTTAGATAAAGTTTCGAAAAATATTCGTTCAGCTGCTAGTGAGATTGGACTAACGGTTGATTCACGTATGCGTATGAATGTACCAAAACAAGAAGGCAAGGCTAAAACACTTGCCGATAAATTGGGATTTTAGGGGAGGTGATAGCATACAAAACTATATTAATAAGGTTTTAAGTGGTGAATATGTCACTTGCAAGGCCACTTTAAACGCTGTAAAGCGCCACGAAAACGATTTAAAGCGTGTCAATGACGCCACATTTCCATATGAGTTTGACCAAAAACTCGCCGAAAGAGCCATTAAATTCATCGAATTATTGCCAGACCCTAAAGGTGGCACTCACAAACTAGCAGGATTCCAGAAATTTATCATTGAGTCTATTTATGGTTGGGTGGAAAAGAAAGACCATGGTAGACGTAGATTCCACAAGGTGTTTGTTTCTATGGCACGTAAGCAAGGTAAGACACTGCTTATATCTGGAATTATTTTGTATGAATTCTTGTTTGCTAAAGATCCCGCACGTTCAAGACAAATCTTTTGTACAGCCAACGATAAGGAGCAAGCAAAAATTGCATTTGAGATGGCTCGTAAACAACTGGATCAATTGCGTGCAAAGTTTCCAGATATTAAAAAGTCCACTAAGAAAATTCGCGAGTTGCTAATTAATTTGGATGACGATTCATATGTTCGTCCACTCTCTCGTGATACTGGTGCCATTGATGGATTTGAACCATATTTAGGTGTACTTGATGAGTATGGAGCTTCTAAAACAAACGAGATGATGGAGCTATTGGTTTCTGGTCAAGGTCAATTACATAATCCACTAATAGTTATTATTTCCACAGCTAACTTTAATATGAATGCGCCGATGTACACGGTTGAATATCCACGAGCAAAGAAGATTCTTTCAGGAGAAATTACTGATAATCAATACTTTGCATTTATTGCAGAACAAGAATCTATTGATGAGATTGAAGATCCTAAGAATTGGACAAAGAGTAATCCACTTCTTGTCATCCCTGAAGTTAAGAAAGATTATGCACCATATTTAAAGAAACGATGGGACGTAGCCAAACAAACTGGTGAGAAAAACGAAGTCTTGGTTAAGAACTTTAATATGTGGCGTCAAGCCGAAGAAAATTCTTATTTGGATATTGAAAACTGGGAGGAAACAACGGTTGAAACTAAGCCAGACATTCATGGCAAACCTGTTTGGATAGGTGTGGATGTTGGTAAAGTATCCGATTTATTTGCCATTAGTTGGTTAGTTCCGATTGAAGGTAAATGGTATGCAGATTCCTATTCTTTTGTAGGAACTAAATATGGACTAGATGCAAAGATAAAAAAAGACCGTATGAATTATCGTGATTTAGCTGAAAAAGGACAATGTGAAATAACCAAACTTGAATCAGGCGTTATCGATAACGAACGTGTTTTTGATTGGCTTGAATCCTTTATCGAACAAAACAATTTGGACGTTAAAGGAATCATGTACGATCCATATCAATATGGACAACTTTTAACATTAATTGAAAAGCGACATCCAGAATGGGATCAAGTCCAGGTTAGACAAGGAACCATGACTCTCTCTGCTCCTACTAAGGAATTTAGAGATGGCGTAATAAACGGAAACATTATTCATTCTGACAGTTTTATTTTAAAGACAGCTGTTACAAATGCTGTGCTAATGACTGACAACAACGGTGTCCGAATCGATAAAAATAAGTATTCTAACAAAATTGATCCTGTTGATGCTTTACTTGACGCTTACGCAATTTGTTTCACCGAAAACATAGATAATTACTTAAATGATGACTATGTAATGAGTGATGAATTTGGTTTTTAGGAGGCGAAAATGAGTAAATTATTTAAATGGATGATCTTGAACTTTCCACAGATCGTTTTGATTTGTGGCTTTTTTGTACTCTCAATTGGTTCATATTTTATTAGTTTACCGGTTGGACTGATTGTAAGTGGAGTTTCGATGATCATCCTAGCAATCTTGATGATTAAATCTGACTAGAAGGGAGGTGAATAAATGAGTTTTTTTAGAAGTTTAAATGATTCTAGCGATGATTGGGCTATGGACTATTTGAATAACGGTGTTTTACCAAGTAATCGAAATTTTATGGGAATCGGTGCTTTGAATAATTCAGATGTATTGACTGCCGTTTCAATTGTAGCTGGTGATGTTGCAAGATTTCCTATCCTACAAATTAGAGATAGTGATGATTCGATTGTGGATGAGAATACTGTTACCTACCTATTAAATAAGAGATCTAATGATTATAGTTCCGCATACTCCTGGAAGTTTGCCATGATGGTTAATGCAATTTTGACTGGTAATTCGTACACGCGCATTATTCGTGACCCTACGACATACGGTAAGGATGCTGGTAAGGCAATAGAATTGGAATTTTTCCCACCCTCACAAGTGGCAATTAATTATCGAGATAGACCGGGTGTAAAACGTGAATATTACTATACTTTCTATCCGGAAGATGACAGAAGTCCATTTGATTTAGAACCAGAAGATGTTATCCACTTTAAATTCTTTAGTTCCGATGGGATTGTTGGTAGGTCGCCACTTTTATCGCTTGGAGACGAAATCAATTTACAAAAGTCTGGCGTTGATACGTTAGGACGATTCTTTAAGTCAGGCCTTAAAGGCTCAATTTTAAAAGTTAATGGAGCCAAGCTCAGCAAGGACGCACGTAGAAAGATTAGGGCTGATTTTGAATATGCTCAAGAAGGCGATTCAAATGGTCCCATTATTACTGATTCGACAATGGACTATCAACCATTAGAAGTAGATACAAATGTTCTGAATTTGATTAATTCTAACAATTGGTCCACATCACAGATTGCTAAAGCAATGAGAATACCAGCCTATAAATTGGCAATTAATTCTCCTAATCAATCCGTGAATCAGTTAGCAGCTGGATATATCAGTAATGATTTGCCGTTTTACTTTAAGCCAATCGTTAGTGAATTTGAAATGAAATTGCTGACTGATAAAGAGCGTCACAAGTACCATTTCGACTTTGATACTCGTAAACAAACAGCAAGACCAGTCACTGAACTAGTAGCGCTGGTCGAAAATAGCATCTTAACGCCTAATGAAGTTAGAGCCGAATTAGGTAAGAAAGCTGATGATAACACTCTCGAAATGAATACATATCAATCAACACTGAACACAGTTTCTTTGGCTTTGAAAGATGAATACCAAAAGAATAATAAGGCTCAACCGAAAGGAGGTGATGTTAATGGAACTAAGAACAACACAAACTAAAGTGGAAGTTAGAAGTGACGAAGAGGATTCACGAACAGTTGAAGGCTATGCGCTTAAATTTAATACACGCTCACAGCCTTTAGCTGATAACTATTTTATCGAAACACTAGATAAACGTTGTCTTGATAATACTGATATGAGTAATGTGGTAGCCACTTTTAACCACGATCAATCCAAATTATTAGGTCGTTCAGGTGTCAATTTAACTTTGACCAAGGACGATACCGGATTGAGATTTAAAATTGATTTACCAAATACTACAACTGCGAACGATGTTCTAGAAGAAGTCAGAATGGGCATCCTATCTCAATGTTCTTTTGCTTTCTCGTTGCCAGACGATGGTAATGGAAGTGAATGGCGTGAGTCAGACATTGATGGTGTGGAGTATGAAAGAACAATTCGTTCAATCGACAAATTATATGATGTTTCTATTGTTACCACACCAGCCTATGCGGATACGAACGTATCTGTAGGCAAGCGGTCAATGGAAGTAGTCAACAAGTTAAAAGAAGAACCGTTAATTAAAGCCAGAGAGCTTAAACGACAAGAAGCTTTACGAAAATTAAATATGAATTATTTGAAATAGGTTATTGATTAAGTTCAGTGGCCTTTTTTTAATACGGCGAATTTACAATTGAAATGCAACACAAAGTAAAAAAATAAACCCATACCGGGT
>NZ_AZEZ01000103.1:70602-101213 GCF_001434275.1 Companilactobacillus mindensis DSM 14500 | reverse complement strand
AGTACTGTTTAGAATACTCTCATTTTCTATATATCCACTTGACTAATCGTAGGAATTGTTGAGAGTGGAACAAAAAAGTACCAGTAATCACTAACTTCTAAATCTGCTAGTAATTACTGGTACTTTTATATTTTATAATTCATCAATTTATTTTTCATCTTCTGGAACAAGTACTTGTGGATCGACATCTGGTTTCTTACCACCATCGATGAAGTAAACCTTGTACCAAATCAAGAATGTATAGATTGTCCATACTTTACGACGGTCATCGTTCAAACCTTTGTAACAGTCATCAAGCATCTTCAAAATAGCATCTTGATCAAAGAATTCAGCGGCAAAATCTGAACTGAACAACTTACGGAAGTCTTCGTAAACTTCCTTAGTCTTGATCCAGTCACGGATTGGCACTGGGAATCCTAGTTTTTCACGTTTAGCCCATTCTTCTGGAAGTGCACGTTCAGCAGCAACACGAAGTGCATACTTGCTATCTTTGCTGTTCAAAAGATATTTAGTAGGTACACCGGCAGCGACTTTAGCAACTTCCTTATCAAGGAATGGTACACGTAATTCCATTGAGTTGGCCATACTCATACGGTCAGCTTTTAGGATGATATCATTGGCCATGAATTGGTGAAGGTCAAGATATTGCATCTTCTTAACTTCGTCATCATAGTCTTTAACTTTGTTATAACTCTTCATAACAATGTCTTTGACTGAACGTGATTTTTCAAATTCTGGTTTAACCAAATCACTGGCTTCTTTTTCAGTAAAGATCTTAGCTTGACCGATAAAGAATTCTTCAGCCTTAGCAGTTGATTCGTACAAGTGCAAACGACCTGGGAAGTTAGGCATCTTCTTTAGACCATGAGCCAACTTGTATTTAACACCCTTAGGAAGTTTCTTCAAATCTTCTGCAACGACACGGATAGCCTTGGAATGTGAGTGGAAACCGTAATTTGCGTATCCAGCAAACAACTCATCGGCACCTTCACCTGAAAGGATAACGGTAACGTCACGACTAGCTAATTTTGTTAGGAAGTATAGTGGCACACATGAAGGGTTGGCATCTGGTTCATCCATGTAATATTGGATCAAAGGTAGTGACTTGATAGCCTCTTCCTTTGTAACGATACCACGAGTATTTTCCAAACCAAGCTTGTCAGCCAACATCTTAGCAGCTGAACCTTCTTCATAAGTACTTGTATCAAAATCGATCGAATAAGTGTGTTGGGGCTTCAAGATAGCTGTAACGTAACTTGAATCGACACCACTTGATAATAATGAGCCAACTGGAACATCACTGATTGAGTGTTCTTCAACTGATTCACGGATCGAACGGTCAATTTTCTTAACTGTTTCTTCAAATGACAAATTGTTTTCCTTGAAGTTCATATCCCAATACTTCTTGATACTCAATTTCCCATTTTTGTATGTAAAGTAATGTCCTTCTGGAATTCTGAAAACATTCTTGAAAAATGTTTCATTCATAGCTGAATATTGGAAAGTCAAATATGGCTTCAAAGCAGCTTTGTTTAGTTCCATCTTGAAATTAGGTTCCTTCAAGAAGGATTTGATTTCTGAACCAAAAATGAATGTACCTTCACGATTGTAGTAGTACAAAGGCTTGATACCAAAGAAATCTCTAGCACCAGTAATATCGCCTGTCTTCAAATCGTAAATAACGAAAGCAAACATTCCACGAATCTTTTTAAGCAAGCCTTCAATGCCCCACTCTTCAAAACCGTGAAGTAAGACTTCAGTATCGGTATCGGTACTGAAAACATGTCCAGCTTTTTTCAATTCTTTTCTAACATCTTGGTAGTTATAAATTTCACCGTTAAAGATAACAGCTTTTGATCTATCTTCATTATAAATAGGTTGCATACCACTGCTAATATCAATGATACTCAAGCGACGAAAACCTAACGCAGCGTCTCCATCAAAAAGTTCACCAGAACTGTTAGGTCCACGGTGCTTGATTGTATCCATCATAGCTTCAATAACAGGTTTCTTATCTGCAATATTTTTATCTACGAATCCGACAATTCCACACATAAAATAATTCTCCCTTATATTTCAAAACTTACATACCTTGTAGCGGCTCCGTAACCGAAAATCTGTAAGCGTAGTTTGTTCGGGTCGATGTTGATGAAATACCCAGAAATTTCTGAGATTTCATTATAACGTCTATCCCATTTCTTGTTATAGTCTGTTGTTAATCCATGCTTTTTCCCCATAAGGTCCGAACAATTTAATATTATATGATTAATTTCAGAAACTTTGTAGTTTTTTTCGTAATGCATGTGCCCACAAATATAAGTTGTCACCTTAGAAATCCCAGTAGATGAGAAATCATAGCGGGTATTAACGCCAAAATCTCCAGTTAATTCATTTTTCAATTGTCCAGATTCCTTATTGTTAAAAGCGACCAATAACTGTTGAACGAGATCACCGTTAAAGTTCAAAGCACTGCGTCCACTTGGACTAACGATATTAGCGTGTCCCATTACGACCACGTGCTTATCAACAGTCTGTTCCAAAACAGTGATTAAATCTTCTAGCTGCTGTTCTCTGACCCCTCTAACCTTCTTGAAGTCATACTTCTTAGAACCATTACTAAGAATATAAGGAATATCACTGGTGTCAATGAAGACAATACGTATATCGCCCTTATCGTACCAGCCAATTCTAGAAACGGGATTCAAACGAAGAATCTCTGGTTGTTCAAAATCATGCTTTGTGACTAATGAATCATAATCATTCCGGTGAAACGATGCTGTTTTGAAAAACCGATGTTCATCGTATTTATCATTCTCGTCATGGTTTCCCTCAATGATAAAGAATGGCGGTTTGCTCTTTTGATAGTTTTCAACCGCGAAATGCAAAATGCCTCTGCTGATTTCCGGTTGATCGCTGCCATCCATCAAATCGCCTAAATGAACGTTAAGGTCAACATTCATGTCACTGCTGACTTGATTGGCCTCAATAATATGCCGTGCCCCGTTGATTCCATAGTAGGAAGCACTAGCGACGGCCTTAGCATGAGTATCAGTCAAAACAGAAATTGTGAGCGTCTCATCAGTCACATTAGGCAATACGTTGTTCTTATATATACCCTCGATGTAGTCGATAAAAAACGGTCTAGGCTTTAATCTACTCAAAAAGTTATCTGTTTGAGCTGAAATAAATTCTGAAGGTTTAGGTGAAATTACCCTTCTTGCAATATTTTTGATTTTCAATTTTCCGTTCTCCCAATATCCATACTGTGGAAAAATTATAGTAAAAAAACCATCTAACGATGGTTTAATTATGGTTCAATTATATATCAAAAGCATAAAAATTAATCTTAGTTAGCTTACTTCAAAAGAATTTGATAAGCCTTTCTAATACCATGATCTTCGTCCATTGTTATTGTACCTTGTTCGACAAATCCGTTGCTTGTAATAACGTGTTGCATAACCAAGTTATCCGGATGAGTATCGATTCTAACATCAGAGTAGCCGAGATAATGCGACATTGTAAATAACTGTTGGATCAACGCTGCAGACAAGTGCTGTCCTTGGTGTCCGGGTTCAACAGCGATACGGTGAATAACTGAATATGTTACTTCAGATTTATCAGACCATGAGCCAGATGTCATGTCTTGATAGTTTTTATCGTAGCCTTGTTGCAAAGCAGCTGTTCCTACGACCTCACCATCTAACATTAAAACATAACTTATGTCCTCTTGAATATCTTGCTTCAATATATCGTTATTAGGATAACCCGCTTGCCATTGATCAACTCCGCGGTCTCGTAAGGTTTCCTTAGCACCCGCAATGATATCAATGATTCTTGGCAAATCGTCAAGTGTTGCCTGACGTAAATAAATATTACTCATAAATTGCCTCCTAAACTTCATCAAGATATTAAAACAGAAACACATACCACATTGCAATACTTTTTACTTAATTTTTCTTGTTTTCATGATATAGAAAACCACTGATTATATACAAGATGTCTGCGTAGATAAATGTCTGCCCAGCCAGTGGCAAAAGTCGTGTGATTGAATCTTCAGTTTGAACTGTCGTTATTAATTTTGATAAAGGTGGCAAGATCCACTCAACAACATTGAGCAATCCGACCGTACTGCCCGACAAAGCCAAAAGAACAAAAACTAATGTGCCAATTTGACCAAGGCTTTGATGGCGATACCACTGTGTTTTGAACAAGGTAGCTATTCCAGTTCCCAGCATCCCCACAGAAATCAAAGTCAAAATTCCCGATACATCCAAAAGTATGTTTCGATTGAATATCTGACTAAATATAAAAATTAAAATACCTGAAAATATATTAACGATCAACGCTACTAAAAATTGTGCCAACGCATCCCACCAGTAACTGTTGACCTTTTGTTTTAAATACTCATTTTGCTGACTGTCATTATGATAAGCGTTCATCATTGAAAAGAGTGCTAGAAAAAACATTTCGATCATCAACAGACTGAATTTCTTAACTGAACTGATGTCCAGCAATTGATCCGCTACGAATCCAAAAATGATGATGGCAAAGAGCATCGTCAAATAAAGAAAGTCTTGAAAAAATAATTTTAAATAACTTCTCATCAATACTTTAATTTTCAATATCCTTTGCCTCCTCAAATTGATAATTGAGTCTGGTCATCTTTTGAATCATTGAATCTTTGATCCCCAAAGGAATAATCATCTCGATCAAACCATTCCGATTGACAGTGATATATTCTTCAATATCTTTAGTGATGGCAACTGATTTAACATTGACGCCAAAGACTAGCAAGGTTTTTAATTCCGTGTTAGTCGTCGATTGGATTTTCGTCAAACGGTTGTCCTTTAACAAATAATCATTGTCGATATAATGATTGATCGTATCGTTAAAACGCGTACCAGCTAAAATCACTCCGGAACCATTGTCTTTTAAGTCTTGAATCAAGTTCAACATATTCATGATCGTCTTATTGCTCTGGAAAGCAAACGGTTCATCCAGCAACAATACATTCGGGTGTCCCGCTACGGCAGCTAAAAAGTCGATCCTGCGTCTCAGCCCTAATGATAATTGTTGTACCGGAACATTCAAATAAGGACTGATTCCTAAAAAGGTGATCATCCCTTCCAACTGTTCTTTCCTAACAGCTAAATTCTTCGACAAACGTCTAGTATCCTCTAAGTATTTGGTCACCGTCTGGTCGATGATTTGAGGATTATATTGAGGTAAATAGCCGATTCTTGTCCCCGGTGTGTAGTCAATCTGGCCACTGTCTGGGGTCTGATTATTCGCAATTGCTTCCAAAAGCTGAGTTTTACCGCTACCATTATCGCCGTTGATTCCAATGATCTCATTTTGAGATAAAGAAAAAGCTACATGCTTAAATGCAAAGTAGCCCCCGTTTTGCAATGATAAATCATTGACTGATAGTAATTTCATTATTGCCAAGCCGCAATTGCGTGAGCTGCCAAGCCAATTGTTAAGATGGCATCTTTTGAGATCGAGTTTCTAACATCGGCGACGATGGTATTGTCATAAACTGCACCAATTACGGTGAATGAGAAACTGATAAGGTCAATATCGGTCTTGGCTTTGTAATCACCTTCGGCATATGGATCTTCGTGATTATAAGTAAAATTGATATCATGGTCAGCAAGCGAACCATCAACGTGATTTACTTGAACGCGGTCGTGCAACTCAGTTAATTTTTGATCAGGGTTTTGTAAAGTCAAACGGTGATCAGATTCATTTTGATAGTAGTCATCTTCAGTCATATCAAAGTATGTTTTGATAGGCTTTCTTAAAACTTCTAGTTCGTCCAAAATATCGTAGACTTTTTGAGCGTCGAATTTTTGAGATTTATCTTCAATGCTCTTTCTGTTTGTGTAAAGCCAATCGGCTAAATTGCTAATAGTTTCAGAATTCATAATTATCCTCCGTCAGTACCATTATACTGGTTTTCATTTAAAATCACAGGAATCTAGATGGTCATTTATCACGCCCACAGCCTGTAAAAATGAATAAATAATCGTTGGTCCCACGAATCGAAATCCTCGTTTCTTGAGGTCTTTACTGATTTGTTGAGATAACTTCGTTTGTGCCGGTACTTGATTCATATCACTATAATGATTAATTATCGGCTGATTATCAACAAAATTCCAAATATATTCGAAAAAATTTTCACCCTTTTTGTGCATAGCTTGAATAATTTTGGCGTTGTTGATTGACGAATCGACTTTTAAACGATTGCGGATAATACCCTTGTCCTCTAATAATTCAGCTCGTTTGTTGGCATCAAAATCAGCTACCTTATCAATATCGAAGTTGTCGTAAGCTATCCGATAAGTCTTACGTCGATTGATTATCGTAGCCCAAGAAAGACCCGCCTGAGCCCCTTCAAGCGTCAATATTTCAAAAAAGTAACGTTCGTCATGACTAGGTTTGCCCCATTCAGTATCGTGATATTGTTGCATAGCTTCTGAACTATCAGCCCAAGCACATCGCATAGCAAATTCTCCCCATAAAAGAAGCGATAGAATCCCTTAAAAAGGTTCCCTATCGCTTTTATTTTATTGCTTAAATAGTTGCTCTCACAGTATTCCAGCGTCTAACGAAATTCCATGGAAGACGGCAAGTACCAAGAGAGACACTTTTAAATATTATTTCTTTTTCTTATCAACTAATTTGTTGTTGTCTGTGTCAGTTCTGACGATAATAACATCAGTTCTAGCATTACGTGTAACATACTCTGATACTGAACCAACCAACAAACGAGTAACGGCGTTCATACCAGTTGAACCGATCATGATCAAGTCGTTCTTGTATTCTTCAATAAACTCTTGGGAAATAACGGTCTTAGGTTCACCAAAACGTACGTGAATAGCGATGTCATCTTCCTTGAAGCCATCTTTGACTGCACCGTCTTTTAATTCATTAAGATATTTTTGTGCATCTTCAGAGAGTTGATAAATAACATCTCCATTAAGCATTCCACCGTGTAAACCGATGAATTGTTTTGTATCCAAAACAGTCAAAACGTCCAAGTGTCCACCGTTCATTTGAGCAACTTTCACAGCCTTCTTAAAGGCCATTTCAGCTTCTTTTGATCCATCAACGGGAACTAAAATTCTCTTATAATCTTGTTCCATAATTCAATCCCCCAATGCACTTATTGAAAATCCTTTAATTTTAGATTAATGCATTCATATGTATTATTCAATAAAATACCTTATTTAAAAGCCAAAAGAGTGCGAGTCAATTGGTTTGCCACTGACTCATAGTTCTCAAAAATGGTAATTTCATCATCGTATTCCGTCATCTGAGTTGAGAATATTCCTGTAAATAACTGTTCATAATCTTGGAAATTATCAATAAAATTATTACATAGTACAAATGTTGGAATCTTTTGCGATCCGGCAACATGACTTAAATGGTACAAAATATCATCATGCATTGAATCATTTGAAATTTTTTCTGTGGCAGTCACCAAAACGTCAGCCGAACTGATTCTTTCATTCATGCCGGTAACTTGTGCCACCCACTCAAACGACGATCTCAAAATACGTGCATTAATCATTGCAAACGCCCCAGCCAAAGTCTTTATCGAATCCGAATGTGGCATCGGGTGTATATCTAAATTATACTTCTGATTCATTTTTTCGGTAACATAAACTAAATTATCTTCCAAAAAACTTTCCTGTGCTTGATTGAGATACTCCACGGTATCACAGAGTTTCTCCGCAGTTGAAAAATTCAAAAGGACGGTAATATGAGTTCGTTGGCCCAATAATTTATAGACGGCACTCATATCGATTCTGTGAGCTCCAATCAGCGGGTTTTCACCTTCTGGTATCAATGACCCACTCTCGTCATAAATCTTGGCTCCAAGTGCTTGTAAAGCTCCCAAGCCACCATCTGCCACGGCTGTCTTTCCCAAACATAGGACAATGTTCTTTAATCCGCTCGTAACCGCATCGATAATGAATTCGCCAATACCATAACTTGTCGCATGAAACAATTGATCTCGGGTTTTATTTTTTGCTAAATCTACGCCTACGACTTGTTCTGAATCCATAATAGCGGTATCTTGACTATCGATATTAGTTACTAAATAACGTCCTTCCTTATTGTTCCAAAAAGCGTCAAAAAAAGGCAGTTCGATCCAACGTCCGCCAATCGTATGCTCAACTAAAGCGGGCATACCATCTTTACTATCAGTAACTGGTATTGTGACGATCTCCGCATTTGGCATAGCGCGCGAGATACCACTGTAAATAGCTTGACCGATTTTGGTCGAACTGATGTGATCATTATATTTTCCTGGTGCAATGATGAACTTCATAATATGATGACTCTTCCTTTTGTTATAATAGTAAGTAGAAAAAATAACCGAGGTAAATAAAATGGCTAACGATAATGAACGTGTTTTAAACCTTGAAAAAGGTGTTAATTTCCGTGAACTAGGCGGCTACAAGACAACCGATGGTAAAACTGTCAAATATCACAAGGTCCTCAGATCAGCTGGCTTGGCTGACTTGACTGATAATGACTTACAATTCTTGAAGGATTACGGACTAAAAATCGACGTTGATTTCCGTTCTAAAGCTGAAACAACTAAGAAACCCGACAAATATCCTGCCGGTGTCCGTTACGTTTGGGCCCCTGTTTTCAAAGAAGATGAAACCAAATCCTCTGAAGTCCAAAGCAAAGGCTACATCCCCGAAATTGATGGCGATCCAACTAATGGATACGCTCACATGGTTCAAGTTTACCGTGATGTTATCACAGACGAAAGTTCAAAAGCTGCTTATCGCAAATTCTTTACGCAATTGTTATTAAATAAAAACGAAGGCGAAACTTTGATTTTCCACTGTAGTGCCGGAAAAGATAGAACTGGTATGGGCGCAGTCTTCTTATTGTCTGCTTTAGGGGTACCTTTTGAAACTATCAAGGAAGACTACTTATTGACTAACGTTGCAAGCAAAGAATTCGTTGATGACTTAGTTGCCGACCTCAAAGCCAAAGGTTATACTGACCCAGATCTTGTGAACTCGATTCGTGATCTTATGACTGTTCACTACAACTATTTAGCCACAGCTATCAAAACTATCGACAAAATGTATGGTGGCATGGATAAGTATATCAAAAATGAATTGAAGCTCACCTCTACTGAGATAACATCTTTGAAGAAAATTTATTTGGAATAGTCATAAAATTCTCAAATTGGAAACATTGGCATCATAATTTCTTCACATTTAGTTTGTATGATGTATTTGTAAGTTAAAGGAAATCAAAAAGCTTTAACTTATCCCCCCTATAAAAAATCTTCATAATAAAAATGATATAGATATAGATAATGATTTTCAAAACATAACAATAATCCATCCTTCCCCCCTGATAAGTGGATTATCACAAATTAAAAACCAGTCACTGAACTCTACTTCAGTAACTGGTTTTTTTCTGCCCTATTTTTCGAAAGCAGCTAATAATTGTTGCGTATCTAAATTATCCTTCTGGGCACCTTTAACATCTAATTTGATTTGGCCATCTTGGACCATCACCAACCGATTGCCATATTTCAAAGCATCTGACATCTTGTGCGTGATCATCATCGTCGTCAAATGTTCTTTTTTCACGATCCGGTCAGTAATTTTCATAACTTCATGACTCGTCTTAGGATCAAGCGCTGCTGTGTGTTCATCGAGCAACAATAATTTTGGCTTACTCAACGTTGCCATCAACAATGACAAAGCTTGGCGCTGACCACCGGATAAATACTTAACTTGCGTGTTCATGAAATTTTCCAAGCCCATATTCAAAGTCTTGAGCAATTCTTGATATTCTGCGACGTCGCCTTTTTTTTGATACCACTTCAAATTGACCGTATGAGTGTGATCTTGAGCTAAGACTAGATTTTGCATAACCGTCAAATCACCAGCAGTGCCCATTTTAGGATCTTGGAAAACTCGCGACATCCACTGTGAACGATAAGCAACTGATTTTTTAGAAACATTATGTGAAACCAAATTGATTTCCCCAGCATCTGCATGCAAGGTACCAGCAATCGTATTCAGCAAAGTTGATTTGCCCGCACCATTGTTACCAATCACAGAAATGAAGTCACCGTCATCGACTTGTAAATTGATATTTTTGAGCACATGACGCTCATTATCAGTCCCCGGAAAGAACACCTTTTGTAGATTCTTCACTTGTAGTACTTTCGTCATTGTCTGGTTCCTCCATTTGTTCTAAATATTTCTTTAATTGGCGTTTGGTTCTGATACGTTTTTGAATAATTGGTACACAGATAACGATAACTAAGATGATTGCCGATAAAATTTTGAGATCATCTGGTGGGAATCCTAGTCCCATCGCTACTGTCAAAAGTAATCGATAAACGATTGCCCCTACGACCATTGCTATTAAACGCGTCAAAATATTGTGGCTACGTAAGAATATTTCTCCCACAAGTACTGAGGCCAAACCAATAACGATAGTTCCGATTCCCATACCTATATCAGCATAACCGTTGCTTTGAGCAATCAAGGCACCTGACAAAGCGATGAAACCATTAGAGATCATGTAGCCAAAAATAATCATGCTGTCGGTATTGATACCGTTGGCAGCTGACATATTTTTATTATTCCCAGTAGCTTGAAGCGACAAACCTAATCTAGTTTTGAACATCAGATAAAGCAGCACTACGACTAAACCGGTCACGATTACTCCCAAAAGGATCGTCTGCAAGTCCAAATCCAAACCAGCTGGTAAATAATCGGTCAAAACTTTTTGATTCAACAAAGGTACATTTGATTTTCCCATAATGTGCATGTTGATCGAATACAAACCAGTCATTGTTAAAATTCCGGCCAATAGTGATGGAATATGTAATTTAGTATCGAGAATTCCGGTGATCAAACCTGCTAAACATCCCGCTAAAAACCCAACTAAACTGGCAACGATTGCCGACTGCCCTTTCAACATTAAGCTGACCGCAACGGCTGCTCCAAAAGGAAAACTTCCTTCAGTAGTTAAATCGGGAATGTCCAAGATTCTAAATGTGATGAAGACGCCGATTGCTAGTGGCGCCCACAATAATCCCTGTCCAAGACTAGATATAAGCATATTTGTTACCTCCAAAAATTTCTAACTAAGGTTTCTTGATTTGATCTGGATTGATACCGATAGCTTTGGCATTATCCTTGTTAATGTAAAGTCTCAATGTGTGTGATGTTTCAACGGGCATATCTTGAGGCTTTTTCTTGTCGATCAAAATCTTGTAAGCCATCTTAGCTGTTTGTTTACCAAGATCGTTGTAGTTGATACCGTAAGTTGCTGTACCACCATCTTCAGCCATTTCGATCGAACCAGTTACGACTGGCAATTTAGCAGCTCGAGCTTTTTGACCGATTGTTTTCATTGAACTAGCCATCAAATTATCAGTTGGAATATAGATTCCGGAAACTTTACCATCCATACCAGAAACGGCACTGGCAACATCATTAGTACTTGTGACGCTGACGATATTTAATTTAAGATTGTGGTTCTTAGCATATTTTTTGACCATCTTGATTTGTAAAACCGAATTTTCTTCTGATGAGTTGTACAAAACACCGATTGGTTTGTTGTTCTTCGTCATAGTTGTCAAAAGTTTAACTTGCTTGTCGACAGGGCCAAGATCCTTTGTACCAGTGACGTTCGTACCTGGTTTTTCATCGCTCTTGACCAAACCAGCACTCTGTAAATTGGTAACCGCTGTAACAACGATCGGTGTCGATTTAGTTTTTTTAGCCAATGATTGTGCTGATGGAGTAGCGATTCCTAAGATCAAATCGTTCTTCTTTTGAGTCAATTGTTGCGCCATTGAGTTTAAATTCGACTGATCTCCTTGAGCATTTTGATAGTTGTAATTAATCTTGATTGATTTGTCATGTGCCTTAACTTCTTTATTAAGTTCTGATTTGAAACCTTTTCTAGCTGCATCCAACGAACCATGCGGCACAACTTGTAAAATCCCCACGTTCAAATTTTTTTTGTCCGCTGCTGAAGTACTATTTGAGCAACCTACTAAAACCAAAGCTGCCATTGTAATTGTTAATAAACTGATTAATGTTTTTTTCATGAAAAATTATCCTCCCAATATGTTGAGCCTTTTGACGACCCCCATAACACTTTCTAAGCGATTAAATCCTAAGTTCTCGGTTTACGGTCGCTGAAGCGACCCCATAACACTTTCTAAGCGACTAAGTCGCTAAGTTCTCGGTTTACAGTCGCTGAAGCGACCCCATAACACTTTCTAAGCGACTGAGTCGCTAAGTTCTCGGTTTACGGTCGCTAAAGCGACCCCATAACACTTTCTAAACGAACAAGCCGCTAAGTTCTCGGTTTACGGTCGCTAAAGCGACCCCATAACACTTTCTAAGCGAACAAGTCGCTAAGAAAGTGTAAAAAAAAACCAGATAGATTCGGATACGAATCTACCTGGTTTAATTAATTGGGCCCAAATAATTTTTCTCCAGATAGATTCAACCCTGTATCTATCTGGCTTTATGACATGCTTAAAAGCTTTAGCCAATCGATAGATACGAACACGTACGCGTCCGTATCCAACTGATCGGATACAAACGCTATCTAAAGAAAAAGCTAAAGGCAAATTGATTATTTAAATGTGAGTTAAGATTATTACTTGTTTTCATAATAAAGTTCCTCTTTCGTTTTCAATTTACATTCATTAGTAAAACATTTAAAAATTAGTATGTCAATAAGTTTATTAAAATATTTTAATTATCTCCTTATTCTAATATCAATCAAAAGTTTATAGGTACTTTTTAGTCCCTACTGCACTTTAAAGTGCGTAATTGTTTATTTATCCCAACCTCATATAATGATACACATAATCAAATATTACCTAAGGGGTGAAAAGAATATGAACAAGAAAGTATCATCAAATTGGATTCTTTTGTCATTAGCCATCAGTGCTTTTGCCATTGGATCAACAGAATTTATCAGTGTGGGAATTATGCCGCTTTTAACTAAGACTTTTGGCATATCGCTTGCACAAGGTGGCCTTACGGTTTCGATCTATGCGATGGGAATTATGTTTGGCGCTCCGATTTTAGCTTTAGTTACTAACCGTTGGGACCGAAAAAAATTGCTCGTCGGTATCATGATTAGTTTCATTATTGGAAATACTCTAGCTGCATTGGCTCCAAGTTTTGCCATTCTTCTGATTGGTCGAATCATTGCTGCTTTATCACATGGTATTTTCATGACAATTGCTTCACTAATTGCTGCAGATGTTGTGGCTCCTAACAAACGTGCTTCTGCCATTGCCGTTATGTTTACTGGTTTGACAGTCGCTACGATCACTGGTGTTCCGATTGGAACTTTTATCGGTAATACGTTTGGTTGGAGATTATCATTCTTCTTTTTAGTAGCTTTGGGATTGGTTGGTTTAATCACTAACATCATTCTTGTTCCAAATGAGTTACCCTTGCCAAAACCTACTAGCGTCAAGGGTATTTGGAAGATTCTGAAACAACCTCAATTATTATTGATCTTGTTGATCACAGCTTTAGGCTATGGTGCAACCTTCCCTGTTTATACTTACCTAACGACTATTTTGAACAAAAATATGGGTTGGTCACAAAGTGCAATTGTAGTAATTTTAATTTTCTACGGAGTAGCTGTTGCTATTGGTAACACGCTCGGTGGTCGCTGGGCTAACAAACGTCCATTAACTGCATTGTTAAAGATGTTCGTTGGTTTGGGAATTGCCTTGGTAGTTATGAGATTCACTATCAACCTTCATGTTTTAGGATTGCTTGCCATTTTATTATTAGGCTTGTTTGCTTTTATGAACGTACCAGGTTTACAACTTTATATCGTTCAATTAGCTGAAAAATATACGCCTAACGAAGTTCCATTAGCATCTGCCTTAAATATTTCTGCTTTCAACGTCGGTATCACTGTTGGTTCGACCGTGGGTGGTCAAATGGTTGCTAACAGTCAACTTATCAACACTCCATGGGCCGGGATCGTTATGCTAGTTGTCGGAATCGTTTTGATCTGGGCTTTGATGAAAATGGAAAGTGGTTCTGTTACATCCAAAGACTTAGATTTAGAAAATTGCTAAGACTAATTAGTGATGTTAATATACATTTACTGGATAGAGAGGATGGCACGTCATGAAACAAGCAATTTATAATATCGGTGTTGAAAATACGATGAGAATTATCGGTGGCAAATGGAAGCCAATTATCCTCTGTCATTTAAAGCATGGCAAGATGCGTACAGGTCAGTTGCGTCGGGCCATCCCTAACATCACTCAAAAAATGTTAACTCAACAACTGCGTGAATTAGAGGATGACGGTATCGTAGCACGCAAGGTCTACAACCAAATTCCACCTAAAGTTGAATATTCTTTAACAGACTATGGTCACTCATTGAATAAGATCTTAGAGGAATTATGCGTCTGGGGCGAAGAAGATATTGAACGTCGAAAAGAAAACGGCGAGAATATTATTTTGCTCAATAAAGAGGACGTTTCAAATGATGCCTTGCCATATGCAGACTAAGGCTTTCAAATACGCTAAATAATAAACCATATCAAGTTGATATGGTTTATTTTAATTCTTGTATAATTCATTAATTGTATAATATCCTTATGGTTCTTTTTCAAGTTCGATTGTTCACTGCCGTCTTCCATGAAATCCCGGTGGATTGCTGGAACGCTGTGAGAGCAACTTAGAGCCAATTACGGTTCAAATTGTCTCTAAGCTTGTCTGTCTCTAACCTGGCAAGGTACGCCAGCCAAGAGACTACCACGGCTGAGCATCCACCGGGATTTCATTCCAGACTAAACGGTTTTTTATTTGTTTTACATTAGTAGTATTAAAACTTTAGATTTAATGATTTTATATTTTATTTAAAACAGTACTAAAAATGGGGCATCCAGCTGATTTTAGGATGACCTATTAGTGTATCTAAATAATTGTATATAACTAAAGTTGAAAAGGAACCACCCCTACCAAATAAACTGGAGGTTTTTTTATGAATCAACCAGATACTCACTCTATCCAATTGCTCCAAAAGGTTTATGCAACTGCCGATAAAATGGCCATCAGCACATCTCTAAATGGTCAGGCAGATGTACGGATCATTAACTTCGTTTGGTTCCCGAATGAACCCAATAAGCTTTACTTCTCCTCAGTTAAAGGCACTACTGCCCTCAAGTTATATCAAGCTGGAGCCGATATTGCCTTTATCACTATTCCTCACGATGGCACTCCGTTTAACCCTTTTATTAGATCTAAAGGTGTCAAAGCAATTCCTTCTACCAAGACTATGGCTGACTTATTACCACGTTATTTAGAATTGGTCCCTAATTATCAAAAAACTTGGGACGCAATCGGTTCATCATTGGTTGTTTACGAAATTAATCTACAAGACGTTTACGTTGATGCTGGAATTGGTCAAGAAAAAATCGATATTCATTTTCACTAATTTACTTACCGTTTAAAACAAATAACCCTGATTAAAATCACGTTTGATTTAATCGGGGCTTTTTATTTGTCATTCAACCACTACATCAGCTACCGGTACAAATTCATTTGTAGCTACTTGATAATAAGCTTTACCATTGATCGTAACTAATTTATCTACACGCCAATCAGTATTAGCTGCTAATGCACGGTTTTCAATCAAATCACCATGGGCATTAGTCAATCTTTGTTCTTGCTTAGTTCTAATAGTTAAATTATTACTTTGATAAGCATAGGCGTCGCTTGCTTTTACCCATTCGTCAGTTGCTACACGATAATATTTTTCACCATTCAAGTTCATCATTTTATCGCTAAACCAGGCCGTTCCTGCAGCCAAGGCACGATTTTCAACACGTTTACCTTGCCCAGTATACAAAGTCACTTCAGAGCGGTCAGGATACGTTTCGATGAGATTTTGCATCTCTGTTATTGGATCTACCGGTTGCGATACCCCACCATTCGAAATGTGATTATTTTTATGTGGACGAGTTGTTGATGGTTTGACTGGCTTAGTTATTGGTTTTGTCGTTGGTTTTGTTGCTGTTGTTGGCTTTGTCACGTTAACTTGGGCCGTTTTAGATATTACATATGGCGTACCCTTTCCATAATAATCGTCCGAGATCTTATAGGAATAAGTTACTGAGAATGTACCGTCCTTAACAGCTTTGCCATTTTTGATAATACCATCTGGATCATTAACGTCTGCTTTGACATCTTCAGCGGTCAACTTACTGTCATCATTCTTCAAACCAGTTACAAAATTATCTTTATCAGACCACTTATCACCAACTTTTAAATTAATATCTTTGGTATCAATTACTTTACGCAAAGTTACATAAATGTATGGTGCAAAACTATCACTTGGACTTCCGGCCGCTCTTGTCGCTTTATCGCCATTAACCTGAACTACCGTACTAGGATCAAACCTATAACTATACTTGGATTGAGGTTGGAAAGTATCTTCAGTAAGCAAAACTGAATAACCCTTGTCTTTTACTAGATCAGGTATACCGGCAGTTTTCAAATTTAAATTAATTATTCCATTTCCATACAAAAAGGGAACATTTCCGGTTGGGTTTTTATTTGTAGCACCATTATTGGTCGAAGTAATATATTGAGAACTTGCTTCTGGCATCAGTTTTTCTATCTCAGCAGGCACATCTTGATACTTTTCATTCGCTTTTACGACTGTTACAGCTCTGAGTTTTCCTTGCATGAGCTTTGCAAAAGAGCCATCCGCTGGGTCAACGAAACTACATTTCATATATTGATCATTATCAAATCCATCTGTCAAACTTTCAATATCTGCACGTTCTGATCCAGGTAATCTAGTCATTGGTATCGATATTGAAAATTTTTCATGGGCCTTTAAAGGCTTACTGAAGATAACTTTTATTTGACCAACATCTGACCATTTGAATCCTTCATCTGATTGTTCCAACTTCTTCAATGGTTTAAATCCCCACATATTTGTTGTTGAATATTGTAATGAGACATTTTCCGGTAAATTTTTTACTAAATCGGCTTCTGTCACAGTATCAGAAATGACCAAAGGATTAAGATTTTCTTTATCATTTCTATGATTATAATGCGGCAAAAGTAAAAGTAGATTATGTCCAAGACTCTCTTCTTTGTCTGAAGTATTTTCCACTGTATATATTGCCTTAATATTCGTTGCGTTCTTTTCTACAAATACTGTAGAGTTAGTATTTCCCTTGGGTTTAGTCATAGCCTCCCCATATTGATCGGTTGCTGCAATTTGTACCCATTGATGAATGGGCGTTTTATAAATAACTTTTTGCCCGATATTCTCAGTATCATCAGACGCCGCAGGACCTACCTTCTGATCAACATCCTGAGTTGTTGGATTTTTGGATTCTCCCGTCCCCGAATTGGAAGAACTTGATGGTATCCCACTTAAATTCGAATCAGCTGTTACATTTAGTGGTTGATTCAAAAATAAACCTAATCCCATAAAACCAAATGTGGTAACAAGTATGCCACGTTCTACTGTTTTATTTTTCATAATATATTCTCTCCTTTACTAAGGAATATATTATGGAAATACTAGCTTTTGGAGCAATTGGTTCTTACAGATATATTTTTTTTATTTACGGAATATTATTGCTAATATTTTTGATTTAGAGTATCTTTGGCCGATTTCATGGCACAAAAAAATAAGACCTCGATTGAAATATCGAAGTCTTATCAAATGAACCCTTATGACTGATCAAATGAATTAATCAGTAAATTTGAATGTATGTTTCTTTGAAATTCTATCTTCAGAGTAAACAGCTAATGCAATTGCTGCCAAAGCAACTGCTGGAATGGTGTATCGACTTTGTAAAATGAATAGCATCATTAATAATATAGCCACTACCGCCATTAGTGTTACCTTCATGAATTTTACATTTTTTGTTGTCATAACATCCACCCCTTAGTGTTTTTCTTTTTTTCCATAGATGATAATACCATGCTAAAAATGCTTTAACAACCCGCTATATCAGGGGTTCCAGCTATTCTCATCTTTTAAAAAAATCATTCTAATAATCGTTATTATTGTCTTAGAACAAATTAAAGAAAGAATCGCACTGCCAGTAAGGTTCTAAAATTAAAATGAATTTTCAGCACTGTAATATTAACATTTCTTAGAAAGAAACTTATTCAATTATTTTTAAACTTATTTTGATTAGAAATACTGTTATATCAATGTTTGTAGACTGTTGTTCACAATCTCTGAACACCGTTTTATGATTTAATATCGTCTTACTTTTTAATACATGCTACACAATAAAAGAGTCCCAATCCTTGATAAAGGAATTGAGACTCTTTTTCATATATTCGTTAGTCTGACCATTTCCAGTTATTAACTTCTGGAAGATCATCACCGTATTCACGGATGTACTTGTTGTGCTTATCAACCATAGCTTCCATTTCGTCAGCGAAGTCACTAGCAGCGTCACCTTGAACAGCAACGGCAGCTTCTTCAGCCAAGTGGAATCTATCCATTTCATTTACGACACGCATGTCGAATGGTGTTGTGATATCACCATTTTCACGATAACCGTGAACATAAAGATTGTGGTTGTCACGGTCAAAGAAGATTTCCTTGATGATATCTTCGAAGCCATGGAAAGCGAATAGTACTGGTTTATCAACTGTGAAGATCTCGTTGAATTGAGAGTCAGTCAAACCACGAGGGTCAACCTTTGGTGATCTCAACTTCAATAAGTCAACGACGTTAACGAATCTGATCTTAATGTCAGGTTTTTGTTTTCTCAAAATACTGATAGCAGCTAATGATTCAAGGTTTGGTTCGGTACCGGCAGCAGCGATAACGATATCAGGATCGTCCTTGCCATTTGAAGCCCAATCGATAACTTTCAAACCTTTATCAGCTAACTCTTGACCTTCTTCAATTGAGTAGAATTGTGGTCTTGGTTGTTTTGATGTAACCAACAAATTGATCTTTTCTTGGTCATCCAAAATCTTAGGCATTACAGCAAGCAATGAGTTTGTGTCAGCTGGGAAATATTCACGAATGTATTCGGGCTTCTTTTCAGCCAAGTGTGTAATGATACCTGGGTCTTGATGAGTGTAACCATTGTGATCTTGTTGGAAAGCAGTTGATGTGGCAATAACGTTTAGTGATGGATACTTGTTTCTCCAACCTAATTCGTTAGCCTTTCTCAACCACTTGAAGTGTTGTGTAAGCATTGAATCGACAACTCTCAAGAAAGCTTCGTAACTAGCAAAGATACCATGACGACCTGTCAAAGTATAACCTTCGTTGAATCCTTCAGCTTGATGTTCTGAAAGTTGTGAATCGATGATACGACCAGCAGGTGCTTCAAATTGATCATTAGGTTCGTGAACTGGTTCCATCCATTGACGAGGAGATGCATCGAATGCGCCGTATAGACGGTTAGACATAGTTTCATCAGGTCCAAATAATCTGAAGTTGTCTGGATTGTTCTTGATAACGTCGCCTAGGTATTTACCTAATTCGATCATATCTTGAGCATTCTTTTCACCTGGCTTGTCGAACTTCAAAGCATAGTTCTTGTAGTCCGGCAATTTAAGAGGTTTAGGATCGACCCCACCATTAACGATAGGGTTCATAGCCATTCTCTTTTGGCCTTTAGGTGTGATTGCGGCAATTTCACTCTTCAACTTACCATTTTCATCAAATAGTTCGTCTGGCTTGTATGATTTTAGCCATTCGATCAATTTATCAGCATGTTGCATGTCGTTTTGGTCAACAGGAATTGGAATTTGGTGAGCTCTGAATGAACCTTCAATAGGTTCGCCATCCCAAGTCTTTGGACCAGTCCAACCCTTAGGTGCACGGAAGATGATAACAGGCCATTTAGGCATCTTAGCATCTTCAGCTGAGTGTTTTCTAGCTGCAGTTTGGATAGCTTGAATCTTTTCGATAGCTTCATCCATAACTTTGGCCATTTCTGGGTGCATCTTTTCAGGATCAGTACCTTCGACGAACATTGGATCCCAACCCATACCTTCAAAGTACTTAGTTAGATCTTCATCGCTCTTACGTGACAAGATCGTAGGATTAGAAATCTTGAATCCGTTCAAGTTCAAGATTGGCAATACGGCACCATCATCAACTGGGTTAATGAAGACATTTGAGAACCATGAAGCAGCAAGTGGACCAGTTTCAGATTCACCATCACCAATAACTACAGCAGCAATTTCGTCAGGGTTATCTAAAATAGCACCAACACCGTGTGATAGAGAATAACCTAATTCTCCACCTTCGTGCATTGAACCCGGTGTTTCAGGAGCAGCATGTGATGCAACTCCGCCTGGGAATGAGAATTGCTTGAATAGCTTTTGCATACCCTTAGTATCTTCAGTAATCTCTGGATAAGTTTCAGTGTAGCTTCCGTCAAGGTATGAGTTAGATACCATAACTTGCCCACCGTGACCAGGGCCTTCGATGTAGAACATATTTAGTCCGTATTTGTTAATAACACGGTTCAAATGAGCATAAATAAAGTTTTGACCAGCGATTGTTCCCCAGTGTCCGATTGGGTGAACTTTAACATCTTCTGGTTTTAATTCACGTCTTAATAAAGGATTATCTTTTAAGTAAAGTTGACCAACAGAAATATAGTTAGCTGCTTGCCAATATTTGTTCAATAAGTTTAAGTATTCTTTTGATGAGTAATCTGTCATTACAAAGCACTCTCCTTATGTATTTACAAGTATCATAATAACCATTTAAAATATAAAAGTCAACCATTTAATAAATTGGTGCGTTCCAATTATTGAAAACTCTTACTTACTTGCTAAATCAACGAAAGTATCGTACTTAAAATACTTATAATGAAGCTTCATCGTTGAGAATTCGAACGGTGTACCATCATCTAGGAAGAAAATTCCCTCCATTAATCCGACTGGTTCGTTGTCAGCTAAGTTCAATAATTCTTTGCCCTCTTCATCAGATGGTTCTGCGGAAATATTCAAATACGTCTTGTTTACTTCTTTTCCCAACTCTGACTCTACATAATTAAAGATCGATTCGGAAGCTATTTGCTCAGACAATTCTGGTGCCAACTTGATAGGAATATAACCTGTTTCGATCATGAACGGCACATCGTCCAATGAACGCAAGCGCTTGAAGGCATAAACGAATTCAGTTGGCTTCAAGAAAAGATTGTCTTGAAGATCTTTATTCGGGTGAACAACGTCAAAACTCAATACTTTTACGCCTGGCTTTTGACCATTGGCATTGAAACTGTCCGTGATACCCAAGTTTCTCCCACTATAATTGAAGGATGAACCTTGTTTGACATACAGTGGATTAACAAAGGTTCCTGAACCACGTTTCTTAAAAATAATTCCTTGATCTGCCATCAATCCCAAAGCTCTTTTGATAGAACTGCGGCTGACACTGTAACTTTCAGCTAGTGATCTTTCGTCGGGTAAACGCATGTCAGTGAATTCACCGTCGTCAATTGATTTTTTAAGTGATGTAATAATTCTTTGATAAACTAAATCGGCCATTTTTATTCCTCATTTCATGATTGGGTCGCACCAATTTTTGATATGGTGATTATCTCTCTATTTGATTATATCTTATACCATATTGTTCTTACATACCAAAAAAAGAGTGGGCTTTATTTTGAGGTTTCTTTTTCAAGTTTGTTGTTCACTGCCGTCTTCCATGAAATCCCGGTGAATTGCTGGAACGCTGTGAGAGCAACTTAGAGCCAATTACAGTTCAAATTGTCTCTAAGCTTGTCTGTCTCTAACCTGGCAAGGTACGCCAGCCAAGAGACTACCACGGCTGAGCATCCACCGGGATTTCATTCCAGACTAAACGATTTTTTATTTGTTTTACATTAGTAGTATTAAAACTTTAGATCTAATGACTTTATATTTTGTTTAAAACAGTACTAAAAAATGGGCCGTCTAGCGATTTTGGGATGATCTATTAGCACGTATCTAAATAATTGTATGTAACCAAAGCTGAAAAAGGGCTCTACATTTAACCGAATTACTTCAGTTAATGTAGAACCCTTTTATATTTCAATCAAAATCAATCAAAATTCAATTTTGTAGAAGATAGCAAATTAGTTAAGGCCAACAAAATCTTGATCCAAAGCAACTTCAAATTCCTTAGGTTCAGTTTGATTCTTGATCAAGTCATCAGTCATCTTAGTAGCATAAACAGTTCTGTTGCCATAAGGAACAAAGTACATCACTTTGTTAGTGAGGTCCAAAACGGTTTGATATTGGGTATAACTTGGTTCGCCGTTTTCCTTGATGTTGACGCCACGAGGAATAGTAACGCTGTCTAGCATGTGCAAGATAGTATTGACTGCTTGTTTAGCATCTTTAGGAGTTTCAGTTGCTTCACGAATGAAGGCAGTTCTGATAAAACGGTCAACTGCTGTGTAACCTCCAGGCAATCTGAAAGTACCATTTTGACCCAATGGGATAACTTCTTCATCGCCAAATTTCTTAGCTGTAAAGTTAGTTGTTTGAGCACCCAAGTAATTAGCCAAGTTAGTCTTGTGCCAGTTGTAATCAGGTGTGTTAGTCATTACACCGACTTTATCTTCTTGAAGAACTAAACCGTCGCCTTCTGGTTCCAAGACATAAGTTGCGCCAGTAGCATCACTGAAAATGAAGTGCAATGGTTGGTTTTGACCCATAACGCCACTGTTTGATTCGATCAAGTGAACTTGTTTGATGTTTTCTTGCAATTCAGCAATCGACTTATTGTTTCCTAAAGCCCAAAGGATAAATTCTTCGGCAACGACATTAATTTCACCGTCAGTTGGCTCTGTTTCGTACTTAGCTGCGTTAGCAAAGTATAATTCAGCAGCAGACAATCCGTATTCATTGAATCCGTCAGCTACCATGTAGTTATTGCCATATTTGGCACCAGTTCCCATAATGGCATAATCTGTCGTGTATGTTTTCTTATCATAAGAAGAGATCCATTGATACTTCTCAGGTAAAAATGTTGGTCTACCATTCAATTCAAAGGCAAAATCCATTGTTCTAGCTAAAAATTTTGAACCATCTAAGGCTCCAAGACTAAGACTTGTACACATATATTTGTACTTCCTTCCAAGGTTTCAATGTATATTATTAATATAATTATTCTCTTAATTTAAAACATAATCAAGAATTTTAATTTCGGGATTTTAATAATTTTGATTATGATTGGATTGTGATACAGTATCTGTGTAAACAATTATTCGGAGGTAAATTCATTATGACAGTCGATATTAAAAAAGCCCAAGATGTTTATAAAGACGCGGGTGAAAGTGTTATTTTCGCTACTCTAATGCTCAACCACAAAGATCAAGCTGCTGAAAAAGCGGCCATTGCTGATTTTTCCGATATGTCTAATTCAATTATCAACAGTATGCGTATTCGTGACCCCGAAGCTCAAGCACACATTGCTTGGGGCTTTGGATCAGATGCTTGGGATTATCTTTTTCCAGACGCTCCAAAGCCAAAACAATTAACTACCTTCAAAGAAATCAAGGGACCTAAATACACTGCCGTTTCAACTCCTGGCGATATTTTCATTCACGTTCGGGCTAAAGAAATGGCTGTTTGTTACGAATTAATGGATCAATTCATGGGTATCTTGCGTCCCATCACAACAGTTGAAGATGAGACCCACGGCTTTAGATATCTCGAAGGACGTGCAATCATCGGCTTTATTGATGGAACTGAGAACCCTGACGGCGTAGAATCAATGGATTATACTTTGATCGATGATTCTCAAGACCCCGAATTCGTCAACGGTTCTTATGCCTTCGCTCAAAAATACATCCACAACATGGACGCTTGGAAAGCACTCGACACTGATGACCAAGAAAAAGCCATTGGTCGTCATAAATTCTCCGATCGTGAATTAAAGGACGAAGAAAAACTTCCTAACGCTCACAACGTTGTTTCTAAAGATGAAAAAGATGGCGTTGAGCATAAAATTGTCAGAATGAATGTGCCTTTCTCAAATCCAGCCAAAGATGAGACCGGAACTTACTTTATCGCTTATACAAAAGATTTCTCGATCACTGACCGTATGTTGACGAATATGTTCACTAAGAGTGACCGTCTACTAGACTTCAGTACACCTGTTTCTGGAACGCTCTTCTTCATCCCTTCCAAGACAACACTTGATAAGATCATTGATGGAGAGTATTAGTGTTCCCTGTGAAACAATAGCTAATTTCATGAAACATTATTATTTCGAATAACTATAAAAAATTGCATTAAAATAGGCCATCCAGTTTTTGGATGACCTATTTTGCATATAATCAAAGTTCAGAAAGAACTTAATCTCATCAAGAGCCAAGTTCTTTTTCAAATCATAATTTTATATTTTTTGGGTTATTTAAAGCGCCACAAGCTTCGCACAAATAGTAATGACAACAATAACATCAAAAATCCTGAAAATGCCAAAGAGATTCGTCCAGCAATAAATCCAGGGTCGACAGTCATCTCGATCACACTAACGATCATTGAAATCAAAACTAGCAACGATGTTCGTTTCAAAATCATGGAAACCCCTCCCTAATTTGATACGAAAATTATAACAATACTTAATTTAATTGGCACCCTTTACTTTGGAAAAGCTAAAAAAAATCCTAAGAAAAAATCAAAGTTCCACCGGATAATATCAGATAATATACCAATTCTTTCTTTGCTTTAAACGACATACTCATTACGGCAATACCTATGATAAACATTAAAATTGATAAGATTATTTGCATATATTACTCTCCAACAGGTTGTTATTTATTATACTTAGGTTACAATACATTAGGCTTTTTATATAAATAATTTTTGAAATATTTAAGTTTTAAAAATTATTTTGCAACTTTTTGTATAATTATCTTTTTTAAAGGTACTTTTATCTTTATACTATATAAGGTACTTCTTTTTTTGTAGGGGAAAAACTAAATGAACGTATTAAAACGTATATTTTCAGATAGGGTCTTGTGGATTGCCGGGGCAGCGGCCATTCTAACATCTATCTTCATTAGTCCACCACAATTGATGGACATTAATTGGAAGACGCTCGCATCGCTACTATCTATGATGATTATAATCCAAATTTATGACTATTTGGACTTCCTAAAATATTATGCCGCTTATATGACTCATAAAGCCAAAACTACCCGGCAGATGATATTTATGTTAGCTTCGTTGTCTTTCTTCGGAGCGATGTTCTTAACAAATGATGTCGCAATTCTGACATTGGTTCCATTGTTTTATCAACTTTCCAAACATATCAAAGTGAACCCAATTTTTCCAGTAATTGTTATTGCAATGGCTGCCAACCTTGGAAGTATCTTTACACCGTTTGGTAATACCCATAACTTATTCCTGCTGACACACTTTAATTTAGGAATCAAACAATTCTTTATCATGTCTACTCCGATAACGATCGTAACATTCCTAGCTATTTTCTTATTAACTCGTTTCTTTCCTAAAGATAAAATCGAGTTGACTGAGTTACCTGCTGTCGAGTTGAACATTCCAAGTTTGTCTTTGACAGTTGTCGTCACAGTAATAATTTTTCTCGGAATCTTTTCGGTAATCCCCATGTGGGGTTCCTTGATTGCCGCTTTGTTGCTGGTTATCTTTATCAATCCAAGAATTCTAGGGTCAGTTGATTATTCAATCGTTCTGATCTTCATGTGTTTCTTTATTGCCGTTGGTAATATCAACCGTGAACCCGCAATTGTTGACAACTTGCACCAATTTCTGCAAACAAGAACAAGTACATATTTAACATCAATAATTACCAGTCAATTCATTAGTAATGTTCCAACAACTATCTTAGTTTCCAAATTCTCCAAATATGTTCACGCCATTTTCTTAGGTACGAATATTGGTGGACTTGGTTCCGTGGTTGCTTCACTAGCTAACTTGTTGGCCTTTAAACAATACCGTTTCTTCTTCAAGAAGAACCCCGGTCGTTATCTCTTGTACTTCAGTGTCATCAATATCATTATGTTATTGATCATTGGTACAATTGGTTTCTTCTTAATTGATTTTGGACTTTAAACAGTCACTCCTTTGGGGGTGGCTTTTTTATTTTCAACAAAAAATTCGAAAATCTGGGTATTCTATGCTTCCCGTCTTCCATGAAATCCCGGTGGATTGCTGGAACGCTGTGAGAAGCAACTTCGAACCAATCTTGCGATTGTTTTGAAGCTTGTCTGGCTCTAATCTGGCAAAGGACGCCAGCTAAGACCCTACCACGGCTGAGCATCCACCGGAATTTCATTCCAGACTAATAATTTTTCTCTTATCTTATATTAATAATATTAAGAGTATTATTTGGATACCTTTAAAAAAGTATTAAAACAGGCCATCCATTTCTTTCTGGATGACCTTGTTTTATGTATTTAACTAATTGAATATAGAAATAAATCCTATGAATTAACGGGTTTCTTATCTCTTAAATTGAAGTTCTTCCACTTTCTAACTTGTCTACTGTAGTTATTGAATGGTGATACTGCATTGATTCTGATCCACTTAGCAACTGGCCACATTGCCTTAGTTGTAGCCCACTTGCGTTCTCCGGGTTTGAATAGTTCGTCGTGGGACATTTCATCGACCCAAGCAATCAATTCAGCTACTACGCTACCAAGCTCTTCTTTTTCATTCTCGATACCATCGGAACCATATTTAATATTGAAATCATGGTACAACTGACGCATTTGATCCCACTTATAACCTGGAGTTGGAGTTGTAATCTTACTTCCACCTGCTTCAGCCTTTTCCCATGACAAAATCATATTGATCCAACCAACTTGATAAGAGAGCATTTCACGTGGAGTTTTATCCACTTGGTCGATTCTTTCATCAGCTACATCATCACTGATACCCTCATACTCATCAATGAATTTGTGATAACTCTCTTTAATTTGGTCTATCAATTCTTCTGAATTTTTATATACCTGCATGCCTTCGCTACCTTTCATTGATTTGCGGTTCCCAGAATGGGAACTTCCCAATATCTATTATAGGCTTGATATTGTCACTTTGGGTAAAAAAAGCTCATGACGTAGCAAATATTTCTTGAGTAAGCGGTTTAATTGCGTTATATTTATAATTTTAGACAAAAAAATCTGTCAATTTCACTAAAAATTGACAGATTTTTTTAGATAATTTTACAAATTTGGATCCATTTTAAAAGTTAATTTAGACAATTCTGTTCCTTGAGTTATTAAATCTGCTAAATGATTTTTTGTTGTCTCGTTGAAATGTTTGGCAATTTCATGGTTTTGATAAGTCAAAAAGGCCGTCAATTCATTACCAGTCATTTTGGCCGTTTCAGCATCTACTTCAGCAATCTTTCTTCTAGCCCAAGCTTTTAATTCTTTTTGATAATCCAAGTTTGGGGTAGCGAACTCTTGGTAGTGGCTCTCGACAATCATTGCCAACGTTTCATACATCCAATAGGCGCTCTTCATATCTAGTTTTTCAGGCACGTAGCTGTATGATTCATCGATGTCGTTAGCGTTCGTGAAAAATGGTACGTAAGGACTAAAACTTGGAATACCAAAGCATTTCCACTCGATTGCTGGTGCGGCAACTTTTTTAGCATCACGCATTTGTAAAATATGCGAATTAGCCGTTCTAGATAAAGAAATGGCCCGATAGCGTTTCTTATCGGCTTCGCTGCCACTACCGATTGGATCAAATTGAGTCTCGTTGTAGTGCGATGCCAAAATATATTCGATATCTTCCACAGAAATCTTCTTTTCAGCTTTACGCAAGAATGGCAATTCATCTGACTCTGGATCTTGTTGGATCGATGGATTCAAAACCTTTTGGCCATACCAAACTCTCGGTGTGTTGTAATGGCGGTCTTGTTTAGTATTAGTACCAAAGATATGTCTAAAGTCCCAACGGTCCTCATCCGGATTCAAATCGTGTTCACTGACGAATTCTTGAATACCTTCGGACCACATATAGTTCTTGGAATCATTGAAATCAATATCCTCAACGCCCATTTGATTAGCTGCCACCGCGTAACAGTCGTCGGGAATTCTTATAGCCACCCAGTGATGACCCGTAGCCAATTCCATGTACCAAATTTCATCTTCGTCGAAAAATTCTACACCGTTGCTTTCAGTGGAACCGTATTTAGCAATCAAATTTCCTAAACGTTCCACGCCTTCTCGAGCTGAGTCGATGTATGGCAAAACTAAAGTTGTAATCGAATCTTCAGCCACTCCATTTTCGATCAAAGGATCATAAGCCAAGACTTTTTCATTAGCGACGGTACTTTCAGTTGCACTCATCCCAACGTTTTTCTCGTTGATTCCATCTTCTTCATACCAACCTTCAGTTTGATTGGCATCAGGTGATGATGTGTAGCGGTAACCTGTTTCGGGTAATTCCACACTCAATTTGTTATAAGGCGACGTATAAGTTTCATGACGATCAGAAACTCCTGGTTGTACGAAGAATCGTTTGGGCCAGTTAGCAACGAAATTATCTTCATTGCGGGCAATATAATTTACTCCATCCATCGAGGCTTTTTTGCCGACCATTACTGAAGTACATGCGGCATGACTGTGTTTTCTCATCTCTAATTGTTCCTTTCAAAACTAATTTTTTGTCAAAATTTAATCTCCAAAAATTTCTTTTTTCAAACGCAAGGCTGTTGGTGTAGTTGCCAAGCCACCTTCGGCAGTTTCTTTAAAAATCGAAGGCATTTGTTGACCAACTTTGTGCATTGCTTCAACAACTTCATCGACTGGAATAACACTCTTGATACCAGCTAAAGCCATATCAGCTGAGATCATTGCTTGTGAAGAACCTAAAGCGTTTCTCTTCACGCAAGGAACTTCGACCAAACCAGCTACTGGATCACAGACTAAGCCCATCATGTTTTGCAAAGTAATTGAAATAGCTTCAGCCGCCTGTTGAGCTGTACCACCTTTAGCACAAACTAAAGCAGCAGAGGCCATAGCAGCGGCCGAGCCAACTTCAGCCTGACAACCACCTTCAGCTCCAGCAATTGACGAATTGTTAGCAATGACCAATCCAAAAGCTCCGGCTGTAAATAGGAAGTCAACTTGTTGATCTCTTGTCAATTTCAACCGATCTCTAGTTGCTACCAAAACTCCGGCCAAGACTCCAGCACTACCAGCGGTCGGTGTCGCACAGATCAGGCCCATCTTGGCATTGACTTCATTCACGGCTACGGCATTTCTGACTGCCTCAAGGATTGGTTCGCCACTGAGAAAATCACCTTTTTTGAGGTAATCATCCATCAATTTTGCATCCCCACCAGTCAAACCGGTCACCGATTTAACGCCAGCAACACCTTGTTTGATCGACTTTTCCATTACAGCCAAATTCCGTTCCATTTGTGAACGAATAAATTCACGACTACGATCAGTATTTTCCATTTCCGTTTGAATCATCAATTCAGCAACTGAATCGTAATCAGCACTCTTTTCAACTAATTCTTTAATTGTATAAAACATTTTGCAATCCCCTATTCAAAGTACGTAGCATTATCGACGTGTGGCAAAGCTTTTAATTTTCGTAAAATTTCTGGACGGTCACGACGCTCATCGACTTCAATGATCATAATGGCTTTCTCACCTTTGGAAGCTCGAGTAACTGTCATCGTTCCAATATTGATATTGAAATCCGAAAAGACATCAGTCACTTTGGCAATCATACCGGCAACATCTTGGTGAACCGTAATATAAGTTGGCGTACCCAAACTCAAGGACATCTTAAAACCGTTGATCTCAGAAATTTGAATATTTCCGCCACCAATGGAAACCCCAGTAACTGACAATTCGTGGTCACCTTTAACAAGATTGATCTTTGCCGTGTTCGGATGATCCACTTTGTCGCTTTTAGGCACAAAAGCTACTTTGATTCCTTGCTCATAGGCTAATTTCAAAGAATCAGCTAAATGCTCATCATCCGGCTCCATTCCTAGCAATCCACCGACAATAGCAACATCTGTTCCGTGGCCTCGATAAGTTTTGGCAAACGATTCATACAGATCAATAGTGATTTTGTCTGGCTTTTCACCAAAAATATCATGGACGACTTTTCCGATTCTAGCCGCTCCAGCAGTATGCGAACTACTTGGCCCAACCATTACCGGTCCAATGATATCGAAAACACTTTTAAAACGTATATCTTTCATGGCAATTACCCCTAAATCATTTTCATTATCTAAAGTTTACAATTAATATTCATTAAATACATCAATATTTTTATTTAAAACAATTGCCGATTCAAAGTATTTTGGCAACTGAGGTTCACTTTTCACTACCTTTGTTATAATTGTTACTATATTCAAATCGTTAAATCCATGAGGAGTTCAGTATGTTATTTAGACTTTTAGGTATCGCTGTAATAGTTTTAGCTATTTTTGCCATTGTTGGTAATATCAGCAATGCAAAACAATTTGGTCAAAAGATATTAACTAATAAGTTGGTTGTTTATTTTATCGTTTTAATTGCTGGTATTACTTTGCTTATTTATTAAATATGCCGTTTTCTAGTAAAAGGTAATTAAAAT
>NZ_AZEZ01000103.1:63207-70480 GCF_001434275.1 Companilactobacillus mindensis DSM 14500 | reverse complement strand
AAGGCCGTAATTCCTAAATTGTTAAGAATTACGGCCTATTTTTGTACGATTTAAATTGTTAATAATAAGTATACAAGTATTTGCTATTTTGATACTTAATAAAACTGCCTATATTAATACTTCAAAAGCTCCAAAATCCTTAAACCCATTAGTCTGGAATGGAATTCTGGTGGATGCTCAGCCGTGGTAGTCTCTTAGCTGGCGGTACCTTGCCAGGTTAGAGACAGACAAGCTTGAAGACAATTTTTAAATTGGCTCCAAGTTGCTCTCACTGCGTTCCAGCGTCCACCAGAATTTCATGGAAGACGGCAGTGAACCATCAACTAAACAACTATCATTCTAAAGATTTGGATCCATCTTAAATGTTAACTTGGACAATTCAGTACCTTTAGTAATCAAATCAGCAATGTGAGCTTTAGTAGCATCATTGTAGTGTTTAACAATTTCTTTGTTTTGTTCTGTCAAATAGTCCGTCAACTCGTCGCCACTCATAGCAACAGCCTTCTTATCTACAGCGGCAATCTTTCTTCTAGCCCATGAACTTAATTCCTTTTGATAATCAAGGTTTGGTTCAACGAATTCCTTGTAGTGGCTTTCAACGATCATAGCGAGCGTTTCGTACATCCAATAAGCACTCTTCATATCGAGTTTAGCTGGTGTGTAGCTATACGATTCATCGATTTCATTGGCATTAGTAAAGAATGGTACGTGTGGGCAGAAACTTGGAATACCAAAGCCAGTCCATTCAACGCCAGCAGCACCGTTGTTGTCAGAATCTCTCATTTGTAAAATATGTGAATTGGCTGTTCTAGATAGAGAAATGGCCCGATAAGTTCTTCTGTCGTGATCAGAACCGCTGCCCATTGGGTCGTATTTTGTCTCGTTATAGTGTGATTTTAGAATATATTGAATATCTTCAATCGCAATCTTCTTTTCAGCTTTTCTGATGAATGGCAATTCGGCCGATTCTGGTTCTTGTTGAACTGAAGGATTCAAATAACGTTGAGCAAACCAAACACGTGGTGTGTTGTAGTGGTGGTCTTGTTCAGTATCTGTTCCGAAGATGTGTCTGAAGTCCCAACGATCAAAGTCAGGGTTCAAGTTGTTTTCTTCAACGAATTCTTGGATACCGTCGGCCCACATGTAGTTGTCAGGGTCATTGAAGTCAATATCTTGAATTGCTACTTGGTTGGCCGCAACAGCATAGCAGTCGTCAGGAATACGAACGGCGACCCATTGGTGACCAGTAACGACTTCCATGTACCAAACTTCATTCTTATCGTTGAATTGCAGGCCATTACCTTCGGCGGAACCGTATTTAGCAACTAAATTGCCAAGGTATTTAACACCATCTCTAGCTGAATCGATGTATGGCAAAACCAACGTAGCCAATGAATCTTCGGCTAAACCATCTTTGACGTATGGATCAAAAGCGAGAACTTTTTCATTAGCGTAAACACTTTCTGTGGCACTCATACCAACGTTCTTCTCGTTGAAGCCATCTTCTTCGTTAGGACCAGCGCTTTGGTTAGCATCTGGAGTAGCTGTGTAGCGATAGCCACTTTCTGGGAAAGGTGCAGTCATTTTGTTGTATGGTGAAACATATGTCTCGTGACGGTCTGAAACTGCTGGTTGAACGATGATCCGCTTTGGATGAATAGCAATCAGGCGGTCTTCATTTCTAGAAATATACGTAGCTCCATCCATTGAAGCCTTCTTACCAACCATAATTGATGTACAAGCTGAGTTTTCAATTCGATCTAGTTCTGTCATTTTTTATCCCCCAATTCAAAATCTTCTTATATAATTATGATACCGTTTTTAGGAGTCTAAAACACCCTCAGTCTTAAAAATACTAAGCTTCGATTGTTTGCGAAACTCGCTGCAAGTCAACATTTCCACCCGAAACTAAAGCAACGACTTTTTTATCGACCAACCATTTATCGGCAATTTTGTGAGCTTCCAAGGCGGCTGTTGGTAAAGCTCCTGCACCTTCAACCACTGTCTTTGTCCGTTGCAAGAGATCCTTCATCGCTTTGGCAATTTCTTTTTCACTAACGAGAACCATCTCATCAACTAAATTTTCAGTGATTGGAAAAGTAATTCGTCCCGGCGTTGCGACAGCTGTTCCATCAGCCAAAGTCTTCCCTTGACTGAAACTGGTCAATTTATCAGCTTCATAAGAGGCTGTCATACCGTGAACATTCTCCGACTGTACACCTACAATGTGAATCTTAGGATTAAAATTCTTCAAAGCAGTCGCAACGCCTGAGATCAAACCACCACCACCGACTGGCACAATAACCGTATCAACATCTCACAACTGATCGAGAATCTCCAACCCAATCGTACCTTGACCGGCAATCACATCCGCATCATCGTATGGATCTACGATCGTATAGCCTTTTTTAGCTGCTTCCTGTTCCATATATTGATGAGCTTCATCAAAATTATCGCCATGCAAAATTACTTTGGCACCATAGCCTGCTGTGGCTTCTTGCTTGGATAAAGGTGCTCCATGGGGCATTACCACAACAGCATCGATCCCTAGCAGATGGGCTGTCAAAGCAACCCCTTGAGCATGATTACCTGCCGAAGCCGTGATGACACCACGCTTTTTTTGTATTGACGTTAGATGATTGATTTTGTTAAACGCTCCGCGGAATTTGAACGATCCTGTCAGCTGCATATTTTCTAATTTCAAATAGACGTCTCCATGACAAACATTTCGACTCAAAAACATCGACTGCAACAGCGGCGTCGTCCGACCCACTTTATGGATCAAATGACTAGCCTCTTCAATATCTTGCAAACTCACTGGATTTTTAAATTGCTTTTTTTCAAGCTCTGCGACTGAAATCATCAAAGCCCACCTCCTACTTCATTTCATTTTCATGATAACGGTTACATTTAATAAAAGCAACCAATTATTGTGATTTATATCACATTTTTAAAAACTGTTCAAAGCTAGTGAACACTTGTCTTTCAAGCGATTTTTTATTATTGATTCAAATTTATTTTTCATGAAAATGTACTATTATTTTCATTTGTCTCATAAATACGAAATAAAAAAAAATCACCGCTGACTCAAAATATTGAATCAACGGTGATTTTACGTTACTCAAGACTTTCCCCATTACTCTTGATAACTCTTTGCAGCCACCAGTAGCTCTTCTTAGGAATTCGCTTGAGATCTTTCAAATCGTGGTTAGTCCGATTGACATAAACGGTTCCGTAGCGTTTGTCCATATTGCCACTGGAACTAGGAATATCGATCAAGCCCCAACCCAAATATCCTAATACTTCAACGCCATCTTCCAAAATAGCCTCTTTCATCGCTTGGATATGATTACGCATATAGTCGATTCGATAATCATCTTGAATCTCTTTTCCAGTGTACTCTTCACGAAATCCGATACCATTTTCGATTGGAAACATTGGTACACAATACTGGTTATAAACTTTGGTCAAAACATCTCTGAATCCCAACGGATCAATCTGCCAACCAAATTCTGAAGTCTGCAAGTAGGGATTCCGCTTCAAACCGAAATCTAAATATTGATTAGGGACCGTTCCGGCCGGAACTTCAGTCGAATCGACCGTGTCGCTACGATAATAGCTAAAGGCAATGAAGTCAGAAGTTACTTTGATCAAAGTCTCATCATCATTTAATTGATAATCCATTTCGATCTTGTGATTTCTGACATAGTTCATCACTTCGTTGGAATAACGTCCATAAACGAAAGCATCCAACAAATTCCGATTCAAAAATTCATCAATTTGGCGAGCATATAAAATATCTTTGGGATTAGCCGTAGCTGGATAAACTTCGCTGTAAGCCAACATGCCACCAACTAAGCAGTCAGTCTGTTCATGAATATAGTTAGCCACACCGGCGTGAGCAAGCATGACGTGATGACTGATTTGGTACATTTCGTTGACCGTTTTATCACCAGTCAAATAACCAGAAATATTAAAAACTTCACTGGTATGATAAAGATTTTGTTCGTTAAAAGTAACCCAATATTTTACTCGGTCGCCGAAACGTTTGACCATCTCAATTCCATATCTAACAAAAGCACTGACAACAGGCCGAGATAAAAAGCCATTGTATTTTTTAGCCAAAGCTAATGGCATGTCAAAATGATACAGGCAGATCATCGGTTTAATATTGCGCTTCAACAGTGCATTGATGAGCCGATCGTAAAAAGCAATCCCTGCTTCGTTAAAATTACCATCGCCATTGGGATCAACCCGACTCCAGGATATTTGAAAGCGGTAAAAATTCATCCCTTGATTAGCCATCAAATTAATATCTTGTTCATAGTTGTGATACGCGTCGATTCCATCGTGCCAGTCAGACGTTTCCTTAGTTGCTGGTTTGAGATCATAAACCGATAGTCCTTTGCCATCAACATTCCAAGCTCCCTCAGTCTGCATGCTTGATGTCGAATTTCCCCAGAAGAAATCTTTTGGCAGTTTGTCTGTCATAATTAGCTCGCCCTCTCGTTTTGTATTCGCTTTCAGTATACTGCAAATTATATACATGTGAATAACATTTTGTCCAGATGTGTATACTTTTAAATAATAAGGAAATAATTCATTTTTCATGGTAAACTTTTCTTTAAATGGTATTTCGCAACGTTTTTAGGAGATCGATATATATGGCTTACAAATACAAAGAAATCGCCAATGAACTAAGAAAACAAATCAAATCTGGCAAATATGCTCCTGGAGCAGCAATTCCTGATCAAAATCAAATCGCTCAAAATTTTAACACGACCAGAATCACCGTCCACAAAGCTCTGCAGCTCTTGATGGTTGAAGGTATGGTTTATTCCAAACGTGGCTCTGGTACTTATGTTCGCAAAGACTATACTAACGAGCATAGTAACAATTACGGCAACGTCTCACCGATCGACAAACCCTTTGGAGCTACTAAAACCAATCAAGGCAAGGCAGTCACGAGTAAAGTTTTGGAATTATCAGCTCGTATTCCTACACGTGAAGAAGCCGACAAATTGATAATCCCACCGACTGAACCAGTCTATGTCATTCAACGTGTCCGCTACGTCAATGGCAAAGTTTTCGCTTACGAGCATACGATCATGCCTACTTCGATCACTACCTTGACCAAAGATATTTTGGAAAAGTCAATCTATGGACACTTACAGAGTAAAGGTCTGCAGATCGAAGGTACCCACCGAATCGTGCGGGCTGACAAAGCTAGTCAATCTGACGTTGAAAATGGCATTGCCCACCAATTAGGCGAACCTGTTTTAGTGATCAATCAGCTGAGTTACCTCGACGACGGCCAGCCTTTTGAAATAGCTGAATCACGTTTTCCATATGAAGATAGCCAATTAACGGCTGATATTACTTTATAAAAAAAGCGATGATAAGTTGATCCTTTAAGGATTTTCTCATCATCACTTTTTTTATAAACCTCAATTAATTCTGATATCTTGTCTAGTAAGTATTGTTAGTATAGAACATTTTATCCAAACCATAAGTATTGTAGTCGGTGTCGTCTTCATTTTCGAAGAAGGCCTTGTTCTTAGCGTTCAACTGGGTTTCGGTATTGTCCAAAGTCTTTTGACTCAAGCCTAGATTGGCGCGTAACTTGTTTGAAGCTTGTTGCATCGTTTCAGTTGGCAAAATTTGATATGAGCTGCCATTGATCCAAGCTGTCTGCCCTTGAATTTGGTTAAAGTCCATATTTTTGGAACTGCCGTTATACTTCAAGACGATTTGGTCAATTTGACTCGTCGTTAAATCAGTACTGATATCATTGCCTAATTTTTTGATCAAATCAGGAATCTTAACTAAATATTTTGGTTGTTCCAATTTTCTAACGACCGCTTTTAAGATTTGTTGCTGACGAATCTGACGGCCATAGTCGCCACGTGGATCTTGGTAACGCATTCGTGCATAAGTCAGTGCTTCTTTACCGTTCAAATGATGCGTCCCCTTAGGAATCGTTATGCCGTCGAAAGAAACATTCAAATCACTGGTAACCGTTACGCCACCAACAAAATCAACCGTCTTTTCCAAAGCGTCCATATTGATAGCCACATGATAATCAACTGGTACACCCAACAAACTGCCGACCGTACTCTTAGCCATCTTTGAAAGTCCAATGTTATAAGCCGCATTGATCTTTTGAACGTTCTTTTCTTTGTCGCCGACCATCTCAGCCATCGCATCTCGAGGAATCGAATAAGCCACCGTCGTCTTTTTTTGTGGATTCAAAGCTAAAAGCATCATCGTATCAGAATTGCCCCGATCAACCCGTCCATCGGTCCCGGTATCAGCTCCTAGAAGTAAAATAGAGAATGGTTTGCTTTGGTCGATATTCTTAGAAACACTTGTTTTATTAGTATCCAAAGAATTCAATGACTGTTGCGTTCGATAAATAAAGAAACCGCCGATCCCTAGAACCAAAACTAGAACTAAGCCAATAATAATCGAAAACACCTTTAATTTTTTCATTTTTTATATCCTATAATTTTAATTTTTTTAATTATAAAACGAAACAATCTTTAATATCAAATTTTTGAAAGAGACATTTCTTCATAATATCACTTTCAAAACTGTTATTAGAATGGTAGGCTCAGAATATAATTTATTTTTAGGGGAAGTGTTATTATGCCAGAATTAGCAGAGGCTTTAGTCATTGTTGATATGCAAAAGGCCTTTCAATACAGTTACGATTTCAACGGTTTAGTTCACCGGATCAACGACCGTATTTTTTCATATCGCCAAGCCAATTTGCCAATAATTTATATCCAACACAACGATCAATACATCGTCCGTGGTAGTGAACTTTGGCAATTATCTGGCAAGCTCGACAAACAAAAAGAAGACACAGTTATCGAAAAATTCCATCCTAATGCCTTTTATCAAACTAATCTCAATAAAGTTTTAATGGAGAATCACATTCGTACTATCGAAATGTGTGGTGCGCAGACTGAATACTGTTGCAATGCTTCAGTCGTCATGGCCCATGGACTGGGATACAAGGTTCTTATGGAACATGATATGACCACAACTTTCGATAATGATTATATGATCGTCGAAGATACGATTTTGTTCTTTGAAAATGTTTGGAACAAACGGTTTGTTACTATTCAATAGTTTTGGTGGCGGTGGTTTAGGTTCACTGCCGTCTTCCATGAAATTCTGGTGGACGCTGGAACGCTGTGAGAGCAACTTAGAGCCAATTACGGTTCAAATTGTCTCTAAGCTTGTCTGTCTCTAAACTGGCAAAGTT
>NZ_AZEZ01000103.1:47197-63138 GCF_001434275.1 Companilactobacillus mindensis DSM 14500 | reverse complement strand
GATTTTGGAGTCTTGAGATATTAATATCGGCAGTTTTATTGAATATTTCAGTAAAACTTTAAATTGTATAAAAACAGACCGTAATTCTTAATTAACTTAGGAATTACGGTCTTCTTATATGTAAAACTATTTAAAAAACTAATAACTTTACTCAAATATTATATATACCAACTAAACAACGAAAACCCTAGCCTGGAGAGCAAAAGCTGATGGGCTCAGTAGTGGTTTAATCTTAGTCAGCGTACTGTGCTGGCTTAGATTACTGCCGAGCTTGAAGACAATTTTTAAATTGGCTCCAAGTCGTGCTCACTACGTTCCAGCCCAATCAGCTTTTGATCGGAAGGCGGCATCTTTCAACTACCCAGTTTTTAATTGAAAGGCAGCATATTTCAACCACCTCACATCCTTAGTTAGGCATAAGATGCAGCACTGTGAATCAGTTCGTAGCCATTAAGGTTCAAATCTCCCAAGACTTTGTTGATAATCTTGTCAGGAAATTCTCCACCAATCTTGTAGGCCAAATAATATTTAGACGAATCGTCTGATGCTATCCAACGACCAATTTTAGCTAGTTTTGGATATGCTTTCGGATCAAAATCAACTGACCGGCCAAAATCAATTGTGATTATTTCACCCTCGAACCAACTAATATATTTAAGCGTTCTGGGTAAACTTGCCATTGCAATCATCCCTCTTTTAAATAGATTAGAATCCACTTGTTCCATACGAATATACCACCTTTTTTGGACAAAAAAAGCCGATACTCGAAAGTATCGACCATTATTTTTAAAAGTTGACGTTTGGCATTATCTTACATGTATTTTTCTAATTCCATACGGAATTTAGCTTCTGGTTGATAACCAACCATTCTTCCAACAACGTTACCGTCTTTTTTAATGATGAATGTTGGAATACCTTGGATACCAAAGTTGTTAGGAGTATCTGGATTGTGATCAACGTTCATTGAAGTGAATTTGATTTTATCGCCTAGTTCTTCATTAGAAGATAATTTCTCCAAAATTGGGGTCATCATTTTACATGGAGGACACCAATCTGCGTTAAAATCTGTGATCACTAAGCCCTTGCTTGTTTCATCATTGAATGTCTTATCTGATAATTCTGTAATATTAGCCATCATTCAATTCTCCTTCTCATTACTATGTAAAACAATATACCCCCTAGGGTAATTTTTAGCAACTATTTTGTTTTAAAGGGATTTTGAATAAAAATAAAGCAATTATTTGCTACCCGGTACCCGCATGGGTATAATTGAAACAATAAACCAATTTGGGAGGTTAATAATGTCTCAAACACCCGAAGAAACCATCGCAGCTCGCAAAAAAATCACTAGTCGTTTGAAACGTTCGCGTGGTCAGCTCGAAGCCGTCTTACGTATGATGGATGAAGAAAAACCGTGTGATGATATTTTAATGCAGCTGTCTGCTGTCAAATCTAGTGTCGACAAAGCGATGAAATTAGTCATTGCTCAAAACATTCGACAAAATACTGATTGTAAAGATGCTCAACAATTGGAAGAGCTACAAAAATCACTTGATCTGATGTTAAAAACTAAATAATATTCTACATAAAAAGCTCACCAACTTGGACTTGTTCCAATTGATGAGTTTTTTTGATCTATCTTATATTTTAAATAATAATCCATTCATTTGTAGCAATGCGGTACATTCTAATCCCATTGATCTCTGAAATACGGTCTGATTGCAACTGTTCATCCTTAGTTGCAGTTCTAACGACCGTCCCTTCTTCGTCATAGATCAAGGTACCTTTAGCCATCGTCACAATATTAAATTCTGGTCGGTAAAGTACGGCATCTTTGGCTTTGACCCACTGATCAGTCGCGATGCGATAATACTTTGTGCCTTTAATCTTTGCAGTCTGATCACTGTACCAATCTCCTTTAACTGCAACTTTCTTTTGACCAGAACTGAGATCCTTGCCAACGGTCTTAGTGTAAGTACTGACGTAATGGGTTTCATTATTGTATTGATAAACGTCACAACCCTTGATCCAACTACCAGGGCCGACGTGATAATAGGTTTCATCTGCTTTGGTCATTTCATCATGTGCCACCAAATTTGTACCGGCTTTAACATCTCGATCTAGCTTATTGCCATTTCGATCATATAGATTAATTTTGGCCTTATCGACTGTCGCCAAATTTGCCATTATTGGTGATGATGTTTGCGAATCTGCTTGAACTGGTTTAACTCCAAAAACTGCCAACATAAAGAGCGCCGATGAACTAACTAAAGCTGAAACTACGATTCTTTTGTTAAATTTCATACACAGTCTCTCCCCCAAGAGATTATTGTAATCGCTTACATTAAACAATTTAGCACAACTTAGTTAATTAGTGAATAAAAAATTGTCATGACGTTTGCGCAAAAAAATAATCAGTGATTATTTTTTATTTTTATAATGAGTTACACAGGAATCTATGCGGGCCTGCTCCACTCTCTATTCAAAACGAGCTACACAAGCCAGATTCTTGTGCATTGCTACGTCTTGAAAATCACCTGCTAAAAACGGCCAGGCAATTTTCAAGACTAGGCAATTGCTCAAAATCTATGCGGGCCTGCTCCACTCTCTATACTAAAGCATTAAACCAACGGAATAGTGAATTGCCATGGTGATCAAACCAACGATAATATTTCTGATCATAGCGGTCTTAACCAAGCCATCACCTAATTTAGCACTCAAGAAACCAGTCAAAGCAACTGATAACGTGACTGCCAAAACTGTTCCTGGCCATTGAATTGAGGCTGGTAATAAAGTCATTGCTGCTAGAGGGAAAATCCCACCGGCAGATGCGGAGACAAGTGATGAAAAAGCTGCGTCCCAAGGGCTCATGTAGTGACCAAGTTGTAGATCATATTTTACCCGAACAACCGTCCCTAGGGCATCTTGGTTCATCAATTCCTTAGCAATTTTGTCTGATGTCTCTTGTGTAACACCACGGTCAACATAGTATTTGGCAACGACATCTAATTCATCTTGATAATTCGTCTTGATCATTTCACGTTCTTTTTCAATAGCAGCACGCTCTGTATCCTTCTGTGAACTGACTGAAGCGTATTCACCTGAAGCCATTGAAAAGGCACATGCCAACAAATCTGACAAACCGGCAATAAAAATAACGAAAGTATTAGTTGTTGCAACAGCAACTGAGAAAAGTACTCCGACAACTGTCAAAATACCATCATTTGAACCAAGCACACCAGCACGTAAGGTATTGGAACGTTCAGCCATTGTTTTCTTTTGTTTCTTTGGTTTAGAAACTGTCATAGTTTTCATAACTCTTCCTCCTTACTCTAGTGAGCAAATAACGATCCGATTGCGTAAGTAACGAACATCGTCAATAATCCAGAAACAATATTTCTGATCATCGCTTTGCCACGTTTAGCACCGCCCAATGCTGCTGCTGTATAACCAGTAATTGCTAAAGCAATAATAACGGCAATCACAGTCGCAATCATTTTAATATCTTGAGGGAACATCGTGATTGAAACCAAAGGCAAGATCGAACCAGTTGGGAAAGAAATCATCGAAGCCATAGCTGCAGCGATTGCACTGGTCTTTTCTTTGGGATTAAAGCCGTATCTTTCACGAACTGCCACATTCAAAGGATCCTTACTCAACATCTCATGTGTAGCTTGCGTAGCTAATTCATTCGAAATACCAGTTGATTGATATTTATCACGAATAAAGCCAAACTCACCGTCGTAATTACCATCTAGAGCAGCGGATTCCTTTTCGAGGGCTCTTTTTTCAGTATCTCTTTGGGTACTTACTGAAACCCACTCACCCATTGCCATTGAAATAGTTCCGGCTAACATTCCCGCGATACCTGATAGAAAGATAGCGTGATTATTGCTTTGGGCACTGGCAACACCAATAACGATACCAGCTACAGAAACGATACCATCGTTTGCTCCCATAACACTGGCACGCATAACATTGATTTTCTCAGCTAAACTTTGATTTTTCTTTTCCTTAGGCATGGTGCTCAACTCCTTAATTGATTATCAAATCGGAATGATTCTTATCTGCTAACGAATTCATAATAACGCATGTTTTATGAAAAGTAAATAATTAGTCATTTTCAAACAAAAAGACAGTTTATTTGGAATTGTCACATATTAAGTAATATAATTAATGTGTAATGATTCTAAGGTAGAAAGGAAGATTGCTCATGGCTAGTAATGCTGTAATGGAAGAAACGCTCCAAGTTCTAAAGGATCACAAGCTAAGAGTTACGCCGCAAAGACATATCATTCTGGCCTATTTAGTTAGCCATCATAATCATCCTACTGTGGAAACGATTCGCGATGGACTGGGTAAAGAATTGCCTAATATCGGTTCATCTACGATTTATAATACTCTGAACACTTTTGTTGACCATCATTTAGTCGTGGAACTTCAAAACGGCGACGGAAGTACTCACTACGATTACTTCGGTTCGCCCCACTACCACGCTATTTGTACGAACTGTGGACGCATTGTAGACGTTACGTACCCTGGTTTTGATCAGACCGAAAAAAGCTTAGAAAAGAAAACAGCTGACATATCTGGTTATTTAATTTCCGGAAACCACATGGAAGTTTATGGTTTGTGCCCACAATGCCAAATCAAGCTTGGTATTAAAAACAATGAAGCCTAGTATATATTTTCTAAGCAGCAACGACTCCTTACGTAGTCAAATAGCCGTTGGATATGCCAAAAAGTATCTTAAAGATTGGGATATCAAAAGTGGTGGCGTCCGTTCAGATGCAGTCGAACCTTTGGCAATTGAAGTTATGGCCGAAGATGGCATTGATATTTCACAGCAGAAATCAACTAAATTCACTAATGATTCTCTTCAAGGATCTGATATTGTCATCACCCTCTGTGGTGAAGCTCGTGACAAATTGGCAATTCCTCAAGACATTCGTTGGTTGCATTGGCCCTTTATCGACCCTGATCTAGTGGCTGGCAGCAAAGAAGAGAAACTTGCAACTTATCGCGAAGTTAGAGACAGTATCAAACAAAACATTCAAAAATTTGCAACGCAAAAATAATACTTTTAACTATAAGGACAACAATCATTGTTGATCCTTATTTTTTTGGTCAGTTTTTTCTGCGTTTATGCTGCATGTTTGATGGGAAATATGGTTCTTTTTCAAGTTTGGCTGTTCACTGCCGTCTTCCATGAAACCCCGGTGGATGCTCAGCCGTGGTTTCATTCCAGACTAAACGATTTTTTTATTTGTTTTACATTAGTAGCGTTAATATTATAGATTCTAATGATTTGATATTTTATTTAAAGCAATACTAAAAAGGCCATCCAGTTGATTTTGGATGACCCACTTTAGTATCCAAATAATTGTATGTAACCAAAATTGAAAAAGAACCGAAATATAGTCGTGTCCCAAATTCTTTTTTATTTATTTTCAAATAGTAAAATTTATCATTTACATTTAAAAGTAACTAATCTACACTTAAACAGTAATAATTATTATTTAAGGAGTTTTAAAATGATTTTCAAGAACAAAAAGTATTTAGGATTCATTCTTATCTTCACTCTATCTTTTGCCATTTTAGCTGGATGCTCTAACAAAAAAGTTAGCCCTTCCACACAAAAACTAAATATCGTTACTACAACTGATTTTTACGGTGAAGTTGCCAAAAAGGTCGTTGGTAATAAGGGAACAGTCACCTCACTCATTGACAATCCCGCCATCGATCCGCACGACTACGAACCAACGACCAACACAGCCAAAAAGGTCAGTCAAGCTGATATAACTGTTGCTAATGGATTGGGTTACGATTCTTGGATGAATAAGCTCAACAAAAAAGACAGTGATTCTTTCATCAAAATCGGTGAAGACATCATGTCTAAAAAGACTGGCGACAATCCCCACATTTGGTACCAACCAGAGACTATGCCCCGTTATGCTAAGTACTTGGCTGCTCAACTAGCTAAGAAACAGCCTAAGAACAAAGCTTATTTTGAAAAAAATGCTAAAGATTACATTGCCACTTTAAAACCGGTTCAAAAAGAAATAACTAAATTGCAAAACACTTCTTCTAGACTTACTAACAAAAATGTTTATGTCAGTGAACCTGTTTTCGACTATTCAGTTCAGGCTTTAGGTTTCAAAGTTAAAAACAAACAGTTCGAAGAGGCGGTCGAAAATGGTACTGACCCAACTCCTTCTACTATTAAAGAAATGCATCGCGGAATCAAAAATCATCAGATTGCTTTTTTCGTACTCAATAGTCAAACTGACAGTAAACTGATCAACAATTTAGTTTCCATGGCTAAAAAAAATAACATCCCTGTCCTCAAAGTAACGGAAACTTTACCCAAAGGTAAAAATTATCAACAGTGGATGTTGTCTCAATATCAGGCTCTAAACAAAATTTTGCAAAGTGAGAAATAATTTTGATTGAAGCAAAAAATCTAACTAAACAATTTGGTTCACAAGTAGTTTTTCAAAACTTGAATTTCAAAATTCAAACCGGTGAGTTTCTCAGTTTGATTGGTCCCAACGGTTCCGGGAAAACGACGCTTGTCAAAATCATGATGGGACTCGAAAAAAAATCCCACGGTGAATTGATCATCGAACCAGCTCAAACGATCGGTTACGTCCCCCAATTTCGCAATATTGACCTCGATTATCCATTAAGTGTCGAAGAATTTGTCCGTTTGAATTTGAAATTCACTCTTAGTCCAACCAAACGCCAAGACGACAATGAATTGATCAAAGAGATCCTTGAGAAAACTGGTTTGACTAAAATAAAGGACCGGCCACTCGGCTTATCTTCCGGTGGTGAAAAACAAAAGGCTTATTTAGCCCAAGCCTTATTGAATAATCCAAAAATTCTAATACTCGATGAATCGACTGCCAGTCTTGACGTTGAAGTGAAAATGCAGCTGATGGACCTCGTGCAAGAATTGAATCAAAAATACAAGTTAACAGTTATCTTCATTACACATGATTACGAATTGACTAAAAAATATACCAAACGGGCACTCTTTTTCAAAGATAAAACTTTGATCGAAGTACCAGTCAAAGATGTTTCTGAAGATATGTTCGAGATGGGTGGTTAATTATGTTTGGATATGAATTTATGCGTCAGGCCTTTGTTGCCAGTACTTTTATTGCTATTACAGCGGGATTAGTCGGTGTTTTCGTTGTTTCCAGAAATATGTCCTTTCTTTCACACACCCTCTCCGAAATTGGCTTTGCTGGTGCCTCATTTGGTATTCTCGTTGGTATTTCACCGCTAGCCGGAATGATTCTCTTTACATTGATCAGTTCGATTGCTGTCGGTAGTCTAAGTTCGGAATCGTCCAGAAGAGAGGCCTCGATCAGTGCCATTTCTTCCTTATTTATCGGTTTAGGAATACTCTTCCTATCACTATCTTCCGAATCAAGTAGTTACGCTACGAATATTCTCTTCGGAAGCATCGTTGGTATCAGCGGTCACGAAGTTAAACAATTGTTGATTTTAGCTCTGTTCGTAATTTTCATTTTTATTATTTTTTACAAACCACTGTCATTTGATTCCTTCGATCACCTTGGAGCTCAAGCGGCTGGTCTTAAAACTCGTTTCCTATCGATTGCTTTTCTAGTTACCTTGGCTCTGAGCGTCAGTATCGGTGCCCAAATCGTTGGTTCCTTGTTGGTTTTCGTACTGTTGACCTTACCTGGGGCAACTGCCAAATATCTCGTCCACACTGTTCCGAAAATGATCATGGTATCAGTCGGTTTGTCATTAGCCGGCGTTTGGTTGGGATTGTATCTCGCCTTCATTACTAATTGGCCCGTGACCTTTTTCATTTCTACCTTTGAAGTCATCGCTTATTTCTGTGGTTTGACCTATAAGAATTGGAAGTTAAATCATTAGAGAGTGGAACAAGCCGGTTAACTTTTGAGTATTAATGTAAAATCATCCTTGATTTCGTCTATGGAAATCAGAGATGATTTTTTTTAACGAAAAAACAATAAACATTTTATCTATCCTTAATTCAAAATTTTTCTCACTAGAACAAATTAATTATTCCAAAAATGTCTACACAAGTTATAATTAAAGTTATGTTTTATCTTCATGGGGGATTACTATGAATCTTAGTAAATTTACGTGGGTCTTGATTTGGATCGTCATCATCACCTTAATAGCATCGATTATTACGATAACCGTTTATTATTGGCAATCACGCAAGACCAACAACAACTATTTAGAAAATAAAGAATTCAAATTACGTTATTTTATTCAAAAACAAGTGGACTATTCTGGGAAAACTATCGGCTATGAGTGTCTTTTGCGTCAACAGAATCCGGATGCGACCTGGTCGTTGCCATCCCAACTTGATTCTTTGCCCTTGCAGCGAGTCGTCTTCTTATTGGAAGAAACTTTTAAGTCGCTGCCGACCGAACCAATCATGCTATCGATCAATCTCGAATACAATCAAATCATCAGTTCTGACTTTCAATACTTTGTCCGCTGGGCCATTTCAAAAATCGAACCAATGCAACTGTCGATCGAATATACTTCCAGCAATACTACTAAATTCAAGAATCGATATCTTTTTGAAAAACGTATTCGAGAAGCCAGAAATTATGGTATGCAATTCAGTATCGACAACGTCAGTTCCGAATTACAGAGTTTGAAAAATATCGAATGGATGTTGCCATTTGTCGACAATATCAAATGTTCCATGCGAGCTTTTCGCAAAGATGACCCAAGTATTTGGCTTGATCTCAACCTGCAATCTTGGAATAAAATCTCACAAGAAAACAATATCAATCTAATTCTAATGGGAATTGAGAACGAAGCTGATGAAGCTTTGGCTGAACAACTCAATATCAAAATGCGTCAAGGCTACCTCTTTGGTCACCCTATCAATCCAGAAAGCGACAAATAATCATGGCAAAACAAACCAAACAAAATCCTTCTGACCGTCAAAAAGATGTTGATGATCGACAACAACTTTATACCGATAAATACTTCGAATCAGGTCACTGGCTCTTAAAAATTTGGCAAACTATCATCGCTATTCTCGGCTGGTTAGCAGTCATCTTGCCAATCACCATCACCGTGACTTCCTTTTGGGCCAGTTTCAATCCTAAGATTCCCCACATTTGGTCGTACAGCGAAGGCATTGCAGAAATTAAATTCATCGGTATCTTGTTGATTTTTTCAGCTATCATGGCTTCAATTTTTTCAGTCACGATGACCTTGATTCAAAATCGTAAACGCGACCGTTTAGTTGAACAATGGCCCACTTTCAATCCAATCAATCAGAGAAAACGCAAAGACACGATTGATAACTTTATCGACAATCGTTTTGGTTCCCAAGAATTTCGTGAAAATGTCAAAACTTATACCGTTCAACCGGAACAAAATTTAGATACCCATCAAATTCAAGACTTATACGCCCAACACGACTTGGACGATATTGGCTAAAGGAGCAAGTTACTATGAAAACTATTTTTATCGACCATATTTTTGAATCATCCCCACTTGCTACTGCCATCAATATTTGTCTGTTGATTCTCTGTCTGTACCCAATCGTTGGTTCCTTTTTTTGGTTTGCCGGTTCACTGTGCTACCGCTTTTTGAAAACTAACAAAAATGACGCTGACTGGGAAGACTTACCCAAAAATCGTCAACCAATGATCACCATCATGATTCCTGCCCACAATGAGGAAGTTGTCATCGAAGAAACGATTACCTACCTATTTGATAACTTGAATTATGACAATTATGAAATTTTGGTAATGAACGATGGTTCAACCGACCATACGCAAGAGATAATTCAAGAGTTGCAGACTAAATACCCTAAACTGCGTACGATCAATATCATCAAAAATAAAGGTAAGGCCCATGCTTTCAATATCGGTTTGCACTTTGCTAAAGGTGAATATATTCTCAGCAACGATGCCGACACGATTCCCGAACCCGATGCCTTGATGAAATACATGAATTTCTTCATTCACGACCGTGATATGAATACTTCCGCCGTCACCGCCAATATGGACGTTCAAAATCGCAGTACTCTTCTGGGAAAATCTCAGACCGTCGAATTTTCCAGTATCGTCGGTGTTATCAAACGAAGCCAAACTTCTATCAACGATTCAATGTACGCTTACAGTGGTGCCAATACTTTGTACAAAAAAGATTTTCTGATCGATGTCGGTGGTTTCAGACAAGACCGGGCGACTGAAGATATCAGTATTGCTTGGGATCACCAAACTATCGGTGCCATTCCTCGTTTCGATCCCAACATCGTCTTTCACATGAATGTCCCTGAATCGATTCCTCAACTGTACAAACAACGGAAACGTTGGGCTCAAGGTGGGACCGAAGTTTGGCTAACTAACTTGAAAAAATTTCTTTTTCATCCCATCAAACGACGTTACCAAATGTCGATGTTCATCGATTCAACGCTCTCTATTATCTGGTCATTCTTCTTTATAATTACTTCGGTCATTTTCATCATCACAATGATCTGGCTAGCTCTACACGGTGACTACGAACGAGTTTTCCACGGTTTTACGATGTCATTTATCTTCGTAACTTTTGAAATCATCGCTGGCTGTCTGCAATTGATTGCGGCCTTATTGTTAGATCATCGGGGTGCCAAATTAAAATATTTACTCTTTGCGCCACTTTACATGCTCTTTTACTGGATGATCAATCCTATTACCGTAGTTATGACTTTCATTCCAGCTTTAAAAACCATCCTTGGCTTTGGTTCCGGAACTTGGACCAGTCCTAAGCGAAGCTCTTTACAAAAATAAATAGAACATAAGAAAAGCGGTTCTTTTTCTGATTGTTCACTGCCGCCTTCCATGAAATCCCAGACTAAACGGTTTTCTATTTGTTTTACATTAGTAAAATTAATATTATAGATTCTAATGATTCGATATTTTATTTAAAACAATACTAAAAAGGCCATCCAATTGATTTTTTGGATGGCCTATTAGTATATCTAAATAATTGTACGTAACCAACTTTAAAAAAGAACCAAAAAGCCGACTTACGTCGACTTTTTCATGTTCTATTTATTTTTATTCAACAATCTGATTCCGGTGATAACAGTTGCCACTAAACAAATAACTAATGAAACTGTAAAGGCTACGTGCATCCCAGAAATAAATAATTCCGGATGAGCCGGTTCATACGATGTCACTGTTCGTCCAGCCGTGTGACTCATTGACGAGAACAAAACGGTCGTGGCAAAAGAAATTCCAATGATCATTCCGAAGTTTCTAGCCAACGCATTGATTCCACCAGCAATTCCCAAATCTTTAATATCGACTGAATTCATAACAATAGTATTGTTGGGAGCTTGGAAAATCCCATTTCCAAATCCTACTAAACCAACGAAGAAGACAAAGAGCCACAATGGCGTAGCAAGTGTTGTTGTTAAGTAGCCAACTTGACTGATCGAGATCAAAATCAAACCAATGAAGGTCAACAATTCTGGTCCGATTTTATCCGAAATAGCCCCTGAAATCGGAGCTACGATAACTTGAACGATTGGAAAAGCCATCAAGACATAACCGGCATAATTAGCCGCCAAACCACGGGCATTTTCCAAATAAAACGGTGAAATAACATTAAAGAAGAAGTTAGCCACAAAAATTAGGAAGGCACAGAATAAACTGATCGTAAAATTCAAATTTTTAAAGATACGTAAATTCAGAATCGGTGTCTCCACGTGCAATTCCACTCGGATAAAGAAAATAAAAGTAACAACTGCTATGGCAAACAATAACCAAATAATTGGTTTAGTAAAACCGATCTCTTGGCCGACAAAAATGCCGCCAAAGAAAGTTACCATTACAATTGAGAACAATAAGGCACCCAATCCATCGATCTTTTGGGCAGTGATCGTAATATCTTTAGGCAAAATCTTCATACCCAATAAAATTGTAATAATACCAACCGGTACGTTGATCCAAAAAATATAACCCCAGTTCAAGTGGGCCAAGATCAATCCGCCGATACCAGGTCCAGCAATCGCACCCAAGGCCACGAAGGAACCGATCGTACCTAAGGCTTTACCACGTTCGTTGAAAGGAAATACTTCGGTAATAATTCCGTTATTAGTACTCATTGTCATTGCAGCCCCAACAGCTTGCAAAACACGGGCTATCAATAAAAATACCAAACCTGAATTGAATCCACACATCAGTGAACCAATCGTAAAGAGAACTGAACCTATTTTGAAAATACGAATTTTCCCATAAGCGTCCCCTAGTTTTCCAAACAATAATAATAATGAACAGATCACAATCAAATAAATCGAAACGACCCATTCAGCTTGATTCATCGGTATCGACAAACTCTTGCTCATAATTGGCAAGGCAATATTGACGATACTACCATCCAAAGTTGACATGAATGTAAACATACAAACTGCTACTAAAATCAACCAACGATGCTTTTGGATCTTTGGATCCTTAACAAAGCTATCCATAGCTATTCCCCTTTTCTCTGTTGTAAAAGCTTGTTGACCCAAGCTAATTGCATTTGGGCCTGTGAGATCTGAAATTCTTTGACTAACATACCGTCGTTAATATCGGCTTGAACCATGTGTGGATTATTATCCAAATCATCTTTCAAACGTTTTAGATTAGCAACTTGATCCGTTGAAAATTTTTGAAAATCTTCTAGTACTTTTACTTGCAAATCATAGTCAAATAAGTGTAGAAAATGTACTTTCATCAAAAAAGTCAACTTAGTTTGCTTATTGATACTTACTGGTTTTGCCGCTAGTTCTTTAAAACGGTCTTGTCCCTTGGCAGTTATCGTGGCTAGTTTTTGTGGTCGCTTATTTTCGGTTTCTTTAAAACTCAAAACTAATTCTCCGGCTTGTTCTAGCTTGTCCAACAAGGGATATAAAGTCCCAAAACTAATGGCTTGCGCATCTCCCACAATATTAGTAAAAGCCTTACGCAAGGCATACCCAGTCATGGGGTGATCCATCAACTGTCCTAAAATAAATAATTCGTAAATATTTATCACCTATCTTTCGCGCTTATCAAGTATATGTATCGAATCGATATATTGCAAGCTTTTGTTTCTGAAAAAAGCCATAAAAAAATTCAAATTTCAGAAAAGCAATTCTACCTATAAATAGAAAAAATGAGTAATCACAATTCCGTAGAATCATGATTACTCATTAAGATTTAGCTGTTTTTAATTTCTTTGTGCAGTCAGCACACAGACCATAGACTTCAATCGCATGCCCTTCCACCGTATAACCTGGTAATTGATCTGTGAAAAATTCAATTGGACAAGCCTTTAATTCGGTAACTTTGCCACAATTCGTACAGACAAAGTGATGATGATGCTTGTTTTTAAAATCGCATTGATATTTGACCAAAGTTTTATCTTTTTCCTGATATTCAACTAAACCGATATTGGCAAATTCTTTTAAGTTCCGATAAATTGTATTATTACTCATGCCTGGATAAATGGTGTGCATATAGTTAGTGATTTGGTTGATCGAAACGTATTGAACCGTAAATTTTCCAAGGTAATCCAATAAATCAGTTCGTTGTTTTGTTACTTTATAATTATTTTTTTTGAGAATTTCAATTGCTTTTTCCATATGTCTCACCTTTGCTATCTAATCATTCAGTAGTGTAACATTAATTAGTAATTATTACGTATTAGTTTGTTTCAGTAATACTAATATACCTGACCTATAAGCATTTCGACAACTTTTCACTAAAAAATATCAACAAAATAACGAATTATAAAAAAAATTTCATATTTTGAGTATATGATTACTTCTAAAGAATCAAATACATTATGGAGACTTGTTAATGAAAAATACAATTTTAATTATTGAAGATGAACGTAGCCTTTCCAGTTATGTCAGTAAAGAATTACAGTTCGAAGATTTCGATACTATCATTGCTAACGACGGTGCTGAAGCCTTGGAGCTATACGAAAAACATCAAAATGAATTATTATTGATTCTCTTAGACTGGATGCTACCTAAACTCGACGGTATGGAAGTCTTGCGCCGTATCAGAAAACACGACCAAGTACCGGTGATCGTCATGACGGCTAGAGATTACATCGGTGACAAAGTTGCCGGACTCGACAATGGTGCTGACGACTACATTACTAAACCATTTGAGATTGAAGAACTACTAGCCCGAGTCAGAGTTATAAAACGTCGTACCGAACACATGACTGAACCCGAACAAACTTATCAAGTGGCCGATTTAGTTTTGAACACCAAGTCTCACCAAGTAACTCGCAATGAAGAAATCGTCCAATTAACTAGACGAGAATACGACTTGTTGCTTTTCTTCCTACAACATATCGGCAAAGTTTTCACACGTGATGAATTACTCGACAACGTTTGGGGCGAAGATTTCCTCGGTCAACAAAATGTCGTCGACGTCTATGTCGGTTATTTGCGCAATAAAGTGGATGGCAAAAAAAATAAACCTCTGATCCAAACTATCAGAGGTGTCGGTTACTCACTTGAGGATGTTTCCGAATGAGAAAAAAATCCCTGACTTACCAAGAACTGATCAACAACGCGATTCGCAAATTAGTCATTATTATCACCTTGTCGATCAGCGCTCTGATACTAATCGTCGTCGGTGTTCAACAATACGTTCAAACCGTTCACGAAGCTCGTGGCCAAATGATGAGTTTATCGTGGGCCAACATTGACGATATCCCTAGTTTCATCCACTGGAACAACCAAAATAATCGCCACACTAAACAAAATACCGTCATCCGTGTAAAAACTAAAAAAACTTCGATCACTGCTACTTCAAGTCGTACTGGTCAACAGATCATGGCAACTTCGGCTTCCAAAAAATTTATCAACAATCGTAAATTCAAAATTCTTCCCGGACAACACATCGTTTATGTTCAAGGCTATGGCTTGTTTCTTTTCTATTCGGAAAAAGACGACGACACCACTTACCAACTGTGGGCTAGTCTCAACCGTCTGATCAGTAGCATGATTCTCTTGTTGATCATTATCAGTATCATTACCTTCATTACTTTAGGTTTTGGAACGTGGTGGGCTCATCAATTAGCGGCCAAGCTCAGTGCTCCAACTATCGAGTTAGTCCATGAAACTCGCAATACGATCAAAGACCCCGACACCGACCAACCAACTTTACAAGTACCGGATAGTCCCCAAGAAATCAAAGAATTGGGTAATGCTTTTAACGAATTACTAAAAGCCCAGAACCAACGCCTGCAACGTGAACGCGACTTTGTTTCCAATGCTTCCCACGAATTGAAGACACCTATCGCTGCCATTCGCGGCAACATCAATTTGATCAAACGCCATGGTGACAAACATCCCGACGTCATTCCCGAATCCTTAGGTTTTATTGACGAAGAATCACTGCGGATGCAAAATTTAATTACCAATCTACTCAATCTATCTCGAGCTGACCGAGCCGAATTGATTTTGGAAAATAAGAACCTTTCCGAAATTGCCGAACAAATTGGTCAGCAATATCAAAAGACGATTGCTCACGAATTGAAACTGGATATTCAACCAGATTTACATATCAAAGGAAACACTGATACTTTGAAACAAATTATCGTAGCCCTTTTGGACAATGCTCACAAGTATTCTCCTACCGACGCTCCTTTCACTTTGAGTGTGAAAAAAGTTGCTTCAACCGTTCAACTTGCTGTGATCGACAACGGCATGGGAATTCCTGACCAACAAAAAGATTTAATTTTCCAACGCTTTTATCGAGTTGACGAGTCCCATTCAACCGAGATCAAAGGTAGCGGCTTAGGTCTATCGATCGTTTCGCAGCTTGTAAAATTGAACAATGGTCAGATAGAAGTTTCTGATCATCAACCTCAAGGTAGTATATTTAAAGTAACTTTTAATGAAGTCTAATTAAAAGCTGGGAGGTAGA
>NZ_AZEZ01000103.1:18481-47105 GCF_001434275.1 Companilactobacillus mindensis DSM 14500 | reverse complement strand
CACTACTGAGCCCATCAGCTTTTGCTCTCCAGGCTAGGGTTTTCGTTGTTTAGTTGTTATATATAATATTCAAGTAAAGTTATTAGTTACATAAAGATATGTTTTAAATATAAGAAGGCCGTAATTCCTAAATTAATTAAGAATTACGGTCTTTCTTGTGTGGTTTAAATTTTTACTAATAAATATTGAAGATTTAATAATACTGACTATATCAATATCTCAAAAACCAAAAATCCTTAAATACTCTAGTCTGGAATGAGAATTCTGGTGGATGCTCAGCCGTGGTGTCTCTTAGCTGGCGTTTCTCTGCCAGGTTAGAGACAGACAAGCTTGAAGACAATTTTTAAATTGGCTCCAAGTTGCTCTCACTGCGTTCCAGCAATCCACCAGAATTTCATGGAAGACGGCAGTGAACCTATAACCAAGTCATATTGTCGATATTTAACAAAACTGCCTATATTAATATCTCAAAACCCAAAATCCTTAAACCCTCTAGTCTGGAATGGAATTCTGGTGGATGCTCAGCCGTGGTGTCTCTTAGCTGGCGTTTCTCTGCCAGGTTAGAGACAGACAAGCTTGAAGACAATTTTTAAATTGGCTCCAAGTTGCTCTCACTGCGTTCCAGCGTCCACCAGAATTTCATGGAAGACGGCAGTGAACCAACAACCAAGCTACCACCCCTCCTTTTCTAAGAAATTCTTATTTAAACCTTATCAAACCTAAGTAGTTGCCAAAGACCAATCCTTGTAAACTATGTTTATTCAATCAAACGAAAGGACTAAACGAGCGAAGATATTCCCGTTCTGCTCCGCTCTCTGGTAAATACATATGTCAGAACTTACTGAAAGACTACAACAACAATTAATCGCTGGTGCTAACCGTCCTTTGATGCAAGATGCTAATCAACACTGGTACAGCGGCAGCGAACTTAACTTAGAAGAAAACGTTTGGAAAAACTACTGGCAAAATAAAGGCATCGGCAAAAATGATGTCGTCCTAGTCAGCTTAACTAATTCCGTTACTTATACTTTAGTGATTCAAAGCTTATGGGAAGTTGGCGCTATCGTCCAACCGATAAACCCCGATTCAACTGAAATTCAAATCAGTGAGCTGGAGGATCAATATAATTATTCAGCTCTCATTCTTAACTCAGATGTTAAGAAACTTTCGATTTTAAATGATACGTTTACTAACCACCCTCGACTCACAACTTTACACGAACCCGAAGTTCAAATTTATTTACGCGACGTCCACACGCACCACCCTATCGAAGTACCAGACGATGAAGATATCGCTTTGATCATGCACACTTCTGGTACAACTGGCAAACCTAAACGAGTTGGGCTTACTCATAAACAGTTATTGGCCGGTGCTTTCAATGTTATCGACAGTGAGAAATTAACCGACCAAGATCGAACTTTTATCTTAATGCCAATGTTTCACATCAATGCGATGGTCATTTCCAACTTAGCAACCCGCTTGTCTCACGGTCAATTATTGTTCCGTCCCAAGTTCAGCGCCCACCTCTTCTGGAAAGAAGTTAGTAGTGAAATGGTAACTTGGATCTCACTCACACCAGCCATTATTGCGATTCTTTTGCAAAGAGATGAACAACCAGAGCACAACAATCTTAGGTTTCTGCGAACTGCTTCAGCCCCTTTGCTTCCAAGCATCCATCAAGAATTCAGTCGCCGGTTTGAGGTTCCTTTAATTGAAAGTTACGGTATGACCGAAGCAGCTAGTCAAATAGCTCAGAATCCTTTGGAGTTACCACGACAAAATACTGTCGGTACCATTACCGGTATGAAAATTAAAATCCTCGATAAAGATTTCAATGAACTCGGCAATGGCTTGATTGGGCAAATCGCTTTGAAAGGCGACAATGTCATCACGCATTATCTTGACCCACAGCCGGAAGCTTTCCACGATGGTTGGCTTTTGACCGGTGATTTAGGTTCACTAGACGAAACTGGTTATCTTCATATCGCGGGACGTAGTAAAGAAATGATCATCCGCGGTGGCGAAAATGTTAACCCACTTGCTGTTGAAGATTGCCTGATCGACTTGAAATTTATCCGTGAAATCGCCGTAATTGGAACTCCTGATTTGATTTATGGTGAAACTGTTACCGCTGTTATCGTACCTAAGAAACTAAGTCACGATCATCGCCACCAATTAGCTCTGTTGAATGAATTAGCAAATGAGCAATTATTACCTGTTGAACGACCTACTAAGTACATTTTCAGTACCCACTTACCTAAAAATGCGACTGGGAAAATTCAACGTACACTTCTAGCTCAAGAAGTGAGTCAACAGCTAAAGGAGGCGTAATCGATGCAAAAACCGGTTACTTTAACAACTACTCGTAAAAATTTTCACCTGCCAGTCGATAAAATTTTACCCTTTTTGATTCCGATCATCGTAATTTTATTCTGGCAAGTCAGCAGCACTCTAGGCTGGCTATCAAGTTCCGTTTTACCATCACCGATGGCTGTGCTTCAAGATGGCATTAAACTGACGGTTTCAGGTGAATTACCTAAGAACCTCAGTATCAGTCTTTACCGTGCTACGGTTGGACTCTTGATCGGTGGTGGAATCGGCTTTGTATTGGGATTTATCAACGGTATGTCGAATACTTTCCGCCTACTGTTCGATTCCTCGATTCAAATGTTCCGTAACATCCCTCATTTAGCCCTTATTCCCCTAATCATTCTCTGGTTAGGAATCAACGAATCAGCTAAAATTTCTTTGGTCGCTATCGGAACCATGTTCCCTGTTTATATCAACACTTTTCACGGTATTCGTTCCGTCGATCCTGACTTGATCGAAATGGGAAAATCATATCAACTAACTAAAAGCCAGATGTTTTTCAAAATTATTTTCCCAGCTGCTTTACCACAGATCCTAGTTGGTATCCGTTACGCTCTAGGTGTTATGTGGACAACTTTGATCGTTGCCGAAACGATCTCTGCTAGTTCGGGTATCGGCTACATGGCTAACAACGCCGAAGACTTCATGGATATGGAAACCGTCGTCTTATGTATTGTCGTTTATGCCGTTCTTGGAAAAATTTCTGATTTAGTTGCCAAGAGTTTTGAAAGTCTCTTATTAGATTGGCAACACACTGGAAGGAGTAATGCTTAATGAATAATTCAATGATTACAATTAAAAATGTTAATAAAATTTATGATAATACTACCGCACTGCACGATGTCTCACTCGATATCAAACAAGGCGAATTCATCGCTCTAGTAGGCATGAGTGGTGGTGGTAAAAGTACCTTGTTACGCTTGATTGCTGGTTTAGAACAACCAACTAGCGGTTCCGTTACCATCAACGATTCTTCGACTGATTCCTTGATGCGAGTAATGTTTCAAGAGGATCGACTACTTCCCTGGATGTCCGTTTTAGACAATTTATCTTTTGGCTCAAAAGATAAAAATACTAAAGCGCATGCTCGTCAACTACTTGATCTAGTCGAATTGGGCGACTACGCAAACCACTTCCCCAACCAATTATCCGGCGGTCAAAAACAACGTGTCGCTTTGGCTCGAGCCTTGATGACCGATCCTAAAATTCTACTTTTGGATGAACCGTTGGGTGCCTTGGATGCCTTGACTAGACGCAAAATGCAAGATTTGATTTTAGATATTTGTCAGAAACAAAATCTAACCACTATCCTCGTAACTCACGATGTTGAAGAAGCTGCACGAATGGCCGACCGTATCGTAGTTATGAAGAACTCGACTAATTCTTATGAAGAAACTTGTCCTAAGAATCGCAACGTTGGTCAAATTGGCTTGGTTGCTGATCGAGTTCTTGGTGAAATCTTGGAAGAGCCTACTTTAGAAAAACAAACTGCATAAATAAAAAATCGAATTCAATTAAGAATTCGATTTTTTTATTACAATAATTCTTCAACAAATCCACTGACATTATTCAAATAATCAACTCGCTCAGGCTCTTCAGACAAAATGATATTACCAAAATTATGCCAGAGAATTTCTTTAGCTCCCATTGATTTGATTGGATAATTCAAAACTCTAATTGGATCAGTAAACTCATTGACCAAAGCATCGGTTGTTAATTCAGAAGTCGTCAACAACAAAGCTTTCTTAACTTTAGTCATACTAGGATTCTCAAAACTGATAATCTTGTCTTTCAAAAATACTTTATCAAAGAACCCCTTCAAAATTGCTGGTGCACCGATCCACCAGATTGGAAAGACAAACACTATTTTATCGGTTGCTTTTAAGATTTTGATATATTTGTCGACTAATGGGTCCTTGTAGCCGCTCTTACCGTAAACTGATAATTCTGATTCAGTCAACACTGGATTAAAACCATCTTTATTCAAATCGATCAACGTATATTCTTGGCCATTTTGCTTGAGTGTTTTGATCGTCTCCTCAAGTACCGCATGATTAAAACTACCATCCCATGGATGTGCATACACAATTGTAATCATCTTGTTACCTCCCTGTTACAAAAATCATGTTAAACTGTGACCCAATGTTACAGTCAACTGAAAGAGGAAAATATTTTTATGCTAAAGATTTCTGAATTTGCTGAACTTGCCCACACTACTCGTCGGACATTAATTATTTACGATCAAAAAAGTCTCTTCAAACCTTCTCACGTCAATGAAGAAGGTTATCGTTTCTATGACTACGACCAACTTTACGAAATTTCATTCATCTTAGCTTTACGCAAACTGGGATTATCGATCGATGAGATCAAACAAGTCAGTTCGCTTGATAAAAAAGAATCACCCGATAAATTACTAATGAATCTCAAATCCAAGATCAACGACCAAATCAGTGATCTCCTAAAAATAAACGATCAACTCAATCAACGGATGACGAATATGGCCCAACGTAGCGATTTTCACTTGTACCAGCCATACGTTCACGTCAATAAGGAAGCTTTCTACTGGAAATCAATTAACTTGGACGATTGCTCACCCCAGTTGATTGCCAAAACTTTCTCCGTTTTCTACGATCACTTGGATCACTTTACTGGTATCAATGGAACTTGCTCCGGTTTTCTGGTCGACCTACCCAAGATTGACTTAGAATTGTTCGATCATTCAATTTTCAGTTTGATCAAAGAATCCAGTCTACCTGTAAACGACGAATTAGTTTCGACTATCAAACGTCCAGCTGGGGAATATATTGCGGTTGACGTAAACAGCGATACCGACAATAATGCCAAAAATGTCCACCATGGCCTAACTGTTCTAAAAAAATATATTACTGACCACAATCTTCAAGTGACCGACCAACTTTGGGAAATAAATTTGGGCGAAGATATTCGTTTTTCCAATGCCACTTCGGCTGTCTTACGTTTGGAAATGCCAATTAAAAAATAGATTGGCCAAACGTTTGTATAATAATGCTTTTTTACTGATGGAATGATACGATTGGGGAAAATGACTGGAGTAGAATTATGAATGCCCAAGGTAAGTATTTACAGTTTGAAGATCCCACAGTTCTCAAGTTCGATTTTGAAGTGAATGACGACTTTGATTTTGAAAATGCAACCGATAGTTCCGACATCAACACGATAGTTGAAATGCCCAATACCACAGAGATTGATTTTAACGATGATATCCCCGTTTACTTAACAGTTTTCTTAAACAACGACGATGACAACGCGCCTTACCAAATTACAGGCCGAATCATGACTCTGTTTCAAGTATCTGACCAATTATCCGATGACGAGGCTCTACAACTACTACAAAACGAAGGTGCCTCGATTTTATTGTCTTATCTTCGCCCCATGGTAGCAATGATGACCACAGCCAGTGGTTTTCCCGCCATGACTTTACCAATGCTTGATTTTTCCGATAATGAAGACTAAAAATTCAATTTCTAATTAAACGGCTCTTTCTGAACTTTAGTTATATACAATTATTTAGACACACAAATAGGTCATCCCCTAAAAACAACTGGATGGCCTATTTTATTTAAATAAAATATCGAATCATTGGATCTAAGATTTTAATACTACTAATGTAAAACAAATAAAAAACCGTTTAGTCTGGCATGGAAGACGACAATGAACAACCAAACTTGAAAAATAACCAAGATCGAACCTTTTTGATGTACTTTTATATTAAATTTAAGAAATGAAGGGTGAAACTTATTATTTAATCGTGGCAACCATCACTTCTGATCCATCGTTTATCTCAGTTGAATCATTAACTTTTAAATCGGCATTGTCTACTTTATTGGCCGTGTTCGTGATGATTGTTAAAACTACGGTATCTTTGCCCGCATCTTTCACTTGTTGGAGATCCATATTAGCAATTGGCGTATGGACTCCTACTTGATCATTCTCTTGGACCAAAATTTCAAATGGTTTGCCCTCTAAGTCAACGGTATCAAGTCCCATATGAACCATGACTTCCAAACCAGTCGGCGTTTTGAAGCCAATTGCATGTTTAGTTTTAAAAACTGAAGTAACCGTCCCCTCGATTGGAGAATAGATTTTACCCTCACTTGGTACGACGCCAAATCCTTCTCCCATCATCTTTTGAGCGAAAACTTGATCACTGACATTCTCTAAAGCTTGTACTTTACCAATTACCGGAGCATACAATGTTTCGGTAATTTTTTTCTTTCCAAATCCAAATAATCCCATAATTTTCGCTCCTATTCATCAGTTCCTAAAATACCATTGATTTCCTGACTATAAAGGTCAGCTTTACCACCGTAAACGGCTTGCAAACCACCGCTAACATCTAAGACGGCTGTCGCTCCTAAATCTTTCAACACTTGTTTATCAACTTTAGTATTATCATCGACCGCAATTCTTAATCTAGTTGCACAGGCTTCAACGCTTTGAATGTTTTCTGAACCACCTAGCGCATCAATAATTTGTTGCGATTGTGCGTGTAAACTAGAGTTTTTATCAGCTTTGCTTTCAGAAGGTGCATTGCTGTCGCTATCATCATCTTCCATGCCCGGAATAGCAACGTGGAACTTCGTAATACAGAATCTGAAGACTACATAATAGACAACGGCCCAGATCAATCCGAACCAGAGAACTGTTGGCCAATTAGTTTTATCCTTACCTTGTAAAACACCGAATAGTAAGTAATCGATCAAACCACCTGAGAAGGAGTTACCAATTCTAATATTCATAATATCGGCAAAGAAGAATGATAATCCATCAAGAAAGGCGTGAATAACATACAACCATGGAGCTACGAATAAGAAAGTATATTCTAGTGGTTCTGTAATACCAGTTAAGAATGATGTCAAACCACCACTCAAGTAAAGACCACCGTTCTTCTTTCTGTTTTTCTTTGGAAGTGAACGATACATAGCCAAAGCAGCAGCTGGTAAACCAAACATCATAGTTGCAAAACGACCAGCAAAGAAACGAGTTCCGTATGTGAATAAACCAACGTGGTTTGGATCAGCTAGTTGGGCAAAGAAAATATTTTGAGCACCAACTACCGTGTGACCGGCAACTGAAGCCGTTCCACCAAGTGATGTATACCAGAATAATGGATAAATTGTGTGGTGCAATCCTACGGCACCCAACAAACGTAATAAGAAGCCATACAAGAAAGTACCAATGCTTCCCATCTTAGCGATAGCATGACCGACAACGATCATTTCGTTTTAGATTGGAGGCCAGATCATGTAAAAAATAGCGCCAATAAAAATTGCTGCAAAAGAAGTAATAATTGGAATAAATCTTGATCCACCAAAGAATCCTAAAAACTGTGGCAATTCAATTTTCCGATATCGGTTGTGCAAATATGAAACCATACCACCAATAACGATCGAACCAACAACACCAGTATCGACTGTCGTTCCTTTAGGAGAGAACAGTTGAATCAATCCGGCAATCGTAGCTGTGTATACTAGAAAAGCAACGGCACCAGAAAGACCGGCAGTACCTTTATCACCATTGGCTAACCCGACGGCTAGACCAACGGCGAATATCAACGCAATATTTGAGAAAACCGCATTACCGGCAAAACTCATAACTTTCAAAATCGTTTGCAGCCAAGCTGCATTCAACCACGGATATGCTTTAACGGCAGCGTCATTAGTTAAGGCGCCACCCAAACCTAGAAGAAGACCAGCTGCCGGTAAGATAGCAATCGGCAACATGAAGGCTCTTCCTAACTGTGAAAATTTCTTGAACATATTTATCTACCCCTTATTTTTAATTAAGTGCCCCGATAAAACGTTGTGCAATTTCCATTGGCCGTGTGATTGCACCGCCAACGACGATTCCAGTAGCTCCCATATCTTGAATCTTTCTAGCTTGTTCTGGCGTGTGGATCTTACCTTCCGCAATCACTGGAATACCGGCATCAATGTAGCTTTGAATCAATTTGATATCGGGACCATCAGTTTTAACGCTCTCTTCGGTATAGCCACTCAAGGTCGTCCCCGCAAAATCAACCCCAGCTTCGTAAGCTTCTTTCCCTTCTTCAAAGATTGAAGTATCAGCCATTAACAATTGATCCGGATATTTGGTTTTAATTTCTTTGATAAATTCAGCGACCGTTTTCCCATCATGACGTTTGCGTAAAGTACAATCCAAAGCAATCACAGCTACTCCAGTTTCGTGAAGTTCGTCGACTTCCTTCATCGTTGCCGTGATAAATGGTTTTTCTGGCGGATAATTCTTTTTGATGATACCGATAATTGGTAGATCAACTGCCGCTTGAATTTCTTTAATATCACGAACTGAGTTAGCGCGAATCCCAACTGCACCTGCTCTTTTGGCTGCCACAGCCATCAGTGGCATGATGCCACCTTGTTCTGTGTAAAGTGGTTCCCCTGGCAATGCTTGACATGAAACGATCAAACCGCCTTTTACTTGTTTGATAAACTCATCTTTATTCATTCTTCATTTTTCCTCCAAAATCAATTAATTAGGATTATATTCTCCACAAAGCAATATAAGCCCATTTTCATTTTTTGTAAACCCTTTCTTTTTAAATTTCTAAAATCAGGATTTAAAATGTATAATTATTAAGAGAAATCAATTGGAGTGTGTCCCAAGATGAATATCGATAATTTAATAAAAAATAAGTACGATACCCTTACTAAATCAGAGAAAAAAATTGCTCAATATATTATGAATAACGAAAAAGAAGTTATTTACGGAACTATGGAGACAATTAAAAAAAACGTCAATGTGGGTGATGCCACCATCGTACGTTTTTCGAAAAAATTAGGTTTTTCTGGTTTTAATGATTTGAAGATTGCTTTAGCTAAAATTGAGTTGGAAGAAAATAGTGTCGATTCTAGCCACGATTATTATGACGACATTGCCGATCACTTGATCACAACTATCAAAGATACCGCCTCACTTATCAATCCCAAAGATCTTAACCAAGCCGTGTCTATGATTTCAAATTGTCGCAAACTGTATATTTTTGGCGTTGGCCACTCGGGAGAAATTGGCCGTGACTTTTCCAAAATGTTGTTACGTGTTGGCCTGATCGTCCAAGCCGAGACTGATTCTCACTTCCAATCACAAATGGCCGCGATGATGTCTGATGATGATTTGGTAATCGGAATTTCACTATCCGGTGAAACGAAGGATACTTACGATTCACTCCAAATTGCCAAAAAAAATGGTGCCAAAATCGTCTCCATCACCAATAATAATTTATCTTCCATCGCCCAAATCAGTGATATAACGTTACGAACTTCAATCGAAGAATTCCTAAACGGTGGCTCACTAGCCGGCCAATTATCACAGTTATACGTCTGTGAAGTATTGATTCATGGTTATGAAAGACAAAATGAAGTCGATGCTGTTTCACTAAGAGAAAAAGCTTTGCGCTCAATTATGGATAAACGGATCAAGTAAAAATAGAGGTCACAACTCATTTTTGGATTTTTCTGAAGTTTGGTTACCTTTTCACTTCCCGTCTTCCATAAAATCTCGATGGATTGCTGGAACGCTGTGAGAACAACTTCGAACCAGTTCTACGAACTGTTTTGAAGCTTGTCTGGCTCTAATCTGACAAAATACGTCAGATAAGACCCTACCACGGCTGAGCATCCATCGAGATTTCATTCCAGACTAAACAATTTTTTATTTCAGTAAATGATTGCATTAAAACAGGTCATCCACTTTTTTAGATGACCTGTTTTCTGTATTTAAATAATTGTATATAACCAAAATCAAAAAAATAATCCATTCTCTAATATTTGTAAGGCATCTCTTTAATGCCTTCATCTATACCCTTCAAGAAGTCTGGTACCTCATGCATTATGGCTGGAACTAAGATAAAAAACCACTAATAAAATTCCAAAGAAAACTGCCTTTTTGTTCAGACTCTGATTGAAGGTTTTCCACTTAACATTGCAGCAGAAGAAAATGAAAATAATGAACCACCACCCCGACATCAAATCGTCGATACTTGCCATCGAAATACCATTACTATAAATAAACGCTAGAATGGCAAAAACTAATATTGTTCCTACCGTAAAAATGGTTTCCGTCTTACTGAATCTAATTTTATCGTCTTGAAATTTATTCATAAGCGCCTCATCACCTTTGATCAATTCATCTAAGGAGACATCAAATAGTTCACTGATGGCAATCACATTGGCAAAACTGGGTAAAGTCGTTCCGTTCTCCCACTTTGAAATTGACTGACGCGATAACTTCAATTTATCGGCCAAATCATTTTGGGACATATTATGTAATTTACGTTGCTTCTGTAATTGCTCTCCAATTTTCATCTGTAACATCTCCTTGATTAACCATAATTCTAAACGCGTTATAGAATTTTGACGAGAACGTAGCGGTTGCACCTGCTCTGTAAACTAAATATACACAAACATAGAGAGTGGAACAAACCGCTTAACTTCTGAGTATTTGCCTAATGACCATTAAACCCAGCCCAGAACCCGGCATCCATATCATTGATTATTGGTATTAAGCAGAACAGAATCCAAAGCGTTCCCCAAATAATGACTTTCTTGCTTAGAATTTTATCAAAATCTTTCCATTTGATACTTACAAGTAATCCAATCAAGGCTATTAACTGTGGGAGCCCCATAAAGGCATCAATGTTCGTCCATTTTATCTTTAAAATTCTCATAATCATAACGGCGATAATTGCGCTAACGACACTCACAACAACAATCCACTTAGTCTTTGACATCCATCTGCTTTTGCTTTCCAATTCATCCATAAGTTCCACGTCTCCTTTGATAAGATCATCAAGAGAAATATCAAACAATTCACTAATGGCGATAACATTACTAAAACTGGGCAAAGTCGCACCATTCTCCCATTTCGAAACTGATTGTCTTGAGATATGTAATTCTTTAGCCAAAGTATCTTGCGACATCTTGTGTGCCTTACGCTGCTTTTGTAATTGTTCCCCAATTTTCATTTTGATATTCCCCCTTGATTACTTACGATTCTACGAGCTGCTGGACGAACTTCACAGAACCTGATGGTTGCTATTGTCGATGTAAACTAAACACCAACCGTTATTGTATCGTTATAGTATCTATCTACATTTTACCTAAGAATATGTAATTTATCCTTGGTAAAATATAAACCGTTAGAATAATAATGATCCAGATAATCGTCTTCCGATTAATATTTCGTTTAAACTCACGGCCAATCCCGCGCCATTCCAAATTCATCAATAATCCGACGATACCTAAAATAGTTACTATCCAATAATAGAAATTGAAGTCATCTGACCCGTAAAATTTTAACCATTTGGATATGCCCCAAATAATCAACGCCAATACAATACTGATTACAAAAGCTCCCCATCCTGTATGTAAAAATGGCACTTTCCTTTGATTACTATTCTCTAATTTTTCCATCAGTAATTCGTCTCCTCTTATCAATTCATCAAGAGATATATGAAATAGATCACTGATTGCCAAAACATTATAAAAACTAGGCAACGTAGCACCGTTCTCCCATCTCGAAACAGCCTGTCTAGAAATGCCAAGTTTATCAGCCAATTCATCTTGTGACATATGATGTAATTTTCGTTGTCTCTGCAATTGTTCCCCTAAATTCATTTTGAATCCTCCTGATTAATTAAGATTCTATGCTGATCAAAGATTTTTGAATAGAAACTGCCAGTTGCATTGTTACCGTAATTCAAATAATACCAAAAATCCCCATGCAAAACTCCGTCCTATCAATATTTTCCACAACACGAAAAAAGAATTTCTTGATTAAATTAGGTTTTTTCTGAATTTTGATTACATACAATTATTTAGACATACTAATAGGCCATCCCTAAAAACTGGATGACCCATTTTTATTTATTAGAATCTAATGCTTCAATACTACCAATATAAAAATAAGTGAGAAGACGTCAGTGAACAATTAAGACTTATAGTCTCCTGAGTCACTAATAGTAACTTTATTCTCAATCAAATTCTCTTCATAGAACAGATCAGCAATCTGTTGTTCCTCTTTGGCATAAGTACTGTTCATTGCACTGATACCATAAGTTCTCCGCTCAACCATCTTCTTAACGACTGATTTAGAAACCTTGAGTGACTTACTCATCATCGTTATGAGTTCGCTATGGTTGTTATTAGCCCATTGCATATCCTCTTCCAAATACTTGATCAAGTACTTAGATACTTCGGTGTTTTCCTTGGCATAGCTTTGCATAGCTAAAATGTAATCACGGTTGTTAGTAATACCAACGCCGTTGGTCAATAATTTGGCATTTTGGTTGATCTCAGCTTGAGAAGTGTATGGATCCCAAGTTGCCCAAGCATCAACTTTTCCCTTCGAGAAAGCCACACTGGCACTGGATTGATCCATATTGACCCAAGTAATGTCACTGGCACTTAAACCAGCTTTCTTCAAAGCGGCCAACAACATGTATTGGGAACTGGTTCCTTTAGTATAAGCGACCTTCTTACCTTTCAAATCTTTGATTGAGGAAATACTTGAAGACTTGTTTACCAAGATTCCTGAGCCTTTGGCCTTCGATGAACCAGCTGCGACATAAGTCAATTTGGTTCCGGTCGAAAGAGCTGAAACTGGCGGTGTATCACCGGTTCTAGCATAATTGATACTTCCAGCCTTCAAAGCCTGCATCAACGAGTTACCATCTTGGAATTCTTTCCAAACAACTTTATAGCCTTTAGCTTTCATCTTTTTAGCGAATTCGCCACGTTGTTTAGCAATATCGAATGGATCACCTTTTTGATAACCGATCGTCACGGTTTGTAAATCAGAACTAGCGGCACCGGCATCGGTCTGCTTGAATCCATAAACCGCAATCACGGCCCAGAATACTAAAACTACACTAATCAGTAATTTTTTAAATTTCTTTTGTCTTTTACTCATCCGACTCTCCCTACTAAGGACGACATAATTTGTTCACGTAATTTTAAACGGATAACTTTACCGGTCGCATTTCTTGGATAATCGTCGACGAAAAAAATGCGGGTTGGCTGCTCATAATTAGCTAAGGTCTCTTTCGCGTGAGCGATAACTTTTTGACGTTCCAATTCTTCATCTTGATTGCCTTGAGTAATAATTACCGCTGTCACAGCCTCACCATACAAGGTATCTGGTGTTCCAATCACCGAAACTTCTTTGATAAAATTTAGCTGACTCAATGAATTTTCAACTTGTGCAGGTGCAACTTTTTCACCACCGTGATTGATGATGTCTTTCTTACGTCCCTCAACGAACAAATAGCCGTCATCATCCAAGCAACCTAGATCACCAGTTAAGAACCAGCCGTCTTTGAAGGAATCTGGATGAGGATCCATATATGAATTGATCACGTGATCGCCACGGACAACGATTTCACCGATTCGATTAGTTTCATGCGTTATTTTGCCATCGAGCATAATCGCTACATCAGTTTTAAAGGGCTTGCCGGCTGAACCAACTTTGGGACTATCGAACGGATTGATTGTACATTGACTGGCCGTTTCCGTCATGCCGTAGCCTTCCAAAATCTGAGTGTGAAAACGTGTTTGAAAAGCAGTTAATTTATCGAGTGGTAAAGCAAATGATGAACATCTTACAAAACGTAATTTGATATCATCAGAGTAATTTTCATTGGCCTTTTGATTGATCAATAAAATATTAATAATCGTTGGTACGACTGAGACCCAAGTCACATGGTTATCCTTAACTTGTTGCCAAAATTTGGAAGCACTGAACTTCTCAGCTACGACGATTTTTCCACCGGATAATCTAGTTGATAAAATTGCGACCGCTTGAGCGTTGATGTGAAACATCGGCATTACGACCATGGTTGTATCTGAAGCAGTCATTTTATGACTTTCTATATCGTGTTCGACTCCGTTCAATAATAATCGGTGAGTCAAACCAACTCGTTTAGGCTTGCCGGTCGTTCCAGACGTATTCATTATTAAAGCCAAATCGTCCTCTTGGGGCACTGCGGCATCATTTCCCATCAATTTGCGGTCACGAATGATGTGAAGCAACGGATATGTTTTTAAATGTAACGCCGTTACAATGGCTAAACGGTCATCCAAGACGGCATCGACTAATTCTCCGCCAACAATTGAAGCTACATAATCGTGTTCAGCCAATTCTTGTTGTAATTCAACTTCTGGCGTCGTGGCAGCAATCGGATGCATGACTGCTCCAACTTCCCAAATAGCTTGGGTGATCTCCGGATAAGCGGCCGTATTGGGCAAACATACCAAGACGACATCGCCTAAACCAACGTGTAGATCGAGTAATTCTTCTCTGATCAAACGAACATCGTCCGCAAAATCAGCTCCTGTGTACCAACGGTTCAATTTTTCGTCTTTAATGACATTTTCACTAATATTATTCACTAACTGCTTGTTTAATTGATTTGTTATTTTTGACATTTTGTTTTACTCCTTTTTTTAAGTGCCACTGTGGTCTACCAATCAAGACGCCAAATGGAGCGACTTTGTAGCAGAACCATGAGATTAAGAATGCTCCACCGAGTACAAATGCATATCCTACTGGCAGTAACATTAACATGACGACCGAGGGAACTTTGATCAGTGAAAGGATTCCGTATAATAACGTGAGTGGAATCGTCTGAGTTAAATAAATCCCAAAGGAAACTTTGGAAATATTTTTAACCATTCGATCTAACCAATTTGGCAGTCCATGGTTTCGAGCGTGGGCATATTGACGTCCGATCCAAAAGACAAAGGTAATCATGAAGATATCGTAAATGAAGATAAATGGCTGGTGAACTGATTCAGTTGCGGACATGCTTAACTTCAAAATATTTAAGTTTCCAAAGAATAAGGCTACCGTTCCAATCGAGAGAACTAATGTCGTCCAACCAATCATCCGGTGATATTTCTCAATAAATCTGTCGACTTCATCGTAATGAATAGCTACGAAGGCTCCAGCGATGAAGTAGAATTGATAAACCAAGACATTCATTCCGTAAGCTCTAAATAAGTACCACCAACCGCTTCGATCAACTCCTGGCAACCAATATTTGATGCCGATCATCAATAATAATTGAATAACGGCACTGGTTACCAAAATTGCCACGTGATGATCTGGTAATTTTTTGAATAAGTAAACGATCAAAGGAAAGATCAAGTAGAGTTGGAAAGTAACGAGAATGTAGTACATGTAATAGCGATTCCCGTGAATGATTGCGTCAGTTAAATCTTTAAAATAATTCGGCCAATTCAAGGCAACTCCGGCACTGATCGTAGCGAACCACATGATGATAGCGTTCCAACCAATGTAGGGAATTCCAACGCTGATATAGCGTTTCTTCCAAAAACTGAACCAATGATTTTCTTTATGGTAATAATTAAGGACCAGCACCAAGCCGGTCATAAACATGAAGCCCATTCGAGTAAAATGAAGGGCCAAATGACTTGCTTCCAAAAACAACTCACTACCTGAGCCATTGCCAACATTATTTTTAAAGGCTGTGGTCGTATGGTTCAACAACACGCCACCGATAAAAATAACTCGCATCAAGTCAACTTCATGTAAATATTTTTTCTTCTTCTTTGCCTCTGCCAAAGCGTCACCTCTATTGCGTTAATTGCTTGTTCAAAAGCATATATAAGTTATAGCATCCGCATAGGGTCAGGGTCTTGATGATTGAATAAGGTTAATATAAGAAAATCTTAGAAAGCTTTAAGATTGATTGTTTGACTGTTCACTGCCGTCGTCCGTTCGGCAATATCGGGGCTGGAACGCTGTGAGCTCGTTTGAAACCAATTTAAAGTTCAAAATTGTTTCCAAATCGAGCAGTTTTCTAAGTTGGTAAAAATCACCAACTAAGAAAATACCACGGCTGAGCCCCGAATTGCTCTCACTCCCGACTAGAGATTTAAAATATGAAATTCATATTTATATTATCCATACGAGTTTTACGATTAAAAAAGCAGACTATCCAAATAAACTGAGTAGTCTGCTTTTTGTGTATCTAAACACATATTTATATTCATTTTTATTAATGATATGGATAGGAAACTTATCTAACAATATGACTATTGCCAAATAATATTTAACTCATCTAGTCTGGAATGAAATCCCGGTGGATGCTCAGCCGTGGTAGGCCCTTAGCTGGCGTACTTTGCCGGGTTAGGGCCAGACAAGCTTCAAAACAATCTGAAAGATTGGTTCGAAGTTGCTCTCACAGCGTTCCAGCAATCCACCGGGATTTCATGGAAGACGGCAGTGAACCAACCAACCCCAACACAAAAAAACTCCAACAACCTTCTCTCGGTCATTGGAGTTTAATTTTTATTCAGCTAATTCTCTCTTAGCTTGATCGATCTGCGCTTCGACTTGTTTAAAACCAGTTCCACCGAACGAATTTCTTCTCTCGACGGCTACTTCCGGTTTCAAAACGTGGTAAACATCTTCATCGATCAACGGTGAAATCTCTTTAAATTCACTCATTGTGATATCTTGAAGATTCTTACCAGTCTGCAAACCTTTCAATACTAGCTCGCCAACGATACCATGCGCTTGTCTAAATGGAATTCCCTTGGTGGCTAGATAATCAGCTAACTCAGTAGCATTTGAAAAGTCATGCGTAGTTGCCTTGTACATATTATCCTTCTTTACCTTGACAGTTGCAACCATTCCATTGAAAACTCTCAAAGCTGGCAGAATAGTTTTGACAGTATCAAAGACGCCTTCTTTGTCTTCTTGAAGGTCCTTGTTATAAGCCAATGGCAAAGATTTCATTGTCGAAAGCAGTCCGAACAAATGTCCAAAGATTCGACCACTTTTACCACGGATCAGTTCCGCCATATCAGGATTCTTCTTTTGAGGCATGATGGAACCGCCGGTGGTATATTTGTCGCTCAATTCTAAATAGTTGAATTCATAACTGACCCACATACTGAGCTCTTCACAGAAGCGAGACAGATGCAACATCAGAATTGAAGCATTGCTCAAAAATTCTAAGGCAAAATCACGGTCAGAAACAGCATCTAAGGAATTGTTATAAACGGCCGCAAATCCCAATTCATCGGCAGTAAATTGACGATCGATCGGGAAAGTCGTTCCGGCCAAAGCTGCTGCACCTAATGGTGAAATATCGGTGTGTTTCAAATTGAATTCGAATCTCTCAATATCACGCTTGAGCATCGAATAGTAAGCCATCAAGTAATGACCGTAAGAAATTGGTTGAGCGTGTTGCAAGTGAGTATATCCTGGCATGATCGTCTCGACATTCTCAGAAGCAAGTTTGACCAAAGTCTTTTGGATCGTCTTGATCTCATCGATGATCTTAGGCAAACGATTCTTCACATAGAGATGAAAATCAGTCGCCACTTGATCATTTCTAGAACGTCCCGTGTGCAGTTTTCCCGCCACAGGTCCAATTCGATCAGTTAAAATACTTTCAATATTCATATGGATATCTTCGTTTTCAACTGTGAAATGAAGTTTGTTCTGATGAAGATCTTGGCGGATGTCTTCCAATCCAGCCACGATCTGTTGAACATCTTCGGCACTCAAGATACCAGTCTTTTGCAACATTTTGACATGAGCCAAAGAACCAGTGATATCTTCATCAGCCATCATCTGATCAAAACTAATTGAAGCCCCGAATTCATCTACCCAAGAGTCGGCTTGAGCGGAGAATCTTCCACCCCACAGTTTGTCAGTACTCATTGATTCACTCCAGCATTTTCATCGTCAGTTGTGGCTTTTTTCTGAGCAGCCTTAGCAGATACTTGAGCGGAAACTTGTGTTGGAAGTCCCCAAAGTTTAATAAATCCTTGTGCTGCTTCTTGGTCGAATGAGTCGGCTGAAGTATAAGTAGCCAAATCCTTGTCGTAAAGTGAGTTTGGTGACTTACGTCCTTGAACCCAAACAGTACCCTTGAACAACTTGAGTTTGACGGTTCCGTTGACGGTCTTTTGACTTTCGTGCAAGAAGGCCAACAATGAATCCATCAATGGTGAGAACCAAAGTCCGTTGTAGATCGTGTCACTCAATTCTTTTTCGATATATGGCTTGAAGTGAGCCAAATCACGTTCAAGAGTCAAATCTTCAAGTTCTTTGTGAGCTTTCAACAAGACTGCTGCAGCTGGTGTTTCATAAACTTCACGTGATTTGATACCAACCAAACGGTTTTCGATATGATCGATTCTACCGATACCATTTTCGCCGGCAATGACGTTCAATTCTTGAATCATATCAGAGAATTTCATCTTTTCGCCATCAAGTGTCACTGGAACACCGTGTTCAAAGGAAATTTCGATACTTGTTGGTTCATCAGGTGTCTTTTCAATTGGATTAGTGATGTCAAAAGCATCTTCCGGTGCTTCATTCCATGGGTCTTCCAATACGCCACACTCGTTAGCACGTCCCCAAATATTGGCATCAATTGAATATGGTGAATCCAAATCGATAGGAATTGGAATATTGTGTTCCTTAGCGTATTCAATTTCTTCCTCACGTGACCAGTGCCAATCACGAACTGGGCCAAGCACTGTCATTTCTGGTGCCAAAGCGTGGATGGCAACTTCAAAACGGACTTGATCATTTCCCTTTCCGGTACAGCCATGGGCGATGGCAACTGCATCATTTTCTTGGGCAATTTCTACTAATTTTTTACTAATAAGAGGTCGGGATAAAGCAGAGAGAAGCGGATAGATACCTTCGTAGAGGGTATGTCCTTGTAAAGCTACTAATGCGTAATCATCAGCGAATTCATCCAAAGCATCAATGGCGATTGCATCAACCGCACCGGCATCGATTGCCTTGTTCTTGATAAACTCAAGATCTTTTCCTTCACCAACGTTGATACAACATGCAATGACGTCGTATCCTTTATTTTTTAACCACGGAATCGCAACTGATGTGTCCAATCCGCCTGAATATGCTAATACTACTTTCTTTGTCTCTGTCATAATACTGTCTCCCTTTATTAGAAAAAAAATAATTTATGAAAAAGATAATAACACCACCAATTTTTATTTTCAACATAAAAATTAAAAATAAATTAGATTTTCTAATTGTTTTTAAGAATTGATTTCTCGCTCAAAACTCAATCAACAGCTTCTCATCAGGCTCCACTTGATAAATATGGTCATGACAAATAAATTTTATTTTTTTCTTGGACATTACCGAAAAATACTTATGAGAGACAAAAATATTTATTTTAGTATTTTTCCAAATGATTGAAAATTCCAATGACTGCCATGATTTAGGAATGTGCGGTTGAATTCTCAAGCCTTTGTCAGTAATACGCACGCCACCAAAGCCTTCGATAACTACATTCCATATTCCAGCCAAACTACCGATGTGTGTACCTTTGACTGAAGATTCTTGATTAGTTCCTAGATCGACTTGGCAGGCTTTTTCGTAATATTCAAAAGCCTTGCTGTAAAGTCCCAAGTCATTCGCTAAGATTGCATGTGGCGAATACGATAACGAGGAGTCATGCGTCGTCTTAGGTTCGTAATAATCCCAGTTATCTTTGATGATCTGTTTCGAAAACTTGTCTTCAAATAGTAACAGCAGCAATAAAACATCTGGTTGCTTGGTTACTTGAATTTTATCCAATTCTTTCAAATCAAAATCCTTAAAAATCTCCGAGACATCTTCCTTATCCTTCTCAGAATTTTTATACTTCGTCACATCGATCTTTTTATAAGAAAGATAATTATCATCCTGAGGAATGACTAATTGTTCATTGGGACTAGGAACATACAGCATACTTGCCCGTTGAATCAAGGCTTTATATAACTCTTCCAAACCAATTTTTTCGTTCAGCCGCTTATAATCCTTGGGATCATTTTGACGTAAATCAGCAATAATATCAGCCCCACATTTCATCGTCCAGTGCGCCATATAATTCGTGTAAGCGTCATTTGAAACGTGTTCTTTGTATTCATCGGGACCAATGACATCGGTGATTTCGTAATAATTTTTCTGACTGTTCCATTCCAAACGGCTAGCCCAGAATTTAGCACATTGCAAAACAATCTCGTAGCCCATCTCATGTGCAAAAGTCTTATCGCCAGTCGCCTGCAAATATTGCATCACACCAAAAGCCACGTCGCTAGTAATGTGCTGCTCAATGAAACCAGATAAAATTTTCATCGGTTTGCCAGTTACGATATCGGCATTGCCCCAAATTGGAGCAGATTCAGCATCTTCTGGCAATGCAGCTTCCCAAGGATATTGGGCACCACGATAGCCATTTTCATGAGCCTTCTTCTTGGCACCTACCAAACCTAAATACCGATACTTCAATAAATCGTGGGCATATTGTGGCAAAGTCAAAATATAATATGGCAACATGAACATTTCCGTATCCCAAAATGTATGGCCCTTGTACCCTTCGCCAGTCATCCCTTTAGCACCAATATTCATCCGCCAATCTTGTGGGGTATTAGCCAGCAACTGATAGCGGGCAAAGTTAATGGCAATTTGTGGTTTATTATTGTGCGACGAGATTTTGATCAAACTCTTTTGCCAAACTTTTTCATCCCAAGCTTGTGTCGTTTCAGCTAAAAGCTTGTCATAAGAAAGTTGACTCGTTTGTTCCAATTCAGCCAACGAATCCTTTGAAACATTATCTTTTAAGTCCTTATCAATGCTTGAAAAAATATTAGCGTATTTCACGATCGTTAAAGTTTGTTCCTTATCCACATCGACCGAATAATCGGCATAAATTTGCCGACGATTAAGTTTTAAACGCGGATTCATATTAAGATCAGTTCCATTCAGACAAAGACGATGAAATTCAGTCAAAGCAAATTTTACTTTCGATTGTTGGGTCCGCGTTTGCATTTGAATAAAGCGAGCATTAAAAAGCCGTTTAGTTCCGTCAACTAAATGTTGGGTCCCACTGTTGGTCTGTTGCCCATCAATGCCGGATCTGATCTGTATTCGAGCACTGTCATCCAGTGGCGCAACTTCAACTTTAGACACAAATAGATGCCGTCTTGCCATCGAAACGAAACGCCAAAACTTAAACCGATAAGCCTTGCCATCATATTTCCAAATAAACGAACGAGTCATTTCACCATTTTTGATATTAAAACCACGTTGATATTGAGTTACGCTGCCGTGATTCAATTTCATGACTTTACCATTTATTACGATTTCCAAATTAACAATATCGGGTAAATTAGGTAATTCAGTTGCTTCGTTTTCATACTTATCAAAAGTTCCCAGAACGAACATGTCACGCTTCTCTTCCATGTAGTGTTCTTCTAGAGTACTTCGAATACCAAAATAGCCATTACCTTGAAACATCAATGCTTCAAGTTTATTTAAGTTATGGATATCCGGTTCATTACGACCAATCCACCAATCATCATTTGGTTTTGTATCCACACCAAACAACATATTTATCCATCTCCTTTTTAGATATGTTTAAACACATTATTTACAATTCTAAATATAATCATTACTGTCTGAAATAACAACTAAAGCGAACATTTTATTTATTAATAAAATTATTCAAAGGAGAAAAACGAATAACTCAAATTTATTTTGGTTGTTTTATACTTCCCGTCTTCCATGAACTTCTGGTAGATGCTGGAACGCTGTGAGAGCAACTTGGGGCCAATTACAGTTCAAATTGTCTCTAAGCTTGTCTGTCTCTAACCTGGCACGGTACCGCCATAAGACCCTTCCACGGCTGAGCATCTACCAGAAGTCTATTCCAGACTAAACAATTCTTTCTACATATATCAAAAAAGATCATCTAGTGTTTCTAGATGACCTGTGTATTCAAATAATTAGATATAACTAAGTTAAGAGAAAATCGATTTTAGAATCTTCCAAGCTCTATATTTATAATTTTATCTGCTAATTTTGTGGATATTAAGCGTCACTTATTTTGACACCTTCATTAACTATCGTAAAAAAAAAGATCATCCATAAAAAACTGAATGACCTTTTAATATTACTAATATAAAACAAACGAAAATCTATTTAGTCTGGAATGAAATCTCGATGGATGCTCAGCTGTGGTAGAGTCTTAGCTGGCGTACTTTGCCAGGTTAGACTCAGACAAGCTTAAAGACAATTCGTAGAATTGGCTCTAAGTTGCTCTCACAGTATTCCAAATCCACCGAGATTTCATGGAAGACGGGAAGTAACAAGTATCTTACATTTAAGCATGAATAACTTGATAAACCGCACCGATCATCCCCGCATCATTTTTCAACTTAGCCGCCTTAACTAGAGGCAAGTCCAAATGATTGATACTGTTATGCGATTTACGAACTCTTTCGATTTCTTCATTCAAGTCTTCAATAAACTCGGTATTGTTACTGATTCCACCACCTATGATCACTGCAGCAGGATCGAAGGAAACTTCTAGATTGATGATACCTTTAGCCAAACTGTGGTAGTAGCTCTTCAAAACATTTTTGGCCAAAACTTCACCATTATCAGCCCGTTCAAAGATCACTCGAGCATCGTCGACTGGTTGGTCGCTAAATTGATTGTAACGTCTGATCAAACCGATAACTGTGGCGCCACGGAAATTCAAGCTGCCCATTTCGACATCGATATCATCATCTTCAACGATCATCCAACCAAATTCACCGCTTCGAGCATGAGCCCCACGATAAATTTGGTCATTGATAACTAAAGCGCCACCGACACCAGTTCCCAAAACTAAACTGATATAATCGTGAATACCTTGGGCTGAACCGATCCACTTTTCAGCAATCGCCGCTGCATTAGCATCATTTTCGATCTTGGTTTTCAAGCCTGTGCGTGTTTCCAAAATTTCTCGCAAATTGATTTCAGTGAAGCATTTGACAGCTCCAGATGTCGTTAAGAAACCATCCTCTTGAACGACACCGGGCATACTGACACCAATACCTACAACTGAATTATCGATTGCTTTGATTTTTTCGACTGCCGCAACTAGATCATCCAACAAGCCAGCCTTGTCTTCAGCTTTAGTCTTGAAACTATCTTTATTGGAAACTACCCCATTCTCATCAACGAGGCCATATTTAACTGACGTTCCACCAATATCTAAACCAATATACTTTTTCATCTTATTCGATCTCCGCACCGTTAGTTTCAATTACATTTTCGAACCAATCGAAGGAATCTTTCTTGTAGCGGTTCAATGAGCCAGTGCCGTCGACATAGATAAAACCGTAACGTTTTGACATTTGACCAGTACTTGCAGCTACAAGATCGATACAGCCCCAAGGAGTGTAACCTATCAAGTCGACACCATCTTGCAATACAGCCTTCTTCATTTCCCGAATGTGGTCCGTCATGTATTTGATTCGATAATCGTCGTGAATCTTGTTGTCAGCAGTCTTTTTGTCAACTGCACCCAAACCATTTTCAACGATGAATAATGGTAAGTGATAGCGGTCGTTGAACCAATTCAAAGCATAGCGCAAACCGACAGGATCAACTTGCCAGCCCCATTCACTTGCTTTGACGTAAGGGTTATCGACTCGATCGTGGCTTTCGTTATATTCCAATTTACCAGTATCTTTGACCGCAAAGGACATGTAGTAACTAAAGCCAATATAGTCAACCGTACCTTCACGTAGTACTTTCAAATCATCATCAGTGATATCCAAGTTGAAATTCTTTTCGTCAAAACGGTTCAATAACCATTTTGGATAGAAGCCATTAGCGTGGACATCAGCGAACCAGAATCTCGTTTGCATCGCGCGTTGAGCAAAGAGAATATCTTCGGGCTTTGATGTTAATGGATAAATTGGGGTCATAGCGATCATACAACCGATTTGGAAATCAGGGTTGATCTTGTGACCGATCTTTACTGCTTCAGCACTGGCAACTAATTCGTAGTGAGCAGCTTGGTACATAAGTTTTTCATTATCTTCTTCAGGCTTTGGTAAGATACCTGAATCAGTAAACAAAGCGTGACTAGATTCGAAATCAGTTTGGTTGTTGATCTCGTTGAAGGTCATCCAGTACTTAACTTTGTTCTTGTAACGTTTGAAAACAACTGTGGCAAATTTAACAAAGAAGTCGATAACCTTTCGACTACGCCAACCACCATATTCTTTAACTAAGTGATATGGCATCTCGAAATGGGATAAAGTTATGACTGGTTGAATACCATATTTCAAACACTCATCAAACATATCATCATAAAATTTCAAACCAGCTTCGTTAGGTTGGTCTTCGTCGCCATTAGGGAAAATTCTCGTCCAGGCGATCGAAGTCCGAAAAGCCTTGAAGCCCATTTCAGCAAATAATTTAATATCTTCAGGATAACGGTGGTAGAAATCAATGGCATTGTGATTAGGATAAAATTCGTTAGGATCGATGCCGTCAGTAACCTTTCTAGGAATACCGTTGCCACCAATTGTCATTACGTCAGCAGTGCTTAGCCCTTTGCCACCTTGATCAAATCCACCTTCAAGTTGGTGAGCAGCCACCGCGCCACCCCATAAAAATCCGTCCGGAAATGCTTGTCCTTTTAATGTCATTTTGATCCTCCTCATTGATCCATAAATAATTATTAAGCGTTAGCCATATCTGAGTTTGTATCAGTAGTTTCGGCTTTAGCGCCTTCGTCAATCTTTTCTTTTGTTTCTTCTTTTGATTCGTCGTCATCAGGAGCAGCCATTCTGTTAGCTGCTAGAACAAATGGGAAGTACATTGCGACAGAAACTCCTAAGCAGACAAATCCCATGATCAATCCGACGATATTACCACCGGTACCTAAGAATGGCATCAAAGGTCCAGGCGTGGTCCACGACATACCAATAGCCGCCGACGGCATCCAATTCAAGACAACAGTTACTGTGTATCCAATTAAGATATTAACAACTGGTGTTAGAACGAATGGAATAGCCAAGATTGGGTTCAAAACAATTGGCAAACCAAAGATCAAAGGTTCATTGATATTGAAAAGTCCTGGAACAAAGGCCATTTTAGCAACAGCACGATAATCTTTTCTCTTAGAAACTAGGAAGATAGCAATGATAAGACCAAGTGTCATACCAGAACCACCCATGTTAGCAAAGACATCGTTTAGAATTCCCCATGTAACACGGTGAGGAACACCAACAACGCCATGAAGGTTAATGTAAGTTTGGTTGCTTAGATCAGCTTCAGTAAAGATAATTGATCTCAAAGCATTCAAAGTATTTGGACCATGAATACCAACTAACCATAGTAAGTTTTGGACAATAGCGATAATGACAACACCATAGATATTTACACCGATGTGAGTCAATGGTGTTTGCACTGTCTTGTAAATAACATCATTGATACCTTGTGGTGAGATCATTTGGATAAAGTAGTTCAAGATAGAAGCAATCATGATAACGAACACGATTGGAATCAAACCATTGAATGAACGAGCAACTGCAGGTGGAACCATTTCTGGCATCTTAATTTGTAGTTTCTTGATACGTGTTAGCTTTGGTAAAAATTCCCCGACAAGGCCACCACAGATCATAGCAACGAACAAACCTTGAGCACCCATGTAAGTTGTAGGTAAATATGAAACACCATCTTTCATAATAGCTGGTGTATAAAGAATCATGAATACAGCAATACCAGTCATACCGACCAACATATCATCGGCCTTGAAGTATTTCGCCAAATTTCTAGCAACCAGATATGCAATGAAGATCGACATGATATTCATTGTCCCGTTAGTTACTGATGTCAAAAGCTTTTGAGCTTCTTCCAAATGTGGGAAAAATTTCGGTAAGAATAAAATTTGTGCGATAAAACCTTGTTTTGAAAAAACCAAGTTATTTATCAAAATGACAATTGAAGCTGCCATTGTGATTGGAAATGTGTACATGAAAGCATCACGGACCGCTGCAACGTGTCTTTGTTCATTCAACTTAGTTGCAAATGGTACGATGTGTTTTTCCATGAACGCATTAAAACTATCCATCATAATAAATGTGCCCCCTTAATTAATTTACTCATCAAGTATAAAAAAAGCGCTTACAAAAAGTGAATACTTTGTAAGCGCTTTGGTGGTCTATACCCATGTCTTGAATGATATTTCAGCTTGGGAACACCTTGTACCATGAAATGTAAAAAAATTATGGCAATTGACGAGCCACATCTTGTTTATGAAGTTCTTTTAACAAGTCTTCGACTATGTAAACGCAAGGAACTTGACTCGTTAAGTCATAATACTTGTGAATTCGAGTTTCTGGAACACTGTATGTAAGTGCATAACGACTCATTCTAGCGATAGGGCTTTCAATATTACCAGTAATACTAGCAACTTGAGTATCCGCGGAATTAGTAAAATTATTTAACATCTCAACCAATTCTGTTGTCTTTCCTGACACCGAAACGATGATCAAAACATTATTCGTCGAATTGCTCAACTGCTGAATCAACGGATAGTACGGATCCTTAACAGCAAAACTGTTAAAGCCCAAAGAAGCCGCTTGCCGAGCCGCATATTCCGCAATTGCTCCCGAAGCTCCCATGCCGACGAAAACGATATTATCCGCATCCAGCAAGAGATGTGCCACTAATTTGATAGTCCGATTAATATCCTTGGGAAAATTATCCAAAGTAACGAAATTAGCATTATCTTCAGCCGTATTCATCAAATCTTGTTTCTCACTCTTGAATGAAACCTTAAACTCTGGAAAACTGATGTAACCAATTTTGTGAATAAAACGCATAATCGAAGAATTCGATACATGTGCTCCTTCTGCTAAATCTCGTACCCTCATATATGGAACTTGTTCATCGTGATCGACAATGTAACGATAAATTGCCATATCAACTTCGGTGAGTTTATCTATCTCCTTAAATCCAAAAAATGCCATCTTAATCCCCTAATTATTTCATCAATCTTGTTAATACTGCTTTGTAAGTTCTTGGCAATGTCCGTGCAACTGTAACCATTCCATGATCCATAACTGAATTAAAGTAACGGCGTTTAGGTTTAACATCGGTCGCTGCCTTATAGAATAATTTGGCCAAAGTTTCTGAAGTGGCCCCTGTGCTGATTTTGGAAAATAATTGTTCCAACTTATCAAAAGATGCTTCGTAAGGTGAATCAGTTGCTAAATTTTTACGAGCATTGGCAAAGGCAATTTTACTCCACTCCGACTTTGTCAAACCTGGTTGAATAACGACTGAACGAATCCCAAACCTTCTTACCTCAGAATCCAGCACATCACTCCACATACTCAAACTCGCCTTAGTAGCGTAATACCAGCCGCCCAAAGGACTATATATATCAGCGCCAACTGAAGAAATATTAACGATTCTGCCAAAGCCTTGATGTCTCATGAATGGCAAAACATACTTGGTAATTCTATCGGCACCAAACAAATTCACATCGAATTGTTGTTTAGCTTTTTCAACTGGAACCTCTTCAATCGGACCAAATTCTCCATAACCAGCATTGTTGATCAAAACATCAACGTGCCCTTGTTCACTAATAGTTCGATCGACTAACCCACGTATCGACAATTCATCCGTCACGTCCAACTGTTGGGTATGGATTCCTTGTTCACTCAATGATGTTAAACGTTCTACTCGACGGGCACCGCCATAAACTTCGAAACTTTGTTGTTGAAAATACAAAGCGGCTGCTTTGCCCATACCTGACGAAATACCTGTAATAATTACGACCTTTGTCATAAGTTCACCTCCAAAAATTCTTTACCTCCCTATTTTAGCGTATTCATAATCATATTTATTTAATTGTTGTGATTTTTTTCTATTGGTTCATTGTTGTCTGGTTCACTGCCGTCTTCCATGAAATTCTGGTGGATTGCTGGAACGCTGTGAGAGCAACTTAGAGCCAATTACAGTTCAAATTGTCTCTAAGCTTGTCTGTATCTAACCTGGCAAAGAACGCCAGCTAAGATACTACCACGGCTGAGCATCCACCAGAATTCCATTCCAGACTAGAGGATTTAAGGATTTTGGGATTTGAGATATTAATATTGGCAATTTAATTAAATATCAAAGTAGTAATTATTTATCAGTAAAAATTTAAATCGTACAAAAATAGACCGTAATTCTTAATTAATTTAGGAATTACGGTCTTCTTATATGTATATTTAAAACCACATTTATATTACTAATAATTTTCAGTCAAATATTATATATCCCAACTAAACAACGAAAATTCTAGTCTGGAGGACAAAAGCTGATGGCTCAGTGGTGGCTTAATCTTAGTCGGCGTTTTTCAGCC